>CACMVA010000001.1 GCA_902617045.1 uncultured SAR86 cluster bacterium
TACAGTTCTTGTTGCTGTTGCAGTGTTACCATCTTTATCAGTGGCTGTGTATGTAATTGTATATGATCCAACTGTGTTGGTATCAACTGTTCCTGAAGAGGTAACAGGAGTTGTACCATGAAATTCATCCATTGCAGTTGCACCAGCATCAGTATAAGTAGCACCTAATTCAACAGTTGCTGGATTGCTTCCATTTAATGATATGACTGGTGGAACGTTATCATCATAGCCATCATCTGAAAGTGAACTAATTGCAGCAACACCAACAATGGCAATAAGTGCTTTTTGTATAGCACTTAGTTCAGCTCTAATCTCAGCAAGTCTACTAGATGTAGTCTTAACAGTTGAAGGGTTTTGAGTACTTGATTGAGTTGCCATCAATTGACTCTCTTGTCTGATTAAGAATGATCTTCTATCTTGAAGTTCATTAAGACTCATGGAACCAACTCTTGTTTCAATATCAGACATCTTTTCGACAGGCAAATCAGCACTAAGTCCAAAAGAAAGTAATGTTAAACAAACCAAATAAAATTTTTTCATAGCCATATCCTCTAATTTAAATGCTATTAATAGAAGCTATATTCACATAAATTTAGGTGTTATACAACTCCGGACGCAAATTTTAACGCATAATTTGTAAAAAATACACAATATTATGTAGTAATTATAAACATTTAAATATATTAGTTTAGTCTTTATAAATAGTGGTTAGCCAGATAGTTTAGTTTATTGGCTTTAGCCTGACTAATAAACTATGCAAGGTATGTCTTCTATTAAGCGTTGCACCTGGGTCTTTTGTTAAAGGCCTCCAAGTATAATTGATCATATTTCCATAAATCGGTATATTAAAGAATATTCCTTTATCAAAACTTCCTTCACCAAATTGCTCAGTAGTAACATCGGTAAAAGTAGCAAAAGCCCCAAATTGTACGCCATTATAAAAAGATCTAGATAACTCTAAAGTGAATCCAACATCACCAGCAAGATATTCTCCTGCAGAAACCCTCATATCAAAGGGTAGAGTTCCATAATTTCTATAATAAAAGTTTGCTGTTGCAAGAGTATTTTCATAATCTAATAGGCCAAATCTCCAAGAATAGTCTCTTTTATAAACTTTAAAAACATCTATTCCAAATGAATAATTGGTATTTGGCATGAAATATAAATATTCCATTCCTGCTCCAGAAAACATATCTTCAAATATTCCAGCAGACATCATAATATGATGATTTTCAAAAGGGGTTAAATGGTAATCAAATTGCGCTCTTCCTATCAAAATACCTCCATCTTTAACTTTATTTAGATACTCTTTAACATCCGATCTTACTTGAGCAGGGAAAGTATTTACTGGTGGTAAATACAAATCATCGAGATTATCCGCAAGGCTATATTTTAAGTTGGTGTTAAAAAACAGGTTTTTTCTAATTATGAATTCAGTATCATTTTCTAGCATCAAGGCGCCTTTAAAAAATTCTTCTCTCGAAGCAAGAAATGGTCTGAATTGTAAACGAGTGCTTGTACTATATTTTTTACTAGATTGTCTTTCATATATTGTTTGAGCAGTTTTTTCATAAGCATCGTCAATCTCTGAGACGGCTAATAGATTTGCAATTTCAATGTCTTTTTTAATTTCTTTAGTTATTCCTGCATCTCTTGCAGACTGTGCAATAATTTGTTCTACGACTTGAAGATTGGGGTGTATAACTTGAGTAAGTTGAAGGCCTATTGAACCTGCACTCTCAGTCAGTTTCTTTACACCAATACCATTCTCTTCAAGATTGTTTATTAACTGAGTGTATTTATTATCTCCTTCACGAAGATCTCCTCTTGCATATTGAGATTTCTGATAAGTACTAATGGGGTCATTTTTGTAAACAAATTTAAAAGTAGCATAGTCGCCTCTCTCAAAAGACATTCCAATGCTAAAGTTATCGTTAATTAAATAATCAAAGCCAAATGAATAATCACTCTTTGGCTCTCTGAAAGGCACTAGCCCAGGCCTGACCGAAGTATCATGCTCTAGTTTTAAAATAAGCTTATTTCTTACAACATGAGATACACCAAAGAAAGGTGATACTGTCTCGCCAGAAAAATATCTCGAAGGTTGAAAACTTCCTCCCAAACCCTCTAATTCGGTTGGCCTATCATTAAACTTGTCAGAAATTAAACTTAAAGGATTCTTGAAACTTTGGTCAGAACCATCTAATAAACCAAAACCTAATCCAAAATGAAAATCAGTTTTATTTATTCCATAGCTACCAACTATATATTCTGAACTATAAATACCTGTACCTGCAAAGTCTTGCAATCCAATTGCAATGGCAGGCAATTTGCCCTCTTCTTTCACCCTTACTTTTACATTAAAACCTTTATCTTTAAAATCTTGACTACAAAACGGTGAGGTAAAGTCATAACAATAGGGCCTATCTTCAACATTAGTGTAGAAAAAAGATGCCTCCATCCAATCAAAAGGATTGGCGGACAGAGTTACTGTTTGATTGGGCGTTCCATCATATACTGTTACTCCGTGCACACCCTCATCATAGATTCTTGCAGTTGGAGTATGTATTAATCCAACAATTCCATAATTGTTATATAAATTATATTCGAAACTGTCCCCATGAACCTGATCAATGAAAAGGAATGTAGCTAATACTAAAAAATTGTGTAAATAACTTTTAACGCTTTTTTTCATTCATCTTTATCTAGTCGTCATTTATTGCTGATAAAGATGCCAAAGCAATTCCTAGATTACCAAGGATTGAGACATAAGCTTGAGCTGCTAATCTTCTCGGAGCAGATTCATCTAGCGCCCTTGGTACAAAAATTATTGAACCAGGATAAATTTGCATTTCGCTCTTGGGGCGACTCTCAAAAATATTTCTTTTTGATCTGTAAAGTTGTGACTCTCCATTTGGATGAAGAACATATATTGATTCGTCGGCTGCAAACTTTTTATAGCCTCCCGATTTATCAACAAAATATTCAACTCCTTGATTCTCAGAAAACATTACAGCTCCCTCAGAAGAAATCTCACCATATACATAAACCACATTATTCATTTCTGGAACAAATAGCTCATCTCCTTCTTTGACGCTATAACGATCAATGGTTGAGTCATTAAGTAAGTCTATAACAATTCTTCCGTTTGGCTCTGTATTTTTTAATTCTTCTGTTAGTTTTACAATTGGAGCCAAATCAAAATTCCCACCTATATTTTGTTGACTTACAGCAATAATATTATCCAAAAATTCTTGATATAAAATTTCTTTAGATAACTCGTTTACAGCTTTTGCGTCCTCATTTAAATAAACTGCACCAAACTGATAAGCATTCTCCGTATAACCACCAGCTTTTTTTATCAAGTCGTTAATTGTATCCCCAGCAGCCATTGTATAAGTACCCGGCTTGAGAACAGCACCTGAAATTTTAGCTTGCCTATATGGATATTCTCTAAAGTAAACATAGTCTCCGTCTTCAACATTAATTGCTTCAAAATAACTGTCATTTGGAACTGGTATGGTTTTTAATGCTCCATCTTGCAGTCTTTCAAGAGAAATATTTTCTCGGTCAGCATTTCGGGTAATGCCATTGGCATAATTAATAATACTAGAAAGTTTTTGACCATCTATAGTTTCATACATAGCAGGTCTGTTTATTGCACCATCAATAGTAACAATGTTTTTAACTGCCTCAACAAATATAACATCTCCAGATCTGAGTCGTTTTTTGAGGCTGTATTTTCCTTCGATTAGCAAATCATAAATATCCAATGTTTCAATAATAATATCGTCTCTTATGAGATTGATTTCCCTCAAGGATCCAAACTTACTTATACCACCAGCAGCAGACAAAGCATGTAAGATATTAGAGTTACCAGTTAAGGTATAGATTCCTGGATTTTCTGCATTTCCAGTGACAATTATATTCACATCTCTTATTTCGGTAAGACTAATGAATGCTTCATTACCTATAAGTGCTGAATTAACCTTAGATTTAATTAGCTGCGAGGCATCATTTAATGATAATCCAGCAATAATTACCTTTCCTATATTTGGCATACTTATTGACCCATCAGAGTTTATTGGGAGTTCTTCAATATATTCGTCTGGCCCAACCAATTGAACTTCTAAAACATCTCCAACATCAAGCATATACCCAGAATCAGGATTAGGTTCATTAATTGGCATAAATGAAGTTTGAAATGTATTAAAAAAATCTGATCCATAAAGTTTCAAATCCTTGCTGATTTCAACTGACTCATCAGAATCTAATCTTCTCTCAAGTTCTAATAGATCTGCTTCTAATCTATTTTTTAATTTCAAAAAAGTTTCAGCTTTTGTTAATTTTGACGAGTAGATATATGGGCTATATTTTTCAGCGGTTCCATCAAGTTTTCGCATATTATTTTCTTGAATGTCTTTCCTTATATCATCAGGCAAACTTTCAAGAAACTCAGTATCTAATTCTTGTGATTTAACAGAAACTGTCACTAGCAACAATAATACAATCTTTAAAATTTTCATAATCTTTTTAACTCACCAAAATTTTTAACCCACATAGGAAGTATGATTTAATTTAAACCAGGTATAGTAATACCATCAATCTCCTCAATATGTTTTATTATAACATCTATTATATTGTTTACCTGCGTTTCTGTGATTGTAGAATCTGATGATTGAAAAACAAATCTAAAGCCAATTTTAATTTCGGCATTTTTTTCATTATTAAAATAATCAAATATAAATACTTCTTTTAAAAGATCGTGTTTAAATTCTAAAATGTACTTCTTAAACTTATCTAATTCTGTGAAATCTTTTACTGAAAAAGATAAGTCTCTTATAGAGTATGGTAAATCAGAAATAGGAGAGTATTCTATGAAACTTTCAGGTGGCTTAGATATCTCTGAATAACTTAGAACATCAGTTGAAAAATTTGATATATCAACTTCGCAACTAATAATTTCATTTTTTACTTTAGTATTTAATGAATCTCGACTTAATACCTTAAATTCAAAATTTTCACTTGGTAAAGACTCTCTAAAAAGCGAATCAAGATACTTTTTGCTAATTTTTTTTGAAAAGTCTCTATAATTATGCCCAGCTCTTCCACTTGCAATGACTGCAAGCTTTCTTGATACATTAACTTTGTTATCTTTGATGTTGTAGATATCCGATATTTCAAATAATTTAATTGAATCTTTTTGTCTTCTCTCATTGAAAAGAAGGTTTTCCAATAATGATTGAGTTAAATTTGATCTTAGAAACTTTTTATTAGAATCTAACGGATTATCAACACAAATAGAATTGCTTGAACCAGTTCCTACAAAAGGTGAATTAATTACTTCATAAAAACCGTGATCTAATAAAAAAAACCTCAACTTATTCTCAATATCATAAATATTTGAAAGTTTTGCTTTAGGGATATTTATTTCATTCCTTTCAATATTGTCATATCCAATAACTCTTGCAATCTCCTCAGCTAAATCATTTTGAGTTTCGATATCACTTCTATATGACGGAACTTCTATATTTTCATCATTTACTATAAAGCCTAATTTAGATAAATAAGTTAAATATTCATTTTGGCTAATATTGGTACCTATTATTTGATTAATCACATTAGTGTTAACAGGAATTTTTGTAACATTATTTTTTTTATATTTATATGTGATTAAAGACACATCTTTTATATTTGTGTGTTCTTCAACAATTTTTATAAATCTTCTAATTGTTTTCTCTTGGCATTCTGGATCAACAAATCTTTCAAACTTATATGATGCCTCAGATTGAATATCGTACTTAACAGACTTACCTATTATTGCCTCGGGTTTAAAAAAAGCACATTCAACAAGGACTGTCTTTGTATCTATGGAACATGATGTTTCTTTTCCTCCAACAACTCCAGCTAAATTTATTACCTTATCGTTTAACAAGAACACATGATTTTTGTCGGATAGATTAATTTTTTTTTCAAGTAATGTTTCAAATTCTTGATTAGCATGTAATTCTTTAAATACTATTTTTCCATCTATCTTATTAGCATCATAACAATGAGTTGGTTGTCCATTTTCATATGAAACATAGTTAGAAATATCTGTGAAGAAATTATTTTTATTTAAATTAAGATCTTTAAAATAATCATTCAAATAATCTTTGTATTTATTGGGGATGTTCTCTATTTCTAATTTAAGAAATGAGATTTGAGGACAAATATCTTGTGATAAATTTTCAAAATCGATTTCTAATTTATTTAACTTATCATTATAGATTTCTTGGTTTGTATTAACATTGTAAAAAACTGATAAATCTCTTAAAAGACCATTTATTGAGAGGCAGTCACCTCTATTTGGAGTGAATTCCATATTAAAGATATTTTCTTCAATCTCATGTTCATGCCCTAATTGAAACAAGCAGTCAGAAATCTCCTCTATTGATGGGTTTTCATTAATATATTCTACTAAGTGCCTGTATGCTATTTTCATTTAAATTGACTCAGGAAATCTAGATTAGATTTATAAAAATCTCTTATATCTTTTACTCCATGTTTCAACATAGCTATTCTTTCAATACCCAATCCAAATGCCAAGCCAGAGTAGGAATTCGAATCAATATTGCAATTCTCCAATACTACAGGATTTACTAAACCACAACCAAGAATTTCGAGCCACTTTCCCTCACTGGACAAAATATCAACTTCAGCTGATGGTTCTGTAAATGGAAAATAACTAGGTCTGAATCTTAATTCAATATCTTCACCAAATAACGAGTAAACAATTTTATATATCAAATCTTTTAAATGAGCAAAGCTAATATTTTTATCTACTAAAATTCCCTCGATTTGATGAAACATTGGTAAATGAGTTGCATCATCATCTTTTCTGTAAACTTTACCACCAGAAATAAAAGCTAATGGTGGTCTTTTTTCAAGCATTCCTCTTATTTGAACTGGTGAGGTGTGTGTCCTTAACAAATTTGATTTGTTCTCTACATAAAAGGTGTCATGCATCTGTCTTGCAGGATGTGTTTTTTTAATATTAAGCATGTCAAAATTAAACTTTTCAGTCTCAATTTCAGGGCCATCTATAATTTCAAAGCCAAAGGAAACTAATAGATTCATTATTGAATCTTTTAAATGGTTTATAGGATGAATTGAACCCCTGTCTTTGATAATCTTTGGAGCTGAAATGTCTTTATTAGATGACATTATTAGGGAACATTTTAGCTAGTAGCAGCTTTTACGATTTTTTCAAATGTTGTGCTATCTGAAACAGCAATATCAGATAAAATCTTCCTATCAAGAGTGATATTTTTTTTTGACATTGAGTTGATTAAAGTTGAATAAGAAACACCTAGTTCTCTTGCTCCAGCATTAATTCTTGCGATCCATAAAGCCCTAAAAGTCCTTTTTCTATTTTTTCGGTCTCTAAATGCGTACTGTAAAGATTTGATATTTGATTGTTTGGCAGTTTTGTATAATCTACTCCTAGCACCATAGTGTCCCTTAGTGGAATCCAAAACTTTCTTATGTTTAGCTTTTGCTGTTACAGACTTAGTGGTTCTTGGCATAATTACTTATCTTTTTATTAAGTTTGAAGCCATTTTCAAGACAGTTCCTGATAATTTATTGAGGCCTCTATTGTGTCTTTTTCTTTTTGTAGACTGCTTAGTAAGGATATGATTTCTATTAGCGCTTCTGCTTTTAACAGAAGAACCAGTTTTCTTGAAACGTTTTGCAGCTCCAGAATGTGTTTTTAATTTATATCCCATAACAATATCTTCAACTAATTTTTTTTCTTTAAAGGTGATAAAACCATTAATAATTGCCTACCTTCCAACGAAGGCTCTTGATCTACTTGAGCTATATCAGCGAGCTCATCTTTTAACTTACTTAAAAGATTTAGACCCATGTCACTATTAAGTATTTCTCTTCCTCTAAAACGGACGCTTATTTTAGTCTTATCTCCATCAAGAATAAAGCTTTTAATCTTCTTTAATTTGATATTATAGTCGCCTACATCAGTTGTTGGTCTAAATTTAATCTCTTTTACAGTGTTTCTTTTAATTTTAACTTTTGAGGATGAATGACTCTTTTTTTTATCAAAAAGATGTTTACCATAGTCTAAAAGCTTACAAACAACAGGATTTGAATTAGAGGGAGAAACTTGAACTAAATCCAAAGAAGCTTTATTTGCTGCCTCTAGAGCATCTTCAATTGAAACAATCCCCTTCTTTTTTCCATTATTGTCTATCAGCATTACTTCATTAGACTTAATCATCTGATTAATAGGAATATTTTTTTTTGTACTATTAATGATTAATACCTTTTAGAGTAAGTTGAAAGAAAAAAACATTTATAGGATTGCTAATGACAAGATCGCACTATATGAGAACAAGATAAATTTTTCATAAAATTAGTTGGATTTTATACTAATATTTAAAATTCGCAAATACTTAAGCTTGAAGAAAATCTTTAATCCATTCGCCATTTTTTAATTCGTAAAACTCTCTCTTATTAAGTCTGGATTCATGTCCTTCCCAGAATTCAAAGTAATATGGAGTAAATGAAAATCCTCCCCAATAATCAGGACACTTAGTTAAGTCATTAGTCTTTAAAGAATATTCATACTTCTTTTGAAATTCTTCATATGAATCTATAGTTTTTGATTGTTCGGAACAAATTGCCAAGGCATTTTTTTTTGAATCTCTGCCGGCAAAATACATCTGGTTATACTCTTTGCTAGTCTTAGTAATTAATGCTTTCATCCTAATCTGTGTATTTGTATTACACCAATAAATTAGAGCTGTTATTTGTTTATGAGAATCAAACTCCATTGACTTTGGAGATTTATAATTAGAAAAGAAAATAAATTCATTATTGTTGACAAATTTGAGATTAACATATCTTGAGTTAACCTCTTGTTTTTTTGATGAATATGAGGAAATACTTATAGCTTCAATATTTTTTTGTTTCGCTTTAAATGCTTCATCATATTTGTCTTTTAGAATTAGATAAGGAGTTTCTTGTATTAAATTATCGAAAGTGATCATAACTTTATCTATTTCTTATTAGTCTTAATAAACCCCCTACTCCATACTTCGGAGATGGATCGAAAAAATGAGCCAACAGAGTTAGCCTGTAACTAGAACAATTATTGGAAACTGGATAGTTAGTATGTAAGGTGGTGTTGCCAATGAAAAGCAAAGGCTGATAATCTCTAAAGTCATCGATTTTACTTTGATTTTTTAAGGAAAAACTATCCATTCCTTCCTTTGATGCATACTTCTTATAAAATGCTTTTCCAATAAAGTTAGAAATTTCATTACTAGGCGCTTTTCTTACATTTGGAAAAAAGATAAGATCTCCAGCAGTACCGCCTTCTGTTGCATCAGGAATCTTAATGGGTAAAACCATTGTAAATAAGTGAGAATCAAAGTGAGCTCTAAACATTTCTTTAGAATTGCCGGGCTCAACTTTTCTAGCAACATGATATTGATTTGAAAGATCACCCTTATAGCTGAACATTTTTTTTGCTAATTCAAAAAGCTTTGGAGTCAAATGTTTATCAACCTGTAAATTATCTAAAAACTTCTGATGATGCGATCCCAATTCTTTGAATGTTGAAATTCCCATTTCATCAGATATGTCATTAGCGATAAAATCAAGATCAAACTTGTCCAAAGATGGCAACTTAACAAATCCATTAATAGCTAATTCTTCAAGTCTGATATCGATATCATTCCAGTATTCTTCAATTTTCATATACTTTTTATAATTTTTTTATCTTCAATCTTGAACTCATGCTTGTCATAATAAACTGGTGGTTAAAAGTCATCAACATAAAAAATTTAAATACCAAGAATTCTCAACATATCTTTGTTAACCTTTCTTACATCAAATTTTCTTTCAGCAATTATTCTACTTTCTTTGCCCATTAAAGGTATCTTATCTTTATTCTCTATAAACCAAATCATTTTTTTTGCGAGTTGCTCTGACGATCCTATTTGTACCATATAACCATTGACACCTTCAATTACAGTTTCTTTGCATCCAGATGCATTTGTTGTAAGTATCGGGCAGCCCATCGACATGGCTTCTAAAGTACTTCGTGGCAAACCTTCATGATAAGAAGGTAAAACATATACATGACATTTCTCAATATAAGGTCTTACATCATCAGTTGAGCCATTGTATAAAACATAATCAGACCAGCTATTAACTTCATCTATTGAAATTGCATCCAATGATGCGTCTTCTGCTCCAACAATACAAAATTTAGCCTCTGGAAATTTATCTTTCACAATTCTTGCAGCAGCAGCGTATTCTCTTAATCCTTTTTCACCCAGTAAACGAGAAACTAAAAGAAAACTAACAAATGTTTCTGGTCGCTTGGTAAAACCAAATTTTTTAATGTCTACACCTGAACCGTTAACGAGATGTGTTTTAGATAAAGGCACAATCCCCTTTTTTATAAATAAATCTCTGTTATCTTTATTTTGAAATATAACAGCTTTAGAATTCCTTAATGCTAATTTATATAAAAAAGATGCTAACTTTGTTAAAAACCTTCTTTTCAAGGATTTTCCTTGAAATGCAAAACCAAGCCCAGTGATCAGTGCATAAAAAGGAATATTTCTTAAACTTGAAGCAATGCCGCCCCATATAACTAATTTAATACCATGAGCTAAAACTAAATGAGGTTTTCGGTTTTTAAATAAGTTTAATAAATTAATAAGCGTTCTAATATCACCTACTAAACTTAAGCCATGTCTATTTAAAAAGATTGGTTCATATGTAATGCCCAATTTTTTTACATAAACATTCAACTTTGAGTCGAGTGATGAGGATGAGGCTATAACTTCGTGATCTTTTTTTAAAATATCTTTTATTAAATCAGCTCTAAAATTTAATAAATCATTTGGTACAGTCCCAAGAATTAATATTCTCATCTTTTAATAATTGATTAAATCTTATTTACTATTTTTATATCCTACAGCAACATGAAATGGTTTTGAATTTGAGAATTTAATATTTTCTAAGCCAGCATTCTGCATCATGTATTTTATTTCTTCACGCGTAAAACGTTGCTCTAACCTTGTTCCAAATCGATCTAAAGCATCTGTTCTCATGGTATAGAAACTCAAGTTCCTGTATGAAGTCAATGGGAAATTGTTAACATTAAAATTCAATTTTTCAAGAAAAAAAGCAGTTCTAGCCAATGGTAAATAAATTAATATAGCAATAATTTGACTTGATATGTATCTTAGCTGATAAGGCATTTTTGAAACTATTTTTCTTAATAAATCAGTGATGTACCAAATTAATTTAAACCACCAGGGGCGATTGTCAAAACGATAATATAAATATAGCAAAAGAGGAGCGCCACTTTTTAATTTCTGAACACATTGTTTGATACCTAAAGCAGTATTTGGTACATGATGCAAAACTCCAAGCGAATAACCAAAATCCATACTATTATCTTTAATTGACATCTCATCAACAGTAGCTTTCTCAAATTCGCAATTATCAAATTTTGACAAGTTACTTTTTGCAATCTCTAAAGCGCTGCTGGGGTCAATGCATATAAGTTTTTTGACTTTTGGAGCAACTAATTTAGCCCATCTACCTGTGCCGCACCCTAAATCAAATCCTACAGACTCAGTAGAAATTTGTTTCCATGGAAAAACAGAGAAATATTCATTAAACAGTAATTGTTGCTCTTCTTCATCTAAGAAAGACTGATCGAATCTTGACCATTCATCTCCAAATCCATCAACTGTATTTTTATCTATATTTTTCATATGCCACTAATTTTAATTCAATATTGTATCGAGGGACAAAGGATGTACCACTATTGTTTAGATTTATTATTGTTGACATACCAATCTATTACTTTATCCATACCCTCAGAAATTCTATACTTAGGTTGATAATCTAGAAGCTCTTGTGCCTTTTCTATACTTGCTTGAGAATGCCTAACATCCCCGGATCTAAACTCTCTGTAAATTGGTTTTTTCTTTTCTAATCCCTGAACACTTTGAACTAATCTATCTTCAATCATTTGATAAAGTTCATTAAGGCTAGTTCTATCATTTAGAGCAACATTGTAAACTTCATTTAAAGCTTCTTCATTTTGAGTTGTAGCTGCAAGCAGGTTTATCTGAACAGCATTGTCGATATAACAAAAATCTCGACTAGTTTTTCCATCACCATTAATGTAAACATCTTTCTTATTTAGTATTGAATCTACCCATTTTGGAATAACTGCGGCATAAGCACCATTAGGATCTTGCCTTTTACCAAAAATATTAAAATATCTTAAACCAATTGTTTTAAAGTTATAGTTCTTTGCAAAAACATCTGCATAAAGCTCATTAACAAGTTTTGTGACCGCATATGGACTTAGAGGGTTACCAGTCATATGTTCAATTTTTGGAAGATCAGTATTATCACCATATGAAGAACTTGATGCAGCATAAACAAAGCGTTTTACATTTGCATCCCTCCCTGCTAAAAGCATATTCAAAAAACCATCAATATTTGCGCTATTAGTATTAATGGGGTCTTCAATTGATCTTGGAACAGAACCAATTGCAGCTTGATGCAAAACATAGTCAACTCCATCGCATGCTTTATTGCAATCGTTTAAATCCTTTATATCGCCATTTATAAACTTAAAGTTATTACTAATATCTTTCCCAACAATATTATTTGCATCTTCAATTGCATGATCGATATTATCTTGAAAGCCATTTTCAAAATTATCTAAACCTATTACTTTTTGATTTAGTATTAAAAGTTTTTCTAGTAAGTTAGATCCTATAAATCCTGCAACCCCTGTTACTAACCATTTACTTTGATTATTAATTAGATATTCTTGCAATTGATCGTATTTAGTCATTTAAAGTCTTCCATCAACTTCATTTAATTCAAATAAGTATTTGACATCATAAAGAGCATAATTTCCCTTCCCAAGCAGATTTATTTCATTTAAAGAAAACTTTCTAAATACATCATGAGCAACTGCTAATAAAATAGCATCATATTTATCTTGTTTTGGTTTATCTATTAATTCAATGCCATACTCTTTAATGGCATCTTTTTTATTAACCAAGGGGTCATAAACATCAACATTACAATTATGACTTTTAAATTGTTTAACTAAATCAATAACTCTTGTATTTCGAATATCTGGACAATTTTCTTTAAAAGCTAATCCCATTATTAATATATTTGCATTTTCAATATTTATATTTTTTTTACGCATCAAATCTAAAACTTCACCAACTACAAATAGGCCCATATTGTCATTAATTCTTCTTCCAGCAAGAATCATTTCTGGATTATGACCAACTTCTAGTGCTTTATGAGTAAGATAATATGGGTCAACTCCAATACAATGACCTCCAACGAGGCCAGGTTTGTAAGGCATAAAGTTCCATTTCGTGCTTGCTGCTTCAAGAACTGACTCAGTATCAATATCCAGTTTGTTAAAAATAACTGAGAGTTCGTTAATAAGAGCTATATTGACATCTCTTTGAGTGTTTTCTATCACCTTTGCAGCCTCGGCAACTTTTATGCTACTCGCTTTATGTGTTCCTGCAGAGATAATTTCTTTGTATAACTTATCAATTAGTACTGCTATTTCAGGAGTAGATCCTGAAGTTATCTTTTTTATAGTTGTTATACGGTGTTCTTTATCACCCGGATTTATACGTTCTGGTGAATACCCACAATAAAAATCCTTATTAAAAGATAAGCTAGATTGTTCTTCTAGGATAGGAACACAGATTTCTTCAGTAGCGCCTGGATAGACAGTTGATTCATATATAACAATATCACCTTTTTTAAGTATAGATCCTATTAATTGGGTAGCTTTTTTTAATGGGCTTAAATCAGGTTTTTTTTGGTTATCAATTGGAGTAGGAACAGTAATTATATAAATTTTACAATCTTTTATATCCTCAAGATTTGATGAGTAAGATAAATGAATTGCATCTTTTAGTTCTTTTTGAGTTGTTTCAAGTGTATTGTCTTGGTAATTCTCTAATTCTTTTATTCTTGACTCATTAATATCAAAACCAACCACAGAACGTTTTCGACCAAATTCTACTGCCAAAGGCAAGCCAACATATCCCAAACCAACTACTGCTATTTGCATATCACTTAACTGCATAGGCTCTCCTCATAAATAACTAATTCCTTTCTAGCCAAGACTGAAACATTAAAACATTCCAAAGCTGGTGATGCCAATTTCTTTTATTACATATATGCTCTTGCCATTTTCTTCGAACTAATTTGACATTAAAAAATCCCTCTTTATTCAAACGATTTTCATCCAGAAGAGATTCTGCCCAATCTTGCAAAGGCCCTCTCAACCAATCTGCTAATGGAACAGCAAAACCCATTTTAGGTCTTTCAATCAAATCTTTTTTAACGTGTTTGTATAATATTTCTCGCAATATCAATTTAGTTACGCCATTCTTGATTTTATAGTCCATTGGTAAAGATGCAGAAAACTTAATAACATCAGGATCTAAGAATGGAATTCTTGTTTCTAGAGAAACTGCCATAGCTGCTCTATCTACCTTTGTTAAAATATCTGTTGGAAGATATGTGACTAAATCATTGACCATCATTTTTTCAACTGAGTTAAGTCCTTTAAATCTAGAAATATCATGATTAAATATTGTTTTGTATTCTTTTGAATTTACAAGCCAATTTTCAGGATTATGAATTTGTGATACTAATTTGAAATGTGAATCATGAACTGATTCCGCAGATAGAATACCAGCTGCCTTATGTAGTTTGTCACCAATATTTGCATAACTTTTACTTGTAATTACTCCAAGTAGTTTTTCCAGTTTATCCTCAGGAGTACTCAAAATAGCTTTAGAGATAATACGTCTAAAAGATACTGGTATTTTTTGAATTCTATTAAACATTCTCTCAGCATATACATAACGATTATATCCACCAAAAATTTCATCACCAGCATCACCTGATAAAGCTACAGAAACATTTTGTTTTGCAAATTTTGAAACTATGTAGGTTGGAATTTGAGAAGAATCTGCAAAAGGCTCATCATATATATGTGGTAAATTTGGAATAACATCTATTGCATCACTTTCATTAACATATAACTCAGAATGATTTGTGCCTAGATGCTTTGAAACCATTGAAGCGTGCTCTGCTTCATTAAAATCTGCATTATTAAAACCAATGGAAAAAGTATTAACCTTTTTAGCAGATTGAGATTGCATTAAAGCCACAATTAAGCTTGAATCCACTCCGCCTGACAAAAAAGCTCCCAACGGAACATCTGACTCCATTTGTGAAGATACAGCTTTAGATAATATTAATTCTAATTGATTAACTGCATCCTCAAAATTTCCTGAGAAGACGGAAGAACTTGATTTGATAAATTCTTCCTCAGTTGACCAATAAGTACTTTTTACAATTTTCTTAGAGTCAGCATTAAATTGAATTATGGTTCCAGGTTCTAGTTTAAAAATATCTTCATATATTGAATATGGAGAAGGAATTGAATTAAATCGTAAAAATAAAGCTAATGCATTTCGATCAATTGAATTGTTAAATTTTGGAAACTTTTTGATTGCTTTTAACTCTGAAGCGAAAACAAATTGATTGTCGACCCATCCATAGTATAAAGGTTTTTCACCCATTCTATCTCTTGCTAAGTAGAGATTTCTATTTCTTTTATCCCATAGGGCAATTGAAAACATACCCTTTGTTTTATTTAAAGTAGCTTCCAATCCCCATTGCTCAATTGCCTCTAGAAGTGTTTCTGTATCTGAGTGCCCTATCCATTTTCTTTCATAAAGACTGTTCAATTCCATTCGAATTTCATTATGATTATAAATCTCGCCATTAAATATCATCACAAAATTTCTGGAAACTGAATGCATCGGTTGATGCCCAGCTGAACTTAAATCAATTATAGATAATCTTGCATGTCCAAGGCCTATATTTGAATCAGCCCATATACCCGTATTATCTGGACCACGATGATTAATCGCATTGACCATCTCTTTTAAACAAATTTCTGGATATTTAGTTTGCCCAACATAGCCAACAACACCACACATTAGTTACACTTTTCCCAAAAAGTAATTTTCATTACTCATAGCCAGATGGATTATTTTGTTGCCAACGCCAAGCATCTTCACAAATCTTATTTTCGTCATATTTTGGCTTCCAACCTAAAATTTTTTCTGCAAAAGTGGTATCGGTATATGAAGCAGGAATATCCCCTAGCCTTCTATTAACAATTTCATAAGGTATTTTTTTAGATGATGCTTTTTCAAATGCTTTTACCATGTCAATAACAGATTGACCTCTACCTGAACCAAGATTTAAAGTTAAAATTTGAGATTTTTTACTTAATGCCTCAAGCGCCATTAAGTGACCTTTGGCTAAATCTACAACATGTATGTAATCTCGAACGCCAGTTCCATCATGAGTTTTATAATCATCGCCAAAAATTTTTAATTTATCAAATTTACCAACTGCTACTTGAGATATATACGGTAGTAAATTATTTGGAATTCCATTAGGATCTTCTCCAATTAATCCACTCTCGTGAGCTCCTGCGGGATTAAAATATCTAAGAATTCCAATATGCCATGATTCGTTCTCTAAAAATATATCTCTAAGATATGTTTCAACCATTAACTTTGATCTTCCATATGGATTTTTAGGAGATAATGGAAAATCTTCTTTAATTGGTATCACATTCGGCTCACCATAAACTGTAGCAGATGAGCTAAATACTAAAGTTTTACAACCAAATTTTTTCATTAACTCAGCCAAGATAAATGATCCATATACATTTACATTGTAGTATTCCATTGGCTTTTTAACTGATTCACCAACGGCTTTTAGGCCTGCAAAATGAATAACTCCATCAAAACAATTTTCTTCAAAAACTTTATTAAGTGCTTTTTTGTCACGAATATCTAGCTCATAAAAAGTTATTTTTTTACCTGTAATTTTTTCAACATGTTTTAAAGATTGCGAAGACGAATTATAAAGATTATCTATAACAACAACGTTATAGCCAGCTTGAAGTAGCTCAATACAAGTATGTGAACCTATATAACCAGCTCCGCCTGTTACTAAAATATTCATCTTCTCAATCCCATATCAAATTTGAAATATTTGCTCATATTCTTTTTGATTTATTTAAGATTAAGTGATCGTACTTTAAATATAATTCATAAGCTATTCCAATAACTATAATCATAATAAAAGGAAATTTATATCTAACTGCTGTTCCAAAATTATAGATTACTAATCCATAAATACTAAAGGCAGCTAATAGATATACAAACCATTTAAATGCCACGCTTTTATCAACCTTATATGCTTTAAGAAAAATAAAAATTAAAAAGATTAATATTAAAAAATTCTCAAAGCTTTGAATGGTCTGCAAAAAGCTATCTGCTTCCCAAGGCAATGGTTTCATTAAAAAATAGGGTGCCGATTGAAGAGCTGCAACAGTAAATTCTCCAAAAGTTTTTATTTGAACATATGAGCCTGGGCGACCACCATCCTCGATAAATAACGCATACCTGTAATAGTCAACATATTCAATTATAGTCAAAATAAAGGGTACTAATATGGCAAGTATTATCACCAGAAAAACATATCTATATTTATAAATCAATGAGCCCTTAGTAAAATATGAGTGGATTACAAAATAGGTTATTACCAAGAAGAAATTCTGAAACTTGATAATTGCTAGCGGCAAAGAAACTAATAATGCCAAAAACATTCGTTTTTCTATATAAAAAATAATTGCAAAAATCATAAATACTAAAACTAATGTATCTCTTAGAGCTAAAGAGCTATAGAGCAAAAAGCTTGGATAGAAAAGTATTAATAAAAGCGGCCAACCTCTGAGATTTTTAGATGAATATAACCAAATTATTAATATTGTGGCAATTAATCTATTAAAAAATCCAAGGCTTTTGATTGTTTCAATATATGGCAAAGGTATAGTCGCAAGAAGCCAGTTAGAAACATTTATTTTTAAGTTATTGTTGTCAATAGGTTCAAAATTAAAATCTCGTAATCTTTGTGTAGCCTCAAAGTACTGAAATTGGTCTGGCATATATGCTGCTGGAAAAAGAACATCATTAAGAAAAAAGGGCGTAAAGGAAAATAAAATTAGAAAAAATGATAACCATAGCGGAACTAAGCCAATACGAAAAGATATTGACACAACAATAATTATTGCAAGTAAATTTGGAATATCATAAAAAAACATAAGCTTATAATAAATTTTGTTTCATATATTAAATTCTTAATTAATTTCAGTAGCCCACAATTTAAGATATTTTTTAGTCATCATTTCAAGACTAAAATTATTTATGACTCTGTGACGACAGTCCTTCTCTCTTTGCGTCCATAATTTTTGATTGGATTGTTTTTCTTCTAGTGCTTTGTTAATTGCTTTTGCTAAGGCATTACTATCATTTGGTGGAATAACCCATCCTGTATTACCAACAATTAAAGCTGAATCTCCAATATTAGTTGTTACACAAGGTGTGCCACATGACATTGCTTCGTTGAGAACATTTGGAAATGCTTCTCCATAGGATGAACACAGTACAAGTAAATCAATACTATTCATGAATAAGGGAATGTCATTTCTTTCACCAACTAGATGCACACGATGATTGAGCTTATATTCGTCAATTAAATTCACTAATTCTTTATTATTTTGATCTATGTTTGATCCCACAAGGACTGCATGAACATTCTTCAAATTTTGATTTAATAAAGCCAATGATTTTATTAAATTTCCTAGATCTTTCATAGGATGATACCGTCCTACGTAACCTAAAAGTGGAGAATTATTAGAAATACCTAATTCAATTCGCAACGATTGATCTATAGATTTTTTGGGTCTAAAATTTTCAATGTTATAACCATTTTGTATAACTTCTCCCTTAGTCTTTTTAAAGCCGATAGCTTCCTGATCTTTTCTAGATTTCTCAGCACAGTAAATAATTTTTGTAGGAATAATATTTGAAAAAAAAGCATTTATTTTTGTAATCAGAAGGCTCATTGGTTTTGTTTTATTGTTAGATAATGTGGTTTGATGGATGCCCCAGAAAATTTTTTTAATTCCAATAAGTTTAGCTGCTAATCCACCAATAATATTAGAGTGAATCATCCAGGTCTGAACAACATCTGGCATTATTTGCCTGATTAATTTAATCAACCTTAAAAAAGCAAAAAAATTTAATCTTTTATAAGAAAAATTTAATGGATATACTTCGATACCAATTTCTTTAAGCAATGATCCATATTTACCCTCATCTAATAAAGAAATAACTATATGGTTATTTTGTTTATCAGATTGGCATAAATTGAATAGAACTGCTTCTGCACCCCCATTACCTAGTCCACTAATGATATGTAAAACTCTCATTGTTGTTACTGATTAGTATAATCCAATAATTGTAAATATATATTTGAATGAGAGTATATTAATACTTCAAGATCAATCACTTTAAAAGTTGCTTATTGTTAATTAAGTTTAGTTTGATAAGTAACTCTTTAACTTAATTTTTATCTGTTCAATGTATTTTTTGTCGTTAAAGTAATCATTAAAAATATTTTTTATATGACTATTTAAATCCGTAAAATCTCTCACATTATGTTCAAAACTTATTACAGTATTTGCCATTTCTTCAATAGAATCACTTGATTTAAGTCTAAGGTTGAAATTATTTAAATTTATATGTTTTAAAAAATCTTTTATAGCATCTGTGTAAACTGGAATAACTCCACTTGATAAATATGAATTCATCTTAGTTGGAGTGGAAACATTATTTACTCTAATATCTTTTCTTAATAGAAATCCATATTTGAACTTCAATAACTCTTCATTTAAATTATTTAGTGATACATATCTAACCTGAGCATTTTGAATATCATTTTGCTTAATAAGGGCTTGTGCTTTTATTTTTTCTTCGGTAAGTAGTGTCAGGGTTGCTTCAGGAATTATATTTTCTATTTGCTTGTAGACTTGAAGGGTCTCATCGATATTTTGCCACGCAGAAAGGCTTCCGGCATATACAAAAGTTGGACTATCGTATTTTTCCAAATTAAGGTATGTTGCTTTTTTGTGATGTAAATTGTAGCAAGGCATGATTTGAAAATTTGCAAAATTTATTCCGTATTTAGTTTTGTAGTGATTTTGCATTGCTTCAGATACAAGGAATTGCATGCCTGAAAACCTAAGCGAAACATATTCAATTATGTTCTTTGCATAGTACTTGAAGAAATTTTTCTCACGAAGCCAGCATTCTTCTGGTTCAATACCCTGGCTCCAAAACAAAGTTTTAGAAAATGGTCTTAATAATAATGCCTTTAAGAAATTATTGGGGACAATAGTTAGGATAATATCGTTAAATTTGATGTTATTGATTGATTCTGAAAAATAAAAGGTATATCCAAGATCTAAGGCAGCTTTCTTGATAATATCAATATAGTGCCGGGTTGCATCATTCACAGAGCTTGAGTCTATATAAAGAACGATCCTTTTCATTTTTTTGTCTTAAGAAAATTTAATATTCTTTTTGATGCAGAGCCATCTCCATAAGGATTATGTGCTTTTGACATTTTCTTATATTCTTTTCTATCATCTAAAAACTTTTGGGATTCGTTGACGATAGCTTCAAAATTTGTTCCTACAAGCTTAACCGTACCAGCATCCACTGCTTCGGGGCGTTCAGTTGTGTTTCTCAATACAAGCACAGGTTTTCCGAGACTTGGGGCCTCTTCTTGAACCCCACCAGAATCTGTAATTATGAAATAGGATTTACTCATCAAATAGATAAAATTTTCATACGATAACGGATCTATTAAATATATATTTTTTGAATTCGAAAGAATATTTTTTACAGGTTTTTGAACATTTGGATTTAAATGAACTGGATACACTATATCAACATCATGATTTTTATCTGCTATTTTTTTTAATGCTTCACATATATTTGTAAAGCCTTCACCGAAATTTTCCCTTCTATGTCCTGTTACTAGAATTATTTTTTTATCATCATTAAATTTATATTGATCTGAAAAAGATTTTAAAATTTTATTTTTGAGTTTTTTATCTTTTTCAATTTTATCTAATACTAAAAAAAGTGCATCAATAACCGTATTACCTGTGACTACGATATTTTCTTTATTTTTATTTTCTTTTAAAAGATTTTCCATGCTTGTTGTAGTTGGTGCAAAATGATAATTTGCTATCACGCCTGATATTTGCCTATTCACTTCTTCAGGCCATGGGCTATAAATGTTTCCAGTTCTAAGTCCAGCTTCAACATGCCCCACTTTTATCTTTTGATAAAAGGCTGCAATTGAAGTGGCGCATGTGGTTGAAGTATCTCCATGAACTAAAACAAGGTCAGGACTGTATTCAGAAAAAACATTTTTCATTCCAAATAACACATTTGCTGTGATATCAAATAAATCTTGGCCACGTTCCATGATATTCAAATCATAATCTGGTCTAATATCAAATATATCCAACACCTGATCTAACATTTGCCTGTGTTGTGCAGTAACACAAACTTTTGTATCAAAAATCTTTTCATCTTTAAATGCCTTAATCACTGGCGCCATCTTAATAGCCTCAGGTCGAGTACCAAAAACAAATAATATTTTTTTCATTTTAGAATTATTTACCCATTACTATTTAACTATGTATCATTTGAATTATTAATTTTGTCCATGAGAAATTTTTCAAAAACTATTTCATTGAAGTCACAATAAAATTCTTCTGACCACTTACGAACATCATCAGAATATTTATTGAAAATGTCTTTTTCACCCAAGTTTACTAATATGTTTTTTAAATCTTCATAATTTTCTACTTTGCAATCCTTGCATGGATAATTGTACTGTTTAAAAAACATTTCATAGGGCGATAATGGCTCATGCATATCAATAAAAATCGTTGGTATGCCGATTGAGGCTGCATCAAATGCAGATGTGGAATGAAATGTAATATGAAGACTTACTTCATCAAATAAATCAGATATAGGTGCATCATTATCAAATCTGGTAAATTGATGTTTCATATTTAAATCTTGAGAATCATTTTCGCTATATCTTGGATGATGTTTAAAAATAATTTCATAATTATTTGATGATAAAAACTTTGAATTTATTTCTATTAAATTTTCAACTTTTTTAATGTAAGTATCATTCTCTTCATCGGTAAAATCTGGAGTGTGCTGTAAAGTAAAAAGTATTTTTTTATTATTTGATGATATTTTTTTATTAAAGTGTTTAAGATTATTAAGTCCAACAGTAATTACGTTCTTTTCACTATAAAAACCTGATTTATCGCTATCAATCAATATGCGTTTGTATCTATCACCATGAACAAGTGCCACAACATTGTTAGCTGACTTTACTTTGGGTGGGCGACCATTGTTTATATATTCATCTTCTCCATCATAAATATAGGCGTGTTGGTAATCAACTACACATGCTGATGGGCTTATGGATCTCCACAATGTAACGTTATTCCATATTAAAGTAATGTAAATTTTTGAATGGAATTTTTTAAAGAATAAACTTTTTAAAATTTTAGAAATCTTTAAGTCTTGATAATATATTTGGTCTACTGTTGTAGGTTTTTCATATCTTAAATTAAAAATTTTCCTAAATATAATTTGTACAATTGTTATAAAGTCTAGAGGAATTGATTTTTTATCTATGTCGAAATTTATATAGGATTTAAAATATGTTTCTTCAAATACTATGTAACTAATATCATTCTTTATACAATATTCGATCATGGGTTTGAAAAAATTGTTCTCACCATCTTTGCCTCTGTTAAAGGAGGTAGAGCTTACGAACACCACATCATATTCTTTTGCAATAAATATTAGTTTTATAAAATAATAGATCGAACGAAAAACTCTTTTCCAATGTTTAATTATCATTTATGAAGCCTGAATAATTCTGAATTATTTTTCTTTTTTTTAAGAAGAACTAAGAGTGATTTGAAGCTAATACTCTAGCAAATTCGAGATCTATCTTTTCATCAATATCTATAGAGTGCTCTCTATTCATGATAAAAGCATATGTATTTTCACCTAAAAAGAACTCCCTTTCTTTCAAAAACTTACTTATTTTACAAATGTAAATAGCTCCATTTAACCTATAGTATTTTTCTAAATCTTGACTTCGTTTATTTATAACCTCTTCTTTTATAAAAGTATTCATAGAGCAATCCTCTTGAAGGGTATTGCTCCAAAGTGGTGAATGATTAACTTCACATACACTAATAATTGAATCAGCATTTTTTTCTTCCAAAAACTCTATTGCTTTATCAATATGTTTATTGTTTCTTAGTGGACTTGTTGGTTGAAGTAAAACGATGTAGTCATAACTTTCTAAATTATCAATAGCATGCTTCACAACATCAAATGAAGATGCTGTATCACTTGCAAGTTGTTTTGGTCTTTTGATAATCTCCGCTTTAAATTTTTTAGCAGTATCTAAGATATCTTCATCGTCACTAGATACAACAACTTTGTCAATATATGAGCTATTTAGTCCAGCCTCAATGCTCCATGCAATAATAGGTTTTCCGCATAAATCTAATATATTCTTTCCAGGCAGCCTTTTACTCCCACCTCTTGCCGGGATAACAGCCAAAAAATTTTTATTTTTATACATTAAAATTCTTTATGATATTCTTTTTTAGCTTTTTCAAACTCATCTATTTGCCCTACATCTAACCAATACTCTCTGAGAGGAAATGAAATAACTTTTTCATTTTCACTTATAAGCTTATTAAAAAGGGTTGGCATATCATAAAACTTGTTTTGTGGTATGTAATCTAAAACTTCTGGATTTAACATATAAATACCGGCATTTACAAAGAATTTTTGTACTGGTTTTTCGTCAATAGACAATATTTTTGTATTTTCAGTACTTACAACTCCAAAGGGAACTTGAAGATCATAATCTCGCACACACATTGTACCAACAGAATTATTTGATAAATGAAAATCATGCAGATGTTCAAAATTTATATTTGTTAGTAAATCACCATTCATTACAAAAAATGGTTCTTTCATTTTATAATTTAATAAACTCAATGCTCCGGCAGTACCCATCCTCTTTTCTTCTGAAATATAATTTATACTTACTCCGAATTGAGCCCCATCACCAAAAAAATCTTTAATTACATGCGCTTTGTAATTTATACACATGACAATGTTTGTGTAACCATACTCAGCAAACTTTTCTACAATGGTTTGAAGTATTGGTTTGTTTCCTACCTCTAACATTGGTTTTGGAGTATTTTCAGTAAGAGGTTGTAGTCTGGTTCCAAGACCACCCACCATAAGAATTACCTTATTTAATTTTTTTTCTTTTGTTATCAACTCATCTAGAATCTCTAATCCTACTAAATTATATTTAGCATCAACTATTGGTATTTGATGTATTTTTTTAAGTTTACAAATATTAATTATTTCTTCTTTGGAATCATTGATACTTGCTACTGTTGGATTTCTAAAATATATTTTTTTCACTGACTCAGTTAAAGGAATATTTTTTAAAAGAGCTCTTCTGATATCTCCATCGCTAATAGTACCCAATAGCTTATCATTGTCATCAACTACGATTGCAATTTGTTTTGAGCTTTTATCAATAATTTTAAGAACTTCTAAAATAGAAATAGATTCTTTAACAATTATATCTTTGATATTTTTCATAACCTATTTATTTCCAGATGGGATGTTTTAATTCCCAAGTTCCATTTATCTTTTCCCATAAATGCGGACTTCTGAACTTTTCTATAGCATCATGATAATCTTGTAAGGATATATCCATGTATTCACAACAATCTTTTATATATTGCTCTGGAAATTCTCCATCAAATCTTTTTACTAATGCTATGCCCTCTTCTCTGGTTATGTCTCCGTTTCTAATTTCTTGGGCAGAATCATAAGTAGCTCTTCCTATTCCAAATTTTATTGTTGTGGTGTGATAGTGAAGCCAGTCAATCTTGTCGTCCAGTGAGCTATATTTGCTAAAGCTGCCTTCGGTTCTATGGTCATTTGGCATAAAATTGCTGTTTTCAATTGAATAATAATACGTTTCTTGTGGATGCCATTTTACATAGTATCCAAGGTAATGAACTTCTGTGCCAGTTTTTTGTATTTCATAAGGATTTGTAGGGAAGTATGCTTCTAAATCTGATAATTTAAATCCATATTTTTCAATTAACTCCTCGGCAGGCACCCCACCTAAGACTAAATCTTTCAAACTTAACTCGGCGCTATAATATTTTGGATCTCTAGTAGGCTTTTCATTATCCTCTATTGCATTACCATACTCTGCCTCGTTTTCTCCAAATATAACAAGTGGTATGTCTAGCAGTACTGATAACCTTGGTGCAAGATTTTTTTGTCCTAAAATAAAAGGTTGGAATGGATGACCTAGATTCAAAAATGCGCTTTTTGTAAGAAATTTATGTAGTTTTTTATTTTGATTGTAGGTGTAGTTTGCAAAACCGGCTTCTAACCATGAATCAAAGTTTCTTTTACCTATGTTTGTATATAAAGCTGGAGGCCAAGTAATTAAAATAGGATTCATATCATATTTATATTTCAATATATGGGCAGCCTGAACGCTGTCTTTGCCGCCGCTTCCTGGAACTACAACATCATATCTACCATCATTTCTTCTAAATCTGTTACACAGATCTTCTAATTCTTTGTGCCTATCTTTCCAATTAATAGATTTTTTCATTTCAGCATAATTACATGCATCACATACACCATCTTTTCCAAATGCTAGAGTTTGTTTTTTTTCTTTTTCTGTTTGCTTAAATTCAACCGTTGACGCTGGTCTTTGATTGTTCATAGTGCATTTTTTACAAAATGCAACATTAAGTGGCAATCCGTATTTACCAAATAATTTGTCCATTATTTTTCTCCTAAATTAATAAAATTCTTTAGTAGTTGTATTCCAGCGTCCCTACTTTTTTCAGGATGAAACTGCACACCATAAATATTATCTTTTTGTATTGATGATACAAACTTGTGACCAGCATATTCTGTTAATGAGACAATATTTGTGTAATTTACCACTTCATATGAGTGCATAAAATAAAATTCTGCTTTTTCTAATCCTTTTATAATCTTATTTGTGTTTACTACTTCAATTGTATTAAATCCAACGTGAGGGACTTTTGCATCAACTAGCATGGGCCTTACTTCTGCATCTATATAATTGAAACCTTTTGTTTGTCCATATTCAAATCCAACAGTTGACAATATTTGCATGCCCAAACAAATGCCAAGAATTGGTTTAGTGTTATTATTTAATGGCTCTATGAAACCATCATTTTTAAGTTCTTTCATTGCATCTTTAAAGCTTCCAACACCTGGTAATACTAGTTTATCTACTTTAGTAAAGTCTTCTGCTTTATTTATGATTAAAGTCTTTGCTCCTGCTTTTTTAAGAGCTTTTTCAATACTGTGGATATTTCCAGCAATTCCATAGTTAACTATTCCTATAACATTACTCATATTGAAACCTCAATATTATTCTTTCTTAAATAATTTTTAATATCTACTATTTGATATGAATCGTAGTGAAGTAAACTTGCTATAGCCACTCCACTAGGTTGTGCGCACTCGATAAGCGCTTTTATGTCTTCAAGTTTTCCAGCGCCACTTGAGACAACTACAGGTATTTTGATATTTTCAACAACTTCTTTCGCAAGATCAATATCAAACCCTCTTTGTCTTCCATCAGCATCCACAGACTGTAACAATATTTCTCCTGCGCCTCTTGATTCAACTTCTTCAGCCCATTCAATAACATTTCTACCTGATCTAATTCTTCCGCAATCTGTGAAACACTCGTAATGTGAATCCCATTTTTTTGCTTCTATATTTACTACAACAGACTGGTTACCAAATATCTGAGCAGCTTTATTTATAATTTCAGGATCTTCTTGAACAGCATATGTATTAATAACTACCTTATCTGCTCCATTATCAAAAAGTTTTGAAAAATCTTCTATTGTTCTTACTCCACCGCCTACGCCAAATGGTATAAATAATTCATTTGCGGTTTTCTCTATCTCATTGAATAAAATCTCTCTTTGATAAAGAGATGCTACGATATCTATGTAAAATACTTCGTCAGCCCCTTGTTCATAATATTTTTTTGCTAACTCAAAAGGTAGTCCAATTTGTCTTAAGCCCTCAAAATGGACTGGTTTAACAATAAACGGCGGCTTAGCATCTAATTTTGCAATAATTCTAGTCTTCATCCTATACTCCAAAATATCTCAGTTATTATGCATTGTTTAAGTATTAATGATTTATGTTATGAAATGATTTTTTAATAATATTATGAAGCTCTACGGTTTTTAAAACTTTTAGAATTTCATTGCTTGGTGACCTCGAACCATATGGGCTTTCAGTATTTTTTAATTTCGATTGGAAGTCTTTTGAATATAGAATCTTGAATGCATTTCTAATCGATTTCTTATTTGGCAAACAATCAATAACACTATCTGCTTTTATACGACCCTTTTGTCTGTCACCTATATTTATAGTGCCTATTCTAAAGCTTGGAGTTTCAATTATTCCACTTGAACTGTTTCCTACAACTGCATCAACATGATTCATGGCACTAAGGTATCTTAATTGACCTAATGAAGTAAATGCTACAGATTTATGATAATTTCTGGTTACATAGTCATCAATCATTGAATTTATAACTCTTCCACCAGAATCACTATTAGCTTTTGTTATTATAATATTTGTATCTTTCAGCTCATCTAAAACATCAAGTAGTTCTTTAAAATAGAGTTTAGATGTGTTGTTCTCAAGAGTAACAGGATGAAACGTAACCAATATGTTTTTTTTATTTAATTTAAAGTTAATTGATTCTTCAAATGCCTTTCTATCTAAGAGATCTAGTCTACTTATATTTTCAATACCTAAACTGCCAACATTAAACACTCTATCTGGCTGCTCACCAAGTTGAATAACCCTATTTTTATATTCAACGTTGGCGGTAAAATGTATATGACTCATCTTTGTAATACTGTGACGAATAGCCTCATCAATTACACCCAGAGTAGACTCGCCACCATGTATATGTGCTATTGGTATCCTTAACATCATACCTGATACAACTGCGCTGAAGATTTCATATCTATCACCAAGAACAACAATAATATCTGGTTTTAGTTCACTAAATGCTTCTGTAAATGATGCTTGTGCATAACCCATAGATTTTGAAATATCTAAATCTAAATCAGATGATAACTGCATCTCTATATTTTTATTTATTGAAAAATCTTTCTCAATTTCTTTATAAGTCAATCCAAATTCTGGGCTTAAGTGCATGCCTGTAGCTATCAATTGAAGTTCGAGTTCTTTACTAGACTCAATTTCTTTTAATAACCAATAAAGCAATCCATATTCAGCTCTTGTACCTGTTATGACACAAATTTTTCTTTTGATCATATTAAGTCATCTTCTAAATAATTTTTAGTTGCTTTTGTCCCAACAATTTCATCCCATCTCATAGGACTTATACCATTTCCAGGTCTTTTTATTGTTAAATTTTTTTCTGTGAGAACATCACCTTGTTTTATTTTTGTTTTAGCTACTATCGACTTTCTAGCTGATTTAATATTGGATTTTTCACTTTTTGAAGGTTTTTTAATATTACTTCCAAGAGCTTTTTCAATATTTCTAATCGCTTTTACCATAGATTTTAATTCGTCTGGCTCAAGGCTTGCTTTATGATCTGGCCCATTCATACTCCTATCAAGAGTAAAATGTTTTTCAATACAATTTGCACCCATTGCCACAGCTGCAATATCAACTTCAATTCCCATAGTATGATCACTATAACCAAAAGCAATATCAAAAGTATTTCCTATTGTTGTCATTGCTTTTAAATTTACGTCGCTCATGGGTGTTGGATACATTGTATTGGCATGAAGAACTGTAATATTTTCTTTAGTTGTTCCTTCACATGTAATAACATCAAGTGCATTTTTTATATCTTTAATATCCGACATTCCTGTAGAAAGAATAACTTTTTTATTTAACTTACCTATTTGTCTCAAATATGGGAGATTTGTAATCTCACCACTTGGTATTTTAAATATTTCGAGGCCTAGATCATTTAAGGTGTAAATGCTTTCTATATCAAAAGGGCTTGATAAAAATATTATATTTTTACTTTGGCAATAAGATATAAGATTTTTGTGTGTTTCGATATCTAGTTCTAACTTCTTTATCATATCAAATTGGGACTCTTTTTTATTTGAATTCCTTTTTTGATATTCCGCTTTTTGCGCATCCTTGGTAACCAAGTTTTCTGCTTTGAATGTCTGAAATTTAACAGCATCTGCACCAGCATCTGATGCTACATCAATGAGTTTTTTTGCCAAATCAACAGATCCATTATGATTTACGCCAGCTTCAGCAATAATAAAAACACTCACTTTATTAAACTTCCAGCTTTGATAAAACTATTATCTTTAATTAGTGCTAATTCTTTGGTTGTAGCATTACTTCCTATAAAAGAACCAGATCCAATGATTGCTCCTCCATTAACAGTAGCATTTGTAGAAATGTGGCAATGGTCAGATATTTCACAATCATGTTCAATAAGCGCCTTAGAATTTATAATGCAATTATTTCCTATTGATGTATTTGCATTGACTATAGCGTTGTGCATCACAACAACACCATTACCAATAGATGAATGCTTTGATACGTATGCATTTGGAGAAATGATCGTAGGTAAAATAAATCCTGATTTAACAGCTAAATTATATAACTTGATTCTAAGAGATGGTGATTTTATTTGACCTACTGTTATAAGAGCATACTTATATTTTTTTGCAAATTTTGACATATCATCATCAATTCCAAAAACCGAATACCCTAAAGTTTTTGTTCCTAAAAGTTTAGGCTTGTCTAGTATTCCGGCGATCTTGAATCTACCTTCTTCCTCAATAACGTCAATCACTGATTTGCAATGTCCTCCAGCGCCAATTAAAACAATACTATTCATTTGATTACGCTGCTTGGTATATTTACAACTCGATCATTAAACCATTCTGAATTTGTCAAATCTCCACATTGAGCATTTTCAAACATTGGAAGCTTGTGCATCATTATCCATATTGGACGTGTCATTACATTACTTGTATTAGTTTCTTTTAAAAATTTATCTCGCTGTTTTTTATCTTTAAAAAGAAGTGTATTTAACCAATAATTAGATTTGCTAAGTTTTGGTTCTTTAAAAAAAGTGTATTCTTGAGTTTTGAAAAATTCTTCGTAAGTTTTTGCAAGCTTTCGCTTGTTTTTAAGAAAATAATTTAGATTTTCAAGCTGCGCAACAAGTAAAGCTGCGTTTATATTTGGCATCCGATAATTGTAACCTACCATATCATGATTAAAATCCCACTTATGTGGCACTTTCGCAGTTGTGGTTAAGTGTTTTGCCTTTTTTGCAAGAACCTTATCATTTGTAACAATACATCCACCACCGCCTGATGTAATAATTTTATTACCATTAAAACTCATCACTCCTAATTGACCAAAAGTTCCAGTATGTTTATCTTTATATTTACTACCAACACTCTCAGCAGCATCTTCAATAACAAATATATAATGCTCGTCACAAATTTGTTTTATCTCATCTATTTTGCATGGATGCCCAAAAGTGTGCATCGGAACACATGCTTTAATTACTTTACCAGTAATATTGTTTATGCATTGTTTATTTTTAATAGTTGTATTTTCTTTAAGAAAAACTTTCAATGCGGCCGGTGATAAACCCATTGTATCTTTGTCAACGTCAATGAATATGGGATGTCCGCCACAATATCTAATTGCATTGCAAGTAGCAACAAAGGTTAAAGATTGAGTTATAACTTCATCATTTTGATTTACGTTTGCAAGCAAGAGTGATACGTGAAGTGCTGAGGTTCCATTGCTGGTTGCAACAGCAAATTTCGCACCTGCATATTTTGCAATTTTTTCTTCAAATACATCAACATATTTTCCAATTGATGAAACAAAACTTGAATCAATACATTCTTTGACATATTTATTTTCATTTCCACAAAATTTTGGTTCATGTAAAGGAATGAAATCTTTAGATTTATATATTTCTTGAATGAAATTTATAACATCTTTAAACATTACATTTTTCCGTTAAGGTATTTTCCATAATCAACATATTTAAATTCAGGAATTATTTTTAAAAATTCATTAACAATAAGCTTTTTGTTCCAACTTTTATTCTGTTTTAACTTATTTAAGGTATCTTCAAAATTAATTAACTTGCTTTCATCATATTTAGGTTTGTTTTTTATAATTCCCAAGTTTTTAAACTTATCCATATCAAGCTTTTCATGACTGGTATAAAACTCCTCAAAGTCTTTTTCTCCAGTTGTATCACTTGGGGTAAAAAAACATGGCCATTTACCTTGCTCGGGTAAAGTTGTAACAAGATTTCTTGCTTCTTCTTCTGAATTACATATATGTGCATCATATCCAATGTATTCAAGATATTTAACAGCTATATCGGAGAAAGATATAAGATGCAATGACTCGCTTAATTTTGGAAAAAAAATTTCTCTGTTTTCTCCAAAAATACAACTCATTAGACATAGTTCTCCACTTTCTTTTGGAGTAACAAAATATCGCTTAATATCACTTGGCGCAGCAATTGGCTGTCTTTTATTAATTCGTTGGTTAAAGCCATGCAGTAATGAGCCATCACTAAAAGCTACATTAGCAAATCTTGCAGTTGAAATATTTATATCTTTTGACCTTCGCATCAAAAACATCTCCATGATTCTTTTGCTTGCACCCATTAAATTTACTGGATTAGCTGCTTTATCAGTACTAACACAAAAATATTTTTTGGTTGAGTTTTTAATTGATTGCTTAATTGTTTTATCTGTATTAAAAATATTAACGTCAACCATTCTCATTAATGTATAAGCATCCTCTTCACTTCTTACATGCTTAAGTGCAGATAGATTTAATACATAATCGTATTGACCATCTGATTTGATAAATGAATCGTATTGAACTGAGCCAATATCTAATGCAAAGGTTTTAAATTCTCCATCAATATAACCAAATGAACTCCTAATATCTCTGACTAATTCAGTTAAATTATTTTCACTAATATCAACTATATGAATTTTTTTTGGATTACGTTTAAAAATTTCTTTAACGACAGCTTGACCTATTGCACCAGCTCCACCAATAACAAGAAAAGAGGATGAGGATACTATTTTTTTGAGTTCCCGATCATATTGATTAACATCTTCTTCAAAAAGCTCCTCTTTGCGGCCAATTAAATTTAGTATTTTGCTCTCATTCAACATTATTTTTAACCTTTAAGCATGCAATGCCATTTTTTTAAAGACTTCGTTTTTTTCTATTAATTCTTCAAATGTGCCTTGATCTGCAACTCTTCCATCATCAACTACAAAAATTTGATCACATTTTTGTATTGTTTTTAGACGGTGAGCAATCATGATAATGGTTTTTTGTCCACTAAATTGATGAATGGCCTTCATTATTGTTTTTTCAGTAATTCCATCAAGAGAACTTGTCGCTTCGTCAAATATTAATACTTTTGCTTCGTGGTATAGAGCTCTAGCAATCCCAATTCGCTGTCTTTGCCCACCAGACAGTTGAACACCACGCTCTCCAACTTTAGAATGAATTCCATTTTTAAGACTTCCCACGAATTCGTCAAGATTTGCAAGCTTAAGCGATTTATTAACCTGATTTAAATCGATTCTATTTTGTGGAATACCAAATGCGACATTTTCTGCGATAGTACCTTCTGAAAGAAATATAGCTTGCGCTACAAAACCTATGGTATTTTGCCATGAACGACGATTTTGATCATCGATTATAGCGCCATCAACTTTTAAATGTCCCTCTTTTGCTTCAATTAAGCCAATTAATATGTCAATGAGTGTTGATTTACCAGAACCAGATGGACCTACAATGCCAATTACTTTATTGACAGGTATTTCCATATTCAATTGATTTAAGACTGCTTCATCCTTGCTCGGATATTTAAAGGTAACATTTTCAAGCAATATCTGTTTTTTAGGAGTTAGGTAATTTTGATCTGATTTTAGTTTCTCTTGTTTAGTTGAGATCGAATCTGTCAAGTCTTTTTGAATTGATTCAAAAGCAGCAATATTGCCCTTTATATTTGCCAGGCTATTATATATTTGTTGAAATGCTGGCAACAACTTCATTCCTGCAATTGCGTACAATGAAAGTATTGGCAGGATCATGCTGATATCACCCTCGTATGCAGCAAATAAATAAAGCACAAGTGCAATCATTGAACCAAAAGCAACAAACTCCATAAAATAACGTGGTATGTGGGCTAATGCGCCATTGACACCAGAATTATAAGCAAATTTTGTACCTGTTTTGTTAAAACGGTTTATAAAATCATTAAATCTTCCTAAAAGCAAAACATCTTTAATTCCTCCAAATCCTTCATTCATAAGACGAAAACGTATCTCATGCATCTCTGATATGGTTCTCCCATTTCGAAGTAAGGTAAGGTTAACAAGATTAAATACTACAAAGTATGCGATTGAAAATATTATTACACCAACAAGTGCAACCATGGGATCAAAAAGAAAGATACTTATGCTCATAAATAAAACTAATACAAAGTTTCCATTCATATGCACAAGAGGAAGTAAAATGCTAGTAGTCACTCTTAAGGATTCAGTTGCAATCTGTTTCGTTAACTGAGCGCTGCTTCCAGAAGCATGAAATAACCAATCTTTCTTCAAATAATATGAATATAAACTATCGGCTATTTCAACACCCACTTTGTTAGCGAATAAAGATAATCTCCACGTAGTATACATAGAAATAATTGTTCCAAGAAATAACATAACAAGAACACCAACACCTAATAAGAATACAAATAATCCTTCTGACGCTATCCCACTAATAATAAACGCTTGAGCAAATATTGTGTCTTGATTAAGTTGATTCATGTCCGCAACTAGCGCCATAAAAGGAACAATAGAAGCAACACCAGCTATCTGTGTTACAGCCATCAACATTACCAAAATCTGAAGTATGTAAAATCGTTTCTTTTGACTTGGTGTAAGCACAGAAAAGAGATCTCTTATAATTTTAATCATTATTATTATTTTAAGTATTCAAAAAAGATAATTTTATGCATTAATTAAGATATTAATTATGTTAATTAAAAAGATGTTTTTAAATGTAAATTAATGCTACTTGATTCTCTTAAGATATCCACTTGGCGCAACTGATATTAAAATTTTGTTATCAATGTTTTCATCAATAATAAAATCATCGGAATCTTTGAGATACTCCCATACTGCTGTCTTCGGATTGTCTCCTTTATCCCATGGCCTGTCGTAAAATCCCTTAGGTCTGTCTTCAATCAATGTATCAAAAACAACACAATAACTTCCAATGCTAGTTAAATTTGCATATGCTTTTAACTCTTCTAATACATGATCATGAGAATGCATGCTGTCCAAAAAGATCATTATCTTCTTACCTTGCTTAGCAAATTCATGAACTCTTTTAATCATATCATTGTCAATACTTGATCCCTCAAACATAGTAATTTTGCTACTCATTGGATGCGATTCAATTGCTTTTTTATTATGTTCACGAATATCTATATCTATACCAAGAACCTTACCATTTTCAATTTCACCTGAAGCCTCCAAAAGAGTAAGCATCGAAGCGCTAAGAATAAGTGAGCCACCATGAGCGATACCTGTTTCAATTATCATATCTGGCTTTACCTCCCAGATAATCTCTTGAATTGCAATCATATCTTGAGGATATTGAATAATAGGACGGCCCATCCATTCAAAATTATATGAGTAATTAACTTCAGCAGATTTTGTTAAAAATTCGTCGGCAGCGTCTTTTAGACCAGTATTTTTAGCGTTTGAGCTAATTAGTTCAATTCTTTCTTTTTCAAACTTAGATATTTCGTCCATTTTTATTCCCTATTATTAAATTTATTATATCTTCCCAATAAATAAAATTGCATATCATTAATAGAAATCTGTAAATTTACAATACATAAATTAATTTCAATGTCTACACAATATTATTCAGTAGTTTTTGAAGCTTAGAATTATCTCCCCAAAAATTCATAGGTTCGTGTTTGGAGTATGGATAGTAACCTAAATTAAGTTCAATTTTAAGTTGCTTTTCTTTGAGGTAGTTCTCTATAAAATCTTTAACGGAAATAGATTTACCACTACAACAATTTATTATTTGATTATCTATCTTATTTTGTAAAGAAATTTTTAAGATGTTTGATACCACATCTTTTATGTATAAGTAGTCTCGTAATTGTTCTCCACCTGACATTTTAAATTCTTTTTCACCAATTTTAATAGCCTCTTCAAGTTGAGCTATTAATGAATTTTTATTTTGGCCTTCCCCATACATATAAAAGAGTCTTATCCATTTATAACTAAAATTATATTGATTTTTTAATTCATTAATAAATTTTCTTAGGCTATCTTTTGCGATAGCATATGAGTTTGATGGATTTGGTTTTATATCTTCATTCAAGCAACCATCTACTTTGCCATACTCAAAACATGTCCCAGTAATAGAAATATCATCCAAGCCATTAGAGACTAGATTTTTTATAAAGTTATAATTATTAAATAAGTTTTTTTCAATGTGAATCAAATTATCATAATTAGGAAGGCCATCCCAAGCTAAATGAATAACTCTGTCAGGCCTATTAAAATAATCAAAAAGATTTATATTGCGATTGCTATTGATGTCATAATCTAAATATTTTACTTTATGGAACCAATCATATTTTGATGCTTTTTCTTTGCACCTTGATGAAGCAATTATCTGTATTTTGTTATCATTTAAAATTTCATTTATTAGATGATTTCCGATAAACCCGGTAGCACCAGTAACTAAGATTTTCATACTTATTTATAGATCAGATTTTGTTAAGAATAATAAAAAGTTTTTACCATATTTTAAGTTCTGGAATAAACGTAACTAATTTTGCACCCTCATTTCTTTTATCTTTCAACAAGTTTGATATCTCATTTGCTAAATTCCAAGGGAAAATTATTATAAAGTCAGGACTATCATCATCTAAAACAGATGGGTGTTTTATTGGTATATGACTTCCAGGCATATATTTATTTTGTTTAAACTCTGCGCCATCACAAACATATTCAATTAAATCATCTTTTACTCCTGAATAGTTTAGAAGAGTACTTCCTTTTGCTGCAGCACCATATCCAATTACTTTTTTATTTGCTTTTTTTGCCTCTAATAAAAATTCTAAAAAAGAAATTTTTATTTCCTCACATGATTGTTGAAAGTTTTTATAAGAATCAATTTTTTGGAGTCCTGCGTCAATTTCTTTGTTCATTTGATCTTTAACAGAACTATCTATATCGATTGAAGCCTCTTCATGACAACCATAAACCCTTAGACTCCCTCCATGAGTTGTTAGATTTTCAATCTTCCAAACTTTAAGACCATGAGTTTTAAAAATATTCTGAACGCTTATTAATGACAAGTATGAAAAATGTTCGTGATAAATTGTGTCAAATTGATTTTGATTGATCAGAGATAATAAGCTTGGGAATTCAAGAGTAACCGTTCCATCGTCTTTAAGAAGGGTTTTAATCCCTTTTGTAAAATCGTTGATATCAGGAACATGAGCATATACATTATTTCCAATGATTAGATCTGCCTTATTGTGCGATTTTTTTACATTTTTAGCAGTTTCGTATCCAAAAAACTTTACCAAAGTTTCAATTCCATTTCTTTGTGCAATTTTTGCAGTGCCTTCAGTTGGTTCTATTCCTAAGCATGGGACTTCATAGTCTTTGAGATAATTAAGTAAATAGCCATCATTTGATGCGAGCTCAACTACAAAACTGGATGAACTTAGATTCAAAGCATTCACTATTTCTTTTACATATTTTTTACAGTGTTCAAGCCATGACGAGGATGTGCTTGAAAGATATGAATAATCTTCTTTAAAAAGTTCAGAACCAGAAGAAAAATCTTTAGTTTGTACTAACCAACAGTTACTGCATACAAAAACCTGCAAAGGGTAAAAAATCTCAGGCATATCCAAACATTTTTCAGTTAGATACTCATTTGAAGGTGGTGAATTGCCTAAATCAACAAATTTAAATTTAGTTTCATAATTGCAGTGCCTACAACATATTTTTTTGTTATGTAGAATTTTCATAATTGTTTGTCTTATATAAAATCTTTTGCAAGTGGCAATTTTTTATCTCTTTCTGATAAACCAATGACTGGTAAGGGCCATGGAACATTAATCTCTGGATCTAAAGGACTAATGCCGCCTTCAAACTCGTTGCTATATTCTTTAGAATGTGTATATATTATTTGTGAGTCCTCTTCTAAAACTTGAAAACCGTGAGCAAAACCAGGAGGAATCATTAATGATAATTTATTAACATTATCTAGTTGAATTGAAAAAAACTTAAGATATGTTTTTTTTTCCTTCCTTAAATCAATTGCAACATCATAAATAGATCCTTTAATACATGTTACTAACTTATATTCAGCATATTTTGAAAATTGCATATGCATGCCTCTTACAGTTCCCTTTTTAAAACTCTGACTAAAATTAATTTGCTTAACTGAGTCATCCCAGCCAAATTTTTTTAGATCATCAAGATTAAAAATTTTATAAAACTCGCCTCTTGAATCTGAGTACGTGTCTCGTGAAATAACTCTTAGGTCATCAAAATTTTCACATTTTTTAGATTGAAGCATTGTAAAAATATTATTTATTATTAGATGCCCAAGAAAGCCCTTTTGAATAAGCATCTTTAATGTAATCTTGTAAATCGAAATTTGTTAACACTTTTTGTTTCTCATAAAAAGATTTATACCACTTTACAGTTTTTTCAAAAGTTCTTTTGCTATCCCATACCTCTCGCCAATTTAGAAGTTTATTTGCTTTAGCGCAATCGAGTTTAAGCAATCTTGCTTCATGAGGTTGATTGAGGTCTTTATTAAATTCATATTCAAAATTATTCCAATGATCTTTAACCTTCTTAACAACATCTTCAACAGTAGTGCTTCCTTCGTCAGATGGTCCGAAGTTCCATGCGTCACCATACTCTACTTTCTCCTGTAATAGCCTTTGTCCAACTTGAAGGTATCCACTCAGTGGTTCAAGCACATGTTGCCATGGTCGTGTGGCTTGAGGATTTCTTATGATAACTTTTTTTCCTTTTGATGCTGCGAGCATTATATCGCTAATAAGTCTATCTTTTGCCCAGTCACCGCCACCGATAACGTTTCCGGCTCTACAAGATGCTAAGAGTGTATTGTGTAACTTTTTGTACTCAGCAGGGTTGAAGAATGAATTTCTATAAGAATTAGCTAATAAATCAGCGCAGCCTTTTGAAGAGCTATACGGATCGTAACCACCCAACGGATCATTTTCTTTATAACCTCTTTCCCACTCTTTATTTTCGTATGCTTTATCACTTGTAATATTAACTATAGCTTTTACATCATGTTTTTTGCATGCTTCAAAAACTTTAAGAGTGCCTATTACATTTGTTTCATATGTATTTACTGGATCAGTATATGAATAACGAACAAGTGGCTGTGCTGCGAGATGAAAAACTATCTCTGGCTTGTAGTTTTCAAAAGTGTTATCGAGTTTTTCTTCATCTCTGATGTCGCCTATTACTGAATCTACATTAAGCTTCAGAAGTTCGATGTGATTAGGAGTTGTAGAAGCTTCCAAAGAATATCCAATTACTTTTGCACCCATTTGAACTAACCAATAAACAAGCCAAGAGCCTTTAAAACCAGTATGTCCAGTAACCAATACAACTCTATCCTTGTATGTGCTATTAAACAAGTTTTCCATTACCAGATCTTCCAAGGAGCTTGATTTTCATCCCATAGTTTATTTAGCGCAGTTTTATCACGCAATGTATCCATGCACTGCCAAAAACCATCATGTTTAAATGCACTCAATTCACCATCTTTTGCTAGTGTTTGAAGAGGGTCTTTTTCAAATACTGTTGAATCAGACTCAATTAAATCTAGAACTTCTGGCTCACAAACCATAAATCCTCCGTTTATCCAGTTACCATCACCAGCAGGCTTTTCTACAAACTCATTAACTAAATTTGAATTTATATCCAATGCACCAAATCTACCCGCAGGTTGAACTGCTGTCATGGTTACCTTAGAGTTATTTACTTTATGAAACTCTGCCAATTTTTTAATATTTACATCGCAAACTCCATCACCATATGTCAACATAAAGGTCTTATCTTTAATAAATTCTTTAGCACGTTTTACTCTTCCGCCTGTCATGCTATTTAAACCCGTATCTAGAAGAGTAACTTTCCATGGTTCGCTTGAATTATTGTGAACTTCCATTTTTCCATTTGACATATCAAATGTAATATCACTTTGATGCAAATAATAGTTAGCGAAATATTCTTTTATAAAATAACCTTTGTAACCAAGAAGAATTATGAACTCATTAAAACCATAATGAGAATACATTTTCATAATGTGCCATAAAATCGGTTGTCCACCAATTTCTATCATTGGTTTAGGCTTTATATCTGTTTCTTCACTTAATCTAGTTCCGTAACCACCTGCTAGCAATAATACTTTCATTTGCACCACTCTTTGTTTATAAATTAATAATTTAATTTATTAAAATTAATAAAAATTAATCCTCTTTTATGTATTCAAAATGTTTTTTATAAATTCCATTTTGCAATGACATCATTTTTGACTTCCTACTTAATATGATATTTCTATATAATCTTCCTAATAGTAGCCTTGTAAAACTTCTGACAATTTTATTATTATGAAACCAACATAAAATCAAAGAAGTCTTTTTATAGCCAGCATACTGAAGATCTCTTATATTTTCTTCAATTTTTTTATTTGCAAACTCTGAATAGATAATAAAATTTGCTATTATTTTTTTTATTGGCCTGATTAAATTTGGTTTAAGTGTTAAAAGTTTCTTTATATAAAAGATTGTTCTATCGCGAACCTCTTGTGATACTTTTTTATCATAAAATATTTCTATATATCTAGAAATTTGAATGCCTTGATGAACTAAATCAACTTCTTTGAACGAAGCACTAGCAGACTCAGTGTGTTCAGTAAAAAAAGCACCTGGTTTAGATAAATAAGCATAATCGTATCTAGATGCTAGACGAAACAAAAATCTCATATCACTTCCAAGGTCATTATCATCATTCATTTCGTTATAAATACCTGCAAGTTCTTTTCTGAATAACATACTTGTCCATGTTCGAGGAATTTTTCCAGAATGCATCTCATCAAATCCTTTCGTTCCGCTGTAAAAAGTTAGAGTATTTGTTGATTCTTTATGTGCTATCAGATTTGAGTTTTCATCAATCCTAAAAATATTTAGTATAACAAACATTATTTCAGGATTATTTTCCAAAACATCTATTGCATCTTTGTAAAAATTCCTCGCTAAAAAATCATCATCACTTAATATTGAGAAGTAAGGGGTATCAATACTTTTAAAAGCATGTCTAAAATTTTCTAGTGCGCCAATATTTTTTGAGTGACAATGATATTTCACTCTATCATCATTTTTAGATAAGCTAGTTACAATATCTTTTGTTTCTTTTCCAGAGGCATTATCGAAAATATAAAGCTTGAGATTAGTATAACTCTGCCGTAGCACACTCAACATTGCTCTTCGCAAGAGCTTTGGACGCTTATATGTTGGAATTAACGCCGTTATTTTGGCATTCATAATGAATTTTTAGTTTTAATTTAGTTTATTAAAATACCAAATAGTATTTAATTCTTTTTATTATCTGATGTTCTATGTATTTCTATTTCTTAAATAGTGCCGAATAATAACAAAAAGAATAGCTAACAACCCACCAATAACTGTTCCTAAAATTGAAATTGAAGATCGAGTCGGTTCTGATTTTTCTTCCATAACCATTGGAGGATCTATATACGAGAAAACATAAAACTCATTAGCTTCTATCAAAGCTAGGGTTTGCATTTTTTGTTGGAGCAATTGAGCAATAACTTGCTTTATTTCAGTAAAGCTTGTTTGTGCAATCTGAAGATTGAGAAAATCCATAGCTGCTTGCGCTTCTCGTTTGTCTTCTGCTCTAAAAAAATTATTAACTTGACTAACAGTTAAATCTGTCCATTCTTTAGCAATGTAAGGTGATTGATGTTTTACACTGACAGAAACAAATCCTGTTTCAAAGTCTTTTGAAAATTCTAGCAATCTCTTAAAAACTTTATAACTTTCTTGAGGAGATGGGATTTCAGTCCAAGTTTGCTTCTCACTATTAAAGAGACCCTCGTTATATTTAATAGTATTGCTTTCAGCATCCCAAGATTTGATCGCCATAAGATCTGGAAGAAAAATATTTGGCAGAATGTTTTCCTGGAAAAAGCTAAGTGTTCCCAATTTTTCAATAGCTTTTGCTGAATTTCCTCCTCCCTGATTTGAAATATCTATACCTGCAAGACTAGCCAGGCCTCCAAGATTTTTCATTGATTGATTTGAGCTAACTTGTTCACCAACTGGACTTAATAATGCCTTAGATTCATATATATTTGGAAGAAGCAAACTATAAATAACAGCTGCCAGGGAAAAAAAAGACGTTATAGCAATAACAATTTTTTTGTCATTCCAAATAACTTTAAATAATTCTCTTACATCTATTTCATCATCCGAAAAGGTGATGTTATTTTCAGTTTGGCTACTGTTCATTGAAGTAATTATATAGTTTTTCGTATTCAAGTTGTTTGTTTTCTAAAAATCTTTTAGTTAAAGCTGTTTTTTCACTAACTCCTTTTGGAGTCAATAGATACAAATAACCCGCTTTATTTTTGTGATTTAAAAAAGTTTTGCATTTTATGAAGCCAACTTCGGTCAAAGCTTTTATACAATAATTAACTTTGCCAAGGCTAAAGCCCATTTTTTGAGCAATACCTCTTTGTGAGATTTTTGGATTGTTATGAACTAAATGAAGTACTTTTAAATCGTCTTCGTTAATTTGTTTATCATTTGACATAAATATATTACTTATAGATTTTAAAAAATGTGATAGCTACCGCACGGAAAAAATGAATATTTATACCGTTCAACGGTTGAACTATATAACTTATGTATAAAAAAAACAACTAAATATTAAATTCTTTTTTGAAATTAAAGAACCTAGTCTTTGTTATATCGATGTTCACTTAGAGCTTGATTTCATCTAAAGATGCTGTAACTTTCCTTTTTTTTCCAAGAATATGAATAAAAATATTTACTCTATCTTTATTGGGCATTGATGCAATGGTAATAAATGAACCCTTTAAAGGTCCATCAGACATAGTAGCCTCCTGTCCAATAAATATTTGTTGAACTATAGGTTTTGAGAAAGATTCGGATTCTATTTTTTTTAATTCAATAATTTCATCATCTTCAAGTGTTGCAATATTATTATTGAATCGAAGAACTTTAGAAATTCCCCTTGTATATTTTATTTTTGAATAATTTTCAATGCTTGAATGAATAAAAATATAGCCAGGAAATAAGGGTTCTTCTTTTGGTGTTAAATTATATTTTTTTGTATTAATTTTTGGATGATAATATTCAAAATCCTGATTTTGAAGATTATCTTTAAGTCTGTTCAGTTCATTGACTTTATACGTAGCTACCATCCAAACTTTCATGGTTAATATAATTATAAATTTGGTACCCGAGGCCGGACTTGAACCGGCACGATATTTCTATCGAGGGATTTTAAGTCCCTTGTGTCTACCAATTCCACCACTCGGGCATATTTTAGATTACTCCTCTTTATTAGTTCTATATCTAATATTTTGTTCTTTTTCTCTTTCAGAGAGATTATTATACTCTGCTCTAATATTATTATTAATAGTATTAGCTTTTTTGAGCAAACTTAATTCTGATCCTAATTCATTTGAATATTCAATAAGCGCACTCACATCTTTTGGAAAACATGGTCCACCAAAACCATACCTTCCATCTGGTCCTGGAACATCCATATGAGAATTACCAATTCTTTTGTCTTTTGATATTGCTTTAGTAAAGCTCAACCAATCATCATGTGAATTTAGGTTATCAAAAACTGATTTGATTTCGTTAAAGAATATTACCTTTAAAGCAAGGAATGAATTAATTGTATATTTAATTAATGATGCAGAAATAGCATCTGTAAAAATGTGTTCTTTGCAAATACATTTAGTATAATTTTTGTAAAAATTTGATATTTTTTTACAATTGCTGTCCTCGCCACCAAAAATAATTATTTCAGAATTTATAAAATCATCATCTGCATATTTTTCTCTTAAAAATTCCGGGTTCATGACTAAATTTTTAGAAATTTTAGAAATTTCTTTAACATACTTTGGCAAAATTGTACTTTTTAGAACTATTAATGTATTAGAATCAAATTTATTAATTTCTTTAATGACATTATTAACTATTGTTATATTTTGAGTGCCATCATCATTCATGGGGGTTGGGACACAAATAAAAACCATGTCAGGCTTAAATGCATTTAAATCATTTACACCAGTTTTAAGCTTTGGATCTATAGCAATATATTCAATATCATCTTTAAGGCCATTTCGTAAAGCCTTTCCTACAAAACCAAAACCAATAATTCCTACTTTCATAATAATGTTTGGAGGCTGAAGCCGGAATCGAACCGGCGTAAACGGCTTTGCAGGCCGCTGCATAACCACTCTGCCATCCAGCCTTGTGATTGCTGAGTGTATTGCATAAGAATGATAAATAAAAGAATATTTTATATTTATTTATCTTCATAGTAACTTAGCCGCTCTATATCATCTTCAACGACTGAGTCTCCATATTGTATTTCTATAATATGGCACTTTTCTTTAAAAGGATTGACAATTTGATGCCATTGTCCTTCATCAACAATAAAATGATCAAATTTATTTAATATAATTTTTTCTTTTTGATGTGGATCTTTATCTGCAAACATAACTTCACAAGAGCCTTTAGTTACTAACCAAATCTCATTTCTTTGTCTATGTTTTTGGAAACTCATTCCTTTTTTTGGACTTACAATGAGTTCTTTAACTTTTACCTCTTTTGAATCATAAAAATTATGAAAAGATCCCCATATTCGATCCTCACTATCATATTTCCAGTTTTTAAGTAGTGATGATGAAGAATTTTTTTTATCATCTCCGCCAATTCCAAACCGAAATTCAATACCTTTAACCTTCATTTCAGGGATATTGTTTTTATTTCTATCCCCACCATTACAAAAAATAATATTTTCATTTGGGTATTTATTTTTTATTTTTTCTAATGCATCTATACAACTTCCGCTATCATCATCATTAAAAGTAATCACTTCATCGACGCATTCAATATTAAGTAATATATTTTTTCTTTCTTCAATATTCATAAATACTTTTTTTTTCTTTTTTATAAGCCATTCGTCACTATTTAAAGCAACTATAAGATGATCGCCAATATCTTTTGCTGATTTCATATAGGATATATGACCAGAATGAATAGGGTCAAATCCGCCACTTACAACAACAATTTTCATTTTTTAAAGACGTTTAAGGTATATTCATACCCTGTATAAAGGGTGATCAGTGTTGCAATTATTAGAAAAATGTCAGCAATAATTATGATCAGGTTAAAGCTGAAAGCTAATGCAAATAAGTATAATCCTATAGAAAATAATTGAACCGAAGTTTTTATTTTTGCCAAATAAGTTACCTTAGTTTTATGTGATTTATTATTTCTAGAAGAATAATCTCTTAGAGCAGAAACTCCAATTTCTCTTGCAATTATTAAAGAGCCTAAAAAAGCAATCAGGAAGCTGTCAAGATCAACTGATAAACCTATTAGTATAAATACTATTAGAATCTTATCGGCGATAGGATCTAAAATTTCTCCTAATTGCGACTCAGCATTATACTTTCGTGCTAAATAACCATCAAAGTAATCAGTTAGTCCGGCTAAAAAGAATAGTAAAACACAAGCCAAATAATTTCCAAATATTAAAAAAATTAAAATTATTGGCGCTAAAAATATTCTAGCAACCGTAATAAAGTTTATAAAATTAATCATTTTTGAATTTATCTAATATTTCTTTAGCTATTTTCTCATTTATGCCTTTAACAGTCATTAATTCTTGAATATCAGTAGATTTAATATTCTTAATACTCTTAAATTTCGAAATAAGGCGTTTTTTAAGAATTTCCCCAATACCTTTAATGGAGTCTAATTCAGATTGAGAAATTTTCTTTCTTTTTTTATTTCTTTGCGCTCGAATTGCAAACCTATGCGACTCGTCGCGAATCTCTTGAAGGATTAAAAAGGCCTTAGAGTATTTATCTAACTCAATAATACCGTCTTCGCTTATTATGGTTTCAGTAGCCCGTACCCTTTTAGAACCTTTTACGATCGAAATAACCTTGATGTCATGATGATCCGATTTATTAATAATTGTGTTAACAAAGTTTAATTGATTTTTACCACCATCAATTAAAATTACATCAGGCTTTAATCCTGGATCAGCATAGTATTTAATTCTTCTCTCCAATACATGTTCAAGCGAGCCGATATCGTTACCAGATAGCTCTGGAGAAATATTAAACAATCTATAATTCTTTTTTTGCGGTCCTTGCTTTGAAAATACTACACACGATGCTACAGCATTATCACCTGAAAAATGACTTACGTCATAACCCTCAATTTTTTTTATATTATCTATTCTAAGGTAATTGCTAAGCTCCTGCATTGCAAAAGTATACTTATCCTCTTTGCTAATATGATTTTTTATGACCTGTTTTGCATTAAGTCTGCATAAATTAAAAATAGGTCTTATGGATTTATTTGGTGAGTGAATAATTTTTACTTTTTTTTGATGTTTTGTGCTAAACATATCCTCTAGCAACTTATTATTTTCCAGAGAGTTAGTGCATAAAATCTTCTTTGGAATATCTGTCTGGTAGTCATAAAAGTTAACTATGGCACTTTGATAAACATCTTCGATATTTTCAAAGTGAGCCTGTTTTATGAGGTGAGTCTTAGTGCCTCTAATTTTTCCATTTCTTACAACAATAATTGATACGCCAAGATAGGTTAATTCTGCATGCACAGAAAAAATGTCTACATTTGAAGCAAATGTTACAACTGATTGCTCCTCCTTAAGTAAATTTAATCTCTTTAAACGATCTCTTATTTCAGCAGCTTTTTCAAAGTCTAATTTAGTAACAGCAGCATCAATATCTTTTGTTAATCTTTGGATGGTTTTAGTATCAGAGGAAGAAATAAATGACTTTGCGCCTGTTATATCCTCAAAGTAATCGACCTTTTTTATATGATTTACACATGGAGCAGAACACCTTTTCATTTGATATTCAATGCAAGGTCTAGTTCTGTTAGCAAAGGTGGTGTCGCTGCAATTTCTCACCTTATAAATTTTTTGAATTTCTTTTATTGATTTTTTGACAGCTTCAGAGCTGACAAATGGTCCAAAGTAATTTCTATCAACTGCTTTTTTGGTTCTCTTTAGATAAACACCTGGAAAATCATGATCTGAGGAAAAGTATATATAAGGATAAGTCTTATCATCTCTTAAAAGAATGTTAAATTTTGGTTTATTCTCTTTAATAAGCATTTGCTCTAATAACAATGCCTCAACCTCATTTTTTGTTGTAAAAGTTTCTACTTTGTCAGTAAGAAATTTAATCTGCGAAGTCTTTCTGTCTTTGTGAGATTTTCCAAAATAAGATGAGACCCTTTTTTTTAAATTTTTTGCTTTACCAATATAAATAATTTCATGATTACTGAAAAATTTGTAAACTCCAGGCGTATTAGGTACTTTCTTTAAATTGACAGACATAGCAAAAAATTATGACTTCTAATCTTTTTTAATTTGATATTTCTTAGTATAAATCTTGCCAGCATTTACACCAAACTGATCAAAAGGGTTTATTTGCAACATTACTGAGGTTATAAAAACTCTGTGTTCCCAAGTTGCAATTAGAAATCCTAATTTTTTTGCATCAATGCCATCAAGAATGAAAAGATTAACCGGAACATTGCCATTAATTGTTTCTTCCTTTTTTAGTAGTTTTGAAGCTCCCTCTGATAGAAGCCTTGCTTGAGTTTTGCCCTGAGAATAAGCTAAGCCATTATATTTATTATCTTTGTTTAAAATTATGTCTGCACAGATATTTTGAGTTCCCTGATGTAATAATTGAAAATAAGAGTGTTGTGCTGTTGGACCATATCCTCCAAAAATAATTTGACCAGTTTTATTGAATTCAGAATTTTTACTTGGTCTTTTTCCAAGCGATTCCATTTCAAGTTGTTGAAAATAATTAGGCAGAGATCTAAGCTTCCAGTCATAGGATAAAATTGCTCTAGTATTTTTTTCTTTGACGTTATGAAACCAAATATCTGAAAAGGCTAACATTTTTACAAATTTTTGATAATCTTCATTATCAGATATGTAGCTATCTGCAATTGAGCCGCCTAAACAAAAATTATCAAAAGTATTTTCATGATTCGCTGGCATAGCAAAACAAGCAGCTGCATAAGATATTCTAGACCATATTGAATATCTACCACCAATCTCATTATCAAATTCAGAAATGTGTTTGAAATTAAATTTTTGAGCTTCTTTCTTATTTGCTGTTATTGCAATAAATCTATTCATATCTCCTGACCAATGAATTGCATCTTTTAGGCTCTCAATTGTTTCATCTGTAGTAAATGATTTAGAAGAGACTATAAAAACAGTTTTTTTTGGATCTAGTTTTTTTAGTGTTTCATCCAACTCAATTCTATCTGAACCAGTTATAAAATAATGTTTCCATTCTGAAAGTACCTCGCCGTGACCAAGGCTTTCAATTAATAGTTTTGGTCCTTCATACGATCCACCAATTCCTAAAGAAACAATATTTTCAGCAGATTGTGCTTCATACATAAAGTTAATTAATGCTTCATCTTTTAAGCCCTCTCCGTCTGGAGCAAAATCAGTATCTGATTTTATAAATTCATTAATAAAACCTTTGTTTTTTCTATATTTAGGATGAAAAGCAGCTTGATTTTCAGTAAGGTTAACAACTTTGCCCCTTAACAAATCATCTATTTTTAAATTAAGGCCAAGTTCTGTTGCTTTATGATCAAACTCTTTATAAAGGTTTTTTGAAAAGTCATTATTATGAAATTCATATCGCAACATATTATTTTCATAAGTATAGATTTCAGGCATTTCTTTGCTCATGATATATTTTGAAAAATCTCATTTAAAGCCTCACCGATATTTTCAGCCTCTGTAATAGGTCTTCCAATTACAAGAAAATCTGCGCCAAGATTAATTGCCTCTTTTGGTGTCATAACTCTTTTTTGATCATCATTTGAGTCTTGAAGTCTAATGCCAGGAGTAATTGATAAAAGTGTGCCTCTTTTTTTAACGAGCTTGAGTTCATGTGGTGAACATACAATACCATCAATGCCTGCTGATTCAGCTAAATCAAGCATTGCATTCACTTGCTCTGAAGAAGTTCTTTGAAATATTATATTTGTTTCATCATCATTGAGGCTTGTCAAAGCTGTTACACCAAAGACTTTTATTTGAATCCTTGAGGCTGCCTCCATTGCAGCCATCATCATATCTTTGCCACCAGAGGTATGAATTGTAAGCATTTTTATTGGCAGTGAAGCCAGTCCTTGAATCGATTTTTTAACAGTATTAGGTATATCATGAAATTTTAAATCGAGAAAAATTTTAAATCCGTGGTCTGCTGCATAATAGATTATTTCATGTCCAATGGAATTAAATGCAACACTCCCAATCTTTACCATACATTTCTTGGGATCAAGTTTATTTATAAGCTCTGAGGCTCTTTCAAAATTATTTTCATCAATTGCTACTATGATCATTTTTTTACTAATGATTTTGAAGGCTTAAAATGCATTGTAGCTGTTTCACCTAGATATGAAATTTTTTTTGTTTTAGGATTTATAAATTTTCTAGGTCTAATATATTTTTTTGAAAAAGTTCCAAAACCTCTGATTTCCACTTTTTCATTTAAAGCGACTGCTTCGGTTATTGATTCAAATATAATATTTAGTGCTTCAGAAATTTCTGATTTGTTTAAATTTGGGAATTGTTTTTTTAGGGATAACTCTATTTCGGATCTTGTAAATGTTTCTTTATTTATTTTATTCACTCAGCTTTAATGAAATTCTCTCTCTTTCAGCATCTATGGCAAAAACAATGCATTTTAGATTTTGATCTTTTTTAAATTCGTCTAATGCTTTCTTATGATCCTCATCTTCAGTGATATCAGACAGATGAATTAAACCATCAATATCTCCCTCTAAACCAACAAAAATTCCAAAATCAGTTATTGATTTGATCTTACCCTCAACACTGTCTCCAATTCCATATTTATTTGCGAACTCAATCCAAGGATTTGGTTTAGTCTGTTTTAGGCCAAGAGAAATTCTTCTTTTATCATGATCAATTTCTAAAATCATAACTTTAATTTTTTCATTCATCTCAACAACTTTTGAAGGATGAATATTTTTACTGGTCCAATCAAGTTCAGATAAATGAATTAAACCTTCAATACCCTCTTCGAGCTGCGCAAAGCATCCATAATCTGTTATGTTTGAAACATCTGCCTCATATATTCCACCAACAGAATAATTTGATTCAACATTTTCCCAAGGATCATTATGAATTTGTTTCAATCCTAGGGATACTCTTAATTTTTCTTTATCAAAGCTTAAAACTTTTACGTCTATTTCCTCACCTATAGTAAGGTGTTCGGATGGATTAGTGACTCTTGACCATGATATGTCTGTAATGTGAAGCAATCCGTCAAGACCACCAAGATCTATAAATGCTCCATAATCGGTTATATTTTTTACAATACCTTTTACAATTTGACCTTCCTCAAGATTTTTTAGTAGTTCTACCTTTACTTCTGAATTATTTTTTTCTAATACTGCTTTTCGGGATAAAACTACATTATTTCTTTTGTAATCAAGTTTTATAACTTTAAAATCTTGAATTGTATTTTCAATATCTGGTGCTTCTTTTACAGGCCTAACATCAACTAATGATCCTGGTAAAAAAGCTTTAACAACATCAATTTCTACTGCAAATCCTCCCTTAACTCTGTTATGAATTTTGCCTGTAACAAATTCACCTGTTTCAAGTGCTTCTTCGAGCATTTTCCAAGTAGATATTTTTCTAGCTTTTTCTCTTGAAATCCTTGTTTCTCCATAGCCATCTTCAACTGCCTCGAGGGCAACCTCGACCTCATCTCCAATATTTATTTGAACTTCACCATCATTGCTTCGGAATTCGTCAAGTGAAATCACTCCTTCTGACTTTAGGCCTACATGAATTGTTACCCAGTCCTTATCTACATCTAGAACAACTCCAGAGACTATTGATCCTGGTTGCATATCTAAAGTATTTAAACTTTCATCTAGTAAAGCTGCAAAAGATTCTGACATTTATTTAAATTCCTTGTTTATTAATTTTTCAGCCAAGCTGAATACCTCGTCAAGCTTCATATTTGAAGAGTCAATTATATGAGCATCTTCAGCTGGTAAAAGAGGTGATAATTTTCTAGAACTATCTTTCTTATCTCTTTGTTCAATATCTGCTATCAGAGCGGGCATATTAACTTCTTGTCCAAGATTCTGCAACTCTATAAAGCGTCTTTTTGCTCTCTCTTCAGGTGAGGCTGTAAGAAAAATTTTTAATTTTGCATCTTTAAATACAACTGTTCCCATATCTCGACCATCTGCTACTAAACCTCCTCCATCATAAAAATTTCTTTGAATGTTAAATAGAGCCTCTCTGACCTCTTTTTTAGAGCTATGTTCAGAGGCAGACTTTGCAATTATTTCTGACCTTAACTGAGAAGTGATATCAGTGGTTTTGTAACTTACTAAAAGTTTTTCTTTATTTTTTTTAAATTCCACATATCCTTCTATTTGATTTGCAATTTCATCTGGAGAGAAACTCATTTTAGATAAATAAGCATAGAGTCTGTATAAAACTCCACTATCAAGAATATTGAAATCAAATTTATTTGCTATTCCTCTTGCAAGCGCTCCCTTTCCCGATGCAGAAGGCCCATCTATAGTAATTACATTAATCTTCTTCATTAATTTTCATACCTATTGTATTCATTATACTTTTGAAATTAGGGAATGAAGTTTCAATATTTTTACAATTCATTACTCGAATAAAATTATCTGATCTGATACCAGCTATTAAAAAACTCATTGCAATTCTGTGATCATCAAAAGAATCAATAGATTCATCACATTTAAGTTCTTTTGATGTTCCTGAAATTGATATACCATCCTCAAAAATATCGTGTTTGATTTTTAACTTTATGAGTCCTTGTGAAATTGCATGCAATCTATCAGACTCTTTAACTCGCAACTCAGCAGCATTTTTAATTATTGTTTGTCCTTCTGCAAAACATGCAGCAACACTTAATATGGGAATTTCATCGATGATGTTTGGAATAATATTGTCTGGTACATCTATACCTCTTAGCTCTGAAGAACTAATATAAATGTCACCAACAATCTCATTTGAAGCTTTTTTCTTATTTTTAATTTCAAGATTTGCTCCCATTAGTATCAAAACATCTAATAATCCTTTTCTAGATTCATTTAAGCCAACATTTTTTATAACAACTTCAGAGCCTTTGGAAATAATCGTTGCAACAATAATAAAAGCTGCAGATGAAAAATCACCAGGAACATCAAACGAATTTTTTGGTTCTAGTTCAGAGTAGTTGAGCTGAATTATTTTTGAATTTTGATTATTTTCATACAGAATCTCTCCACCAAAGAACTCGATCATCCTTTCAGTATGATCTCTTGTGATTTTTGGTTCAGTTATTTTTATATTTTTCTGGGATGACAGTGCAGCTAATAGTAAGCATGATTTAACTTGAGCACTGGCAATTGGCATTTTATATTCAAAATTATTAATAATTTTTGATCCTAATGTTTTGATAGGAAGTGTGCCTGAATCACTGCTTAACTTAGCCCCCATCATCTCAAGTGGTTTAATCACTCTACTCATTGGTCTTTTTTCAAGCGACGAATCTCCCCTCATTGTTAATCTTAAGCCAAGGCCAGAAATCAGACCTAACAACAATCTTGCACCAGTACCTGAGTTACCAAGATTTAATTCTTGTTGAGGATCCTTGAACATAACTTCTCGTTTCCTTAAAGTGACTTTGTTCTCATTTATAGATATTGAAGATCCAATAGAATTAAGTGCATTAACAGTTGAAATTGGGTCTTGAGCATTTAAAAATCCATTTACATTCATATCACAATTAAGTAATGATCCAATAATTACAATTCTTTGAGATACTGATTTATCACCTGGACAGTCAACTTCTCCATGCAAAGATTCTGTTTTGTATGAGGTTAAGTTCAAAACTTGTCTTCTTTGAAAGATTTAATTTCATCAAGTTCTTTATTTAAGAGTTCTAGATGAGAAAATATATCTGGGATTTGCTTGGTCTCAGTAATCAATTCTAAAAGATTGTTTAATGAAACTTGCATTCCAGCAAGTGCTTTAATCAAATCAACTCTATTAAGCACGAAAATATCACGCCACATTTCTGAATTTGATCCACTTAGTCTTAGAAACTCTTTCAATCCTCCTCCAGCATTATCATCTACGTCATGGTTAGATAATCTTATCGAATCAATTAATGCATATGAAACTAAGTGCGGTAGATGACTTGTCATTGCAAATATTAAATCATGCTCAGAAACACTCATTGAGGATGTCCTCATTTGTAGTGCGTTTTTCCAAAAATTATCAACTTTTTCAAAATGACCTTTTTTACTGTTAAAAGGATCACATAGAACATTTTTTTTATTTTTGAAAAGATCTCCATTAGCCGCAGAAATTCCAGATTGATCAGAGCCAGCAATTGGATGAGAAAGTATAATATTTGATGCGCCATTCAATTTAATGTGATTTTTTACGCTCGATGTATCGGTAATAGTAACATCCGTATTCCAAATATTCTTTAAGTCGTTTAAAACATCTAATGTTTGTTTTGGAGGGACAGCAACAATAATTAGATCAACTTTTTTTACAAAATCTTTTGAATTGATATCTAAAATAGACTCAACTTTTGAGTCAATTATATTTTTTTCTAAAGCCTCTTTAATGGAGTTATCAGATTTATCAAATCCATAAACTTTTATACCTTTAGATTTTGAAGCGAGGGCAATTGACGAGCCAATCATACCAAGGCCAATTATTAGAATTTTTTCTACATTTAAATTCATATATATTCAGGATATGAACCAAAATTTCTTACTATAGCTCCAGTATCAATAATTTCTTTTATAGCTAGACGTAATTTTTGATCTTTTATATGTCCCTCACAATCAACAAAGAAATCATGAGAATTTATATTTCCTCTTGATGGGCGTGTCTCAATCTTACTTAAATTTATTTTTCTTTTTTCAAATGGTTTTAAAACTGACATTAAAGAGCCAGGTCTATTTGGAGTTTGGATTAAAAAAGAGCTCTTATCTTTGCCTGTTTTTTCAACTTTATTTTTACCTATTACTAGGAATCTAGTTTTATTTTCTGAGTAATCCTGAATATTTTTGTTAATTAACTTCAATTTATACTTATTTAATGCCATTAAATTCACGATACATAAAATATTTTTATTCTCTTTTGCATATTGCGCAGCGACTGCTGAGCTTGGCATTTCCAGTCTTTTTATATTTCCTAAATTTCTTTCAATCCATTTTGAACATTGTCCTAATGCCTGAGGATGAGATGCAATAGCGAAAGCTTGTTCAATTTTAAATTTATTTCCTGCTGCTAATTGATGATCAATATTTAAATATATTTCTCCAATAATATTTATGTCTTTACTGTCTGCAAGACAGTTTAGAGTAGTATTTATAACTCCCTCCGATGAATTTTCTACTGGAACAACTCCTAAATTTACATCATCATTTATTACTTGATAAAACACATCATCAATAGTTGATGTAGGTATTCTTAGAGCCTGAGAGCCAAATTGATTATGAACAGCTGCCTCTGAATGAGTTGCCTCAGGTCCAAGATATGCAACTTTTAAAATTTCTTCAAGAGACAGACAGCCAGAAATTAATTCTTTATAAATGGCTCTAATCTTAGAATCTGGTAATAGTCCTTTTTTATTTGCATTTAAAATATTTCGTAAAATTTTTGTCTCTCTATCGGGTTTATAAAATGACTCTTTAGGACTTACTTTTGACTTAATCTTTCCAATAGCAACGGCATGTGAAGCTCTTTTTTGAATAAGAGCATAAATTTCTTTGTCTATTTTATCAATTTTGACTCTGTGACTTTTTAATTTCTTATCTGTCATTTTTGTTAACCATATTTTGACTCAAAGTATTTCATATACTTTATAAGTTCCTCAACCCCCTCAAGAGGCATTGCATTATATATGCTGGCTCTCATTCCTCCAACTGATCTATGTCCTTTTAAGTTTAAAAGGCCATTTTCTTCGGCATGCAATAAGAATGGAGAATCTAATTCATCATTTTCAAGAAAAAATGTAACATTCATAATTGATCTATTTTCAATATCTATATTATTTGAATAAAAATCTGAACTATCAATATATTCATATAATTTTGATGATTTTGAATAATTTTGTTGTTTGAAAAATTCAAGTCCTCCTTGTTTTTTTATCCATTTAAAAACTTTTCCGGCCATATACCATGCAAATGTTGGAGGTGTATTTAACATTGATTCTGCAATTGAATGTTCAGAATATTTCAGAATATTTGGAATTTTTTGATTTCCCAATTCCATGAAGTCTTTATCAATAATTACTATTGTTAAGCCAGCAGGTCCAATATTCTTTTGAGCACCTGCGTATATTAATGAGAATTTACTAACATCTAGAGGCTCACTCAAAATTACTGAAGATGCATCTGAAATAATAGGTTTATTTACATTAGGTGCTTCATGAATTGCTACTCCCTGAATCGTCTCATTTGGACAATAATGAACATATGCAGATTTTTCTGATATCTTCCAAGTTTTTGGATCAGGGGCATAAGAGTAATTTTTAGCTTCAGATGATGCAATTGTATTCACTTTTATTATCTTTGATGCTTCAGAAATTGCTTTTTTTGACCATGAGCCCGACAAAATGTAATCTGCCTCACCTGAACTGTTACCAAAATTATATGGAACCATTGAAAATTGATGAGTTGCACCTCCTTGGAGGAATAAAACATCATAATTTTTGGGTATATTTAAAATATCAATTAAGTCTTGTTTTGCCTCTGCAGCAACTGAAGAATATAACCTTGACCTGTGGCTTACTTCCATTATGGAAGTTCCAGAGTTGTTATATTCTAATAACTCAGATTTAACTTCTTCTAAAACCTCTTCAGAAATTACTGCAGGACCAGCACAGAAATTCCATTTTCTCATTACTATTTAGTCTTGATCTTCTTCTTGAGGTATTGTTACACACTCAATAAGTTTTTCTTCTTCTTTTGGAGTAATGATTTTTACTCCTTGAGTATTTCTGCTTAGTGTTGGAACTTGGGAAACATTTGTTCTAATCATAGTGCCTTTATCACTTATCAACATTATTCCATCTTCTTCCTCAACTAATGCTGCCGCAACCATCATTCCGTTTCTCTCGCTTGTTTTTATAGAAATGACACCTTGTCCACCTCTGTTATGTGTTGGGAAATCTTCAAGTTCAGTCTTTTTGCCATATCCATTTTCTGACACACACAGAATAGTTTTTGATGGATCAGCAACATTTAACGAAATTAGTCTTTGATCTTTTTTTAATTTCATGCCTTTCACACCTCTTGCGGTTCTTCCCATAGGCCTAACTTTAGACTCATTAAATCTAATAAGTTTTCCTGCCGATGAGGCCAATAAAATTTCTTTTTTGCCATCAGTTATTGCAGTCCCAATTAATCTATCATCATCATCAAGATTTATAGCCTTAATTCCTGATTTCCACTTTCTTGCAAAAAGGCTTAAGCTGGTTTTCTTAGTTATACCCTTTCTCGTTGCCATAAAAATAAATTTATCTTCAGAAAATTCTTCAACCGGCAAGATATCGCTCACCCTTTCATCATCATCTAAATTAAGCATGTTTACTAAAGGTCTTCCTTTTGAAGTTCTAGATGCAACAGGTATCTCGTAAACTTTAAGCCAGAATACCTTTCCTTTTGTTGTGAAGCATAAAATTTGAACATGACTACTCAAAACATAAAGATTTTGAATTAAATCTTCTTCTTTTACAGATGCAGCCGCCTTGCCTTGTCCTCCTCTTCTTTGTTCTCTATATTCATCGAGAGGTTGGGTTTTAGCATAACCACTTCTTGAAACTGTAAGCACCCTTGTTTCTTCTGGAATAAGATCCTCATTTGTAATTCCTCTTCTGGTGTCATTAATTAATGTCCTTCTTTCATCACCAAAATTTTCTTTAATTTCTTCAAGCTCTCCTATCATCAAATCGATCAGTGTTTGCTTATCATCGAGAATTTTTTGAAGACCAAGAATCTTTTCTACGATTTCTGAAAATTCTTTGCTTAAATTATCTTGCTCCAAACCAGTCAATCTTCCAAGCCTTAGCTCGAGAATTGCTTTTGCCTGATCTTCAGAAAGTTTATATTTTTTACCTTTGAGTCCAAGATCCTTACTTAATCCTTTTGGTTTACATGCATCACTTCCAACCTTTTTAAGAATTGCTTCAACTGGACCAGATTTCCATATTTTTTTACAAAGTTCTTTGGCAGCTATCTTTGGATCTTTTGATTTTTTGATTATTGAAATTATTTGATCGATATTTGCAATTGCAACCATCAAGCCTTCAACAACATGACCCCTATCCTTGGCTTTTCGAAGATCATACTTAGTCCTTTTTGTAATAATATCTTTTCTATGCTTAACAAATGCTTGAAGCATTTCTTTCAAATTAACTTCTTTTGGCTGGCCTTCTGATAGAACAGTGAAGTTAATTCCAAAAGATTGTTCAAGTTGAGTTTGAGCAAAAAGGTTATTTTCTAGAACATCAACCGAATCACCTTTTCTAACTTCAATTACTACTCTTAATCCATCCTTATCTGACTCATCCCTAATTTCAGTTATCCCCTCTATTTTCTTTTCCTTAACTAACTCAGCAATTTTTTCTAACATCTTGGCTTTATTAACCATAAAAGGTATCTCATTTATGATTAAACTTTGTTTGCCAGATTTGTCCTCTTCAATAGAGGTATTAGACCTAATATGAATTATGCCTCTGCCTGTTTTATAAGCCTCATATATTCCAGCTTTTCCATCTATAGTTCCACCTGTTGGAAAGTCTGGACCAGAAATATCCTTGATTAATTCATCAATTGAGATTTTTGGATTATTAATTAAATTGATACATCCATTTAAAACTTCATTTAAATTATGTGGAGGAATATTTGTTGCCATGCCAACTGCAATTCCAGAAGAGCCGTTTACAAGTAAATTTGGAATTTTTGTTGGCAGGACGTCTGGAATATCTTCACTACCATCATAGTTTGGTGAAAAAGAAACAGTCTCCTTTTCTATATCGCCTAACATTTGATCTGTAATTTTAGACATTCTTACTTCTGTATAACGCATTGCGGCAGGAGGATCGCCATCAATTGATCCAAAATTTCCTTGACCCTCAACTATCGGATATCTCATTGAAAAATCTTGAGCCATTCTGACCATTGCATCGTAAACAGCAGAGTCTCCATGTGGATGATATTTTCCAATGACATCTCCAACAACTCTTGCAGATTTTTTATAAGGTCTATTATAGAAATTTTTAAGATCATACATTGCGTATAAAATTCTTCTATGGACTGGTTTTAAGCCATCTCTTATGTCGGGAAGAGCTCTTCCATGAATAACGCTTAAAGCATAACTTAAGTAAGATTGCTTAAGTTCATCTTCAATATTTACAGATATAATTTCTTTAGCGAAATCATTCATTTTATAGCTCGGAAAACCCTTGTTTTATGCACAAATTTTATAACCCTAATAGGGTAATATTTTAACATATTTATAAGTGAAATTACTCTTTAAATTCAGTAACTAAGCCGCCAATTGACTCCTTTGCGTCACCAAATAACATTCTGGTATTTTCTTTGAAAAACAAAGGATTTTGCACACCTGCAAAACCAGATGACATTGATCTTTTTAGAACAAAAACTGTCCTTGCATTGTGGACTTCGATTATAGGCATTCCGTAAATTGGGCTTCCTGGTTCTTCTGTTGCAGATGGATTTACTACGTCATTTGCTCCGATTACTACAGCAACATCAACAGTATCCATAGATGGATTTACATCTTCTGGTTCAACTAAAACATCATAAGGTACGTTTGCTTCTGCGAGCAAAACATTCATATGACCTGGCATTCTTCCAGCAACTGGATGAATTCCATATCTTACTTCAGTACCATTCGCTTCAAGAAGCTCTCCTAGTTCTCTGACAACATGCTGAGCTTGCGCAACTGCCATACCATATCCTGGAATTACTAGAACAGAGCTCGCATTCTCTAATATTAAATATGCATCCGATACATTTATTGGTTTGACCTCACCAGTTTCTTCAGATTTTGAAGGAGAAGCTGATGAAACGTAGCCAACAAATAAAATGTTGCCAATTGAGCGATTCATAGCCTTAGCCATGATGATAGTTAAAATTAAACCACTAGCTCCTACCAAAGATCCAGCAACAATAAGAACATTGTTTAGTAGTAACAATCCTGCAAATGCTGCAGCAATACCTGAGAATGAGTTTAATAATGAAATAACTACTGGCATATCGCCGCCGCCAATTGGAATTACGAATCCCACACCGCCTAGCAATGTTAAAATCAATAAAATTGTGTAGAAATCAAAGCCTGGACTGAAAATCTTTGTTATAAAAATTGAGTACAACAAATATATAATTGAAATGTAGAAAAAAGTTGTGAACAATTTTGTAATTATCGAGGTCTTTTCGACCTTTAGTGTCTCTGATAATTTGCCATAGGCAATAACACTTCCAGAGAATGTGACACCTCCAATGTAAGTTGTAATCATTACCAATATATATTGAAAATTATTTGATGGTATTGAATTAAATTCAGACCATGCAATAAAGAATGTTGCTAAACCTCCAAATCCATTAAAAAGTGCTACCATCTCAGGGATTGAAGTCATTTTTACTTTTAGTGCAATAAGTGAACCTATAATTGCGCCAATTCCGATCCCAACTAATACTAAAATAGGATTTATTACATTAATGAATGTGACAGAAACAGCGATGAACATTGCTAATGCCGATAAAAAATTACCTCTTACGGCAGTATCTTCTTTCCCAAGCATCTTGATGCCTGAAATAAATAATATAGACGAAAATATATAAATAATGTTTTGAATAGAAGATATGTTTTCAAAAAAGCTCATTGTTATTTCTTCTTAAACATTTTTAACATTCTGTTTGTAACAAGATAGCCACCAAAAACGTTTATTGATGCAAACATTACTGCAAGGAAAGCTAAAGCTTGTTGAAGTTGAGTATCGGAACCGAGAACTAAAGCTCCAACTAAAGCAATTCCTGAGATTGCATTAGCGCCTGACATAAGAGGTGTATGCAAGGTACTTGGAACTTTAGAGATAAGCTCTAATCCAAGATAAATTGAAAGAATAAGGACAAATCCTAAGAGAATATATATTTCCATTATTTCTTAAACCTCTCATTTTTAATTTCGCCATTGTGAACTAAAACACTACTTGAAATAATTTCATCATCAAAGTCAAAGCTAATGCTTAGATTTTCTTTATCAAAAAAATCTGAAATCCAATTATTGTAATTATTTGAGAGTGCTAAAGAAGCATGATTAGATACTTTTGAAGCTAAGTTTGATATGCCAATAATCTTAACTCCATTTCTTTCAACAACTTTATCTACTTCAGACCCTTCAACATTGCCACCTGATTCTACTGCCATATCAAAAATGACACTTCCAGGCATCATTCTATCAATTGTTTTATTATCAACTAATAAAGGTGCTGGCCTCCCAAACAACTGTGCTGTGGTTATAACAATATCAGATCTCTCACACACTTTTGACTGAAGTTCTTTTTGTTTTTTTATTTGTTCTTCTGAAAGTTCTTTTGCATATCCTTGATCAGTTTCTCCTGTTTCTCCTAAATCAATTTTTACAAACTTCGCTCCAAGAGAATTTACTTGTTCCTCAACAACATCTCTTGTATCAAATGCTTCAACTCTAGCTCCCAATCTTTTTGCAGTTGCAATGGCTTGAAGACCAGCAACTCCAACACCTATAACAAATACCTTTGCAGGTTTAAGAGTACCAGCTGCTGTCATCATCATCGGTAATGCTGTTGATAAATGCTTTGCGGATTCAATCACAGCAACATAACCAGCAAGGTTTGCTTGTGAACTTAAAACATCCATCTTTTGTGCTCTAGTTATTCTAGGAATAAATTCCATACTAACTAAATTAATCTTTAACTTAGAGCATGATTCAATTAATGATTGATTACTGAATGGATTTATCATGCCTAGTAAAGTTGAATTTGGTTTAATTAATTTTAGTTCATCATCTCCTAATGGTTGATTGGTAATTATTAAATCGCCCTTTTTGAGACACACTTCTCGTGAGGATTTCTTTAATCCACTTTGTTCAAAGATTTTATCGCTAACATTGATACCTATTCCAATATTTTCCTCAAAAAATACATCTGCCCCAAGATTTAACAAAGTACTGATAGTATCGATATGGATTGGTGATCTTGAATCAGTATCAACGGAAGACTTTAAAGCTGAAATAATCAAAATATGTGTATAAATAATTTTGTAGTGAAGTTAATCTTATCAGTTCTAATAAGTCAATTGAATCAAATATCTTATTTTTGTGCACCTGTTAGATAAATTATCTTGTAGTAACGCTACATATTAATATTTTATTTGTACTTAATTAAATTTTTAAGAGTTAAAATATGCGGATGACTAACATTGATCAACAAGAAGTTAAAAAGTTCTCTGATATTGCAGAACAATGGTGGAACAAAGATGGTGATTTCAAACCTTTGCATGTGATAAATCCTTTGAGAGCTAATTACATAAAAGAAAAAATTGAGTTAAAAGATAAAAAAGTATTAGATGTGGGATGTGGTGGAGGACTTCTATGTGAGTCTTTATATGATTTTGGTGCAATAGTTACTGGCATTGATGCAGCAGGTCCTGGAATCGAAGTAGCAAAAATACATGCACAAAAAAATAATAAAAATATCAAATATTTTGAAAAAACTGCTGAGGAATTAAATACAGAATATATTGAATATTATGATGTCGTAACTTGTTTGGAAGTTCTTGAACATGTTCCAGATCCAAAGTCACTTATAAAAACATGCGTTCAATTACTTAAACCGGGCGGCTTGTTATTTCTATCAACTATCAACAAAAATCCGAGATCATGGATTACTGCAATAGTGGGCGCCGAATATATATTCAATTTACTCCCAAAAGGCACTCATGAATTTGATAAATTTATAAAACCATCTTCATTAGCTAAATATGTAAGAGATGCTGAAGCTGAATTACTTGAAACAAAAGGAATGTTCTACAACCCTCTTACACATAAGGCAAACCTGAATAATGATTTAGGTGTTAATTATCTAATGTATGCAAGAAAATCATAAAACAGAGCTTATTTTATTTGATTTAGATGGGACTCTAATAGATACGGCACCTGATTTTCATACTTCATTAAATACCATGCTAAAAAAATATCATATGAATGAAGTCAGTGAATCTGATATTCGGCCTCATATTTCTGAAGGAACATCAAAACTGATTAAAAAATTTTTTGCTATAGATGAAGATGATTCTAAATTTGAACCATTAAAGTCAGAATTTCTTTCTGAATACAATATGAATAAAACAAAAGGCTGTAAGCTTTTTGATGGCATGACATCATTAATTAATTTTATGGACAAAAATAATATTAAATACGGAGTCGTTACTAATAAATTTTTTAAATTTGCAAGTCCTATAATTGACTCATTCTCAGAATTAAAAAATATCAAAGTAATAGTTTGTCCTGATCATGTAAAAATATCTAAGCCTGATCCTGAGGGTATTTTGTTAGCTTGTAAAAAACTTGATATCAACCCATTAAATACAATTTATTTAGGTGATCATATTAATGATTTAAAAGCTGGGTTAAGCGCGGGGGTCAGAGTCTTAGGGTGTCTTTATGGATATTCTCTAGATGAAAACAATCTTAATAAGCTTAATTATGCATACATAAGAGATATTTCAGAAATTTACTCACATATAAATATTTAACTACTAAGAATGATAAAAGATTTTTTATTAAATAAAAATATACTTATTACGGGTGCGACAAGTGGTATTGGCAAGTCACTTACAAAATATCTTAGCGAGCATGGAGCGAATATCCTAATGCTCTCAAAAGATGAGTCTAAGCTTGATGTTTTATATGATGAAATTGTAAAAAAATATAATACTGATCCCTGTATATTTAAATGTGATTTGCAGAAAATTAATGAAGATAGTGCTATAGAAATAAATAAAATTATTAATGAAAATTACTCGGGTATAGATGCAGTAATCTTCAATGCTGCAGCTCTTGACAAGATGTCACATATAGAAAGTTACGATTTAGCTACTTGGGAAAAAGTTTTGAAAATAAACTTAACAAGTATTTTCCTCATAGCAAAAAATTTAATACCTATGCTTAAAGAATCCTCAAATCCAAGAATAATATTTACTACTTCGAGCGTTGGTAAAAAGGGAAAGGCCTTTTGGGGTGCTTATTCTGTTTCTAAAGCAGGTTTGAATGCTTTATCAGAAATAATTGCTGATGAGGTTGAATCAGTATCGAATATAAAAGTTTTTAACTTTGATCCAAAAGCTACCAGAACTAAAATGAGATCTCTCGCATATCCTGCTGAAAATCCTAGCACCATTAAAGATCCGCTAAAGCTAATGGATTATTATTTATGGATGCTTTCAGAGGATAGTTCTTCTTCAAATGAAATCCATATCGAATATAGAGGTGATAAGTTCAGATAGTAACATTTTCATCTTCTAGCACTCTCCATAAAAAAAGACACATATAACTTCTATAAGGCCTAAAACTTTCATAAAAAGACTCTTTATAGGAATCAATTTTAAACATCTTTAGGTGTGCATTCCTTAGGCCTAAATCTAAAATAGAAAAAATATCTGGATCACCAATAAAAAATATTCTAGACATTTCAATTGACCATGGTCCAATGCCTTTAATTTGAATTAAGAAATCAAAATACTCTGCTGCACTCATTCTATTAAGTTCTTTTTTAGAGATATTTATAAGGTCTTTATTAAAAATAATTCCATTTAGATATTCAATTTTTTGCCTTGATAAACCAGCATCTCTAAACTTTTGGTTAAGTTTTATATTTTCCTTTTTATACTTATTTTCTTTAAGGATTTTATCTGTCCTTTTCCATATTGCCGCCGCTGATTGAACAGAAAGCTGTTGACCAATAATTATTTTTGATAAATGGCTTACAAAATCCATCTTAGATACTTTGATTTTTAAAGGGCCAACTCTCTTAATATGATTTGCAAGTTGGATAAAGCCTTTTTCAATAGCTTTGTCATATAAAAATTTGTGTGCAAGTTTATATTCCATAGTTCTTTATTGAATCTATTTCTTTGCTAGATAATTCTATATAGCCACCTTTTTTTAATGAAGAAGGCAAAAAAATAGGTCCAAATCTTGTTCTTTTTAATCTGCTTATCTCTAACCCAACAGCATTAAATATTTTTCTTACTTCTCTGTTTTTTCCAGACATAAGACAAACAGAAAACCATTGATTAGATGATTGTTTTTCTCCTTCTACAATATCTGTAAATCTGTAAATATCATTGTCAATCTTAATTCCTGAGAGCATTTTTTCTTTCTTTTCTTTTGTAAAGCCCCCTCTAGCCCTTACCAAATACTCTCTGTCAATACTTGATGAAGGATGCATGCAATAATTAGCGAATGTCCCATCATTTGTAAAAAGCATCAAACCTGACGAATTTATGTCTAACCTCCCAATTGAGATCCATCTGATTTTTGATTTACCTTCAGGCAAAAAATCAAAAACTATTGGTATGTTTTTTTCTTTTTTGTTTGAAGACAAAACCCCCTCAGGTTTATTTAGCATTAATAATCTAATTTCTGACTCAGTAAAAGAAATAATGTTGCCATCATATTCAACTTCATCATTTTTATTTACCGAAGAACCTATTAAAGCTATTTGACCGTTAACCTTAATTTTTTTAGATTTAATTAATTCCTCACAATACCTTCTTGATCCGATACCAGATTTTGCTAAGAATTTTTGAAGTCTCTCTGCCATTAATTAATTATATGGCTTGAGACAATATGTCTTTCTCTTCGTTTTCCTCAATTTCAGGTAATTCTGGTAATTCAGAAATACTTTTAAGGTTCAAATCATTTAAGAAATCTTTTGTTGTTACGTATAAAGTTGGCCTTCCAGGAACATCTCTATAACCAGATACTTTTATCCAATTCCTTTCCAATAGAGATCTTATGATCCTTGTACTTACTGTAATACCTCTGATGTCTTCAATATCACCTCTAGTAACAGGTTGCTTATAAGCAATTATTGAGATAGTTTCCATTAATGCTTTTGAAACTCTTGGAGCTTTTTCATTCCAAAGTGCTCTAAGAATATGACCATGATCCTCTTTGATTTGAAGTCTATATCCAGATGCAACTTCTGTAACTTTAAGAGATGTCCCTTCATATCTCATCTCTAAATCATTAATTGCTCTTTTGATTTCACTTAGCTCAACACTTAATCCGGTGTTTTCAAGAATACTTTTTATTTCTGACAATCTTATAGGCCTTCCAGAACCAAAAAGAAGAGCTTCAACAGAATTAATAACCTTGTGTTCCAATTTATATACCCCTTACAGATTTAATAAACAATTCTTCACTCTTATTTTGAATTAACTCAATATAACCATCTTTAGCAAGTTCCAATGAGGCTAGAAGAGTTACTACGACTCCCTTTTTACCCTCTGGTTTTCTGAGTGTCTTTGAGAAACTGATAATGTTTTTATTGTTTAATATTTCCAACAGAATCTGAATTCTCTCTTTGGTTGATAATTCTTCGAAATCTATTAAATGACTATTTTTATAGTTCGGTCTGTTCAATACTTCAACTACAGAAGTAAATAAGTCCGTAATATTTATTTCAGATTCCTCTTTTAATAATGATTCTTGTAATTTTGGTACCTTAGCGCTTGCTATAAAAAAATCTCTATCAACCCTTGGTAAAATTGCTATTTTTTCAGAAACTGTCTTAAATCTTTTGTACTCCTGCAATCTTTTTATAAGAGCTGCTCTTGGATCTTCTTCCTCATCTTCAAAAGACTCTTTTGGTAACATTAATCTTGATTTTATCTCAGCAAGAGTTGCCGCCATGACAAGATAATCAGCTGCTAATTCAAATTTTAAAGAATCCATTAATTCTATGTACTCTAAATATTGGTCGGTTATCTTTGATATATCTAAATCAAGAATATCAATATCATCCTTTCTTATAAGATATAAAAGAAGGTCCAGGGGCCCAGAAAATGTCTCAAGAAAAATCTCTAGAGCGTTTGGAGGAATGAAAAGATCATCTGGCAACTCTTCCAGGTGATTTCCCATCACTACAGGAATTTCAAGCTGCGCAAGACTATTATGTTGCATATTTAAACACTATATAGTGTAAGTTTTAGCTATTTTAATACAATATGTTGTGTATTTCCTTAAAAAATGCATATTTATAACAAATTTTTTATTTTCAATTACTTCATAAAAATGGTTTTAATCAGTGAATATTAATTTAATAATATGAAACCATTTCTCTAAATAGAGTTATAAAATATAAAAAATATGAATTATTCAACTGATAACACAAGAATTATTGATAGAAAGAAAGTTCCTGCTCCCTATGAGTTAGTAAATAAGTACCCTATTAATGATGAAATTTCAAAACTTGTATACGGTACAAGAAATGAAATTAGCCAAATTCTTCATGATAAAGATGATCGAATATTTGTAGTGGTTGGGCCATGTTCAATACATGATCCACAAAGTGCAATTGAATACGCAAAAAAGTTATCTAATGAAAATAAAAATTTTAGTGAAAATCTCTTAGTAGTAATGAGAGTTTATTTTGAAAAGCCAAGAACTACAGTTGGATGGAAAGGATTGATAAATGATCCCGATATTAATGAAACCTATAACATTGCCAAAGGTGTTGAGATGGCTAGAAAATTGCTTATTGAAATTGCTGAATTGGGATTGCCTGCAGGAACAGAATTTTTAGATCCAATTTCACCTCAATATGTAACTGATATTATTTCGTGGGGAGCAATTGGTGCAAGAACAGCAGAAAGCCAAATTCATAGAGAGCTCGCATCTGGTCTTTCATGTCCTATTGGCATAAAGAACGGCACAGATGGTGGTTTAAAAGCTGCAATTGATGGAATACAAGCAGCAAATCATTCCCATGTTTTTCTTGGTGCAACAAAAGAAGCTGATATTGCTATGCTTAAAACAGCTGGCAATAGTGATACCCACATTATTTTAAGAGGTGGTAAAGTGCCAAATTTTGACAAAGAATCAGTAGAAAGCACTTTGACTGCTCTTAAAGAAGCTGAAGTTAATGAATCCATAATGATTGATGCCAGTCATGGAAATAGTCAAAAGAAATTTAAACAACAAATCCCTGTTATTGATTCGATATGCGAACAGATTTCAGATGGTAACAAAAATATAAAAGGTGTAATGATTGAAAGCCACTTAAATGAGGGTAACCAAAAAATTACTGAAAAACTTAACTACGGTCAAAGTATTACAGATGCATGTATGGGTTGGGAAGATACTGTAATGTGCCTTAGCAAATTAAATGATGCAATAAATCTAAAAAGAGGTAAATAATCTAATTGAGCAGTGAGAAAAATTTATCTTTTTCAAGTGAGGTAGCAGAAACACTTGGCGTTGAGTGTGCAATCATCCTGAATCAATATAATGAAAACTTGTTAGAAGATATCACTTCATTAGATAGCCTAATAAAGTCAACAAAAAAAAATATAAGTTTTCTTGATGAAGAAAAAATTAAAGAATCTATAAACACGCTAATAAAATATCAATTAATTGATATCAATAAAAAGACTTATAGACTTAAAACTCCAAACAAAACTTCAGATTCATGCCAGCTTGATATTGAGTGGATCCCATCACCTGAAGTAGATGAAGTCTTAAATATGACTGAAATTACTAATGATTTCTATAACCTTAAACTTAAAGAATTTAAAATTTATTGGATGGAAAGAGGTCAAAAGAAGAATAACTGGAATTCAACATTTATTGATTTTATAAGACGTGAATGGGCAAAAGAAACTAATTCAAAAAAGACTATCCCTCATATTATTGATGAAAACTGGTATCCTGATGATGATGTGTTTGATATTCTTAATCTGTCAGAAATAAATAAAGATTCTGCGTTAAGATATCTTAGAGAATTTATCTTATATTGGAAGGATAAAGGCTCTGCATTTACAACATGGAATTCTAAATTCATTGAGCATGTTAAAAGACGTCATATGATGAGTAATGAAATAGGTAGTGATGAGGAAAATAAAAAATATTCTGAGCCAGGAAAATATAAAAAAGACTTCAAAACAAGAAAAAATGACAACACTTGGGCAAAAGAAATCAATCTCGACTAAAGAGGATTTTATAAAATCCATTGATGCTATGTTCCTTAAGCTTGAGTTAGCCTATCACTATCAATTTTATAAAGTGTTTGGCACTGACGAAAAACTTAAAGAAGGTAAAAAACTTTGGGCTATTACATTAAAAAATGAATCTCCAGAAACAATTCTTGCCGCTGTCGAGAAAGTAGTAGCGTCTCAATCATATTTACCTACACTGACTGATCTCATCAAAGCATGCAAAGAAATTAACAAAATGGATGGCTTCCCCTCTGCAGAAGAAGCATATATAGAAGCAAGAAAGTCATTCCAGCCAAGAGCTGAATTTAATTGGTCTCATCCTATTATTTATTTCACTGGAAAGAAGATTGGTTGGAATAATCTAATGGAAAAAGATTCAAAAGAAAATTTTAATTTATTTAAAAAAATATTTAATAATTTAAAAAATGAAGTTATTAATGGAAAAATTTTTGAAATAAAAGATAATACAGACCATGAAACTAGAAAACCTCTTAATAAAGATTTATTCGAAAAATTAAGAAAGGAACATAAAGTTTAAAACTATTAATTTTTATTTCAGTAGTTTGATTCTAATAATATGAACTTAACTAAAAATATAAGAATATCATTGTATATACTTGTCCCAATTCTTTTGTGGATGATTTCAGGTTTTTTTAAAAATGATTCAATTCAAGAACCTATTCAATCATCCGAATTATTTAATGTTCAAACAGTTTTAAGTATTGCCGAGGAATATCAACCTTATATAAAACTTAAAGCTACAACGAAATCTGAAAAAAGAATTAACGTAAAAGCAAAAACATCAGGCGAAGTAGTAAAAATAGGTGCTGTTCAAGGACAATATGTTCAAAAAGATACTGTCCTGTGTAGCTTAGGAGTAGTAGAACTTAATAGAACAGAAGTTAAAGCGCCCTTTTCTGGTTATATCGAGCAAATTGTAAAGCCTGGAAATTTTCTTGAAAGAGGTCAGGTGTGTGCAACAATTATACAATTAGATCCAATATCACTTGTTGCTGGAGTTCCAGAATATGACATTAACAAAGTAAGAATAAATCAAAATGTTTATGTTGATTTAGTAACTGGGCAAGCCATTGAAGGAAAACTTACATTTGTTTCTAAAAGTGCCTCTCCAGATACAAGAACCTTTAATGTAGAATCACAAATTAATAATCCTAATGGCATAATCAAAGATGGTCTTACAGCAGAAATAAGCATTGAAATTGATAAAGTTAAGGCACATAAAATTTCACCTTCAATTCTTCTTTTAAATGATGAGGGAAAATTAGGAATTAGAGTAGTAAATCTAGGCAATCTTGCACAATTTATTGAAATTGAAATCTTAGAGGATTCTGAAGAAGGACTTTGGGTTACTGGCATTCCTGAGGAAGTTGAAATAATAATACAAGGTCAAGGTTTCGTTGAAGACGGTCAAGAAGTTATAACTAATCGTATATGATTAAAATAATTGACTTTGCGATAAAAAAAGCAAAAACAACTCTTTTAATTGCATTTATGGTAATAATTGCAGGATCATATGCAAGACAAGAAATACCAATTGCTGCTTCACCGAATGTACAACTCCCTTTTATAACCGTATCAGTTTTCCTTGATGGTGCATCTCCAAGCGATACTTCAAGACTGATTGCAAGACCCTTAGAGAACAGATTAAAAACAGTTACTGGTGTTGAGAGTATTAGATCAACCAGCTACTTGAGCTATGCAAGAGTATTTCTAGAATTTGAAGTAGGTTTTGATATTGATAAAGCTTTAGTTGATGTAAAACAAGGAGTTGAAGAGATTAAATATCAGTTGCCACTTGAAGCAGAAGACCCTCAGATTCAAGAGTATAGCGAAGCTAGTTTTCCTGTAATGAATATAAGTATTGTTGGTGGCAGTTCTGTTAGGCAAAAAGTCTTTTACGCAAGAGAACTAAAGGATCTGATTGAACCTATTGAACAGATTTTAGAAGTTAGAATGACAGGAGCTCCTGAGGAAGTTCTTGAAGGCGTTATTGATAAAGCAAAAATGGAGTCTTACGGCGTAACATTGTCTGATATCTATTATTCTGTTTCTAATAATAACTTAATAATTCCTGGTGGTAAGCAAGATACTGGAAGAGGAAGTTTTAATATTGAAGTTCCAAGTATTATTGAATCTGCAAAAGATGTATATGCAATTCCGGTAAAAGTTACGAAAGATGCAATAGTAACTCTAGGTGATATTGCAATAATTAAAAGAACATTTAAAGATTTCACCTCTTATGCACGAGTAAATGGAGAGGATGCAGTCACATTAGAAATTTCTTTAAGAGAAAGTGCTAACGCAATAGATGCCTCAACTGCCATCAGAGAAATACTTACTAGCTTCGAGAAAACACTTCCAAATAATCTTGATATTGTTGTTTCTAATGACGATACGATATATGCAAGTCTCATGGTAAAAGAGCTCAATGGGAATATCATAGCTGCAGTAATGTTAATTATGGTGCTAGTAATAGCAAGTATGGGGACTAGAGTGTCAATGTTGGTTGGTCTTTCGATTCCTTTTTGTTTTTTAATGACATATTTAATTTTGTATGCTTTAGATATGGAAGTAAATTTTCTTGTAATGATGGGTTTGCTCCTCGGTATGGGAATGTTAATTGATGGTTCCATTGTTATTACAGAATATGCGGATAAGAAAATAGCTGAAGGTCTCTCTCGAGTTGAAGGATATACTCTAGCTTCAAAAAGAATGTTTTATCCAATTATTGCATCAACTGGAACAACACTTGCTGCTTTCATACCAATGATGTTTTGGCCAGGCTTCACAGGCCAATTCATGAAATATTTGCCCATTACAATTTTCTTTGTTTTATCAGCATCTTTATTTTATTCACTTATTGTAATACCTGTTCTTGGTGCATACTTTGGACAAAAAGAATCTGCTCTAAATAATGATGATGGCCATACTTCAATTTTTGTAAAGCTGACTGATTGGTATGGAAAATATATTAAAAGATTTGTAAGAAATCCCATTGAAACTGTAACTGCAGTTGTGTCTGTGCTGTTAATAATAATTATGAGTTACTCTATTTCTGGCATGGGCACAATTTATTTTGCAATTGTTGATCCAATACAGGCAAATGTAACCATCAAGGCTCGAGGTAATTTTTCTGCACTTGAAACAAAGGAAATCATTGAACAAGTTGAAGAAAGATTTATGGAAGTTGAAGGTATAAAGAATGTGTATCTAAGATCTGGTTCAAATTGGTGGGAATCAGGCTCGGACAGAGTTGGTGGTGGTTTTATAGAAACATTGGAACCTTCACAAACAAAAATTTCTGGTTTCGAGATTATGGATCTCTTAAAAGAGTCAACCAATGATTTACCAGGAATAACAGTTGAAATTGAGGCAGACGAAGGTGGACCATCATTTGACTCCCCTATTGAATTAGATATTTTTGGTGATACAGAAGAACAAGTGAATGAGGCGGTTACTAAAATTGAAAATTATATGCGTAATAGCATGATAGGTTTAAATAATATCTTCTCTTCCAAAGCATATCCATCTGTTGAATGGAGTGTTGAAGTTGATAAGCAAAAGGCTGCTCAATTGGGTGTTAGCGTAAGCGATGTTGGCGCTTTAGTGCAAATGTTAACGTCTGGATTTAAAGTAGGAGAATATAGGCCAGATGATGCTAAAGACGAAGTCGAAATAAGAGCACGGTTTCCTGACTCTGATAGGACTATTACTGGAATAAGAGACTTAAATGTAGTTACCAGACAAGGTACTGTGCCAGTGAGTTCTTTTGTACAAGTTGTGCCAAAAGAAAATCGTCAAACAGTTAACAGAAAAAATGGTAAATATTTTCAGGAAATTGGGGCTGGAACTGAAGATGAGTCCAAGGTTTCTGAAAAAATTAATCAGTTGAGTGACTGGTTAGAGACTGCTAATCTTGGGCCTAATATTAGTTATAAATTCAGCGGTATGGCTGAAGAAACAGAGGATGTTAATAGATTTATAATTATAGCTGGAGTAACAGCTGTATTTATGATGCTCTTAATGCTCATCACCCAATTTAATAGCTTCTACCAATCTTTTATCATCCTATCAGCGGTAACGATCTCATTTGTTGGGGTGCTTTTGGGCCTTCTTATAACAGGTAAGTCTTTTAGTACTACAATGACTGGTATATCCATAGTCACACTAGCAGGTATCGTTGTGAACAATAATATTGTACTGATTGATACTTTTAATAAAATGAGAGATGAATCACCTCAAGTAGACCAATCAATTCATATCATTAATGCATGTAAGCAAAGGTTGCGGCCGATTATATTAACATCACTAACAACAATTTTTGGTTTATTGCCTCTAGCAATGGGTACAAGTGTAGACATAATTTCAAGAGATATTGTCATTGGAAGTAGAGTTGTAGATTGGTGGTCAAACCTTGCAGTTTCAATTGTATGGGGTCTTGGTTTTAGTACTTTTATGACACTAATATTAACTCCTGCGGTTTTATCACTACCTTATGCATTAAAAAATGAGTATAAAAAATTCTTTAAAACAGAAGCTAATGGCATACAATAAATCATGGCTAAAGAAGATAAAAAAATAGATTTTGAATCATCTCTTAAAGAGCTAGAAAATATAGTTGCTAAATTAGAAGATGAAAACATTAATTTAGAAGATTCAGTTAAGTCATTTGAAAAAGGTGTAAATCTTGTTAAAGAATGTCAAAAACAACTTCAAACAGCAGAACTAAAAATAAAAAAACTTCTTGATGATGGTTCTGCTTCTGAAATTGATAACGAATAAATAAAGTGTTAGAAAATTTCCTGTCTCAAACTAGGGATCAAGTTTCTCAAAATATTAAAAAATCAATTGGTAATTCCAATTTAATTGAAGAAGCTATGTCTTATTCAGCATTGGCCGATAGTAAGATGATTAGAGCGGCTTTAATTAATGCATCTGGAAAGATAAATAAAAAAATATCAGATTCAAGTCTTTTAACACTCGCAACAGGAGTAGAGCTTATTCATACTTACTCATTGATTCATGACGATCTTCCATCCATGGATGATGATGATTTAAGAAGAGGAAAGGATTCGAGTCATATTAAATTTGGCGAAGCTAATGCAATTCTAGCTGGAGATGCACTTCAATCTCTTGCCTACGAAATTATTTGTAATGAAAGCTCACTTGAGGATAAACATAAAATTGAAGCTATCAGAAAAATAAGTAAGGCATGTGGAAAAAATGGAATGGTTTATGGCCAACATTTAGATATAAATGCAGAAACAAAGAAAATAAATGAACAATTAATTGAAAATATTCATACTTTAAAAACTGGCAAGCTTATAGAGTGTTCTGTGATGTTAGGTCAAATTGGAAATGATAATTTTGAAGAAAAAGATTTTATAAAAAGTTTTGGCAATAAAATTGGTTTAGCATTTCAAATAACAGATGATATTCTTGAGGTTATCTCAAACGAGGAAGCTTTAGGAAAAAATATTAATTCTGATAAAAAAAATTCTAAGGCTACATATGTAAATATTCTTGGCCTAGATGAATCTATTAAAAAGTCAAAAGATCTTTGTGAGTCAGCAATTAATCAAATAAAAAACATTAAATCCGGTGAAATTGATTTACTGATAGAATTAGCAAAATACATTTGCTACAGAGAAAAATAAATTGAAAATTTTTAAAGAAATACCAACTGAGTTACCAAATACGCCATTATTAGATTCAGTTGATTATCCTTCAGATTTAAGATCATTTTCCATAAATGAACTTGAGACTCTTGCAAGTGAGTTGAGAGAATTTTTGCTGTATTCTGTGGGCCAAAGTGGTGGTCATTTAGGGGGCGGACTTGGTGTTATAGAGCTTACAATAATACTTCATCATCTTTATAACACTCCATATGACAATCTAGTGTGGGATGTTGGACATCAGGCTTATCCTCATAAAATTCTTACTGGAAGAAAAGATAAAATTATGTCTATTAGAAAGAAGGATGGTTTAGCGCCCTTTCCTTCAAGATCAGAAAGTGAATATGATACATTTGGGGTTGGTCATTCAAGCACATCTTTAAGTGCACTTGTTGGAATGGCGGAGGCTACAAAAAATTCAAATCCAGATAAAAAACATGTTGCTGTAATAGGTGATGGAGCAATGACTGCAGGCATGGCTTTCGAAGCACTGAGTCATATAGGACATTTAAAACCGAATTTATTAGTAATATTAAATGATAATGATATGTCTATATCTGAAAATGTTGGCGGTTTATCAAATTACTTTTCAAGAATATGGGCATCAAAAACTTACAAGGGTATTAAAAAAAGTGGTTCTAGTTTCTTGAAACCTTTACCACAGGCATATCATTTAGCTAGAAAAGTAGAAACGCAAATGAAAGCAATGGTTGCACCAGGAACTATTTTTGAGGAACTAGGCTTAAATTATATTGGTCCTATAGACGGTCATAATTTAAAAGAGCTTAAAGATGTCATTTCAAATTTAAAAGAATTTGAAGGTCCTCAATTTCTTCACGTAATAACAAAAAAAGGTGCGGGTCTAGATTCAGCAGAAGCCGACAGAATAGGTTTTCATGCTATAGGAAAGATAAACGCAATAAAAGATAAAAAAATTAAGCAAAAAAAATATCAAGATATATTTGGCGAATGGATTATAGATATGGCTCAAATAAGTGATGATCTTATTGGCATTACACCAGCGATGAGAGAGGGATCAGGACTTGTTGAGTTCAGTAAAAAATTTCCAGATAGATACTTTGACGTTGCAATAGCTGAACAACATTCCGTAACATTTGCAGCTGGTTTATCAGTTGAAAAAAAGAAGCCAGTAGTAGCAATATACTCAACTTTTTTACAAAGAGCGTATGATCAATTAATTCATGATGTTGCAGTTCAAAATCTTGATGTAACATTTGCGTTAGATAGATCCGGTCTTGTTGGTGAAGATGGTCCCACTCACTCAGGAAATTATGATATTGCTTACTTAAGATGCATTCCAAATATGGTGATTTGTACTCCTTCAGATGAAAATGAAACAAGAAAATTATTAACGACAGCATACTTACATAATGGGCCAGCCTCTGTGAGATATCCAAGAGGTACTGGGCCAAATAGTAATGTTGATAAAGATCTAAAGCCTTTAAAGATTGGAGAAGCAAATATAATCAATGAAGAAAGTTCAGAAATAATAATTTTGAACTTTGGAACTCTTTTAAATGAAGCAAATCAAATCTCAAAAGAACTAAAGGCCACTCTAGTGGATATGCGTTTTGTAAAACCTTTAGACGAAAAGCTTTTAAGAAAACTTTTTAAAAAGGCAAAGGTTTTCATTTCTATTGAGGATGGTTCAATTATGGGTGGTGCTGGAAGTGCTGTTCAAGAATTTGCATCAAAAGAGAATTTAAATGTTAGATCAATCCTTTTTGGTATTCCTGATAAATTTATTGAGCATGCCTCTAGAGAAGAAATGTTAGTTGAAGCTGGTTTAGACGTAGAAAATATTAAATCTAAATTAAGTAAACTATTGTAAGTGAAGCAAATATTGCTGCAAAAATTGCAGCAATAAGATCGTCAAGAACAACTCCAAATCCATTTTTAAAATTTTTGTCTATGTACGAAATTGGAAAAGGTTTTGAAATATCAAATATTCTAAACATTGTTAGTACAAGCAATGCATATATTGATCTTTCATATTGTGATGAAGCAATAAAAATTACAGGAATCATTGCTAACCATATGCCAGCCAATTCATCAATTACAATAGATTTGTGATCTTTTTCGATAAGGTCCTTGGTTACAATGCTAGATATAAAAACTGAAAATATAATTATAAAAGTTGTCAAAATAACTAGAGCAATTGCACTAATAAAATGAGACAAAACTATAAAAATGAACCAACCAAATATACTTCCAACAGTACCCGGCCCGATAGGAGAAAGTCCAAGACCACCTAAGGTTGCTAAAAAATGATATGGATCTTTTAAATTTGGGAATTTCTGCATCTCAAATCATTGTAACAATTTTTCTAGCAATGGTAGGCGATGTTGTCCATTTGCCACCAAATATAGTTAAGAGTGAGTCATTTTCTTGAATAAAGAAATCTCTTGAGGATTTATGAAAATTCTCTTTTGATTTTATTAAGGGTCTTACTCCAGAATACGCACTGATTATTTCATTTTTAGAGATAGGTTTTCTTAAAATTTGATTAAAACTATCAATAAGATATTTCATTTCATCTTTACTTATCTCTGGAAACTCAGGATGAGAGACTTTTTCTTCTGTTGTTCCTAGCAAGGTATGGTCTTTATAAGGTAAGGCAAAAATATATCTAGACTTACATATGCCTGAGAACATCAAACCAGATTCTAACCTTCTATTAATTATCAAATGACTACCTTTTATATAATCGATGTCTTTTTGACTCTTAATTTTATTTTGTTCGAGTAACATTTTTGACCATGGGCCTACTGCTAAAATTATTTTGTCAAAATGACGTTTATTAACAGTGCCTCGAGTATCAAAGTTTTTGACTTCATTAAATTCAAGTATTTCTATATTAAGTTCTTTCGCTAATGAAATTAATTCTCTTCCAAGAGATTCATCATCCATACTTCCATCAAAAAATGACAAATATGTTTTATAGTTATCTTTTAGAACAAAATGATCACTCTTGATTTGCTTTGATATTGAGCTTTTACCTAAATTTTTTGAGCCTGCTAAAAATTCATATAACTTAATTCCAAAAAAAGATTTAATTAATGTTATAGAGAATATATTGTTAAATGGAATAAGTATCTTCAATTTTCTTGTATGATTTGGGAAATTTTCTAGCCACCACGATCTATCATTTAGGCCATTTTTCACTTCATTAAAGTGAAAATTCTCAAGATATCTCAATCCTCCATGTAAAAGTTTTGTCGTTTTTGAGCTTGTCTCACTTAGTAAAGTATTTTTTTCAAAAATTGATACCTTATGTCCCTCTTTTGCTAAAAAAATACCAACTATAAGGCCAGTAATTCCACCGCCAATTATTCCAATTTTTTTATTCAAAAGAATCCCATCCATGTTTTTTAAAATTAATTGATGAATTACCTTTATTTAAAATGATTTCGGTATCTGACTTTATTTCACCAATGCAAAAGTCTTGTGATATAAATTCGTTATCTCTAAATTCCGGTGAACATGTGTAACACAATTTATAGTCGTCGCCATAAGACAGATCATCGATATCATTTGTTATGGGTATATTTTCATAGATTATCTCAGCGCCTACTTCCGAAGATTTGCATATTCTAGATAGGTCTTTCATTAATCCATCTGAAATATCAATACAACTATTGGCATATTTAGAAATATATTTACTTTTATCAAAATCCACTTTAGGTTTAAAAAACTTTTTGATGTATTTTGTTTGTTGATTATTTTTCCAATCTTCTAATCCCTTTCTTCCTTCTCCAAGTGGACCAGTTATATATATTAAATCGCCAACTTTTGCAGTTGATCTTAAGATATTCTTCTCATATGCATAACCAAAAACATTTACACATACACTAATTTCACCATTTGTTATATCTCCTCCAATCAACTTTAGTTGATACTCATTCAGTATTTCCTCTACTCCGCGAGTAAATTGTTTATACCATTTCAAATCAGTAATATTTGATGTCAGGCCAATTGATATAAATGCTGGAAATGCTCCCATGGCAGCTAAATCACTCAAAGCAACTGCAATAGATCTGTATGCGATGTCCTGAGGCATGGAATCTTCAGGAAAATGAGAATTAATTTTTGAAATATCAACAGAATGGACAAGATCTTTCTCTTGAGATTTTATTACAGCAGCATCGTCTCCAGATCCAACTATTACAATATCATCTTTATTAAGATCAACTAAATGTTGAAAGCAATTTAAAATTGCTGATTCTGATATCAAGAAGGATATCTTTCAAACAATCCGCTGGCTCCCATTCCACCGCCAACACACATTGTCACAACACCAAACTGTTTATCCAAATTTTGAAGCTGTCTTGCAAGGTGTCCAACTTGTCTAGAACCAGTCATTCCAAAAGGATGTCCAATTGAGATCGAACCACCATCTAAATTAAGCTTATCCATAGGTATGCCAAGCTTATCTTTACAATATACTACTTGAACTGCAAAGGCTTCATTAAGCTCCCAGACATCAATGTCATCTACAGAAAGATTGTAATTTTTTAATAATTTTGGAACAGAATAAATTGGCCCAATTCCCATCTCGTCTGGCTCACAACCCATTGTAGTAAAACCTCTAAAATAAGCTAAAGGTTTTAAATTTAGTTCCTTAGCTTTGTCTTCTGACATAACCAAAGTTACTGATGCTCCGTCAGATAATTGTGAAGAGTTTCCTGCGGTAACAGAACCATTTTCAGGATCAAAAACTGGTTTTAAAGATGCTAAGCCTTCAAGAGTAGTTTCTGGTCTGTTACATTCGTCTTTATCAACTGTATAGTCAATTTCTTTTGATTCACCTGTTTCTTTATTAGTGAGAAGCATTTTAGTGTCCATTGGTATGATTTCATCATCATAACCGCCAGATTGCTGAGCTGCAGCAGTCCTCATTTGACTCTCAAAAGCATATTCATCTTGCGCTTCTCTTGAAACCTCATATCGTTTTGCAACAACTTCTGCTGTCATTCCCATTGGAAAATAAATTCCTGGAACTTCCTCAGCCAATCTTTCATTAACAAAGTTATCCATATTCATATTCATCATAGATATAGTTTCTGCCCCGCCAGCAATAACTGTGTCATATGAACCAGCCATTATTTGGCCTGCCGCCATTGATATTGACTGAAGCCCAGAGGAGCAGTATCTATTTATAGTTGTTCCACCAGTTGTTATTGGTAATTTAGATAATACTGCTGCATTTCTTCCAACATTATGACCTTGAGCACCTTCAGGATTTCCACAACCCATAATAATGTCTTCAACCTCTTCAGGAGGTAAATTAGGATTTCTATCCAACATTGCATCTATAATATGTGCAAGCATTTCATCAGGCCTGGTCATATTAAAACCGCCTCGATGTGATTTTGCTAATCCAGTTCTAACACTGTCTACAATTACTACATTTTTCATAATTACTCCAATTAAAGCTTAACTATTCTAGTCTATCTTTATCTTTACTTAAAGCCTTATACCATTCGGGTATAAGGTCTATATCGTGCTCTTTAGCTTTTTTAAGTACATACGGAATTGAAATTGGACTAAATGGAAGAATAACCAAAATACCAAGACCTAAGCTTTTAAAAATTTGCTTTAACTGTTTATTTGCATTTTCAATATCTTCGTCAGAAGCATTGCCTTCAATATAATTTATATAAATATCTAGCATTTTTTTGTTTTCTTCAGTTTCTTCCAAAAAAGAATCTTTTAGTTTTAATAAATTTTGCTTAATTTGATTTGTATCCATATTTTTAAAATTATTATGCTACATTTATTAGCATGATTAAATCCGAAAGAGCTCTCATAATAAAAAAAATTTTGGATGACACGTATCCAAGAACACCAGTACCTTTAGACCATAAAGATACATATACTTTGCTTATAGCTGTTTTATTATCTGCTCAGTGTACTGACGAAAGAGTTAATCAAATAACTCCTGCTTTATTTGAACTTGCACCTAATCCTAAAAAAATGTCTCAAATGTCTGTAGAGAAAATATATGAAATTATAAAACCTTGCGGACTGGGCCCTCAAAAATCAAAAGCTATCTTGCAGCTATCAAAAATGTTAATAAAAAAATATAAAGGAAAAGTTCCAAATAATTTTTCTGATCTAGAAAAATTACCTGGAGTTGGGCACAAAACTGCTTCTGTAGTTATGAGTCAAGGTTTTGGAGTGCCTGCATTTGCAGTTGATACTCATATCCACAGGTTAGCGCAAAGATGGGGTCTTACAAACGGTAAAAGCGTTAAAAAAACTGAAGAAGATTTAAAAAAAATATTTCCAAAAGAATCTTGGAATAAACTCCATTTACAAATTATTTTTTGGGGAAGAGAATACTGTATGGCGAGAGCTTGTCATGGAATTGAATGTAAAATTTGTAAATCATGTTATCCAAAAAGAAGAAGACCTTTTGTGCACAAAAGACCATAGATAATATAAAATTACTATAAATCCTATTTTTAAAATTAAATTAAATAATTATGAAATCATCAAGAAGCGATAGTATTTTTTCGAATAATAACACCATAAAAGATTATGACGATGAATTGTGGGCATCCTTTCAACATGAAGCTGAAAGACAAGAAGATCATATTGAATTAATAGCCTCAGAAAATTATGCATCAAAACGAATCCTTGAAGCTCAAGGTTCTCTTTTGACTAATAAATATGCTGAGGGATATCCCTCAAAGCGTTACTATGGTGGTTGTGAAAATGTTGATATTGCAGAGAATCTTGCAATAGATAGAGCAAAAGAACTTTTTAAAGCAGATTATGCAAATGTTCAACCTCATTCAGGATCATCAGCTAATGCAGCAGCCTACTTAGCTCTTTTGCAACCAAACGATACTATTCTTGGTATGAGTTTAGATCATGGTGGTCATTTAACACACGGTTCAAAGGTAAATTTTTCTGGTAGAAATTATAAAAGTATTCAATATGGGCTACATCCCGAAACTCATGACATAGATTATGATCAGGTAAGATCACTTGCAATAGAACATAAACCTAAATTAATAATCGCAGGTTTTTCCGCTTTTACAGGAATAATTGATTGGAAAAAATTTAGAGAAATTGCCGATGAGACCGGAGCCTATTTTCTTGTTGATATGGCTCACGTATCTGGCCTAGTTGCTGCTGATCTATATCCATCTCCAGTTCCATATGCAGATGTTGTTACGTCAACTACACATAAAACATTACGAGGTCCTAGGTCAGGAATTATTCTTGCAAAGGCAAATGAAGAAATTGAAAAAAAACTTAACTCTGCTGTATTTCCAGGTTCACAAGGTGGTCCTCTTATGCACGTGGTTGCTGCGAAAGCACTATGCTTTAAAGAAGCCTTAGATCCAGAATTTAAAATTTATATAAAACAGGTCATGGATAATGCAAAAACAATGGCTGAAACAATAATGTCAAATGGAATAGACATTGTGTCTAATGGAACCGAGAATCACATAATATTAGTTGATCTTAGAAGTAAAGGAATTACTGGAAAAGATCTTGAAAGAGTTCTTGGCTCAGTCAACATAACAGTAAATAAGAATTCAGTACCAAATGATCCGGCATCACCATTTGTGACTTCAGGAATAAGAATTGGTACGCCAGCAGCTACAACTAGAGGGTTTAAAGAAGAAGAAATTATTCAAGTAGCCAATTGGATATCAGATATTATTAATAATTTTGATAATGAAGAATTACTAAAGACCATCAAGGAAGAAGTCCACAAACTTACAAGTAATTTTCCAGTATATAATCTATAGATGTACTGTCCTTTTTGCCAAGCAGAAGATACTAAAGTAATTGATTCAAGATTAGTAGCAGATGGTTCTCAAATTAGAAGAAGAAGAGAATGTGAAGTATGTCACTCAAGATTTACTACATTTGAAACCCCAGATCTAGCCTTACCTAGGGTTATTAAGAGCAATGGGGAAAGACAGCCTTTTAATGGATCAAAATTAAAGAAAGGAATGTTAAGGGCTCTTGAAAAAAGGCCACTATCAATTGAAGAAATCGATATTGTATTTGGGAAAATATTAAAAGAAATAAGAATAAGAGGTGTGCGTGAAATTAAGTCTATTGAGATTGGAGAAATAATGATGAATGCTCTTAAAGAAGTTGATACAGTTGCTTACGTTAGATTTGCTTCTGTATACAGAGACTTTCAAGATATTCAAGATTTTTCAGAAGAAATAAGTTCATTAGCAAAAGAAAAACCAAAGAAAAAGAAATCAAAAAAATGAATTTCGAAGAACTTATGCTTCGTGCTGTTACCAATGCGGAGACTTTTAAATATACTGCAAAACCAAATCCTGTTGTTGGGGCAATTTTATGCAATGATAATGAAATTATCTCAGAAGGTTATCATGAGATTTATGGTAGCAATCATGCTGAAATAAATGCAATTTCTAATGCTAGAAAGCATCAAGGGAAAAAATTTAATAACTTTTCTGAGTTGGCATTAGTATGCACTCTTGAACCATGTAGCCATGTTGGTAAAACTGGATCATGTGCTGAACAGATTGTTGAAATAGGAATTAAAAAAGTTGTGATTGGTTCTATTGATCCTAATCCAAAGGTTGCCGGTAAAGGTATCGAAATTCTTAAAAAAAACGGTATTGACGTGACTGTTGGCATTCATGAAGATATTGTCAAAAATCAGAACAAATACTTTTTCTTTAAGCATACTAACAACAAACCTTATATTATTTTGAAAATTGCATCTTCTTTAGATGGAAAATCGCATATCGAAAGTGAAGAAAGAACAATTATTACTTCAAAGGCTTCAAGGTATGATGTGCAAATATTAAGAGCTTCGTGTGATGCAATTCTCACAGGGGGAAATACTTTGAGAAATGATAATCCAAGAATGAATGCACGAGTAAATTTTCCAACTAATCAACCTAAGAAAATATTATTAACAAGTAAAGATTGTGATAAGGAGCTAAATTTTTTTAAAGATAATGATGTCCAAATATATAAAAATAAAGATCTTGCACAGATAATGAAATCATTTATAGATCAAGATTTTTGCTCGATATTAATCGAAGCTGGTCCTAAGTTAGCTAATTCTTTTTTAGAGTTAGGCCTTGTAGATGAAATTATTTCATATACTTCAAATAATGAACTTGGTGATAAAGCTGTAAGCTGGTTTAAAGAAAATAATGCTATTGAAAATTATGGTTTTAAATTAGAATCCTCCTATAAAATTGATAGCGATATAAAAGAAGTATTTAAAAAAAATGGATAAAAGTAACATTCTTGAAATAATTGATGATATTAAATCAGGAAAAATGGTAATTATTGTTGACGACGAATCGCGAGAAAACGAAGGAGATCTTGTCTGTGCTGCTGATTTAGTAACACCTGAGATAATTAATTTTATGGCTTCTAAAGGTAAAGGATTGATATGTCTTCCGATGAGTAAGAAACTTTGTGATAAATATAATCTACAAATGATGACTAATAATAATAGAGCCGCTAACAAAACAGCGTTCACAGTATCAATTGAGGCTGCTGAGGGAATAACAACAGGTATTTCAGCTGCAGATAGAGCACATACAATAAAAACAGCAGTTGATAAAAACTCAAGTTCATCAGACATTGTTCAACCTGGTCATATTTTTCCATTAAAAGCTATGAAGGGAGGTGTTTTAAGTAGAGCTGGGCATACCGAAGCAGCATGTGACCTAGCTAAGCTAGCAGGCCTTCAGTCTGCTGGAGTTATCTGTGAAATTATGAATGATGACGGAACAATGGCTAGACGAGACGATCTAATAAAATTTGGCAAAGAAAATAAAATTAAAGTTGGAACAATTGCAGACTTAATTGATTACAGACTTTCAATGGAAGCAACAATAGAGTCTATTTTAGATAAAGATGTTGAAAATGAGTTTGGTAAATTTAAACTTAATGTATGGAGAGATAAAATCTATGATGAATACCACTTCTCTCTTTCAATGGGTGATCTTGATGCTAAGGAATCGCCACTAGTAAGGGTACAAACTCAAAGCATATTGCAAGATTTGTTAGGAATTGATGATCTTGGTAAAAATTGGTCAATAAGAAGTTCATTAAAGAGAATTGCTGAAGAAGGTACTGGATTACTCGTTCTGATAAATCATAGAGATGCAAAAAGCTATTGGCTTAATAAGCTAGAAGAGAAGGAAATAGAACCAAAGAGTAATAGAAGAGTTATTGGAGTTGGATCTCAAATTCTAAGAGCATTAAATCTAAAGCAAATAACCGTTTTAGGCACTCCAACAAAATATAATGCTGTATCTGGTTTTGACATTGAAATTACAGGATTTATAAATGAATAATGTATTGATAGTTCATACTTCATGGTATGAAAAATATATCTCAAAAATGATAAAAGTTTCATCTGAAATATTAAGTAATGATTTCAAGTACTCTATAGCAAAAGCACCTGGTGCAATTGAGCTAGCTGCTCTTGCAAAAAATAAGCTAAATAAGAATAACTTTGTTGGTGTTATTTTCATGGGGATTATTATTAGGGGAGAAACAAGTCATTATGATTTAGTTACTCAGGAAACTTTTCGATCTATTGGATCTCTTGCAGAAAATTATTGTGACATTGCAATAATTAATAATGTTATTTGTGTTGAAAATGAAAACCAGCTTGTTGAAAGACTAGAAAAAAATACAAAAAATAATACTAATGCATTAATAAGTCTTATTGATGAAAAATCTGTCTAATTTCAAGAAAATAATTAAAACAAGGGAGTATTTAATTCAAGCTATTTATCAAATGTTATTTAGTAATGATGATGTTCAAAAAATAATAACTCAATTTAAAGAAGAGCATAAGGATAAGAAAGTTGATTTTAATGTATTTGCCGACTCACTAAAATCTATTGATAAAAATAAAAAAAAGATTGAATCAGTTATTAAATCAGTGGATATTTCAAGTTCAAGTATTGAATTGATTGATAAATCAATTCTAATTTTTGCTATCAACGAAATGTTTTATGGTGACTTGGACAAACCCATAATTATTGATGAATCTATCAGGTTAGCAAAGAAGTTTTCAAGCCCAGACTCATATAAATTTTTAAATGCTACATTAGATAAAATTTTAAAAAAAGGTATTTAAAAATTATCTTAATATTGTTTGATCTCTTGATGGTCCGGTTGAAATAATTGAAGCTTTGCTCTTAACAAAATCTTCAATATATTTTATAAAGATTTGTGCGTTATTAGGGAGACTATCATATTCAGTGATGCCTTCAGTTGAGGATAACCAACCCTCAAACTCTTTGTATACTGGCAGATCATCTTCATAATCAATACATACATTAATCTTTTTCATTTCATCTAAAACATCAAGCTTTGTAATGCAAAGGTCTGTCACAGAATTTGTAAAAATAGCTTTTTTTAAGGCAACTAGATCAAGCCAACCACATCTTCTTGGTCGTCCAGTTGTTGCTCCAAACTCATTTCCTCTTTCAGCAAGCATTTTGCCATTATCATCAAAAAGTTCTGTAATAAAAGGTCCTTCACCAACCCTAGTCGTATATGCCTTTGATATCCCAATTATTTTGTCAATGTACTTTGGGCCTATTCCTAAACCAGTAGAGACACCTCCTGCAGTTGTACTAGATGATGTTACATAAGGATAAGTGCCATGATCAATATCTAAAAGAGTTCCCTGAGCTCCCTCAAATAGTATAGATCTGTTTTCTTCAACCCACTTCTGCATCAAACCATGAGAATCAACGCAATAATTTTTATACAATTCTTCGTATCTAATTACTTCTTCATATATCTCGTCAATGTCATGTGGTTTTTGATGATATAAATCTAATAGCTTATTATGATATTCGACAAGAGAACCAATTTTTTCTTTTAGATTTGTCTTATCACCAAGGTCTCCGAACCTTATAGCTCTTCTTCCAATTTTATCTTCGTAAGCAGGACCTATCCCCCTTCCAGTTGTACCAATTGATTCTGTTTTATCTCTAGCTTTATCAATTGATATGTGACTGGGTAAAATTAAAGTACAAGCTGAACTTACAAAAAATCTATCATTAAAAGTTATATTTCTTTTTTTTAGATTTTTAATTTCTTTATCAAGTGCGTCTAAGGCCAGAACCACACCATTGCCAATTAAACATATAGAACGTTCATGAAGTATTCCTGATGGGATTAAGTGAAGAACAGTTTTCTCTCCATCAACTTTAATTGTATGACCTGCATTATGTCCACCTTGGAATCGGCAGACAACATCTATATCTTCACTGAGGTTATCAACAATCTTTCCCTTTCCCTCATCTCCCCACTGAAGACCTAGGATTAAAGTATTGTTAGACACTTGTAAGCCTAATTCTGATCTTTTTTATCGTTAAGATATTTAAAAAATTCTGAATCTGAGTCAATTAGCATAACATCTGATTTATTTTCAAATGTTTCTACATAGGCTTTCATACTTCTTGTAAATTCATAGAATTCTGGATCTTGTGAGAAAGATTCTGCATATATACCTGCAGCTTCAGCATCACCCTCACCTCTCAATTCTTCAGCTTTTTTATAGGCCTCAGCTAATATGACAACTTTATCTTTATCAGCAACTGCTCTGATTTCTCTGGCAATTTCCTTTCCTTCTGATCGAAGTTCCTCAGCAAGTCTCTGTCTTTCAGTTCTCATTCTTTCGTAAACGGAATTACTTAAATTTGAAGGAAGATCAATTCTTTTGACTCTAAAATCAATTATTTCAACACCCAAATCTTTCACAGATTCATTTAAAGAGCTAAGCATAATGCTCATTAATTCATCTCTTTCACCAGAAACAACTTCTTTAACTGTTCTTTTACCAAAATTATTTTTTAAAACAAATTCAGACCTTTGCCCAAGCAAACTATTAAGACTGTTAAAACTTCCATTATTTGCTTTGTAAAATGTTAATACATCAGTAATTCTATATTTAATAAACGAGTCAACCAGCAAATATTTACTTTCAACAGTTAAGATACGATCTGGCTCTTCATCAAGCGTTTGAATTCTTGCGTCATATTTTTTTACATCTTGAATAATTGGTAATTTAAAATGAAATCCTACAGGGATATCAGGCCTAACTGCTTCACCAAATTGAAAAACGATTGCCCTTTCTTTTTCGTTTACTACAAAAAAACTATTAATTAATAGGCCAAAAGTTAATGCAGCAAAAATTATGTAAAAAGTATTTCTATTCATCATCATCACCTTTCTTTTTATTTTCTTCCATTATTTTATCTAGAGGTAAATATAAAAGATTGTTACCGCCCTCAACGTCAACCATAATTTTGGTTGAATTAGAAAGAACTGACTGTAATGCATCTAAATACAATCTATCTCTTGTAACCTCAGGTGCTTTTGCATATTCCTCGAGGAGTTGATTAAATCTCTCAACTTCACCTTCAGCTTTTGCAACAACCTCTTCTTTGTAAGCCTCAGCACCTCTGATTCTTGCCTGAGCTTGTCCTCTAGCCTCTGGGACAATAGATAATGCATATCTTTCGGCTTCATTTTGTAATCTTTCCTTATCCTCTCTAGCAGCAACAACATCGTCAAAAGCATTCTTTACTGCAGCAGGAGGATCAGTTTTTTCTATATTAACCTGTTGAACAATCAGGCCTGTTTGATAAATATCTAAATAAGACTGAAGTCTAGTTTGAACTTCTTGAGCGATATTTTCTCTTCCAACAGTTAGCGTCTGATCTAATGTATTGTCTCCAACGACATGCCTTAATGCACTTTCAATAGCATTCCTTAAACTACCTTCAGGATCCTTAACGTTAAGAACAAAATCTTTTAAATTTGCGATTCTATATTGAGCTGAAACTGTAACATCAACAATGTTCTCATCTTTAGTAAGCATGCTATTGGTTTGAGTGTACCGTCTAGTTAGCGATACATTCTCAATATATCTATCATCAATACCAGCTAATCTAAAGTTAAGACCTTCTTCCTGTTCTTCATAAAACTTTCCAAGTCTCAGTATTACTGCTCTTTCAGAAGCATCTAATTGATAGATACATTGAGATGCATATACTATTGAGAATCCAAATAAAGCGTAAATTAGCATTCTAGAAGATGGAAACTTGAATCCACCACTATTTCCGCTTCCACCAGATCCGTTACTTGAAGATTTTTTACCTCCAAGAATGGATGAAAATTTCTTCATTAATTCATCAAAGTCAGGAGCATCATTTTTATTGCCCCATGGATCTTTATTATTTTGATTTTCCCAGTTCACTTTTATGTATTACCTCGTTTGAAATTGTATTATAAACTTATGTTGGGACTTATTATTACATTTAAAGTGCTGTAATTAACTTTTTAACGTCATTTTCCAGCACCTTAGGTTCCATTAAATCGATTTCTTTAAATTTATCCCAACTTCTTATCCATGTAGTTTGTCTTTTTGCAAGTTGTCTAGTTGCGAATAACGCTTTATCAAAAAAAGTTTCATAATCATGTTTTTTTTCTATGAATTCAAAAGCCTGTTTATAGTTAACTGATTTTCTAAGGGGGTGGTTAAGATCAAGATCATACTTGTTAAGTAAATTCTTAGCCTCATCAACCAAACCTTGTTTTATAATTTTTTTTAATCTAGTTTTAATTCTTTCATGAAGAATATTTCTGTCAATTGAAATACAAAATTGAGAAACATCAAATTTATTTGATAAACAATCTTTATTATTATCTAAGAAGACTTCACTCATTCTTTTTCCACTTTTTTCAAATACTTCTAAAGCTCTAATTATCCTTATTTCGTCATTTTTATTTATTTTCTTAGCATACTCAGGATCAATTTGATTCAGTTTTTCATGAAGAAAAAAATCTTTATTATTAGTTTTAAGTTTTTTGAGGCTATCTCTAAATTTTTGATCTCTTTCAGGCAAATCATTTATACCAGTATATAAAGATTTAAAATACATCATTGAGCCGCCAACAAAAATTGGAAGTTTATTTTTATTATGAGTAATTTCAATAATTTCCATTGAACGTCTATAAAAATCTGCAACAGTGAAAACTTCATTTGGACATATAATATCTACCAAATGGTGAGGATATTTTGCAAGAACATTTTTGTTAGGTTTTGCTGAACCAATATCGCAATCTTTATAAACCATAACTGAGTCAACGCTAATCAACTCAACAGGAAATTTTTTTGCTAAATTTATTGCGAGATCTGTTTTTCCAGATGCGGTAGGCCCAAAAAGAAAAACTATTGGTTTGTCTAATTTATTTATTAGAGAGCATCCTCATTAGTTTCACCAGTTCTAATTCTAACAACCTCATCGATTGGTGAAATAAATATCTTTCCATCTCCAATTTTTCCAGAAGCAGATGACTTTATTATTGCAGCTTTAACTTGTTCTACCATTTCATCAGTTACTGCTATCTCAATTTTTATCTTAGGGAGAAAATCAATGGTATATTCTGCTCCTCTATATAGTTCTGTATGGCCTTTTTGCCTTCCAAAACCCTTAACCTCAGTCATTGTCATTCCAGAAACTCCAATTTCATCTAATGAAGTTCTGACCTCTTCAACCTTAAAAGGTTTAATTATTGCTGTTACTAATTTCATAATTAATTAAGTCATTTATATATTTAAATTGTTTATCTGATGAACCCCTATTATTGGCCACCACCTCAGTAGCATTATCTATCATATTAATTCTTAATTCATTATTATTTAGCAATTCTTTGTATGCATTTATTAATTCAGATTTAGACTCAATTTGAACGCAAGCATTTTCATTTTTAAATAAATTTAAAATATCCTCAAAATTCTTCATGTATGGGCCAACAATGATTGCACATTTATTCTTTGCAGCCTCAATGAGATTGTGTCCACCATATTTTTTAAATAGGCTGCCGCCGATAAACGCTATTTCAGCAAAATCATATAAAGAGTCCAATTTTCCAGTTGCATTAATAATAATTGCATTTGAATTTTCTCTTTCAAGATTAAGATCTGATTTTATAACTGCATTAATTTTCTGATTTTTAAAAATTTCAATGACTGAATTAGCTCTTTCAGGATGTCTTGGCACTATTATTAATTTTAGATTTGGAAAATCTCCTAATAATTTATGGTATGAATCTATAATAACCTCCTCTTCTCCCTCATGAGTGCTAGCTGCAAGAAAAAACTTATCATTTGAAATTACCTTATTGAATCCAATATTTTTTTGTACTTCAGCATCGAATTTGATTGAGCCAACTTTTTTGATTTTCTCATTTTGGGCACCAATTTGAACAAATCTTTCAACATGTTTCTCGCTTTGAGCCAAAACTAAGGATATTTTTTTAATTATAAATTTTGAAAATGATTTAAATAGTAGATATCTATTAAGAGAGGATTCTGACAATCTTGCATTTGATAAAACTATTGGAATCTTTCTTTTAGATGTTAGATATATCATTGATGGCCATATCTCTGTTTCGAATAAAATAAGGCAAGAAGGACTAAATTTTTTTATAAATACGTTTACAAATAAAAAGAAATCCCAAGGTGCGTATACAACAATAACATCGTTACCATATATTTTACGAGCATGTCTTAAACCAGTGGGCGTTGATACTGTGAGTATTACGTTTTTATGATTAACAAATTTTCTTACAAGTTGCTCTGAACCAATTACCTCACCCAAGCTAACGGCATGAAACCATATGAGATTTTCTCTGGAAGCTTCCCTGTATAATCCAAATCTATTTAAAAAATTAGATAAATAATCTCTATCTTTTAAGCCCTTAATTATAATTCTTGTTACCATAAGAGGTAATAAAATTAATAAAACTAAGTTATAGATAAATAACATCATAAAATATCTAATGATTCACATTGTAATGATACATCGTAATTTCAAATGAAAAATGCTTTATTGGTAATTCTAATTATTTTTTGGAAAATATTAGTTTTTTTTCCAAGAAGATTTCAAAATTTCATTGCTACAGTTTTGGGTCATTTTATTTATTGGTTACCGCTAATAAGAAACCTTATAAGTAAAGTAAATATTGACTTATGCTTTAAAGATCTTAGTCAAAAAGATAGAGATAATATCCATAAAAAAAATACAATCGAATTTGCCAAAGTTATATTTGATACAGGTATTTCATGGTTTTGGTCTGATAATAGAATAAAAAAAAATATTCCATATAAAATTAATGGTCTCCAAGCTATATTAAACAATCAAAATGACAAGAATGGTATTCTGTTGTTATTTAAACATTCCCTCCATCTTGAGCTTGATTCAAGAATTTTAGCAATGCATTCAGAAATTTATGGTATTGAAAGAGAACATAATTCAAAAATGTTTGAAAATATTCAAAGATCAGGAAGACTTAAAAGCATGAAAGGAATTACAGATAGGGATAACACTCTAACTTTTATGAGATGGCTCAAGAAAGGTAAGACTGTTTTATACGCACCAGATCAAGATTATGGAATCAAAAAATCTATAAAGGTAAATTTTTTTGGAATTCCAGCTGCAACAGTTACAGCACCATTAAAAATTATTGAAAAAACTGGATGTAAAGTTTTTTTTATAAACTCCTATTTTAATAATGGAAAACTCATATTGGATCTTGAGGAGATTAATATAGATCAATCATCTGTTGAAAACTTTTCTAGGCAATTAAATTTAATTATTGAAAATAAGATTAGACTTCATCCGCATGAATACCTTTGGCAACATAGAAGGTTTAAATCAACACTCGGCAAGAAAAAAATATACCAATGAATTTTCAACAAATAAAAAATCTAAAAGGATTTATGCCTGATCATGAAGGTATGGCTCTTTTTAAATGGGCGAAGAAATTTTCAGCACTTGGGCCCATTTTGGAAATTGGAACATATTGTGGTAAATCATCAATGTATCTCTCATTGGGTGCTAAAAAAAATGATCAATATGTTTTTACAATTGATCATCACCTTGGTTCTGAGGAACATCAAATTAATGAGGAATATTTTGATGATGAGACATATGATCACAATAATAGAAGAGTAAACACACTTCCTTTGTTAATTGAGAATATAAATCAATGCAAAGCAAAGAATATTGTCCCAATAGTTGCTGATTCCAAAGAAATATCCTCTAATTGGATATCAAATATAGGTATGCTATTCATTGATGGAGGACATTCATACGAATCAGCTAACAATGACTATAAATACTGGGAATCAAAAGTAATAAAAGGCGGTTGTTTGGTAATACATGATATCTATGAAAATCCTGATGAAGGTGGCCAAGCACCATATGAAATATTTCAAAAAGCACTAAAAAATAACTATAAAATTTATGATCGTGTTGACACTGTGGTGTGCTTAATAAAGAGCTGATTGATCTTTTAAAAATAAATCAGAAGCATCTGTAAAATTTAATACAGAATCTGCAGCAATTATCAGAGCTGCCGCTGTCCAGCTGGGTTTTTCATTTGGCCAAAAAATATTTTCCTCATACTGCCATCCCATGTATGGAATTTTATTCTCATCAGAAATGTTTATTACATCTAATAGAAGTTCCTTAGACTTCTTCGCATCACCATAAATCAAAAGAGATATTATAAATTCAGATGTTTCGGCTACAGTAATCCATGGCTCTTCTTTAACACACTTTATACCAATGCCATTCACATAAAAACATGAAAAAGTTTTATCGATATAAGATTTTATTTCATCTTCATTTAGACATCCTGACAAAATTGGATAATAAGAGTCCATAGAAAATCTCTTTCTATCTTTTAAAATGTCAAATTTTCCATTTGGATTTTTTAAGGCCTTGGATAATAAATTATATGATTTTGCCCACCTTTCAGTATTATTATTTTTCTTTAAAATATAAGAAATTGCTAACCCACACTCAATACTTTTTAATATAGAAGAAGACCCTGTCACTAAAAAATCGTTTTCTATTTCCCCATGTATATTTATTGACCATGGAATTGTTCCGTTCTTGATTTGAAGATTCAAAGAAAAATTAATTGCAGACTCAATCGTTTGCCACAATTCTCCCAAAAAATCTTTATCATTAAAAATCTTATAATAATGTAAAGCAGCAACAGAGATATATGGTCCAAAATGTGTTGGTTTGTTTTTTTCAACCGGAATATTATGTTTGTATTTTGCGTACCAACTTCCATCATCATTTTGATTTTTTACTAGCCAATTAAAAGCTCTTTTTGAAGATTCATTTTCTTTAATAAAATTTAGTCCCATTATTGACTCAATATGATCCCATGGATCATGAGAGCCATCTTCGTTTGAGGGTATTGCTCCAGATTTATTTTGAATAGTTTTTATATATTTTCCAAGATTTTGAAAAAAAGTAATATCTAAGTCTTTAGAAGAATATAGTCTTTTAGGATGGTGCATTTTACATCTTTTCAAAATACATTGAAAAACTTTTGCCCATAATCGGATTCATTAATTTATCAATACTATCAATGATTAGAGGTTTTTTGAGAATATGTCTTTCAAGGATCTTCTTATATGCTTTAACAATTAAATTTTCGTCCTGAGAATTCCAAAAGAGGCATCTGAACCACCAATATGGACTATGAATAGAATGAAATTTTTCAGATGATAAAAATTTAAAACCGCAATCTTCAATTTCACGAATAAGTTTCTTTTGATCGAATATTCTCAGGTGTCCTCCTGGCTGATTTTGATACTCCTTTGATAAATACCAGCAAACCTTTTCGGGCCAAGATGCAGGCACGCTTGCAAAAAATTTTCCACCAGGTTTTAAAACCCTTTTTATTTCAATAACTGCATCATTGTATTCATGCAAATGCTCTAAAACTTCAGAACATACTATTAAATCAAACGTATCATCTGAGAAAGGTAATGAGTAGACTGATCCCTTCATAAATTCTGCTCCAGCATCAGATATAGATTCAAAATATGCATAACCCTCTTCAGCCTTCTTAAGAGAATCATTATCCATATCAAGCCCTATGCATTTCATCTTTGGAAATTCTTGCATAACACCAAATATGTGTCTGCCCTCTCCACATCCGACATCAAGCATCGAACCATCTTCATTGAGATCATATTTTTTAAAATTAAAAGTTAGCATTGTTAAATTCTTCTATAGTTTTTGAGATAACCTTCTCATATTCTTCAGTGATCTTAATCCAATTAAAATTTTGGATTACATGTTGCCTGCCCTTCTTAGCAATTTCAATATATTTAGGATAATTCGAAAATATCTCTTTTGCACTATTTGATATCATTTCGGAATTTTTTGGTTCAATTAATTTGGCATAATTTGATGTGAGTTCAGGAATTGCTGAAACATTTGTGGCGATTAAAGGAATCTCGCAACTCATTGCTTCAATAACAGGATAGCCAAATCCTTCATATAAAGAACTAACTATCGCAATTGAACTTGAAGCATAAAGCTCTTTAATTTCATGTTTGGATAAATTAGTTCTAAAAATAACATTTGCCTCAAGATTTAATTTTTTTATTAGTCTTTCAGTATGTCCATTTTTTTTTATTTTCCCAATAATTATTAAATGTATTTTTGGGAAATCATTTTTAAGAATTTTTAGGGCTTTTAATGTGTAATCCAAGCCCTTAAGAGGCACATCAGCACTTGCTGTGGTAATTAATCTATATTCCTTTCTTGGAAAATTTTCTATTGGTGCAAACTCATTTGTATCCAAACCGTTGTTAATAACGCTTATATTTAATTTGTTACATTTAAATTCTTTAATTATTCCATCTCTTGAGCTATTTGATGGAGTGATTATTCTTTTAATACTAGGTGCAACTTTTTTTTGCATTTTTAAAAATGAATACCATCTATGCCTTGAGATTTTGTATTTAATTTTTTTTGATGATTGAAGCTCATATTTATAATCAATTGTGATGGGATGATGAATTATCTCAATAAAAGGTATTCGTTTTTGAATTTCTAGCATTCCATAACTTAATGATTGATTATCAATTATCAAATCATAATGATTGTTTGAACTTAAATATTGATTAGCCCTGACGCCAAAAGTTTTAGGCTCTGGAAAACCTCCAAATAATACTGATATGAATTCATAGTAATCATATCTACTTTTATTTTTCTTTTTTAAAAATTTCTTATATCTGTCTTTGAAGTCAAAAGTTTCAAATAAATCCAGTCCCGGTAATTTGATTAAGTTTATTCCATGATGAAGATTTGGATATGGTGGACCTGAAATTACATCTACATTGTGGCCCATTAAACTCAATGCATATGAGATATCTTTTACATATACTCCTTGGCCTCCACCAAATTGAGCACTTCGATAACTCAGGATTGCTATTTTTAAATTCCGCAAGGTTTTACTTAATGAACGTTAACCAGCTTTGATAGAACTTATCATGTCCAGATATTATTTCTTGAAATTTTTCTTGGAGTTGTTTTGTAATTTCTCCTCTAGATCCATTATTTATTAAATTATTATCCAGTTTTGAAATTGGCGTTATTTCTACAGCTGTTCCAGTAAAGAAAGCTTCGTCTGCATTGAGTAGTTCGTCATAATCAAGATTTTTTTCTTTAACTTGAAGATTTAAGTCTTTGGCAATTTGAATAACCGATTGCCTGGTTATGCCATTTAAGCAGTGATCCGTAGTAGGGGTATACATATGACCGTCTTTCACAATAAAGATGTTTTCACCACTACCTTCTGAGATATACCCATTTTTATCAAGCATAATTGCTTCATCAGCTCCATTATCTAAGGCTTCGTGAAGGGCCATTGTATTACTGAAATATGTTCCAATTATTTTATTTCCAGAATGAAGAGGATTTTCATACTGCTTATGAGAGGACTTCATTACTGATATACCTTTTTCTTTTGCTTCGGGATCCATATATGATGGCCATTCCCATGCAGCTATGGCAACATTTACACTCAAATCTTTTGCTCTAAGACCAAGGCCTTCATTACCTAAATAAACAATTGGTCTTAAATATCCTTCTTTAAGATTATTTTTTTCAAGAGTCTCACATTGAGCTAAATTTAGTTCAGATTCTGAAAATGGAATACTAATACTTATTTTTGAAGCTGCATCAAAAAGCCTTTTAGTGTGATCAGATAGTCTAAATATTGCTGGTCCATTATTTGTTTTATATGCTCTTACGCCTTCAAATACTCCAGTTCCATAGTGCAAAGTATGAGATAAAATATGAACATTGGAGTCATTCCATCTCTCAAACGATCCATTTTTCCATATATATTTATTTTCAGTATCTACAAACACGTTTCAAGATATAATTGTGAATGATTATTATTGCAAAATCATACCTATAACTAAAGTAAAATTATGGAAATAGCAAAATCAATTTTCAGAGAATATGACATTAGGGGGATTTATCCTGATCAAGTAAATGAAAATGCAATAAGTCTTATAGCAAAAGCTATTGCTATAAAATGCGATCAAGAGAATGTTAGAGAAATATGCATTGGTAGAGACGGCAGACTGTCGGGAGAATCTCTTCTCAAATCATTAGAAAAATCTCTTTCTTGTTATGGAATCAATATACAAAATATTGGTTTAGTTACAACTCCACTACTTTACTATGCAGCAAAAAAAAATAAGTGTAAGAGTGGTGTGATGATTACAGGCAGTCATAACCCTAAAAATTATAATGGCATAAAACTCATTATCAACGACAAGCCGGTTTCTGGAAACGAGATATATAAATTACTTGATAGAAATAAAGATAAGTCAGAAGTTCCAGGCAAAATTGAATTCTTTGATATCAAAAGTAATTATATTGAAGAAGTAAAAAATAATATTCAGATTGATGAGAATTTTAAATTAAAAGTGGTTATTGATTGTGGGAATGGTGCTGCAGGATGTATAGCCCCAAAACTATTTAGCGAACTAGGCTGTGAAGTTATTGAACTTTTCACTGAAGTAGATGGAAATTTTCCTAATCACCATCCTGATCCAGGCAAATTAGAAAATCTTCAGGATTTAATTGCAAAAGTTAAATTGACAAAAGCTGATTTGGGTTTAGCATTTGATGGTGATGGAGATCGAGTTGGTTTAATTACTGATAGAGGCGATGTTATTTATCCTGACAAAATCTTGATGATGTTCTGCAAAGAAATCCTTAATATAAACAAAGGGTCTATAATCTTTGATGTTAAATGTACGAATGCCCTTCCAGATTTGATAAAAAATTTAGGCGGAACACCAATAATGTCGCCTACTGGACACTTTCATATCAAAAATGGTATCAAAGAACATAATCCACTCCTTGCAGGTGAAATGAGTGGTCATATTTTTTTTAATGACAAATGGCATGGCTTTGATGATGGACATTATTCAGGTGCAAGAATTATTGAGTTAATATCAAATAATAAAAGAAGTATTTCTGCTATTAATAATGATTTACCAAATTTATTTTCAACTCCAGAATTAAATATTACGGTGACTGACGAAACAAAATTTCAAATAATTGAAGATTTTTCTATGAAATGTAATTTAGAAGGAGAAAAAATAAATATAGATGGATTAAGAATAAATTTTAAAAACGGCTGGGGGCTTTTAAGAGCATCTAATACAACACCAAAATTGGTAATGAGGTTTGAAGGAAATACTGAAGATGATTTAAAAGAAATTCAAAATAATTTTTTACATGAACTTTCTCGCATTTGCCCAAATATTGATATAAATTTAGATTAATTAATGAAAAAAGACAGAAAAAACATCATTCTTGAATCTTTGGCAGCTATGCTTGAAGAAAAGAATATGTCAAAAATAACAACTGCATCTTTGGCTGAAAAATCAAACATAACTGAAGCAGCACTTTACAGACACTTTCCAAGTAAAAGATCTATTTATGCTGAACTTTTCTCATTTTGTGATGATACAATTTTTGCAAAATGTAATGAGCTCAAAAAAGAAAAAATATCTGCTCAAGAAAAGGTAAAAAAAATATTCATTTTCTTTATGTTGTTTATAGAAAAGAATAAGGGTTTCGCAAGGCTGCTCTCAAGAGAAGCTCTTTCATCTGCTGAACAGAACGTGAGTGACAATGTTAATCAATTCTATGAAAGATTTGAGCTTGTTCTTAGGCAGATGCTCAAAGAAGATGAAAAGAATCTAACAACCCAAGCAGGTATTTCGGCACAATTAATAATTACTGTTCTAGAAGGTAATATAGGCAGATATATTAGATCTAAGTTTAAAGATTCTCCATCAACATATATTGAAAATATTTGGGCACTTTTGTCATTAAGTATATTTAAAAATTAATTTATATTTTCGTCTAAAAATAATTCAAAGTAGCTATTTTCAAGTGATTCTTTGTCTATCTCTCCAGTATTTTTATTAACTCTTACAAAAGAAATATTTTCAGGAATTTCTTCATTTGATATCTCCAGACTCTTAAGTTTGAAATCCATATAATTTATCCAGATTGGCAATGCAATTGTCGAACCATACTCATCTTCACCTAACGAAGTAAAATCATCTGTACCTACCCAAACTGTTGTAACTAAATCTTTATGGAATCCTGAAAACCATGTGCTAACTGAATCATTGGTTGTTCCAGTTTTGCCGCCAATATCATCTCTTCCAAGAAATTCAGATTTCCTTCCAGCAACACCATTTTTCATAAAGCTTTTTAAGGTATCTGCCATCAAAAATGAGATCCTTTCGTCGATAACTCTCTTATCTTTGTTTAAAGGTTTCAAAATATAATATGGTTTTTTGGCATTCATCTCTATAGTATCAAGCCAAGGAAAAGCTGAAATATCTTGGTTATCAAATTGATTGTTATATTCATTATGAGAGAAAATAATATTGCCATCTCTATCTTTAATACTGTCAATGAAGTGAATATCTGGTATGAAACCATTATTTGCAATAACACTGTAAGCTCTTACCATTTCAGCAGCAGAAAAATTACCTGAACCTAAAGCTAGAGATAAATCATTGGGAAGTCTTGATTTTGTGAAACCAAAATTATTCAAATATGTATGGGAATTTTCAATTCCAAGTTCTCTTAAAAGTTTAATCGAAACAACATTGACTGATTTTACTAGAGCATCTCTAATAGATATTGGTCCATAAAATTCTCCAGTATAATTTTGAGGTCTCCATTCGCTTTCAAGATTTTCATCTTCAAAAACTATAGGAGCATCATTAATTAAAGTTGATAAATTATATCCGCTTGCCAAGCTAGAAGAATATATGAAGGGTTTGAAGCTCGATCCAGATTGAGGGAATGATAACCTTACGCGGTCAAAGTTACTCTCGTTGAAATTTTTACCTCCAACATAAGCTATAACTTCTCCAGAATTTGGATTAATAGAGATCAAAGATGACTCAATATTTGGTATCTGGTCAAAAATATATGAATCATCATTAGTTTTTAGATAGATAAAGTCGCCAAAACTTAAAATCTGATTAAATGAACTGGGCTTTGGGCCTAGTTCATTTATAGATATTTGTTCTCTCGCCCAATCATATTCTTCTTTCCATGCGATGCTACCTAAATCAAAATCTTCGTTTATAAATGTTATTTTTTCGTTTGTTGCATTTATTACTATCGCTTTAATATGCGTTTTATAAAAGGCATATGAATCAAATATCTTGCTAAGTTTATTTGAAAGATTATCTTCATCTAGATCAATATCTTGAAAATAAGAGTTATCAAAAAGAAACCTAATATCTGAGTTTTCCAGAAGTCTTTGCTGTTCGCTGCTAAAAAGATTTCCATAGTTATCTGGTTTTCTCCAACCATGTCTTTTGTCGTACAAGAATAATTCGTTTAAAACACTTGCTACTGAAGAAGTTTGTGACTGTGAGTCAATAGTTGTATAAACAGACCAGCCCTCTTTATATGCTCTAAGGCCATATCTTTTTATAACTTCTTGCCTAACATGCTCTGCTAAATGTTTGGCATCAACATCATATAAATTTATATTCTTAGCTATTTGAATATCATCGGAAATAGCCTCCAGATATTCTTTTTCAGAAATATGATCTAACAAAAACATTCTTGATAAAATCCAATCCCTTCTTTGAAGGGTTCTTCTAAGATTCTTTACAGGATTAATCCTAGAGGGAAGTTGTGCAATTGCTGCTATGGTTGCCGATTCGCTAATACTTAATTCTGATAAGTTTTTATTAAAATATGTGTTAGCTGCAGCTTCAATTCCGTATGAACGGTTTCCTAAAAAAATTCTATTTACGTAAAGCTCAAATATTTCTTCTTTTTCAACTTTACCTTCAAGTTCGAGTGCTAAAAAAATTTCTTTAATTTTTCTTATTATTGTTTGTTCAGGTGTTAAAAGGTATCCCCTGACTACTTGCATAGTTATAGTCCCACCGCCACCTTGGCATCCAGAGGGCCCTACACATCTCACAAAAGATCTTATTAATCCTGTATAACTTATACCTTGATGGTTAAAAAAGTTATCATCTTCTGCTGATAAAAAAGCATTTTTAATGTCTATTGGAATATCATCAAAACTAGTTGCCCTTCTTTTTATCTCACCAAATTCACCAATTAAATATCCATCTTTAGTATAAACCTTTAGTGGCATTTGAAGTTCAGACTCATCTACATACTTAATTTCAGGAAGATTTGGTTTAATTGCCAAGTATGTTCCGATGGTCAAAAAAATTGAAAGAACACAAACAATAATGCCAATAATAAATAGATTTTTTATAATTTTTTGCATATCTCATTTTAAATCTTAAATAATGCAGAATAAATATTTTTAGTATTTAAAAAGTGTAATTTTCAATCTAGATGTTAAAATCTCGGCTGAAAAATTATTTACTATGAATATTTTTATTGTTGGTCCAATGGGTTCCGGTAAATCTACCGTTGGCAAAATTATATCTGATGAATTATTTTTAAATTTTTTCGATACAGATGACGAAATCGAAGCAAGAACAGGTGCATCAATTGATTGGATATTTGATTTAGAAGGCGAAGATGGTTTCCGTAAACGAGAAAGTGAAATGCTTGAAGAAATGGTTAAAAAAAATTCAATAGTTTTATCTACTGGTGGGGGAATAATATTATCAAAATTAAATAGAGAACTATTATCATCAAGGGGAACAGTCTTTTATCTATCTACCCCTATTTCAACTCAGGTAGAGAGAACCTCTAAAGATAAGGACCGGCCATTGTTAAAAAATGGAGATCCAGGCGAAATACTTACAAAGCTTCATAATGAAAGAAAAGACTTCTATAAAGCAGTATCGGATCATGTAATTGATACAGAAAATAAATCAAGTCAAGAAGTTGCATCTGAAATAATTAAGGTAGTTAAAATTTAATTATGGCTGTATTAAGTGCTGGAAAAGGTGAGTCTAAATATAATATCCATATCTCTAATAAGAAGATTCCAAAAAATGTCCTTAATAAAATCCTTTCAACAAAGAATAAAGTATTAATTATTACTGATAGTGGAGTACCTAACCAATATTTAAAAAGTCTTAAAAAAGATATTAATACAAAAAATCAATATTCTTTGATTTTAGCTAAAGGTGAAATATCTAAATCATTTAAGTCTTATCAAAAAATTCTCAATAAGCTTGTTGAATTAAAATTTGACCGTTCAGATTATCTCATAGCTTTAGGTGGTGGTGTCATTGGTGATGTAACAGGTTTTGCAGCATCTAGTTATCTTAGGGGTATAGGTTATATTCAAATTCCCACAACACTACTCTCACAAGTAGACTCGTCGGTTGGAGGTAAAACAGCTGTTAATCTTGCTCAAGGTAAAAACCTTGTTGGAGCTTTTTATAATCCAAGGTTGGTGTTAATTTCTACATCTTTTTTAAAGACATTATCAGATAAAGAATACAAATCAGGTCTTGGTGAAATAGTAAAATATTCTTTAATTGGTAATAAAAAATTAAAGAAAATAATTGAGGACCGATCACAACTAATAGTTGATAAAGATGAGTCAACTTTAAAAGTTTTAATAGAAGAATCTATAAAAACAAAATCAAAAATTGTCACAAAGGATGAAAAAGAGTCAGGTATAAGAGCCATATTAAATTTTGGACACACATTTGGCCACGCAATTGAAGCGTATAATAATTATAAAAATATAACGCACGGAGCAGCAATTACACTAGGCATGGTGATTGCATCAAAGTTATCATTTTACGAAGGACATATTAAAGATTATCAGCTAGACAATATCATAAACATGATTGAGTCCCTTGGACTAAATACAGATCATAGCAATTATAGTTACTCTAAATTAAAAAAATATATGGCATCAGATAAAAAAGTTAAAGATGGGAAACTTAATTTAATTTTAATAGATAAAAAATTTAATGCCTTTAAAACTTCAAAATATAATATCAAAAATATCACAAGTGCCCTAAATTAAGCAGCGCTTGCAGTTGTTGCTTTTAATAAATCCTGAATATTTGTAGCTGCTGGTACCACAAGCCAAAAATGACTTTCAAATTTGTCAAAATCATCTAATATTTCCTTTGCCTTTTTACTATTAGTATATTTATAGTGATTACTTAGAATTTCTTTTAAATGCTTTCTGTGAGGCTGCATTTCTTCTGTAGTTATTCTTTCTAATCCTACTAATCCTCTGTTACATTTGTCGAAGAATGTCCTATCTTCGTCCAATACATATGCAAAACCTCCTGTCATGCCTGCTGCAAAATTTAATCCAACATTACCAAGAATAGTTACATGACCACCGGTCATGTACTCACAGCAATGATCGCCAGCACCTTCAATAACTGCTTTAGCACCTGAATTTCTTACCGCAAACCTTTCTCCAACTGAACCAGATATATAAACTTCCCCACCAGTTGCTCCATAAAGGCATGTATTGCCAGCAAGAATAGTTTTTTCATCATTAATGGCAAAATCAGCATCATTTTTGATAATTATTTTTCCTCCATTCATACCTTTTCCAACATAATCGTTAGCATCACCATTAAGAGTAATATTTAATCCGTTAGCATTCCAACATCCAAAACTTTGTCCAGCAGACCCAACAAAGTTAAGATTTAGACTGCCTGATAGTCCATTTTCGCCATATCTAGATGCAATTTCTCCTGAAACATTTGCACCGACAGATCGGTCAGTGTTTGAAATGTTATAACTAAAACTGCCTTTTTTATCTTTATTAATAATATCTTTCACATCAGACAATATCTTTCTAGATAAATCTGCTTTATCCCAAGGATTATTTTTTGATACTTTGCAAAAATTAGATTCTTTATTGTTTAAATCTGAATATAAAATTGAAGATAGATCAATATTTTTTAGATAATCTTCAATTTCGTCCAATTGATATAAGTAGTGTGTCTTACCAATAATATCTTCAAGTTGTTTTACACCTAACTCAGCTAAATATTTTCTTACATCATTGGCAATGAAATTAAAGTAATTTATTACTCTCTCTTTTTCGCCTATAAAATGTTGATTAATTAAGTCTTTTCTTTGTGTGGCTACTCCAGTAGCACAATTATTTAAATGGCAGATTCTTAAATACTTACATCCCATTGCTATCATTGGTCCTGTTCCAAAACCAAATGATTCTGCGCCAAGCATTGCCGCTTTAATAACATCAAGACCGGTTTTCATTCCACCGTCAGCTTGCAGCCTAATTTTGTGACGAAGTCCGCTGTCTCTTAGACTTTGATGAGCCTCTGCCAAACCTAGCTCCCATGGCGATCCTGCATATCTTATTGAAGTGAGAGGACTCGCACCTGTTCCACCATCATGACCAGAAATAGTAATTAAATCTGCATATGCTTTTGCTACGCCTGATGCAATGGTTCCCACACCTGGTTCTGAGACAAGCTTTACAGATACAAGTGCTTTTGAATTAACTTGCTTAAGATCGAAAATCAATTGTGCTAAGTCTTCAATCGAGTAAATATCATGATGTGGAGGTGGAGAAATTAGGGTAACTCCAGGAGTTGAATACCTCAATTTAGCAATCAAGCTATCAACTTTTCCGCCAGGTAATTGACCTCCCTCACCGGGTTTTGCTCCTTGTGCAATTTTTATTTGTAATACTTCAGCATTAACTAAATAATGTGGTGTTACTCCAAATCTTCCAGAAGCGACTTGTTTAATTTTCGACATTTTTAATGTGTCATATCTTTCTTTCGCTTCACCTCCTTCACCAGAATTTGATCTCGATCCAAGCGAATTCATTGCCTCTGCTAATGTTTCATGAGCTTTTGGAGATAACGCACCTAGACTCATTCCAGCAGAATCAAATCTCTTTAATATTTTTTTATTAGCTTCAACCTCTTTTATATCAATACTTTTTTTAGATTTTTTAATTCCAAGGATATCCCTCAACATTGCCGGAGGTCTTTTATCAACTAGATCCGCATATTCCTGATATTTTTGGTCTGAACCAGTCGAAACAGCCTCCTGAAGTTTTTTTACAATCTCTGGATTGTATGTATGATATTCGCCACCATGAACATATTTTAAGAGTCCTCCTACACTAATATCAGATAAATTAGATGTAGCGTATTCACTTAATTTTTTATTTTCATTGTCTAGATCATCAAAATTTTTACCTGCAATTCTACTTATAGAGTTTGTAAAACATAAATCAATAACATCATTGTTAAGTCCAACTATTTCAAATAACTGTGAACCTCTATAACTAGAAATTGATGATATACCCATCTTTGAAATTATTTTTAATAAACCTTTATTAACTCCTTTTCTATATCTAGCGCAATTTTCATGTGGCATTCCTTTAATCTCATTTCTATCGGAAAGATCGAGAATTGTTTGATACGCAAGTGATGGATATACAGCAGTTGCACCAAAACCTATAAGGCATGCAATTTGATGTGTATCTCTAGCAGATGATGTTGATATAACTATGTTTGCATCAGATCTTAATCCAAGACTTACAAGCTTTTGATGAACACAGCCTACAGCAAGCAATGCGTTGATCGGTAAATAATCTTTGCTTGGTACTTTTTCAACAAGATGAATAATAACTTTTCCATTTTTAACCTCTTTTACAACATTTTCTTGGAGTTTCTTTAGAGCTTTTTCTAAGCTGGAACTTTTTGCATACTCAAGATCAATCTCTATATTACTGAAATGTTTATTGTTAATAATCGACTGTAGTTTTTTAAATGATAGTACAGGTGATGTAGTTACTAATCTTTTGGCATGATCAGGCGTTTCATCAAATACATTAAGTTCTGGTCCATAACAAGTTTCTAGAGACATAACACTAGCCTCTCTCAAAGAATCAATAGGAGGATTTGTTACTTGTGCAAATTGTTGTCTAAAGTAATCGTATATTTGTCTGTGCATTTTACTCATTACAGCTAAGGCTGTATCGTCTCCCATTGAGCCGGTTCCCTCATTGGATTCAACTGCAAGAGGCTTAATTACAGAGGTTCTTTCTTCTTTATGAAGTAAAAACATTTTAGATGCTATAGATAATTCACTTCCAGAAATTTTTTTTAAGCCTGGTCCTTCATATTTATCTAAGCTAGATTCAATATAAACTGTTTGCTGTTTCAACCATTCCCTGTATGGCAGCTTATCTTTAAGAGAATTATCTATCTGCTTTTCGTCTAGAATCTCACCTGTAAATGTATTTACAGCAAGAATACCGCCAGGTGAAACTCTACCTTTTTTTATTATATTTTCGCTATTCTTTGGATTTACACCAGTTTCAGACGCAATTGTAATGATATTGTCTTTGTCAATTTGATATCTAGCAGGCCTTAAACCGTTCCTATCAAGCATACATACCGCCCATTTCCCATCAGACATCACTATTCCAGCTGGGCCATCCCAAGGTTCCATATGCATTGAATTATATTCATGGAAGCTCCTTATATCAGGATCAAGCAAATATGCATTTTGCCATGCTGGTGGCATAACCATTCTTATTGCCCTAAATAATTTCACTCCTCCATTTAAAAGAATTTCTATCATATTATCTAAAGCAGAAGAATCAGACCCTGTTTCATTTACCAGTTGTTTAAATTCTTGAATTTTTGGCAGTCTTGGACTTTTAAACTTTGATGAACGAGCTTTGACCCAATTTCTATTGCCTCTTATTGCATTAATTTCACCATTATGCGCTAACAGTCTAAATGGCTGTGCTAAGTGCCATCGTGGATGAGTATTTGTTGAAAACCTTTGATGAAAAACACAAATAGATGACTCAAATTTAGAAGATTTAAGATCTAAATAGAAATCTTGAATTGCATCAGGAAGCATTAAACCTTTATAAATAATTGTTTTTGAAGACAAGCTACAAAAATATAATTGCTCGTCATCAAGATATATCTCTTCAATTAACTTCCTTGCCTGATAAAGATTGGTTTCAAATTTTTCTTCATAAAAGACTTTGTCTGTAGATTGAATATATAGTTGATAAATATTTGGCAAGCAACTTGAAGCTATTGTACCAAGAATATCTTTATTTACTGGTACAGGACGAACAGCCTTTAGAATAAGGTTTTCACTTTTGAGAATTTTTTCAATTTTAGAAAGATCAGATTCAATTTTATTATTAGTAAATAATTGTCCTATTGCAAATTCATTTGAAATTTCTACCCCTTGTTCTTCAGAAATAGCATTTTTAAAAAAATCTTTATCTAAATTTAATAGAAGCCCACATCCGTCGCCTGTTTTTCCATCAGCGCCTATTGCCCCACGATGAGTCATACTTCTTAGGGCATTAACCGATTTATTGATAATTTTGTGAGATTTTATGCCGTTAATATCAGCTATTAAGCCAAATCCACAGTTATCTCTAAAGTCATCTTTTGAAAATAATTTTGACATATTATTAAAGTGTGAAGACAAACTATATCATACAATGCTATGAATTATCAAAGAAAAGTGTCATACTATGTCATACACTAATTAAAAAATGGCCAATAAAAATAAGCAATATAGAATTGAGAAAGGTCTTTTGCTGTTTACTCAGCCAAGATCACCCTACTACTATGGAAAGATTAGGTTAAAAGGTAAATACCATACCAAATCTTTTTCTCCTATCTCAGACTTTAACAAAGCTAAAGAGAAACTTTATGAGTGGAGAAATGAACTCATTAATAATCTAATTGATGTATCTTCTCAAAATCTAGATAGAAATGAATATACAGATTTCAAAGAGCTAAATAATAATTTTCAATTCCTAGATGTTGGCAGATATGATCCTGCAAAAAAATCAGTTGATGAAAGAAAGATTAATTTTGTAGAAATATATGGTGAATACAACCAATCTCAAGCATCTAATCAGGCTCATAGATGTCTTGATTGTGGAAATCCATACTGTGAATGGAAGTGTCCTGTCCATAACTACATACCAGATTGGTTAAAACTTGTTAATGAAGGCAATATTTTAGAAGCTGCAGATCTATGTCACTCAACAAATAGTCTTCCTGAAGTTTGTGGGAGAGTATGTCCACAAGACAGATTATGTGAGGGTGCGTGTACATTGAACGACGGATTTGGGGCAGTAACTATAGGTTCTATAGAAAAATATATTACTGAAAAAGCATTTGAAATGGGATGGAAACCAGATTTATCAAACAGACAATGGACAAATAAAAAAGTTGCAATAGTTGGTTCAGGTCCTGCAGGTATAGCGTGTGCAGATATTCTGACTAGATCTGGTATTCACAGTCACGTATATGACAAAAATGAAGAAATTGGAGGACTGCTTACTTATGGAATTCCTGAATTTAAGCTAGAAAAAGCAGTTGTTAAAAGGCGAAGAAAAGTTCTAGAGGAAATGGGTATTAAATTTCATATGGGAATCGAGATTGGTAAAGATATTAAATTTAAGAAGCTATATGAAAAATATGATGCAGTATTTTTAGGTATGGGAACTTATACATCTCTTGAAGGCGGCTTTAAAGGTGAGAAACTTCCAGGTGTATATAAAGCAATTGATTACTTAATATCCAATACAAAAAAATTACTAAATATGGATTCTGGTAAAGCTGAGTTTATAAATTTTAAAGGTAAAAAAGTTGTTATTTTAGGCGGAGGAGATACCGCAATGGATTGTAATAGAACAGCAATAAGACAAGGAGCTAAATCAGTTACATGTCTATATAGAAGAGATGAAAAAAACATGCCAGGTTCTAGACGAGAAGTTCAAAATGCAAAAGAAGAAGGCGTAGTATTTGATTTTAATATTCAGCCTATTGATATTCTTGGAAACGAAAAAGTTGAAGGTGTTAAAGTTGTTCAGACAGAATTAGGAGAACCAGATCAAAATGGAAGAAGAGTTCCAATCCCTATAAAGGGCTCTGAAAAAATTTATGATGCAGATGTAGTTATTATTGCATTTGGTTTTAGAGCCAGTCCTGCAGAATGGTTTAATGACTTTGATATTCAAACAAGAAAAAATGGCTTAGTTATAGCTGAAGAAGATCAAAAATATAAATTTCAAACCTCTAACGAAAAAGTATTTTCAGGTGGCGATATGGTTAGAGGCTCAGATTTAGTTGTAACAGCAATATGGGAAGGAAGAGAAGCAGCTAAAAGTATTATAAAATATGTCTCATAATGAACTCAGATTCGTCATTTCTAAAAGCATTAAATAAAGAAAGTCTCCCAACACCTCCCATATGGTACATGCGTCAAGCTGGACGATACATGCCAGAGTACCAAAATGTTAGAAAAAAATTTAAAAATTTTTTAGATATGTGCAAAGAGCCAGATATATGTTGTGAGCTTGCATTACAGCCTATTAATGCATTTGAATTGGATGCTGCAATCCTATTCTCAGATATCTTAACAATCCCTGACTCTTTTGGACTCGGTGTGGAGTTTATAGAAAATGAGGGTCCTGTTTTTAAAAATCCTATTAGTAACAGTACAGATATTAAAAATCTCAATCACTTTGATCCTGAAAGTTTAGATTATGTCTACAAGGCAGTGAATAATATTAAAAGCTCTTTGCCAGAAGAAATACCATTAATTGGATTCTGTGGAAGCCCTTGGACTTTAGCTGCATATTCAATAGAGGGAAGATCATCAAAAGACTTTGAGAAGACATTAGGCTTTTTAGAATCAAATCAAAAAGATGTTCATGATTTATTAACAAAATATACGGACGCATGCTTTTTGTACTTAAGAAAGCAAGTGCAGTCAGGTGCGGATGTGATTCAGATATTTGATTCTTGGGCAAATCTACTAACAAAGGAGGATCTTATTGAATTTTCTTTTAATTATGTAAATTCTTTGATCTCAGCTTTAAAGCTTGATCCTATAACAAAAAATATTCCAGTTATTATTTTTGCTCGAAATCCAAAATGTAACATCGAAGAACTAATTAATACTTCTGCTGACTGCATAAGTCTGTTCTGGTCAATGAATGATTTGAATTTTGAGGTAGCTAAAAATAAGGTCGCTATCCAAGGGAACCTTGATCCAAAAATTCTACTTGAAAGTGATGAAACAATAAAAAGGGAGACCTATAAAATTCTTGAAAGATTTAGAGAATATCCTGGTTATATTTTTAATTTGGGACATGGAATAACTCCAGATATTAGTCCAGATAAAATTAAATATTTAACAAATATTGTCAGAGAGTATTAGTTTTCCCACAATCTTATTAAACCCTCTTGAGTGCATGATGCAATAAGCTTCCCATCTCTTGAAAAAATAGAACCTCTTGAGAATCCTCTTGCATTTCTAGTTACAGGACTGTCTATAGAATATAAAAACCATCCGTCTAAATCTAATTTTCTGTGGAACCACATTGCGTGATCCAAGCTAGCGTTTTGAAGATTTTTAGTTAGAAAGTTTACACCGACAGAATTGTTGGCTGCGCCTAAAAGTCCCATATCAGATATATACAAAAGAAAGGCCTGTTGAATTACTTGATCCTTTGGGAGAGAGCCACCTGTTTTAATCCATGTATTTTTATATGGTGGCATTCTCTCTGGTTTAAAGTAGTTTTGGGGCTCAACTGGCCGCATCTCAATTTCCCTTTGTTTTATAAACATTGGCATATCTTCTTTTTTCATATTAAGTTCTTTAAGAATTTCTTCTCTGATTTCTTGCTCGCTTTTAAGTGATTCTGGCTCAGGAACTTCTGGCATTTCAATTTGATGCTCAAGTCCTTTTTCTCTTTTTTGAAATGATATAGAGCAATTAAATATGACTTCACCTTCTTGAATAGCTTTAACACTTCTAGTAGTGAAGCTTTTTCCATCTCTTATTCGGTCAACCGTAAAAGTAATGGATTTATCCATATCTCCAGGTCTTAAAAAATAAGAATGATATGAATGAGCAAAATGCTCTACGTCAATAGTTTTATATGCTGCTATTAAAGTCTGTGCCATTACTTGGCCACCAAATATTCTCTTGTAACCTACATTTTTTCCATTCCAAGAAAATATATCCCTATCTATTTTTTCAAGCTCAAATAACTCTAAAGATTTTTTCAGTACTGATTTTTTATTCATAAGATTTAGGTTGCGCTCAGACCTCCATCTATTAACAATTCCGTCCCTGTTATAAAAGATGATTCATCAGATGCAAGAAAAACGGCTGCATTAGCAATGTCTTTAGGTTCAGCAAGTTTTCTTATTGGAATCTGCTGGATAAGTTTCTGTTCAATGTTTCTCTCAGGAGCAGCATCAATCATGGTTTGCACCATTGCAGTTCTAGTAAATACTGGATGGATGGAATTACATCTAACTAGATTAGTAGTTTTAGCACAGTGAAGTGCTATTGATTTTGATAAATGTCTAACTGCAGCTTTAGAGGAGTTATATGCAGATGTATTATGTGAGGCAACAATACCAGACATTGAGGAAATATTTATAATTGAGCCATCTCCAGAGTCTCTCATTAGTTCAATGGCATGTTTGCAACCAAGAAATACTGAATCTAAATTTACACTATGTACTAATTTCCATGTTTCGATATCGGTAGATTCAATATCACCACCATTACCAATACCTGCATTATTAACTAATATGTTTAGAGATCCGGCTTCATTTTTAATAAATTCAATTGCAGATATCCAGTCTTCAGACTTGGTCACATCCAAATTAATGCCTTGGCAAGATAGTTCGTTACATGTTTTTTTTAATTCGCTCTCATTAATATCACTAATAAATACAACTGCACCCTCTTGAATCATTGAATTAGCCATTTCTTTACCCAAACCCTGGGCTGCACCTGTAATGAGTGCTACTTTTCCTTTAAGTCTTTCTGTCATAATAAATATATAATCAATTTAAGGTCACATCTTACATTGTTTGTAAAAAAACTAGAACTTTAATCTATCAAAAGGTAGGATATGCAGTCCTGAACGTATTAAAAAAAGAAATGACAATAAACAAAGAAATTGATTTACCAAATAAACCTGATAATAAAATCAGTGTTGCTGATGTTTTTAATATTGATTCAAAGCTCACAGTTAAAGGTTTTGCAAAAAAAACAGCGTGGGTTCCAGAGATTGATAGCTCCTATGTATTTGATAAAGAGACAACTCTATCTATTTTGGCTGGATTTGAGCATAACAGAAGAGTAATGATTCAAGGCTTTCATGGAACGGGCAAATCTACACATATTGAACAAATTGCAGCCAGATTAAATTGGCCATGCGTTCGAATAAATTTAGACAGTCACATCAGCAGAATTGATTTGCTTGGAAAGGATGCTATTAAACTAGATGATGGAAAACAAATCACTGAATTTCAAGAAGGTCTTCTTCCTTGGTCAATTCAAAATCCTGTTGCTCTTGTTTTTGATGAATATGATGCTGGTCGTCCTGATGTTATGTTTGTTATTCAAAGGATACTTGAAGTTGAGGGCAAACTTACTCTATTAGATCAAAATAAAATTATAAATCCTCATTCATCATTTAGACTTTTTGCAACAACGAATACTGTGGGCCTAGGGGATATGACTGGTCTATACCATGGAACACAACAGATAAATCAAGGTCAAATGGATCGTTGGCATATTCTTTCAACATTAAATTATCTAGATCCCTCTCAGGAACTGAAGGTTGTGATGTCAAAACTTAATAACTTTAAAGGAGAAAAGAATAAAGAAATCATAAAAAACATGATTAAGCTTGCAAATCTAACAAGAGTTGGGTTTGCCAATGGCGATATTTCAACATTAATGTCCCCGAGAACAGTTATATCATGGGGACAAAATTTTAAAATTTTTAAGGACCTTGTTACATCATTTAATCTTACTTTTTTAAATAAATGCGATGATATTGAAAAGTCCATTATTTCTGAATACTTTCAAAGATGTTTTGATATTGAAATTGATAATGGAGAATCAGGCTCGGCTTCTTAATGAGTTGGACTAAAAAAAGAGAAAGATTGCATGAAGCAGCTGTATCTACAATTAGAGCTATTTCAAACAATAAAAAAATATCTTCCAATACAGGATTATCTCAAAGACCACCAACAAGCGATCATGTAGCTTTGCCTAATGTTCCAAGATCTTTTAAAGATTTAAATAAATGGCGAGGAGAATCTGATTTTCAAGCGTTTTGGCATTTATTCCATAAGAAAAGTAAAGATTTTCAACTTACTCTCCCTGCAAGAATGATTTTTAATGAATTAGAAATTGCTAGAGTTGAGTTATTAGGTTCTTCAAAATATCTTGGTTCTGAAAGAAATATATCAGAATATACAAATTCTAGAAGCAATGAACTAGAAGACGAAAAATCTCTAAATTTTTTATCTTATGGAGCAAATTTGTGGCTTAAAGAATTTATGAATTTTGATTTAAGTGAAAATTCAAAAAATATAATTTCGAAATTTATCAAAAAATATAAGATTGATGCGTCTGCAAACAAAATCCGAGAAAATCTAATAAAAAATCTTGATGATCAAGTTAGCTTTGAAAAAAATGCTATCCAATTTCTTCAAAAATTAGATCTAGTTAAAGAAAATGTTGAAGATGAAGAAAACAATTTTGAAGAAGCTCCGGGATCAACAGATGATATTGTTAATGAAGAAGAAACTACTCAAGAAGATTCAGGAATTGAAGAAAAAATAGACTTAAAAGATTTTGATGGTGACTTAAATGTTGACATTCAAGATGCAATTGAAAACATTGATGATACCTCAATCGAAGATGAGATTGAGTCTCTTACTTATCCCAATAATGATTTTCAAACTTCATATATAGACGACTATTCTATTTATACATCAAATTTTGATGAGATCATTGATGCCAAAGATCTAGTTACAAATGAAGAATCAATGCGTTTAAGAAATCAATTAGATAATTTAATTAAACCGCACATATCAACTATTGGAAAATTAGCAAACAGACTACAAAGATTGCTTTTGGCTAAACAGAATACAAGTTGGAATTTTAATCTTGAAGAGGGAATTCTTGATAACTCAAGGTTACACAGAGTTATTGCTAGTCCTGGATACCCTCTTAGCTTCAAACAAGAAACTGAGAATGATTTTAAAGATACCATTGTTACTTTATTAATTGACAACTCTGGATCAATGCGAGGAAGGTCTATAAGCTTGGCAGCTATATGCGCTGATATCATAGGAAGTACCCTAGAAAGATGTCAGGTAAAGACTGAAATATTAGGTTTTACAACTAAACATTGGAAAGGCGGCGACTCCAAAAAATTATGGATAATAAATGGAAGTCGATCTAATCCAGGCAGATTGAACGATATCAGACACATAATCTATAAGAGTGCTGATAATAGTTGGAGAAGATCAAGAAAATATTTTGGTGCAATGTTAAGGGAAGGTTTATTAAAGGAAAATGTTGATGGGGAAGCACTTGCATGGTCACATGATAGACTTCTTAAAAGACATGAAGAACGAAAAATATTAATTGTAATTTCCGATGGCGCGCCTGTTGACGACAGTACATTGTCTGCAAATCGTGAGGACTTCTTAGACAATCATCTTAGAGAAATTATTTCAAAAATTGAAAAAGATAGTCCTGTTGAACTTCAAGCAATTGGAATTGGGCATGACGTAACAAAATATTACAAAAATGCACTAACTATAAATAGAGCTGAAGAACTTGGCGAAGTACTTTTGGAGGAATTAACAAAGCTTTTCAAGGATTAAACATTGCTATAAAATACTTATCAAACAGGGGATTTTAAATAATTTTATAGGTAATTATCATTATGAAAATTCGTAACCAAGATGGACCACCAGAGGATTTACTTTACTTCGACGAAGACTTAGATCTGTCCCAAAAACAAGTTGAAGATGTTGTTGAGATATTTAAGACCCCTCTCACTGGAGCATATAACTGGGATTACACAATTGCAGACAACAGAATTAAAAAACTTTATGAATTAGGTAAGGAGCTTAATTGGAATGGCTCGATTGATTTGAACTGGGACTATACTCACCCTGCTGATGAAAAACTAGTTGAACCTGATGAAGAGTTACCTCATGAGGCGCTAGAAGCTTATCAAGCTCTCTCAGAAGAAGAAAAAATACTTTTTGATAGACATAATACTGCGGAATTAATGAGTCAATTTCTTCATGGAGAACAAGGAGCCTTACTTGTAGCATCTCAATTAGCTAGCTGCGCTCCAACTTATAATGCAAAACTTTATGCTGCCTCTCAAACATTTGATGAAGCAAGACACGTTGAAGTATTCAATAGATATCTTCAGGATAAAATTGGTATTCACTACCCGATTAATCCATCTTTAAAATTGTTACTTGATAAGATTCTCACTGATGAGAGATGGGACTTAAAGTTTATTGGGATGCAGATAATCATTGAAGGTTTGGCTCTTGCGGCATTTCAAATGCTTAAAGCTATTACAAAAGACCCACTGTTAAAACAATTACTCCACTATGTTGTTCGTGATGAAGCACGTCACGTAACATTTGGAATAAATTATCTTGAGGACTACTTAACAACATTATCAAAAGAAGAAATAAATGAAAGAGCTCAGTTTGCTTATGAAGCATGTGTTATTTCTAGAGATAGACTTGTAAATACTCAGGCTGAACAGAGATTCCTAAAGATGACTGCTGAAGAAGCTAGAGAATTTCAGTTAAGTACTGGTACTTTTGAAATGTTTAGGAACTTCTTATTTTCAAGAGTGATGCCAAACTTAAAGAGGATTGGTCTATTAACAGATGAAGTTAGGCCAAAATTTGAGGCACTTGGGTTGCTAGAGTATGAGCATGCGCCAGATGATTTTGAATGTGATTGGGCAGAAATGAAAAAGCCTCTTGAAAAATTTGGACAAATTCCAACCAATCTATAACTTTAAATATAAATATATGGCCATACTTAAAGAGTATGGTATGAAATACGGAGATTATTAATGTCTAAACATGCAGCTCTCGATACTTTCGGAAGATCTGGAAATCCAGTTATAAGATCTTCTGCATTTGATTCACGAGCATCGTCAGATTCTGAAAGAATGACTTTAGACGGTGCAGTAAATAAGACAGCTATAATGCTAGCAATTCTTATATCTACAGCAGCGATTTCATGGAACTTTCCAAGCCCTTTCATTGTCATGATCTCCTATATTGGCATATTTGCGGCAGCAATAGCGAGTGTTGTTACTTTTGGTTTTTGGATGCCTTTTATTGGTTTCATAATTAATCCAAGGCCCTACTTAGCCCCAAAGACCTGGTTAGTATTTGCTTTTGGAGAAGGATTTTTTATAGGCTTGATCTCTTTGTCGTTTGAAACAATGTTTCCAGGTATAGTTCTTGAGGCGGTATCTTTAACATTTTGTGTTGCTGCGACGTTATTATTCTTATATAAATCTGGTATTGTTAAACCAAGTCAAAACTTCGTCTTAATGGTCTGCTCTGCTGTTTTTGGTATCTTCTTATTTTACATAGGAACGCTTATATACTCTTTAGTTACTGGTGTATCTCCAGAAATATTTTCAGGCAGTAGTAATGCGTCTATTGGATTATCTTTATTCATAGTAGCTATGGCGGCATTTAGTCTAGTACTTGATTTTGACATCATTGAACAATCTGCTGAATATGGTTCTCCGAAGTATATGGAATATTTTGGTGCAATGGCTTTGGTTACTACTTTAATTTGGCTTTATATAGAAATACTGAGGCTTTTAGCGAAGTTCAGATCTAGATAGTGTTTTCTTCAAATCCTTTAATTCTATTTCTTGGATTAATTTCCTTTGGAATATTCTTCTATTTACTAAAAATACGAGCATCTAAAAATCAAATAGAGTCTTTTGAAAACAAAAAAAGAATGAATTGGTCTTGGTTATGGTTAAGATATGGAAAAGATAAATCAAAATCAAACGTTATTGAGGGTAAAGCAAAAGAAGTAAATCATGAAGAAGAGCAATAATATGTTTATAAAAAATCTTAAATTAATATTTTTTACTGCCTTAACACTAGAAATTGTCGGTTCTGAATTGAATCAAGATCCTCAAATAATTCAACCAGGCGCACCAGGTAATCCGTCAAAAGTAATTGATGCAAAAGAAGCAACAGATATTGCTAATACTTCATATATAAAAGCTGATGTTGATTTTCTACAAGGAATGATTATTCATCATGAACAAGCTATTGTGATGTCAGAAATGGCAGATGAAAGAACAAATAATAAATCTATTTTAGATCTTGCAAAAAGAATTGATGCATCTCAAAAAGATGAGATTAACTTTATGGAATCTTGGTTAAAAGATAGAGATGAATTTAAAAAAGTAGTAGATGAACATCATCATAATAATCACGATCACAACATGCATAACCATATAGATATGGTTGGGATGGCTACTCCTAAACAACTTGACGATTTAAGCAGTTCTGATAGTACTAGTTTTGATAGGTTATTCCTTAAATTAATGATAAATCATCACGATGGTGCACTAGAAATGGTTGAGGAGCTAAAAAAATATCCAGGAAATACCTATGATCCAATATTAAATGAATTTGTTTCAGATTTAATTAATGATCAAGGTGTTGAAATTGAAAGGATGAACACCCTACTAACTAGTTTATCTGATGATCCTAGGGCCGGTTTGGCTGGAGGACTATTCATTGCCGAAGAAGCTATTTTGAATATGGAGCTAGTAACATCATTAAAAAAACCAACTGGTTTTTTTGATCCTGAAAATCCTGCTGAAAAAGGCTCGGAGGATTTAACTGAGGATAATGAAGATAAAACTACTGCTGAAATTTCTAGATCTTTAAGATCACCAATGTTGTCTTTTGCAAATACTGATATGGCTTTTAAAGATAATGTTCTTGTTGCTGGAAGTTATCATGGATTTAATATCTATAAGCTAGGGAATGATGGCATTCCAAGTCTAATTTCATCAGTTGTATGTCCTGGTGGTCAAGGAGATGTTTCAATTGTTGGAAATCTTTTGATCATGTCTGTAGAAGAAAATAGAAGCAGAATAGATTGTGGACTTGAGGGTGTAAATAGTGATTCAAGTCCTGAAAGGTTTAGAGGTATTAGAATCTTTGATATATCTAATTTATATAAACCAAAACAAGTTGGAGCTGTTCAAACCTGCAGAGGATCACACACGCACTCTGTCGTATCTAGTGATAGAAAAAAAATCATAGTATATAACTCTGGAACTGGAAGAGTAAGAGATACGGAAGAAAAAGAAGATTGTTTCGGCTGGGATGGTGGAGGCTCTTCCTATTTTTCGATTGATATAATTGAAATACCAATTGAAAACCCCTCGAGATCTAAAATTGTTAAAAGCCCGAGAGTTTTTATGGACCTGGAAACTGGAAATGTTGCAGGATTATGGCGAGGTGGTGACCATGGTGATGATACCCAAGATACAAACTCAACCAATCAATGTCATGATATTACGGTTTACCCATCTGCAAATATTGCTGCTGGTGCTTGTTCTGGCAATGGCATCTTATTTGATATAACTGATCCCTATAACCCTGAAAGACTTGATGTTGTAACAGATATTGGTTTTGCTTATTGGCATTCTGCAACGTTTAATAATGATGGAACAAAAGTAATTTTTACTGATGAGTGGGGTGGCGGTGGTCGAGCAAGATGTCGTGCATGGGATCCTTTAGACTGGGGAGCAGACGCTATTTATGATATTGTTGATAATAAATTGGTTTTCAAAAGTCATTACAAAATGCCAGCACCTCAGCTAGAAACTGAAAACTGCGTTGCTCATAACGGATCAATTATTCCAATACCTAATAGAGATATATTTGTCCAAGCATGGTATCAAGGTGGTATTTCTATAATGGATTTTACCGACTCTTCTGAACCTAAAGAAATTGCTTATTTTGATAGAGGTCCTATCCTTGAGGATATATTGATTACTGGGGGGTATTGGTCAACATATTATTACGATGGCTTTATCTACGGCACTGAAATAACTAGAGGTCTTGATGTTTTCAGATTAACTCCAAGTGAACATATTAGTGAAAAAGAAATAGAGGCTGCTTCAAAAGCATTCCCAGCAGTTGGCGATAGTGTATTCAATCCTCAACAACAATTCCCAATGGCTTGGCCTGCAACTTTTTTAGAATAAAGTTTAAAAAATGTTTGTTGCTATTGATTTTGGAATAACAAACACAGATGTAGTAGTTAATCAAAATGGTGACGATATATTCTATTCATTTCTATCTAGATCAATAACAACTGATTTTATTGATTATATCTTTGAGGAGATTAATTTAGATCTTGTTAATTTGCGCAAAATTGGAGTAACTGGTGGTAAATCTAGTAATTTAAGTAACACATATAAAGATATTCCCATCATTAAGATTAATGAAGTAGATGCAATAGGCCTTGGTGCGATCGCTTTATATGATATTTCTGAAGAGTCTTTTGTGGCTGTAAGTGCTGGAACTGGGACTGCATGTGTTCATCATAATAATGGTAAATTTAACCACTTGGGAGGAATATCAGTTGGAGGTGGGACATTACAGGGTTTATCAAAATATTTAATAAGTACTGAAAATGCAAAAGATATAGAGGAAATGGCTAAAAAAGGAGATAGAAAAGAGTTAGATTTTTTGATTGGAGATGTGGTAAATGAAATTGGATCTTTATATCCAGAAATCACTGCCTCAAATTTTGGCAAAGCAAAAAATAATAAAAATAATTCCAAAGAAGATGCTGCTGCATCTCTTTCAAATATGATTGGGGAAGTTATTGGAACAATATCTTATCTTAATGCTCTTTTGTGTAATGAAAATAAGGTTTATTTCTTGGGAAGAACATCTTTAAATAAAGTTATTAAAACTGGTATTGAAGATAGGTTAAAACTTGCTAATATTAGTGGTGTATTTAAAGAAAATAGAGAATATGGTAATGTACTTGGTGCTTTAAGATCTATTCAATCAGATTAAAAAAATTTTTATAGAAAATGGAAGTATTAACAGATAAATCAATAATTATTACGCTAGCTGTTCCAGCTTTCTTTGTATTAATAATAATAGAGTATTTTTACGGTTTATTTATTGGCAAAAATACATATCGTTTGAATGATACATTGACAAGTATTTCTTTAGGAATGATAAGTAGATTTCCTGTTATGCTAAATTTTGGAGTTCAGAGTGCAATATTTATATATATTAGTAAATATCTTAACCTGGGACTTTTATCTGTTAAGAATCCTTTTACCTGGATAGCTGCCTTTCTTTTGTATGATTTGTCATATTACTGGATGCATAGAATGCATCATGAAGTAAAGATTTTATGGGCTACTCATAGCGTTCATCATCATGGAGAAGATTACAATTTAGCAACTGCCTTGAGGCAAACTAGCACAGGGTGGCTATGGAAATGGATCTTCTATACACCAATGATGCTAATTGGAGTCCCTGGTGAAGTATTCGTAACTGTAGCAGGTATTAATTTAGTTTATCAATTTTGGGTTCACACAGAACACATAGGGCATCTAGGTTTTCTTGAAAAAATATTTATCACGCCAATGAATCATCGCATTCATCATGCAAAAAATAAAGAATACATAGATGCAAATTATGGAGGTGTTTTCATAATTTGGGATAGGATGTTTGGGACTTATACTCCACAAAGAGATGAACTCGATCCTGTTTATGGGACTGCAACACCATTGAATAGTTGGAACCCTATTTGGGCTAATTTCCAAGTTTTTTCAATAATGGTAAAAGACACTATCAAAACTAAGTTATGGAAAGATAAGATTAAAGTATGGTTTGCAGAAACATATTGGAGACCTGAGGATTGTATTGAAGAAAAAGATCCAAAAGACTTTTACAAAAAATTTAATCCAACAATAGGTACTGACATTAAAATTTTTAGTGTCACACAAATATTATTTACAACTACAGTATTCAATCTTGTTTTTATAAATGCGCCTTTACTATCGTACTTTGAAATTTGTTTATTTGGAGTATCCTTAGTTACTCTAGCATCTTTAACTGGATATTTGATGCATGGAAAGAGAATTGCCTATCAGCTTATTTTGTTATTTTCGATACTAAGCATTCTAATAATATTTACATACGATCCAATAAACATGAGCTTAATTTCTTCAAAATTACTTTTAGCTCAGTTTAGTTGTAATGTTATAACAGTAACTGGAATACTTTTTTTCCAGTCACTGTTAAATTTGAGAACTCTAAAGACTTAAATTACTGAATATCAAATCTGTCAGCATTCATAACTTTATTCCAGGCGCATATAAAGTCTTTTGCGAACTTTTCTGAAGAATCATCCTCAGCATATACTTCAACAATTGCTCTTAATTGTGAATTTGAACCGAAAACAAGATCAGATCTTGATGCAGTTCTGACCTTTTCTCCAGATTTTCTATCAAATGCCTCATAAGAATTACCTGTTCCATTAGGTTTCCATTGAACAGACATATCCAGCAAAGTTTTAAAGTAGTCATTGCTTAATTTATTTGGATCATCAGTAAATAATCCATATCCATTTGAACTTATGCCCAGAGATCTCAAACCACCAACAAGCACTGTCATTTCTGGTGCCGTAAGTCCAAGTAATTGAGCTTTATCAAGCATAATTTCCTCAGGAGATGTATTTACACCTTTTGCATGATAATTCCTGAAGGCATCAGACTTAGGTTCTAGAACCTCAAATGATTCTATATCAGTTTGCTCTTGAGATGCATCGCCTCTTCCAGGACTAAATGGAACTTCTAAACCTGAAGCCTTTTCTATAGCAAGATTCCCAGCCAATACTATAACATCAGCAACTGAGGCGCCTGTTTCATTTGAAATTGATTCGTATATATCCAAGACTTTACTAAGTTGGCTTGGATTATTGGCTTCCCAATCTTTTTGCGGAGCTAATCTAATTCTTGAACCATTAGCTCCTCCTCGCATGTCAGAGCCTCTATATGTAGATGCACTTGCCCAAGCAGTCTCCACCATTTCCTGAATTGACAAACCTGACTTACTAATCATTTCTTTTACTTTTTCAATATCGTAATCAGAGTTGCCTAAAGGAACTGGATCCTGCCATATTAATTCCTCACCAGGAACTTCTGGACCCATATATCTCGACTTTGGACCCATATCTCTGTGAAGAAGTTTGAACCATGCTCTTGCAAAAGCATCTGCAAACTCATCAGGATTTTCGTGAAATCTTTTTGAAATTTTCTTATAACTTGGATCTTCTCTTAAAGCCATATCAGCAGTTGTCATCATTGTTGGGACTTTTTTGGAAGCATCTTCAGCATCCGGAGCCATATCTTCCTCAGTTTGACCAACAGCATGCCAAATGTGAGCTCCTGCAGGACTTTTTGTTAATTCCCATTCATAACCAAACAATAGATCAAAATATCCATTGTCCCACTGAGTAGGATTTGCAGTCCACGCTCCTTCAATACCACTAGTTATTGTGTCGCTACCTACTCCAGATGCATATGTGCTTGTCCAACCAAATCCCATTTCCTCTAATGGAGCCCCTTCTGGTTCTGATTGAACATGATCTTCTGCTCCAGCTCCATGTGCTTTTCCGAAAGTATGGCCTCCAGCAACAAGAGCAACAGTTTCTTCATCATTCATTGCCATTCTTCCAAATGTTTCTCTGATGTCATGAGCACTTGCAATAGGATCTGGATTTCCATCTGGTCCTTGTGGATTAACATATATTAGCCCCATCTGAACAGCCGCAAGAGGGTTATCTAATTCTCTTTCACCCTTATATCTTTTATTTTCAAGCCATTCTGATTCAACGCCCCAATGAATATCCTCTTCAGGACCCCAAATATCTGCTCTGCCACCACTAAATCCAAAGGTAGTTCCACCCATAGATTCAATTGCTACATTTCCAGCTAGTATTAATAAATCTGCCCAGCTAATTTGTTTTCCATATTTTTGTTTAATAGGCCACAATAATCTTCTAGCTTTGTCTAAATTACCGTTATCAGGCCAACTATTGAGTGGAGCAAAACGTTGCGCGCCAGTGCCACCCCCGCCTCTACCATCTGTGTTTCTATAAGTACCAGCAGCATGCCAGGTCATTCTAATAAAAAATGGTCCATAGTGACCATAGTCTGCAGGCCACCAATCTTGTGAGTCTGTCATTAATGCATTTAAATCCTTTTTAAGAGCTTCATAATCTATTTTTTTGAACTCTTCTCTATAATCAAAATCTTCATCCATTGGATTCGATTTTTTGTCGTGCTGATGCAAAATATTGAGGTTCAGCTGATTTGGCCACCAGTCTCTTGTTGAAGTTCCACTTGAACTATTTGTTGTCATTGCCCCATGCATTACAGGACATTTACCTTCTGATTTATCAGTCATCTAATAATCTCCTTATTTAAAAATGTGCAAAAAGAAAGTTTCTAATAATAAATATACTATAAAAAAATTAAAAAAAAAGTACTAAAAGTATATAAAAATGGTGGAGCTACGCGGGATCGAACCGCGGACCCCCTGCTTGCAAAGCAGGTGCTCTCCCAGCTGAGCTATAGCCCCACATTAGGTTGCAATATTGTACTTTAAAGAATATTTTTTTGTATATTTAATATAAATTCTTTTTATTATTGATTGGAGCCAATTTAGATGACTTCAATTGCTCAGGGTTTGGATTTTTACTGCTTCTGCCTGAGGCACTGGCAACGACATTTTCTTTATAAATATTAAAAACCTCAAACAGTAAATAAAACCAAAACCCATTAACCACAGGTTCAACAATTGCATCTATAGCGGCTAGGTTCAAAGGCGCACCAGTTAGCAGCCTGTTGCATGTCATTGCAATTAATATATGACCTATCGTATATATTACTGCAAGATAAATTCCAACATTATGAGAACTAAAAATTTTTGTTGGCATATTATCTAATCTTTTTGTAATGTGATTCTTTAAAACTACAAGAAGAAAATAAAACCAAAATCCATTAATAATAGGCTCTATAAATGCATCTGCAGCAGCCATATCTAATGTAGCTCCAGTAATGATTCTGTTGCATGTCATGGCTATTAAAATATGGCCAATGGTATATATGACAGCAAGAACTAAGTTGTCATACTTAAAAACTTTAACGTCGTCATACTTTAAATAATTTTTCATATTGTTTATTCTACTTCAAAAAAAAGGGCAATTGAATTGCCCTTTCTTTATTTTTAGGGTGTACTGTATAGCACCCCTCTCCCAAGAAGTTTAGAAAGTCTTTCTTATAGAGAACCTAACATTTAAGGGTTCACCGACTGAAGCCTGATGTGTACTATGAGAGTGAGGAAAATATAAAGTATCATTTAAATTCTCAATATTCATTTGCACACTTAGGTCATCAGCAATCATATAGTAAACAGCAAAATCTACTCTTGTATATGCTGGAAGAACATTTCCGGGCTTATCATTACCAATTGCTGACTCTCCTTGTCTAGTAAGGCCCAAAGACCAACCAAGCTTATCTGATACCTGATTAGTAGCAAATAATGAAATCCTGTGGTCAGGTATTTCACGTGGTTCACCACCTTTAGCAGTTTTACCACTCATTTTAGTCAAGCCAAAAACAATATCCATTTTTTCAGACACACTTCCTTTTAACTCGAGCTCCATACCATCAACTTGCAAACCAACAATTTCATTAGTTTCTCCAGTTTCACTATCTCTAGCGGCTCTAGTTTGTTCACTGTCAAAATATGCTGCTGTTAAACTTAGGCTATCTGATAAAGCCACCTTAACACCGATTTCACTACTCTCGAAGACATCGGGATCAAGTGCGGCGCTACTAGCAGACAATGATTTAAATTGCTCTCCTGATCTTGGAAGGAAACTTTCACTGTAGCTGTAGTAGTAAGAAATATTTTCTTTTGGCTTATAAACTACACCAGCTCTTGGTGAAAATTCTTTATCTTCTCTAGATTGCACAGAACTATTTTTAATATCAGTAACAGTAATATCAAAAGTGTCATGACGACCACCAATCATTAATTTTAAGTTATCAGAAACATCTATTTGATCCTGGAAATAAATCGATGTTACTTCTATATCAGATTTCGTTTTACTCTTTAGGTCTGCAGAATAGTCATTTGTTGATGGCTTACCAGCAGCATTGACTGTAAAGTCCATTGGATCTGTAATATTAAATACTTCATTATCATCTTTTGTGTTGCTAAAGTATGTGTTGAAACGATAATTATTGTTGGTTGTGTCAATAATTTCAGCACCGAATAACATTGTATGTGTTGCTGAACCTATTTGTATTTCATTAACTAGGTTACCGCTTATGATTGTATTTTCACGTTCAGTTGGATCAAGATATCCATCCATAGTTACCACTGTCGCTCCTGCAGTGTATCCAGATGCATAATAGTTTTTATACATTTTTTCAAACTCGCTAGAGACTATCTGAAGATTAGCTTTTCTTGTGTCAGAAAATACTGTACTCAAGGTTGCTCTGAAAATATCTGCCTCAAGAGTTTGAAGATTGTCTCCTTTACTGTCTCCAAAAGTAATTCCAGCAAATCTTTTTACTGGTGAGCCATTTTCAGTAGGAATACCTCTATCAATAAATCTTTCATGATCAGCATGTTCATATGAAAGATCTAAAGTAGTCCTATCACTCATTTTTACTTTTAGTGTTGGATTGAATCCTATTCTATCTCCATCATAGTAATCTCTATGATTCTTTAATGAATCAGAATGGAACATTATTCTAAATGCAGAATTTTCACCGTTTTGAACATTGTAATCTAACACTAGATCATTGCCTCCAAAATCATCTATACCAAAATCAACTGCTCCAAATTTCTCACCAATCACAGCTTTCTTTGATACTCTGTTAATTACGCCGCCTGTTCCTCCTCTACCAAATAATAGTGCATTTGGTCCTCTAAGGATCTCTACCTGTTCAACGTTATAAAGAGAACGATAATATTGAACGTCATCTCTTATTCCATCTTGAAAAAAGTCAGCTGTAGATCTTACTCCACGAAACACTACTGCATCCCTATGTCCCTCACCCTGAGATGTATTAACGCCTGGTGTATACCTAACAATGTCTCCAATTTGTCTGAAGCCTTGTTTACGAATATCATCATCAGTGACAATTGATACAGTTTGTGGAACATCCAAAACCGGTACAGGAGTCTTTAAAGCTGTTACCTGATCAGAATAAAGTACATTACCTTTCACAACAATTTCTTCAATATCTTCATCGTTTTCTTGAGAGACAACGAATGATGATATTAAAAGGACACTAATAAAAAATATTGGAGACATATCATGGAAAAATCTAGTTAGTATTTTGTTCATATTTTTTTCTTTACAAAATTAAAATGAAAGCTACCTTTTTCGCCTAAAGATTTTTGATTAAAAAATCATAAAACTGCACACTTTTAGGGGAATGACCAATAAAGTAGCTTTCATGAATGAGAATGATAATGATTCTCATTTAGATTTGCAAGTAGAAATAAAAAAAATATATAAATTTTTTTATTAATTAATTATTATTTAAAGAAAAATTTTGGAAAATAGTTATTTATTGCCTCTTATGGCGAAATAGGTTCCCAGAAGAAATAAAAATATTTGCTCACTCATAAATAGCTTTTTAGTCACTAGCCAATCAGAATGAGCAATCAAAATAGCTCCTATCATTATTACACCGACTGCTCCACCGGATAATCTTGTTATTAAGTCACCAACTTTGCTATTAAGTAACCCACCTAAAATAATTCCAGCACCTGCACCAACCTCACCTAATGCGACTAAACTAGTAACTAGTTCTGGATACATGTAGCCCATGCTTTCGAACCAAGTAACCATTCTTTCTGGAGGTAATGGAAACTTGCCTGCTCCATGAAGAATAAAGGAAATTCCCAAACCTAATCTAAGTAACCAAGGTGTAATTGGCATTAAAGGTTTTGCCATGGATTCAAGAAGATTATTTAATTTATTCATTTATTTAGCCTTGCTTATATAGATTTTAAAAGTATATCCTCATCAGCACAAAGTTCAAAACCTTTTAAGTCAAGTAGTTCATCTAACTCATCATTACCAATTCTTATCTTGGCCAACATCTTTCCACATTTAGAAACTTTTTCTTCTTTAACGCACCCCATATCAAAAAGTGAAGATCTGATATTTCCCATATTATTTTCCATAGAAATCCATCCCTGATATTCACCATTAAAAAGAACATTATTTATTTTTGCTCTTAAATCTTTAAATTCATTGTCATCTTGAGCAGAAATAAATACTTCCTCGTTTTTTTTAAACTTTAAGATGTCTAATTTTGAAGCATCAATTAAATCACATTTGTTGTTAACAATAATTTGAGGAATATTAATAACTCCAATGTCATTTAAAATATTGTTAACTTCCTTAATTTTTATTTTGTAATCAACATCATGACTGTCCACAATATGCAATAAAAGATCTGCAGTTTTAAGTTCGTCTAAAGTAGCTTTAAAAGACTCTACCAATTGAGTTGGCAGGTCTGAAATAAAACCAACTGTATCTGAGAATAGTATTGGACCATATTTTGGATTCTTGTTTTTTCTTGTGACTGAGTCCAATGTTGCAAATAATTTATCTTCAGCAAGTTGAAAACTTTCAGTCAATTTATTGAATAAAGTCGTTTTTCCTGCATTCGTATATCCAACTAATGCTACTAATTTATTTCTACTTTTTTTCCTTGAGTATCTATTGATCTCTCTTTGTTTGTGTGATTTTTCAAGTCTTTGATTAAGTCTTTTAATTCGCTTATTAATAAGCCTTCTGTCAGTTTCTAATTGAGTTTCACCAGGACCTCGTAAACCTATTCCACCTTTTTGTCTTTCAAGGTGAGTCCATCCTCTTATGAGTCTTGTTGATAAATGTTTAAGCTGCGCAAGTTCAACTTGTAATTTACCAATGTGTGAAGAAGCCCGAGTAGCAAAAATATCTAAAATAAGTTCAGTCTTATCAATGACCCTCTTATTAAAAAACTTTTCCAAATTTCTTGTTTGAGAAGCAGAAAGTTCATGATTAATTATTATAATTTCAACATCGCTTTGCATGATCTGATTCTTTAAATTTTCAAGATTTCCTTTCGTTATAAATGTATTAATTACTGGAGCAGTTTGTTTTAAACTTTTACTACCGTGAATAATTAACCCAGATGAAACGACTAGACTTTCAAACTCATCAAAAGCATTTTCTAATTTTATTTTTTTATTTAAAGATTGAACATCAATGAATAATAGAAAAGCCTTTTTTATTTCATTAATATCAACAGAATTCATTAATGATATTTTAAAGATATTTTTGTATTTTTATTAAAAAATTAGAACTTTTTCTTTTGTTGCTCACACTTACCATTTGCAAAGATTTCAATTTTAGGATTCTTACCTTTTGATTCATCTTTCTTTTTAAGCCATATGTCTCCGTAAATTTGACCCTTTCCTGTAAACCAATTGAAACTGTTTGTAATTTTATAAACTTCTACTTTATATTCTGGGAACAATGGATGCTCCTCTTCTACTTCCATAGTATGAGTAACAGCAATTCCAGTATCTTTTGTTTCGACATACCATTGTGCGTCTTCATTTATCCATGCTGGAGCAGGTTCTAGTGTATGGATAAGAGATTTGTAGGTTTCTTCGGCAGAATCAACATCCCAATATTGAACTACATACAACGAATTTTTTTCCCAATCTTCTTCAGCAAAATTAGTTTTTGCCCTTCTCAATAAAAAAAGAGATTGCTGAGTTTGTCTAGCTAAATTTCTAAAAAGCTCTATACCTTCTGCAAGATAAGTTTTTTTTATATCTTTATAAGTTACTGAATATTCTCCATTTAATTCACATAATACTTTTGAGCTTTGAGAATAAAGCGGTATTGATATAATTAGAATTAATAAAAAACGCATTCTGTAATGTGAAGCAAAAATTATTTACTTAACTTTCGCTTCATTTAAAAATCTTATTCAGCGAAATCTTTTCCTTTGGCTGCTTCAACCTCACGTTTGTTTGGATTAACTGATTCTCTAAATGGCACATCAACAACCTCGCCTTCAACTGGCTCGCCAGGTGTTACCGAATATTCATCAGGTAATTTCACTAGTAATTTAGTTCCAACCTCTGATGAGGACCATGGAACCCATGCAAGTGCGATATTAGTTTCAAGCTCAGGTGACCACCATGGAGAGGTAACATATCCCATATCATTTCCATCAGTGTCAGCAACAAGCCAAAAATCAGGAGCATAATCTGTAATTTCTTTTCCTCCCAAGGTGATTCCAACCATTTTCATTTTAAATGGAGCTTCGCCACTATCTATGACATCTCTTTGTCTTTCTAGTTCTGCCTTTCCAATATAGTCTGACTTTTTATTACGAGGTACTTGATAAGCTAAGTTAACTTGAAAAGGTGAAGTTTCATGATCCAAGTCTTGACCCCATGACAAAATCCCCGCAGCAATTCTTCTATGGTGAGCGGGAGCAATTACCATTAGACCAAACTCTTCCCCATCTTCAAGAACCTTATTCCAGACTTTTTCGGCATTTTCATGCGTATCACGAACATAGATCTCATAACCTTTTTCGCCTGTAAATCCTGTCTGACTAATTACACAATCAGCACCATTTATATTAGCTTCCATGAGACCATAATATGGAACATCTCTAAGCTCCTCACCTGCAAGCTTTGCCATTAGATCCTCTGATAAAGGTCCTTGTATCTGAAGAGGACAAACATCAATTTCGTCTATTTCTACATTAAATTGTTTCGCAACATTTACGCCTTGCATCCAAAGTAATAAGTCGCTGTCTGATATTGAAAACCAAAACTCGTCCTCAGAAAGTCTTAATAAAACTGGATCATTTAGTATGCCTCCTTTCTCATTACATAAGATTGCATATTTACCATGCATTGGCTCAATCTTTGTTGCATCACGAGTGATAACAAAATCTGTAAATGCCTCTGCATCAGGACCTTTCACTCTTATTTGCCTTTCTACAGCAACGTTCCACATTGTCACTCTATTTACCAATGCTTCATATTCAACCATTGCACCTCCATCCTCAGGTTTTACGTAGCCTCTTGGATGATAGATTCTGTTATATACAGTTGCTCTCCAGCAACCTGCCTCATGAGATAAATGCCAAAATGGCGATTTTCTTACTCTTGTCGATATAAGAAGTTCAGTAGGTGTTCGACCACTTTGTCTTAAGTTAATAGGCACTACTCGATCACTTTGATCAACATTTGGATGATTTGGATGTGACATATTTCCTCCCCGATATACGCAACAATTTCAGTAAATTTATCATCAGTTTTTTGGTTTGTAAATCAAAATTTTGATAAGATTTAACTATGAAAAAATTGATTATTATTGTAAGTTTTTTAGGGCCTTTTTTTCTCAATTCTCATGAAATGATTTCTGAAAAAGAAACTCTTTCAAATGAGATAAAAAATGAGTTTTTGCTATTAGTTCACAAAACGCCAACATGTGGTTGTTGCAAAATGTGGATGAAACACGTTGAGAAAGATGGTTTTACTGCTTATGGTCAAGATCATCAAAACCTAATGAAGATAAAAGAGAAATATAATATTGAGCCTCAATATAGATCATGTCATACAACAGTATCTTCTAATGGTTTTATTTTTGAAGGTCACATTCCAAGTAAATACATAAAACAATTTTTATCAGAAGATCATCCAGAAGCTATTGGATTATCAGTTCCAGGCATGCCTCTTGGTTCTCCAGGAATGGAAGTTGATGATCGTTTTATGCCTTATGATGTTCTGATTCTATTTAAAGATGGTACAAGTAAGGTTTATGCTGAAGTAAGAAAGTAATGGTGGGCCCGGGAGGACTCGAACCTCCGACCAATGGATTATGAGTCCACTGCTCTAACCAACTGAGCTACAGGCCCAATGTTCTAAAGAACAAAAGAGCGTGTAATTATATAAGAATTAATATATTAAGGAAGCCTTAAACTTTTCAAATAAAACGAATAGGTTATTATCTTATTATGATTAATCTGGATGATGTAACTCCTTTTGCAGAAGGTGGCAATCGAATGTGTTTTGTTCATCCAAATAATCCAAATAGATGTCTAAAGGTAATTCATTCAGGATTGCTTGAAAAAATTAAAAAAAATAAGTCTTGGTATAAAAGATTTAGATCTCTAGAAAGTTTTGATGATAATTTAAGAGAACAAGAAGCATATAATCAAAAGGCACTTCAAAAAGATGATGCTGATTTGTGGACACATTTAGCCAAATGGCATGGTATGACAGAAACAAATATTGGCATGGCTTCTGAGACTGAGTTAATAACAAATAATGGGGAAATCGCTGAAACACTTGAAACATATCTTTTTAGGGAAGGTATTACTGAGGAAATAAAATTAGCTATAGAAGAGTTTCAAACTTGGTTAAAAAAACATTTAATACTTACCAAAAATCTTATACCCCATAATCTTGTTATTAGTCAGCAAAACGAAAAAATCATAATTAAAATCATTGACGGTTTGGGCTCACAAGCGTTTATTCCTCTTCCAATCTACTCAAGTTTTTTTGCTAGAAGATATGTTAAAAGAAGAATTCAGCTGATGTGGAGTAGAATTCATTGGGATCTCTCTGGAAGAAAAGGAAACTGGAAATAAATTATTCGTCTAAGAAGCTTTTAAGGTGACTTGATCTACTAGGATGTCTTAACTTTCTCAAAGCTTTTGCTTCAATTTGTCTGATTCTCTCTCTTGTAACATCAAATTGCTTTCCAACCTCTTCAAGAGTGTGATCAGTATTCATGCCAATACCAAATCTCATTCTTAAAACTTTTGCTTCTCTTGCTGTTAGCGATGCAAGCACATCATCAGTAGCAAAGTGTAAACTTTCCTCAGTAGCATTTTCTAATGGAGATTCAATAACTGTATCTTCAATGAAATCACCTAGACTTGAGTCTTCGTCATCTCCAATTGGTGTTTCAGTTGAAATTGGCTCTTTAGCAATTTTTAGAACTTTTCTAACCTTATCCTCAGGCATATCAAGCTCTTTACTTAGCTCTTCAGGAGTTGGTTCTCTACCCATATCTTGCATCATCTGACGAGAAACTCTGTTTAATTTATTTATAGTTTCAATCATATGAACTGGAATTCTGATTGTTCTTGCTTGATCAGCAATTGATCTTGTAATTGCCTGTCTTATCCACCAAGTCGCATAAGTCGAAAACTTATAACCTCTTCTATACTCAAACTTATCAACTGCTTTCATTAAACCAATATTGCCCTCTTGAATTAAATCTAAGAACTGAAGTCCTCTATTGGTATATTTCTTAGCAATTGAAATCACTAATCGTAAGTTAGCTTCAACCATATCTTTTTTGGCTCTTCTCATTTTTGTTTCGCCCATAGACATGTTTCTATTGATTTCTTTGATTTCTTTAATACTTAGTCCAATTTTATTCTCAATTTCTAATATATCTTTTTGAGCGATAACAACATCTTGTTTTACTTTTTCTAAAAGATCTTTCTTATATTTCTTTTCTTTCATTAAACCATCTACCCATCTAACTTTAGTAAGATTATCTGGGTATTGGGCAAGAAAATCTTTTCTAGGTATGCGAGCATTTTTAACTAATTGAGTTTGAATAAACTTCTCTTTTTCTCTGATGCTATTTAGTCCATGTCTTGCAATTGCAGCTATATCCTCAAACATTCTTGGACTAAATTTTAAAAACTGAAATATTTCACCAAGTTTTTTAAATTCAGCATTAGCTTCTTTGGAATGTCTGCCCTTTTTATCAATAATTTTTGTTGTCTTATTAAATTGACGCTTGAGGCTTGTCATTCTTTTTTGGACCTCTTTCATATCTGGTCCTGACGATCCTTCGTCATCAGATGACTCAGCAGCTTCGGCCTCTTCTTTAGCTCTTTGACTTCCAGGCCCTGCTGATGGAACTTCTTCCATCTCCTCAAGGAATCCTGTTATAAAATCATTTATCTTCTTTTCACCATCTTTTACAAGTTGAAAATAATGTAAAACATACTCAACTGTTTTTGGATACATAACGCTTGAATTGAGAAGATCTCTCATTCCTTCTTCTATTCTTTTAGCGATTTCAATTTCGCCCTCTCTAGTAAGAAGATCAACTGTTCCCATCTCTCTCATGTACATTCTAACCGGGTCAGTTGTTCTTCCAGTTTCGTTTTCTACAGCTGCTAAAGCTTCTGCTGCTTGTTCGAGAGCAATATCATCAGAATCTTCAGATTCTGCTAACATTAAAGTATCAGCATCGGGTGCTGTTTCATGTACTTGAAGACCTAGATCATTAATCATTCCAATGATTTCATCTACTTGATCAGGATCAGATATATCATCAGGAAGATGATCATTAACATCTGAATATGTTAGATAACCTTGTTCTCTTCCTTTTTCGATAAGCTCAGCAATCTTTGAGCCTTTTTGATTTAATTTATCCACAGAAAAATCCTCTTTTGTCCCCTTTATTTAGGGATTGATTAACAAAAATCAATCTAAATAGAGCTTAAATTTTTTATCAAAGCTTCTTCATCCTGCGACATTTTATCTTTTTTTAGAATAATTTGTTGTAATTCTCTTTTTTCTGCAGATGTTAGCTCTTGCATATTATACTTTTCTTTTAAAATTTCTTCTCTTTCAGCGTTTGTTTGAGAGATTATTTTAAGACAATCTTTAATCATCGAGGTGGCGTCCTCCTCCGATAATTTAACTTCTGATACTAAAGCCTCACCAAAAATATTCTTAATTCTTTCTGATTCTATCTTCTCAAAAATAATTGATGGATTTGAATCTGGAGAGTTTTGATATAAGTTTTTAATGTCATTAATAAAATTAAATTTTGAGTCATGAGTGATTAATGAAAACTCATTAATTGAAGATAATTTTGGATGTTGTATAAGCGCCGTAAAGATTCCTAACACAGATTTCCTCAAAACTGTGTTTGTTGATTCCTTCACTTCTTCTTTTTTTGTAGGAGAAATTTTTTTAGATTTTGATTCTCCTTGAATTAATTTTGAGAAATCAAGATCACATATTTTTGATACTTCATTAATATATGCTTCTTTTAGAGTATCATTTGAAATTTTATTCACTAAAGGTAATGCAAATTTTGCTACCATGGATCTCCCTTCCAGGGTCGATAAATCATCCTGATCTTTAACATAATCAAAAAAGAAATCAGAAAATGATTTAGCTTCTTTTGCTAAATTTAAGAAAGCATCTTTTCCATTACTACTCACATAACTATCTGGATCTTCATTCGGCTCCAAAAAAATAAAACTAATTCTAGTATCCTCTCTTAAAAGTGGTAATGCGTTTTCAACCGCCCTCCAAGAAGCTTTATATCCAGCTTCATCACCATCAAAAACAATATAAATAGTATTTGTGTAACTTAAAATTTTTCTTAGTTGCTCTTGTGTAAAAGCTGTCCCTGATGAAGCAACAGCATTTTTTATACCATGTTGAAATAATCCAATAACATCCATATATCCCTCAACAAGAAATATAGATTCAGGTCTTTTGTTGATTTCTCTTATTTCATATAAACCATACAGTTCATATTTTTTTTTATATGTTTTTGTTTCTGGTGAATTAAGATATTTGGCCTGATCTTTTTTGTCTGATAAAAGCCTTCCTCCAAATGCAATGCACTCTCCCTTAATATTTCTAATTGGAAACATAAGTCTGTCTCTAAATCTATCGTAATGTTCGCCGTCATCATTTTTACCAAATAGTCCTGATTCATCTAAATCTATTTCCTTGAATTCATTTTTAAGATTTTCATAAAGTGTAGGTTTTTTATTAGATGAATAACCTAATTGAAAAAATTTTGCTGTTTCTCCGGATATTCCTCTTTCTTTTAAGTATTTTATTGTTTTCTTACCCTGATCTGATTTAAGTTGTTCGTAGAATACTTGAGAAGCACGATTGTTAATCTTTGTAGCATTAGAAGTATCTACAGGTGCTTCTTGCTTTGGTATCTCCATTCCAACCTGAGTTGCAAGTGTTTCAACAGCCTCTAAAAAATCTAAACCATCATGTTTTCTTAAAAAATGAATTGCATTTCCTGACTCTTTACATCCAAAGCAATGATAGGTACCTGTTTCCTCATATACCTTAAAGGAAGCTGTTCTTTCCTCACCAGAGCCATGAAAAGGACACTTGGCCCAATAAGCACCACCTTTTCTCTCGAGAGTTAATCTTCTTCCAATAACATCAACTATGTTTATTGAAGACAATAAACGATCTATAAATGTTGAAGGAATAGACATACTTATAATTCTTTATTAAACCAATTATCAATTAATATTTTTGCTGCATTAGCATCTACGATATCAGATTTATTTTCAACGAGAATTTCTTTAGCCTCGAATGTGGTTAATCTTTCATCAATATATTCATATTGTGCATCATAAATAGTTTTTAAATGTTTAACGAACTTCTCAACTTTTTTCATTATTTCACTATCAGTGCCATCCATATTTAGTGGCTTACCAATAATAATGAGTTCAGGCTTCCATTCATCTAACAAAACACTAATCTCATTCCAATTAACTTGATCATTATTATTAAAAATTATTTGTAATGGTGAAGAAGTGTTAGTTTCAGTTTGTCCAACAGCAACGCCTATTTTTTTCTCACCATAATCAAAAGCGACTATTTGCATTTAATTAATAGAAAAATTCCAGTCACGAACTATTTCAAGAACGCTATATTCGTTAGACATTGTTTCATTAAAAGGAGCAAAAGGAGCTGACTCTTTTAAAATATTAATAGCCATTTCATCAATTGCTTTATCCCCTGATGAAATAAGAATTTCTGATTTAACTAAATTGCCATAAACATCTATAGTAGCCATAATCTGCACCCTGCCATCTAAGAAACTTTTACTCTCTGAAATTATATTGTCTCCATTAGTTTCTATTTGTCTTTGCCATAAATTTAAATATACAGCCTCCTCAGTATTAACAACAGAATTTGCCTGAAGCTTTTTTACTTTATATGGTTGTAATGTTTTCTTTGATGAGCTTATGTTTCCATTCTGAGAGATTGATAAATCTAAATCTGAACTAAATGAATCACCCAAATTAGTTTTAGTAATTAAATCTTGATTAGAATTAGCGAACTTAACGTTAATTATTGGAGATTCTTTAAAAATTGGTAATTTATAGTATGTGGTAATTGAAATACCAAAAATCAATAATAGATGTATTAAAAGCGAAATTATAAAAGATTTATTAAAAGTCAAAGAACGTTTACTGATAGTTTCTGTCGAGGAAAAAATACTCATAGGCCTTTAAAGTATTCTTCTATCGGATTCATCTGTGTTTGATCAAGAATTTCCCTTGCACAAGTTGGGCTTGTAATATTAATTTCAGTTAAATATTTTCCAACTATATCTATTCCAGCAAAACTAATCTCATTTTTAACTAATATTGATGCAATTGCCTCGGCAATCATCTTTTGATTTTCTGTTATATCTTTAGCGACTCCTTTCCCTCCTGCAGCAAGATTTCCCTTGAAATCTCCATCTTTTGGTATCCTTGCAAGTGTTTTTGGAAATGGCTTACCATTGATTATTAGAATTCTGTAATCTCCTTCATAAACATCCTCAATAAAACTCTGGCAAATAATCTGTGTTTTTTCAGAATTTGTCATGGCTCTTATGATCTTTAAATTATTTTCGTTTAAATCATCTACTTTATATATTGAAGTGCCTCCCATTCCATCTAGAGGTTTAATAATTATTTTCTTATGCGAATCAAAAAAAGCTCTAATTTTGTTAATGCTAGATGAAATGAGTGTTTTTGGTATAAATTCAGGAAAATATGTTGCAAAAACTTTTTCATTAAATTTCTTTAATGCACATGGATTGTTATGGATAACTGCGCCATTATGTTTAGCTAAATCAAGTAAATGAAGAGCATTATTATAATCTTCATCAACAGGAGGGTCCTTTCTCATAAAACAATATTTAAAATCTTTAAGGTCAATATCAATTTTTTTAACATCTTTATCATTATCTTCACTTAAAGAGTTTATCTCTCTGCAATTTACTAAAACATCGTTGTTATCTAGGAATAAATCGTTTATTTCACACTGAAAAACATTCATTTCTTTTTTAAAAGCTTCTTCGATCATAAGGATCGAAGTATCTTTTTTGAAATTTAAATTTTCAAATGTATCTGTTATGAATAGTACTTTCTCAGTCATGGTTAAATTTTACCAAAATGGTTTTTTACAATGGAAGAAACAAAAATTGGAGCCGTTTCTGCTTTGAGAATATTTTCACCCAAATATCTAATTTCAATATTATTTTTCTTAATAGAGTCTAATTCTTTTTCTGAGAAGCCTGACTCTGGTCCTGTAATAGTTGTTATAGAAGAGCTTGAGCCTAACTCTTCGAAAGAAAAGTATTTTTCTGCATCCGTATCAAATACATATTTGTTGTTGTCATCTTCAATCAAATTAATAGCCTCATCTAAGTTTCTGGTATGAATAATTTGTGGCAAGAAATTATTTCCGCACTGCTTGCAAACATTAATAATTATATCTTTAGATTTTTGAATTATCTTTTCTAAATCCTTTTTTGCAATACTTTGATCGCAAAGTTCAGGTTTATAGATTATGAATTTATTTACTCCAATTTCAGATAATTTTTGAACCATATAATTAAAATTATTTGTTTTAATGAATGGAATTATGTTTGTTAGGGTTCGATGTGGTTCATTATCTTTGTTAACTTCAGAAATTCTTTCCAGCTCACACTTGTTATTATTTAATAAAACTATTTCACACGATGCTGAGTTACCGTTTCCATCAAATACTTCAACAACTCTTCCCTCTTTTAAACGAAGAGCTTTTATTAAGTGATGCGACTGTATATTATCTAAGGCAAATTTCGTGTTAGGTCCTGATACAGATTTACAATATACTCTATGAATTCTCATATTATTATTATAGCTATTGAGAATTAATAAATGGCATCTATTAAAGTTATATTTATAAGGCATGCTGAGGCTTCTAGTTCTTGGGGCGATCATCATGATCCTGGTCTTAGCGATACTGGTATAGCTCAATCAAAAAAATTAATTAATAGGCCTGAACTTAAACAGCTTGATGATTATTCTTTTATTTCAAGTCCAAAACTAAGAGCTGTAGAAACAGCAAGACCACTGGCAAAAAAATTTAAAAGAAAGCTAATAATAGAAAATATATTCACAGAAATACCATCACCAAATATTGAGCCTGAGAATAAACAAGAATGGTTAAAGAATATCCTTCAAATGAATAAGAGTGATTTGCCAGAGAGTATTGCTAAGTGGAAAGATAATATAATTTCTAAAACAAAAGCATTCTCACAAGATAGTGTTATTTTTACTCATTTTATGGTGATAAATGCATTATTAAGTGAGTTAAATTCAGAAACCAAGCTCTTATATTTTTACCCTGACTACACTTCAATTGTAAAAATAACTATTGAAGATGGAGAATTCAAAAATTTCTCAATTGATAAAGATAAAAAAACATTTATTAATCTTTAAAAAACTATTGAGCAATTTTTAAACAACTGTAAACTTAATCTTCTTTACAAAAAATAAATTATTTTGAAAAATAACAAAAAATCTTTTGATAGCTACTCAAAAAAACCTCTAAAAGATGAGGTTAGAAAAGCAATGTCTAGATATTTTAATCAGCTTGATCAAAAAAATACTCCAATTGATGTATACCAACTTGTTTTGAATGAAGTTGAGCCACCTCTTTTGAGATCAGTTATGCAATTTTCGAATAATAATCAATCAAAAGCCGCAAAGATTTTAGGAATAAACAGAACAACTCTTAGAACAAAACTTAAAAAATATAAAATCGAGTAGCAATGAATATTGTTAATCCAAAAACAGCCCTGATAAGTTTATCTGATAAAACAAATCTCAAAGAAATTGTATCTTTTTTGATAAAAAAAGATGTGAAGATTCTTTCAACTGGTGGAACTTATAAAGCAATAAAAGAAATTACGGATAAGGTTAAAGAAGTTTCTGAGTTTACTGGATTTGAAGAAATGATGGATGGAAGAGTTAAAACTCTTCATCCAAAGATTCATGCGGGCATTTTGGCTAGAAGAGAATCTGATATGAAGGTGCTTGAAGAGAGAGGATATGAAACCATTGATTTAGTAATTGTTAATTTATATCCATTTACAGAAACTATAAAAAAAGGTTCTTCTTTTGAGGATGCGATAGAAAATATCGATATTGGTGGCCCTACAATGATCCGAGCTGCTGCTAAAAATTTTAAAGATGTCGTCGTAGTATGCAATCCAAATGACTATAGTCATATTATTAGTGAGTGGGATAAAAATAATGGCATTTCATATGAAACTCGTAAGAATCTCTCTCAAAAAGTATTTGCCTTAATGACAAATTACAATAAATCGATATCTAATTACCTCAAAGGAGAGACTAAAGATATACATTCCTATAATTTCTCAAGTAATGCTAATCTTAGGTATGGTGAAAACCCACATCAAAATGCAACCCTTTTTACTTTTGATAATTTAAAAAACAAAAATATTGCTAATGCTGAAATTATTCAAGGAAAAGAGCTTTCATATAATAATATCGTAGATGCTGATGCTGCTTGGGAATGTGTTAGAGAATTTAGTAATCCTGCTTGTGTTATTGTAAAGCATGCCAATCCATGTGGTGTTGCTGAGGCAAAATCAATCAATGAAGCTTATGACCTTTCTTTTAAAACAGATCCAACCTCTGCGTTTGGAGGAATCATTGCTTTCAATAAAAAATTAGATAAAGAAACAGCAAAAGAAATAAATCAAAGACAATTTGTTGAATTGGTAATAGCCCCAGATTATGAAAAGGATGCGATTAAAGAGTTTTCTTCTAAAAAAAATATAAGAATCCTTAGAGTTGATTTAGATCAAGATAATCCTTATCCAGGAACAATTAAGAAAGTCTCTGGAGGTATTTTGATCCAAGATGATGATACAAAAAAGTTAGATGCCAACGAACTTAAATGTGTTACCGAAAGAAAACCATCAGATGACGAGCTTGATGATCTTTTATTTGCATGGAAAGTGGCTAAATTTGTAAAAAGTAATGCCATCGTTTATGTAAAGAACAAACAAACTATTGGTATAGGGGCTGGTCAAATGAGCAGAGTGATTAGTGCAGAAATTGCCAACTTAAAAGCCAAAGAAGAGGGATTGGAAGTAAAAAATGCTGTAATGGCATCGGATGCATTTTTTCCATTTAGAGATGGAATAGATAAAGCAGCCTCAAGCGGAATTGCTGCAATTATTCAACCAGGTGGATCTATAAAAGATGATGAAGTAATAGCTGCTGCAAATGAACACAACATTGCAATGATGTTTACTGGAATGAGGCATTTTCGACACTAATGAAAGTTCTGATAATTGGTTCAGGTGGAAGAGAACATGCTTTGGCCTGGAAATGTGCGCAAGATGATATCGTAAAACATGTTTTTGTCTGTCCTGGTAACGCAGGAACCCATCTAGAGGATAAAGTAAGCAATGTTGAACTTAACTTAAATGAATTTAGCTCAATAGAAAAATTTTGTTTAGAAGAAATAGTAGAGCTTGTCATTATTGGTCCAGAACAACCACTTGTTGATGGCTTGACTGATTTTTTACAGAGTAAAAATATTAAAACTTTCGGTCCATCTAAAAATGCAGCTCAATTAGAGGGTTCAAAAACCTTTTCTAAAGATTTCTTCGTAAAGTACAACATTCCAACAGCCAAATACAAATCGTTCGACAACTTTGAAAGCTCTTTAGAATATCTAAATGAGATTTCTTTTCCAACAGTCGTTAAAGCTGACGGTTTGGCAGCTGGTAAGGGCGTAATAATTTGTCAAAACTCTGAAGAAGCAATAAAAGCACTTGATAGCATTTTTAATGATAAGGCCTTTGGAACTGCTGGTAATCGAGTAGTAATCGAAGAATTTTTAGAAGGTGAGGAAGCATCATTTATTGCTGTAGTAAGTAAAGATAAGATAATTCCTTTGGCAACAAGTCAAGATCATAAGGCTGTAGGAGATGGTGATGTCGGTTTAAATACTGGAGGAATGGGTGCTTATTCTCCAGCACCAATAGTTACTGAAGAAATTCATAAAAAGATTCTTAATGAGGTTATGTATCCCACCATGAATGGTTTAATTAATGAAGGCTCGCCTTATTTAGGATTTCTTTATGCAGGGCTGATGATTAAAGATAATGAGATTAAGGTTCTTGAATTTAATTGCAGATTTGGTGATCCAGAAACTCAACCTATTTTATTAAGGCTCAATTCGAGTTTGGTTGAACTTTGCAAAGCAGCTATTGATGATAAATTGGATACATATTTAATTCAATGGACTGAAAAACACTCATGTGGAGTTGTAATTGCCTCTGAAGGCTATCCTGAAGACTATGAATCCAATAAAAAAGTTTCTATAAAAGAAAATAACATCAAAGATTCAAAGTTGTTTCATGCAGGAACAAAATATGCAAATGAAACAATACTTACAAGTGGAGGTAGGGTTTTTTGTGCTACAGCACTAGGGAGCGATTTGAAAGATGCACAAAAAAACGCATATAATCTCGTAAATAATGTCGAATTTGACGGTGCATTTTTCAGAAAAGACATTGGATTCAAAGGAATTAAATGAGCATTTTAAATAATATTGTTAATGAGCTTGATATAGCTTTAAGGACTTTGTCAGACAAAAAAACTGGAACTGACAGAGAATATCCACCTGCTCCAAAAGAAAAAAATACTGAAGAGCTTTCAAAAAAAGAAAAAGATTTATCTATTCAAATGATGAGGATAAATCATGCTGGTGAAGTTGCTGCACAAGCACTTTATCGTGGACAGGCTTTTGTATGCAAAGATCCAAAAATAAAAGAACATTTGATTCATGCTGGTGAAGAAGAAACAGATCATTTGGTTTGGTGCAAAAAAAGACTTGATGAGCTTGGTGGTAATAGTTCAATTTTGAACCCCCTTTGGTATGCTGGGTCGTTCGCCATTGGAGCTATTTTTGGTTCTATGGGAGAAAAGACAAGTCTTGGGTTTGTTGAAGAGACAGAAAAACAGGTAGTTATCCATCTTCAAAAACACTTAGATAAAATTTCAAAGAAAGATAAAGAGACTATTGAGATATTAAAGACCATGCAAGCTGATGAAGATCTGCATGCGGGTCAAGCAAATGAATCAGGCGCAGAAGAATTAGAATCACCTACAAAAAAAGTAATGGAAGTCACTGCAAAGGTGATGACTTCTACCAGTGCTTACATCTAATAGTATCTAAATGAATCAATCCACATCAGTAAACCAAGACAAAAATATGAGAAAGGTTGCTCTAACCGCTCTAGCTGGTACAAGTATTGAGTGGTATGACTTCTTTCTTTATGGTGCTGCGGCAGCTTTAATTTTTCCAACTGCTTTTTTTGGTGAAGTGCCTGAAACAACAGCTTTAATTCTATCTTTATTAACATTTGCTGCGGGTTTTATAGCGAGACCAATTGGTGGAATAATTTTTGGGCACTTTGGTGATAGGGTTGGAAGAAAAAAAACTCTTATTGCAGCTTTGATGTTAATGGGTATATCTTCAACTTTAATAGGATTATTACCAACCTATGCGATGATTGGAGTTACGGCCCCTATTCTACTTACACTTTTGAGATTTGCTCAAGGTCTTGCAATTGGCGGTCAATGGGGAGGAGCAATGTTGTTGGTTACCGAGAGTGCTCCCTCAAATCAAAGAGGATACTATGGTGCCTTTGCACAGGCTGGCGCTCCAATTGGTGTAATCTTAGCCAACTTAGCATTAATTGTTACAAGCGCGCTGGTGTCTGAAGAATTTTTTAATACATGGGGATGGAGAATACCTTTCTTAGCAAGTGCTGTTCTCATTCTGATAAGCATGTATATACAACTTAATCTTGAAGATACTAAAGCTTTTAAAGCACTAGCAACAAATTCAGATAATAGCTCAAATGAAAAAGTAAAAAGCTCTCCTGTCGTTGAAGCAATAAGAAGATATCCAAAAAGAATCATGCTTGCTGCAGGTGCTTTTTTATCAGTTCAAGTAACCTTCTACATTTTGATTGCATTTATGCTTGCTTATGGAGTTTCAAGTGCAAATATGGAAAGAGATGACATGTTAACTGCTGTTCTTATTGGCTGTGCTATTATGGTACCGCTTCAATTTATGTTCTCTTCATATTCTGATAGAAACGGTAGAAAAGGAATATTTATGCTAGGAGCAATCCTTTCTGGGATTTGGGCTTTTGCAATTTTTCCATTAGTTGATACTGGAAATTTTTGGTTAATAGTCCTCGCATTAACCTTTGGACTTATTTTTTTAGCAATGATGTATGGCCCTCAGGCAGCTTTTTTTACAGAGCTTTTTAGTACTGAAGTAAGATATTCTGGCGCGACACTAGGTTATCAATTTGGTGCGATTGTTGGAGGAGCCTTTGCACCAACAATAGCTGTAAAGTTATGGACTGATTTTGATATTATTTGGGTATCTGCTTATATTGCCTTTGCATCAATGCTTACATTAATTTCTGTAATGCTTCTAACCGAAACATATAAGTCAAACTTAGACGAAGAAATATAATTTAGAAATTATTCAAATCAAATTATTTTTATAATGATTGACATAGTTGTTTTAAATAGAAACTTGAGGTTGCATGATAATGCAGCACTATACTATGGTTCTCTAAATTCGAATTATATTGTCATTCACCTTTATGATAAAAATTATTGGAAAGCAAATGGTAAGTCTGTCAGACAGTTAAAATTCTCATATGAATGTCTTCAAGAATTAGATGATAGCCTTAAGAAAATTGGCTCTGAAATAAATATATTTGAAGGTTCATTCGATGATCTTAAAAAATGGATTAAAGTAAATTTCAACGATTGCTTTATACACATCAATCACTGTACAGATATTGATTATTTCAGAAAAGGATTTGAAAAATTCAAACATACCTTTGGAGACATGCTGAAAGTATATGATGATTATGGATTACAACTAACTAATTTTGATAGAGATACATGGTCTAAGAATTGGAATCATGTTATGCATAGTAGTTTAATAGGTGCGCCTAAAATAAATAAAAATTCAGCTGAAACAAATCTTATTAAGTTTAACGAACATAAAAATAAAATTAAAAGTAAATTTACTAATATAGAACATATCCAAAAAGGTGGAACATCAGTTGCAAATGAACTTTTAGAAAGCTTTTTAAATGAAAGATGTGAAGATTACAGAATAAAAATGTCCAGTCCTAGTCTTTCAGAGGATAGTTGCTCAAGATTATCGCCACATTTTACATATGGCTCAATATCAATAAGGCAGGTTTACCAAAGGCTTAATGAATTAATTCCGTTACTTGATAATAAGAAAGATCTGTATTCTTTTAAAAAAAGACTTTATTGGCACTGTCATTTTGTTCAAAAACTCCATACAGAGCCGGAACTTGAGTTTAATTCTATGCATCGAATGTGCGATGAGTTAAGAACTGAGCATGATAACGAAATGATTGATAAATGGATTAAGGGTGAAACTGGATTCCCATTTTTGGATGCTTGTATGAAATTTTTAAAAATCAGTGGATGGATTAATTTTAGAATGAGAGCAATGATCATGTCATTTGCTTCATATAATATGTGGCAACCGTGGCAAAAAACATCACCTCTTCTAGCTGAGCTTTTTACAGATTATGAGCCAGGAATTCATATCAGTCAGGTTCAAATGCAAAGTGGTGTTACTGGTATAAACTTACCAAGAATATATTCAATTCCAAAGCAAAGCATGGATCAAGATCCAAGTGGAGAGTGGATAAAAAATCTTCTTCCTCAGCTTAAAAATGTTGAACCAAAGCTCATTCACAGCGCAGAATTAAATGATGCATACTTACCTCAAATAGTTGATCTTAAAGTCTCTGCTAAGTTTGCTCGTGATAAGGTTTGGGGAATAAGAAAAAGTAAAGAGTTCAAAGAAGAAGCAAGAAGAGTTTACCTAAAACATGGAAGCAGAAGAAAAAGAAATGTTAAAACTAATTAGCCTTCCATTTAATATTACATCCCATAGACGGTAACTGCTCTTCACAGACGGGTTGATTGCTGAGTAAATTATCAATTGCTACTCTTAAATCTTTGCCGGAGGGTTTTTTGTCAGAACTGGGTGAAGTTTCATCCATTCTTCCACGATATTCAAGCTTATTTTGTTGACTAAATAAATAGAACTCTGGAGTGCATTCAGCTTTATATTTTTTTGCTATTTCTTGTGTTTCATCGAACAAATATGGAAAAGACAAATTCAAAGAATTCCATAATTCTTTCATTCTTTCTGGGTTATCTTGAGGGTATTCAATGATATCGTTAGAGCTAATTGCAACCATATTAATTTTTTGATTATAGTCGTTTGATAATCGAACAATTTCTCCATGATAGTGAATAACATATGGACAATGGTTACATATAAACATTATTAAAGTTGGTTTGTTATCTTCAAGAGAATTAGATGCAAAAGTTTCTCCTGTTATTGAATTTAATAAATCAAATTCAATGAGATCTGTTTGAAGATCCAACATGCTTGAGTAAGTTAAAGCCATATAAATATTATAGACTCATTTGCTGCCACTTAATTGGGACACCTTCTAGCTTATATCTATTTGATTCTTCTCGTAATTTTTCGTACTCAGTTTTTGATGAATAAACAGTTACTATTAAAGCATTTTCCTTGTTGGCAGTTATTCTAAGCACCCTACCCATCCTTTGTATTCTTTGCCTTTTTGATGAAGATGCACTTAAGATCATTGCTCCATCTGCTTCAGGCATATCAAAACCTTCATCAAGTGCTGTGCAACTTACGAGAACATTTAATTTACCTGATTTAAAAGCTTCAAGATTTTCTTGTCTTTCATCGTCTTTAAGATCTGTATTGTAAATACCAGACTTAAAACCTTTTTTATTAATTATTTTGTCAAACTCTTTTGCTTGTTTTTTGTTCTCCGTAAAAACAATCCAACTTTCTCTTTTATGTTTCTGGATTAATTCAACTCCATAGGGAATTCTATTTTTAGAATTTTTAACTAGTCTTGCTCTATTGAAAATTAGCATTTTCAAAGGATAATCGTTCATATCTTGACCGCCTATAGTGGCTGCTCTTCTTTGTATGCTCTTTGTAAATTTCTTATACTTTTCTTCTTCTTCAGGAAGCAATGCAGCATAACCATACAAAAGTTTAAAATTAACAATTACTTCGTCTTCTCTGGCATCTATGTAATCGTAATCAAAGATTATGTCGCCAAGTATTTTTTTAATAATGATATAAAAATTATCATCATAGTCTCTCTCAGGAGTAGCTGATAATCCAAGAGTGGCATTCCAGTTGTTGGTGAGCATTTCTCCTCTTTTTTCTGTTCCTATTTTGTGACATTCATCAACTATTAGAAGCGTATTTTGATAATTAACCTCTTCAATAATATTTTTTAACGAATCGATAGTTGTAATGCATATTTTTTTGAGTTCATTGGTCTGCTCTCCTCCTCCGTTAAGTGAAATGTCTTTTGGTTTAAATTCTTGTGAGAGACTTTCATACCATTGGTCTAGAAGAGCTATTGAGGGAACAACAATTAAAATAGACTTTTGAGGATCATCCTCTAAATATTGTTTTAAACAGTGGATAGCAAAGAATGTTTTGCCGCCGCCAGTAACAACTTTAATGATACCTCTTTTTTTTGCCCACCAAAGTGGAAAAGCCTTCTCTTGCCATTCCCTAAGTTTCAAAAAAATCTCCTTTCATCAAGCTTTCACCAATTAGAAAAACATTAATATTATGTTGTTTGAGGTACTCGATATCTTTTTTGCTTTTTATGCCCGATTCAGCAATAAAAATATTTTCTCCCTCAAAAATTTTTTTTAGTTCAACTGAATTATTAATATCGACATCAAAAGTTTTTAAATTTCTATTATTGACTCCAATAATTGCATTAGAGAAATGTTGTACTCTTTGTAATTCCTCCTCATCATGAACCTCAATAATATAATCAAGCTTGAGTCTTTCTGCTATTTCTGAAAAGTTTTTTAATTCTTCGTCATTTAGTATTGAAGCAATGAGTAAAATACAATCTGCTCCAATCAACTTTGACTCATATATTTGATACTCATCAACTATAAAATCTTTTCTGAGAATTGGAAGACTTGTAATTGCTTTGACATCCTTAAGATACTGAATGTTTCCTAAAAAATAATCTTCCTCTGTGAGAATAGAAAGTGCCGAGGCTCCAAAAGATTCATATTCTTTTGATTTTAAAACTGGATCAAAATTGTCACTTATAATGCCTGCGCTTGGAGATGCTTTCTTAATCTCAGCAATAATAGCTTCAGCCTTATTATGAAGACTTTTCTTAAAATTTGTTTCTTTAAGATTCTTGAAATCTATTTTAGAACTCAATTCTTCAAGCGATAGTCCTTGTTTTTTTTCTTCAAGTTTAGATTTTGTTTTTGCTACTATTTCATCAAGAATATTCATAATTCGTTTGAAACCCTCACGTAGTCTGCTAATTTTTGTGCAGCTTGTCCGTTATTCATACAATCAAATGCCATTTCTACGCCATCACTTATAGAGTTAACTACACTTGCTACATATAAAGCAGCCCCGCTATTTAATGCGATCATGTCTTGCACAGCAGAACTCTCTCCATTAAATGCGCTATTCACAAGTAAAAGACTTTCGTCCGAAGAATTCGCAGTAATTTGATCAAATGAAGATAGATTTAGTCCATAATCTTTTGGAGAAATTTTATATTCACTAATATTATTGTCTTTTAATTCTGAAACAATAGTTTCTGAACAAATTGAAATCTCATCAAGACCATCATCTCCGTGAACAATCATGACATGTTTCATATCAAGATTTTTTGCAACATTAGAAAACATTTTTACAAGCTTCTCATCATAAACTCCTAGGACCTGTTTTTTTGCACTGCATGGATTGGTATGCGGTCCTAACAAATTAAAAATAGTTTTTTCAGCAATTTTTTGTCTAACTGGCATCACAAACTTCATCGCTTCATGATGAAGTGGTGCAAATAAAAATACGAATCCAACTTTATCAAAAATTGATATTAGTTTTTCTCTTTCATGATTAATGTTTGCGCCTGACTGTGCAAGAAAGTCTGCACTACCAGATTTGCTAGAAATTGCTTTATTACCGTGCTTAGTGATTTTAGCTCCTGCAGCTGCAGCAACAAAAGATGAGGCTGTTGAGCAATTAAAAGTATGTAAGCCTGTTCCACCTGTTCCACAAGTATCAATATGTGAACCATCACCTATGTCAAATTTTAAAGATTTTTCTTTCATGACAATTGCAGCAGCAGTAACTTCAGTCTCTGATACACCCTTTTCATTTAATCCAATTAGAAAAGATTCAATATCGTCATCATCAGACACACCAGACATTATTAAATTAATGGCTTCTTGCATCTCGTTAAGAGTTAGATCTTCCTTATTATTTATTTTGTTAATAAAGTCCTTCATATTTTCTTAATAAAGTTTTCTATAAGCTTTATGCCATTATTTGTATCAATTGATTCAGGATGAAACTGAACACCATAAATTGGTCTATCAATATGCTCAACCGCCATGATTATTTCATTATCATCACTTAAAGTTGCAGTCACATTAAGTTCACTCGGTAAGGTTTTCATATCAATTATTAGGCTATGGTATCTGACAACATCATAAGATTTTTCAATTTCACTAAAAAGTATGCTTCCATCATGATCAATGCTTGAAGTTTTTCCATGAAAAACTTCTGGTGCCTTAATGATATTTCCACCAAAAGCTGCGCCAATTGCTTGGTGTCCCAAACAAACCCCAAGAATTGGAACTTGTGAAGACTTAATGAGTTCAACTGATATACCTGCTTCTTTTGGAGTGCATGGGCCGGGTGATATTACAATCTTGCTTGGATTATTGTCCATAATTTCAGTTACGGACATTTCATCATTCCTTATGACTTTGATGTCTTGTTCAAACTCACCAATATAATGGACTAGGTTATATGTGAAACTATCATAATTATCTATAACAATGATCATGAAATCATCTCCATTGCGTCTAAAAATACTTTAGATTTTTGGACACACTCCTCCCATTCCTTTTCTGGATCTGAATCGGCAACTATGCCTGCTCCAGCTCCAACATGAATTTTATTATCCCTAATTACGGCAGTTCTTATGGCAATCGCAGTATCAATATTACCATTCCAAGATATATAACCTATTGCACCGCCATATATACCTCTTGAACTTGGCTCAAGCTCATTAATTATTTCCATAGCTCTTATTTTTGGAGCGCCTGAAAGAGTCCCAGCTGGCAAAGTAGCTTTAAGAGCATCAGTAAAATTTAATCCCTTAGATAATTTGCCTACTACGTTTGATACTATATGCATGACATGGGAATATCTTTCGATCACCATTTTTTCAGTCAGTTTCACGCTACCAATTTCAGAAACTCTTCCAACATCATTTCTTCCAAGATCAATAAGCATAAGATGCTCAGCTAACTCTTTTGGATCATTTAATAAATCTTTCTCATTATTTTTATCCTCTTCTTCGTTTGCACCTCTTTTTCTCGTGCCTGCAATTGGTCTGAGAGTAATATTGCTATCTTCTAATCTAACCAATATTTCAGGTGAAGATCCGACCACCTCACATTCATCAAGGTTGAGGTAATACATATATGGTGATGGGTTTATCTGTCTTAGGGCTGAATATAATTTAAATGAATCGCCGTCGAAGGATTGATAAAAATCTTGTGCTAGTACAACCTGCATTACATCGCCTTCTTTTATATATTCTTTAATTTTATTCACAGACGACATGTACTCATTTTTTGTAAAATTTGATTTAAATTCTAATTTCCCAGTAGTATTTGAATATGAAGTTTCTTTAAGTTCTCCAGAATGATCAATGCTGTTTTGAATCTCATCAATGATTTCCAAAGCATCTTCATATGATGTCTTTTGAGGATTTGCATTATAAATAGCTTGAATACTATTATTAAAATTGTCGTAAACAATTATTTTTTCAGACTTTACCAAATAGATATCTGGCATATGAACATCAAATTTTGAGTCTTTTCTTTGAAGAGCATTAATTTTATTTTCAGCATACTTAGCACTTTCATATGCAAAAAAACCGACATATCCTCCATAAAATCTTGGCATACCATCTAAAATTGGAGACTTGTATTCAGCAATTAATTTATTTAGTTTATTCAAGGGCTCTTTGCATTCAATTAGATTAGTTCCCAGAGCTGTTTTAATTTCAATTTTATTATCTGATACTTTTATTGAGTCTTGGCAATCCAATCCGATTATTGAATACTGAGCCCATTTTTCTCCACCTTCGATGGATTCAAGCAAGAAAGTATTTTTTTTATTCTTAATTCTTGAAAAAACTTTTATGGGCGAATCCAAGTCTTTTTCAATAGTTTTAATCAATGGAACAATGTTAAATCCATTTTCTGCAAATTCTATATATTCTTCTTTACTTATCATTAGAAAATATTTTTTTAATCTCTATTGAGTCTCCAATATTTATATTCTTTTCTTCAAACCATCCAGAATTTACTTCAAGAGCATATTTAGCTGCCTTAGTTGAACAAACAGAATCTTTTGAAAACGGAACCATATCATATATTTCTATTATTTTTCCTCTAATATCAATGTATGCAACGCTTAATGGAACATAAGTATTTTTCATCCACATGCATTGTTTTCTCTCATATGGCCATATGAATAACATTCCATAATCATTTGGAATAGATCTTCTGTTCATTAGTCCTTTCTTTCTATCTTCGTATTTTGAAACAATCTCTATATCAGATAGATATTCTTTAATATCTATAACCTTTGATGCATGAAGATTGCTTACAAAAAGTAAAAATATAAAGTACTTAAACAATTTTTGAACGAAGTTCAGATATTGTCTGCTCATAATTTTCAGTATTGAATATAGCTGAGCCTGCTACAAATGTATCAGCGCCTGCCTCAGATGCTAGACCAATGGTATCTTTGTTTATTCCACCATCTACCTCCAAGCGGACATCTTTTCCTGACTCATCTATCATTTTTCTAACTTGAGCAATTTTTTCAAGAGAGCTATGAATAAACGATTGGCCGCCAAAACCAGGATTTACGCTCATAATTAATACTAAATCTAGATCCTCAAGAACACTCTCTAACGTGTGAAGTGGAGTTGCAGGATTGTAAACAAGTCCTGCTTTACAACCTTTGTCTTTTATTGCGTGAATTGATCTATGGATATGTTTGGTTGCTTCGGGATGAAAACTAATTAAGTCTGCTCCAGCATCTATAAAGCTTTGGGCCAATTCATCTACTGGATCTATCATTAAATGAACATCAATAAATTCTTTTATGCCGTATTCTCTTAAAGCTTTGCAAACCATTGGTCCAATAGTGAGATTTGGAACATAGTGATTATCCATTACATCAAAATGAACCCAATCAGCTCCTGCATCAAGGACATTACGTACCTCCTCTCCAAGTCTTGCAAAATCAGATGCTAGGATAGACGGTGCAATTATATTTTTCTGATCACTCATAACTTAATTTTGATCATTATATAGGCTATTAGCAAGTTTTAAACGTTCATGCGTTCCAACATCTATCCATAAATCATTAGATTTGTGAGCCGATACATTTCCATTATTAAGATAATTTGGAAGTACTGTATCCCAAATATTAAAAGAACCCGATCTAAAATTTTTTTCTTTAAATATGATTGGATTTATAATAGAGATACCACTCCAAGTTAAATCATTAAACTCGTCTATAGCAACTTTATTATTATCTTTGATGCAAAAGTCCCCTTCCTGATTATGAGATGGATTTGGAACTCCAATTAAATGAGCAGCATCAATTTCTTTTGGCAAATTTTTAATATCAATTTTATGAAAAATATCAGAATTCATAACTAAGAAATTTTCATCACCCAATAAATCTATAGCATTCAAAATACCTCCACCAGTTCCTAAAGGCTTATCTTCTTTTGAAAACTCAATATTAATATTGGAAAATTTTTCTTTTACATGATTTTCAATCATATGACCAAGATGAGCGATATTAATAACGAATTCTGTAAAATCATTTTTAATTAAATGTTCAATATTATGTTGGATTAAAGTTTTATTACCTACTCTCAAAAGAGGTTTAGGAGTTTCTTTAGTTAAGGGTAATAATCTTTTACCGTACCCAGCAGCTAAAATCATTACTTTCATAATTGCTCAACAGTTTTCAATAAAAGTGGTTGAACTTCTTGTTCTAAAAAAAGTTTAGAAGAATGTTCTTCAGGAATCATCTTTATAAGATTCTTTAAAATTAATGGCATATCTATTAATCTAAAACTTCTTTCTTTTGTTAAATATAAATCTGATAAAGTTCCAAGGATTCTGAGATTTCTTTGTATGCATCCCCATCTAGTAAACTCAAAACATGCATCATCTGAATATTCTGATATAGCATTTGTTGAGAAAAAATTTAAAAAACTTTTAATGTTGGAAATATCTGCTTCAAAATAATGATCTACTAAGATTCCTGCCATATCAATACCAATTGGTCCCTTTTTCATATCTTGATAATCGATAATTGTTAAATGATTATTCTTATTAAGGACTAAGTTACGTCTTTCAAAATCAAAATGACAATTAACCCAAGGATGTTGATAAAGCTTATCAATGGTGATTGATATTAAGTCATTAATAGATTCATCTGATTCAAGATTTAAAAATTTTTGACAAAAAACTTTATTAAATAAGCTCATCTGATTGATCAAGTCTTCTTTTGAAAATTCTTCCAGATTCTTAATTTCAGATTCTTGTAATTCAATCAATAGATTTAATGAGCTTTCTAATAGCTCTTTCTTATTATCGTCATTAAATATTGATATCAAGTCTTTGTCTCCCAAATCCTCCTGAATGGTGACTCCGGCTTGTTTATCGTGATGAATAATATCTACACCAGAAATATGATTTCTCTTAAGCTCGTTAGATATATTAATAAAATTTTCGTGATCGCCTTCTTTCGGGTCTAGGTAGCATAGAATTTGTGTTTCATTAGCATCATTAATTAATCGCCAATACTCTCTTCCGCTAGCTTCTTGTTTTAATGGTATTACCTCTAGAGGATTAAAGTTAAATTTTTTACTTAAATTTATTACTTCTTCTTCTTTCAACTAACTATTCTTAATTTCATCAGGCAAGGGAGTATCTTCAGGAACAAAGAAATCTGGCATTAATTCTCCAAAAGGAACTGAAGCATATTTTGAGAAGTCTTTTACTCCAGATTCATATAAAACAATATCATCTATGCAAAAATTTCCAGTGAATTCTTTAGAGTCTTTTGTAAGAATCTCGTATGCTGAGTCAGCCATTATGTCTACGTTTCTTGAGAGTTTCATAATTTCATCGCCACCAAGATGATTTTGTACAGCTGCTGTTGCTATTGCAGTTCTTGGCCAAAGTGCATTCACAGCTATACCGAATTCCTTAAATTCTTCTGCCATTCCAAGAACACACATACTCATTGTGTACTTGGCCATTGTGTACGCAACTGTTCCTGAGAACCATTTAGACTCCATGTCTAGAGGTGGTGCAAGATTTAAAATATGTGGATTATTAGATTTTTTTAAATGAGGTAGGCAATATTTACTTACCATGTATGTGCCTCTTCCATTAATTTGATGCATTAGATCATATCTTTTCATTTCAGTATCAGTGACATTCGTTAATTGAATTGCTGAAGCATTATTAATACAAATATCAATTCCACCAAAATGATCAACAGTTTGATTAATGGCGTCTCTAACATTATCTTCATTTCTTATATCACAAATCACTGGCAATGCTTCACCACCAGCTTCAACTATTTCATCAGCTGCGGTATATATAGTTCCTGGTAGCTTAGGATGTGGTTCTGCTGTTTTTGCAGCTATAGCTATTTTCGCCCCATCTTCAGCCGCCTTTTTTACCATAGCAAGGCCTATACCTCTGCTTCCACCAGATATAAAAATTACTTTATCTTTCAAACTCATTTTTTTTTCCTCTAATTATTAAAATTTTTCCATATAAGGACGTAAATCTAGTTCATGCGTCCATGCGCTTCTATGCTGCGTATGAACAAACCAATACGCATCAGCAATTGCATCAGGTTGTAGAATACCGTCTTTTTCTTTTAAAGCATATCTGTCAGGGAAATTTTCTTTTATAAATGCAGTATCTATTGCTCCATCGATTATAAAATGAGCGACATGAATGCCTTGAGGTCCAAGTTCTCTAGCCATACTTTGTGAAACTGCCCTTAAAGCAAATTTTGCACTAGCAAATGCAGAAAAACCGGATCCACCCCTCATTGAAGCAGTCGCTCCAGTAAAAAAGATAGACCCCTCATTCCTTGCCGTCATATATTTTGCAGCCTCTCTTCCAGTTAAGAATCCTGCAAAAGCTGCCATTTCCCATACTTTCTTGAAGACTCTTGATGTAGTATCAACTATAGGGAAAAAAACATTTGCACCTGGGTTAAAAATAACAACATCTATAGGTGCAACCTCTTCCTCAACTTCTTTAAAAAACTTTGCGATTTCGTCCTCGTCTCTAGCATCAACTCCATATCCCTTTGCCCATCCACCAGAATTATTAATTTCATCTGCCAATTTATTTACTTTCTCAATGCTTCTAGGACGTCTAGCTGGACAAACTTTATAGCCGTGACTTGCAAATTTCTTTGTCAACGCTGCCCCTGTAGCATCACCAGCACCAATGATAATAGCCGAAAATTTTGAAAAATCTTTCATAACAGTGTTTAATTGTTTTACTTTACAAAATTGTGAATAGAAATGATAGTAGACTTTATTTTTGATGTAGCGAGTCCAAATACATATCTTGCTCATAAAATTATTCCTCAAATAGAAGAAAGAACAGGCGCAAAATTTGAATATATCCCATGTCTATTAGGTGGAATTCATAAATTATCTAACAATCAACCACCCTTTATCGCGTATGCAGATTGCAAAAATAAGAGTGATTATCAAATGATAGAAATAGATAGATTTGTAAAACAACATAGTCTTACAAATTATAAATTTAACTCTCATTTTCCTCCTTCGACCATTCAAATACAAAGAGGTGCAATTGCAGCAAAAGAGCTTGGTATCTTTGAAGATTATTTTGAATGTGTAATTAGTGCAATGTGGGAGCAGGATAAAAATATATCTGATGTTGAAGTTCTTAAAGAAGTTCTTAAAGAAGGCAATTTAGATGTTGAATCAATTATGGAGATTGTTCTTTCTCAAGATTGTAAAGATAAACTAATTAAAAACACTGACGACGCGGTAAATAAAGGGTGTTTTGGGGTCCCAACATTTTTTTACGACAATCAAATATTTTTTGGTAAAGATCATCTTCATCAACTTGAACAATATATCAATTCAAATAAATAGTAGAACTTTTTAAACAAAAATCTTTCAAACTATTAAAATATCAATTAAATGAAAAAAATAACAAAAATATTGTATCTTTTAGTTTTGATTTTTAATCAAAATTTCTTATTTAGTAATATTTTAGAATCTGATGTTTTTGTAGAAAACAATACTAATAGTTCATGCATGATATATCAGCCATATTTAGGTGTCGTAAAGGATGCAGAAAGCTTAGACATAAAGTCTGATAAATTTGAAATAACAGACGAGAAAGTGTTGATATTGAATGATAATGTGCGAATTGACTTCCCTGAAGGCATTCTCAATGCCGGTAAAGCAAGAATTGATCAAGAAAATGGTTTTATTAATTTTAAAAAAGGTGGCGAGCTTATATTAAAAGACTATCTTTTTAATTCAGAGGAAGGAATTTTCGATAAGAATAAGTTATTTGTAGATTTCACTGACGGGGAAACTTACATCAACAATAGAGGTTTTGTAATTAGCTTCAAAAAATTAACTGGCAATCTAGATAATCAAATAACTTTAGAAGACATATCAATGACTTCCTGCAAAGATCCAAAAGATGGCTGGCAATTAAATGCTGAAAGCATAACGCTAGACGATAATACTATGAGGGGCTATGCTAAAAAAGTTAAGGTAAAAGCATTTGATAGAACTGTCTTAAGGATACCTTATCTTCCGTTTGCCACTTCACAAGAGAGAATGTCTGGTTTTTTAGAACCTAAGATATCATATTCATCTGATGGGTTAGATTTCATGATTCCATACTATAGAGTTTTATCAGAGACATCTGATTTTACAATTGCGCTCAGAAATATATCCGATAGAGGCTTAGGTTTTGAAGCAAATTCTAGAAATCTCCACGGAAATAATAACTTAAGAAGTATTGATTTTATTTATTTTAATAATGATAAAGCGTATGAAAATATCTATCCATCAGATTCTGATTCAAGGTGGGCATTTAGCATAAATGATTCATTTGGTGATAAAAAAAATTTTTGGGTAGATGTAGATTGGTCAAAGTCATCAGATAGTTTGGTTTTGAGAGATATTCCAGGAGACATCACATCAATTGGAAGTCAAAGAGAACAAAGCTTAAAACAAAATGTAAAAATTAATGGTGTATTTAATAATTTTCAAGTTAGTGTTTCTCAAGAAGGATACCAAACCTTAAATCCAATTCTTACAAATGGTTATAAAAAATCACCTTCAATAAACATAAATTATTTCAAAAACTTCAAAAATGTTTCTCTTCATGAGTACTTAAACTATACAAATTTTGTTGCAGATACTATTCACGGATTCTTTGGTATAGATAAAAATAATAAATTTAGATCATCTATACCAAATCCTGTTGAAGGAGAGAGAATTTTTTATATGCTAGAAATTTCAAATTCTATGAATATAAGTGGCTATCAATTAAATACATCTATTGGCGTAAGGGGTATTGATTTTGACATTGTTGATAATAAAACAAATTCCAATTCAGTAATGGTTCCAACTTTTAAATTTGATTTAAGTACCTTATTAATCATGAAAAGTGGTATGCAGAGCCATATATTAAAACCGAGAATATTTTACGGGTATGTCGGACATGAAGAACAAGATGATAATCCTGTCTTCGATACTTATAAGTTGAGCATGATGAATCAGGTATTTAATCTAAATCGCTTCACTGGCATGGATAGAATTGGCGACCAAAATTTTTATACATTGAGTATGGAATATAAAAGGCGTCAAATGAATATGAATAATATCTCCTTAAAGATAAGTCAAAAATTCTATCTAAAAGACAGAAAAGTATTTATCAATAATATGAGTATGAATTCAATGCACTCTTATATGATGTCGAATACTATGAATATGGGAATGATGTCGAATTCAATGAATATGAACACAATGTCTGATTCAATGGATATGGGAATGATGTCTATGATGAATGATGACAAAGATCCAATAATGATTATGGCTAAATGGATGCCCAATATGAAAACAATGTTGATGGCTTCAGGAAGCTATTCTGAAGAGATGAAGAAGTTTCCAATGGCAGGACTAACAATAAATCATATGTTTGACAAAGGAAAAGTTGGGTATGCAAAAAGATATACCAGGATGACAGGAGATTTTAATCAAACTTTAGACTACTCTGAATTTTTTGCTGATCTTAAAATAAAGGACAACATGAGTTTTGTTGCAGAAGTTAAGAGAGATGATGAAAATGGTTCTAATATCGAATCCTCTGTTGGGATTGGATTTGAGAATTGTTGTTTTTCTTTTAGGATTTTAGCTTCAGATAAAAACTTATCGAAGTATCTAGACGGCTACCGACCTGAAGCGTATCAATATTTAGGTGATGCTTGGGATGATATAATTAGAATTGAAAGCAAAAGTAGAATTAATTTTGAATTCGAACTTAAAGGTTTAAATTCTTCCTTTGAAAAAGTTTCAAGATTCATGAATAATTCACTATTGGGCCACTAAACTCTTATGAAAAAAACTTTTATAACAACACTTTTAATATCATCTGCTTTATTAAATGCAAAAATTGAGCTTTTGGATAGAATTGCAATCATAGTAGACGATGGTGTTGTGATGGAGTCTCAAATTAATAAAGCAATGGCAGCCCTTGAAGAAGGATATCGTGAACAAAATATTCAGTTGCCTCCTAGAGATGTGCTTTTAGATCAAATAAAAGAAAGATTAATAATAGAAGAACTCCAACTTCAACTTGCTGATAGAGCTGGCGTAAAAATAAGTGATGCAGAATTAAACTCTACCTTCTCAAGGTTAGCATCTAATAATCAAATGTCGCTTGAAGAATTTATATCATTTATCGAAACTAATGGAGATTCATACGAAGAAGTTCGTGAAACGATGAGAAAAGAGATGCGTATTCAAAGAATACAAAGAGGAAGAGTTAACTCAAATATTGAAATTACTGAAAAAGAGTTTGAAGCATTTCTAGCAACAGATGAGAGCCTTGGTGAACTTGAACCTGAGCTTCAAGTTAGACAAATCTTGGTAAAAGATAAAAATATTGCTGACAGGGTTATCAATCTTATAGATGAGGGATCAAGTTTTTCTGAATTAGCTTCGGAATATTCTATAAGTTCAAACGCGTCAAATGGAGGCCTAATGGATTGGAGAAAGGCAATAGATATGCCTCAACTATTTGAAAACGCTTTAAAGGATAAGTCTATTGGATATGTAACAGAACCATTGGAAAGCGGCTCAGGTTATCACATCCTAAAACTTGAAGATAAAAGAGGACAATTTGTTCAATTTGAAGATCAATGGAATGCTCGTCATATACTTCTTATTCCATCTGCAATAAGAAGTGATGATGAGACAAAAAATCAACTTCAAGAAATCAGACAAAGGGTTATGGATGGTGAAGACTTTGCTTTACTAGCTAAAGAGTTTTCAGAAGACCCAGGCTCTGCAAAAATTGGTGGTGATCTTGGTTGGATGGGTCTTGGAGTTTTTACACCTACATTTGAGGAAACTATGCTTAACACTGAAGTCGGCTCGATTTCAGAAGTATTTGAAAGCGAATTTGGCTATCACTTTCTTGAGGTTTTAGAAAAAAGAAATCATGAACTTACCGACAAACTCATTGAAGATAGAGCTTATGGAATGCTTTATTCAAGAAAATTTGATGAAGAACTTGAAAATACATTAAGAACAATGAGAGCAGAAGCTTTCGTAGAATTTAAAGACCTAGATTGAAAAAAATTATCTATTCGCCCGGTGAGCCAAGTGGTATCGGTCCAGACTTAATCATTAAATTATCCTCTTCAAAGCTATGGGAAGATCTTAATATCCCTATTGTTTCTATTGGTGATCCAAAGCTTTTTATAGACAGAGCAGCTTTGCTTAAGAAAAAAATAAAAATTGTTGAATTGGAGTCGCTTAATGAAGTAAGTAAAAACACTAAAGGACTTCTACAAATTATAAAAGTGACTAAATGCTCTAATATCAGACCGGGAAAACTCTCTAAAAGTAATGCTCAATATGTTCTTGATAATCTAACTTACTCTATTAAACAAACTATACAAAATGAAGGAACGGCATTAGTAACCGGTCCATTAAGTAAAGAAAATATCATTTCAATTGATAAATTATTTACTGGGCATACTGAATATATAAAAAAAATTACCAAAAGTAAGGATGTCTTGATGATGCTTGCATCGGATCAATTACGTGTCGCCCTATCTACAACTCATATACCTCTTAAAAATGTATCTAGAACAATTACAAAAGAATTAATTATTAACAAGGTAAAAATACTTAATGAAGATTTAAAAAATAAATTCAATATTAAGAAACCAAATATAAAAGTGCTTGGTCTTAATCCTCATGCGGGAGAGAACGGTAAAATAGGCAAAGAAGAACAAGATCATATAAAACCAGCAATAAGAGAATTAAGAAAGAAAAAAATTAACGTATCAATGCCCATTTCAGCAGATACTGCATTTTCTAGAAAATCATTAAAAGAGGCTGATGCCTATCTGGGCATGTATCATGATCAAGTTTTGCCAGTCTTAAAAACTTTAAGTTTTGGAAACTCTATTAATATTACACTTGGAATTCCAATAATTAGGACTTCTGTTGATCATGGGATTGCTTTGGATATTGCTGGAACTAATAAATCAGATCCCTCATCATTAATACTAGCCGTTAAAACTGCAAAGAAATTAATTTAATGAGATCAAGAGATATTAGAAGAAAATATGGTCAAAACTATCTAACAGATAAATCAGTATTGTTTAAAATGGCTGATGCTATATCACCAACATCTTCAGATAATTTCTTGGAAATTGGTCCTGGTCTTGGGGCCTTAACTGAACAAATTAATAAAGATGATATAAACATTATTGCGATCGATATAGATTCAGAAAATACAGAGATATTAAAAAAGAAGTTCACCGGTCCTGCAAACTTTCAATTCCTAACTGATGATATTTTAAAATATAAGATTGATAATGATGGGCAAAGAATAGTTGGAAACCTTCCCTATAATATTTCTACTCAAATAATTCTAAAGCTCATAGATAGCTGTGAGAAGATACTTGATATGCATTTTTTAGTACAAAAAGAAGTAGCTGAAAAGATTGCAGGGAAAGTTGGTACTAAAAGTTGGGGCAAGTTAGCTATTAAAATTGCTGCTTTTTTTGATAGCGAAATTTTGTTTGATGTTCCCCCTGAGGCATTTGATATAAAACCAAAGGTAAATTCAAGCTTCATAAGGCTCATGCCAAATAAGAATCTTAAAGAAAATATAAATCAAAAAGATTATTTTTTTAAGTTGATTGACTTAGCTTTTTCATCAAGAAGAAAAAATATCAAGAACAACTTAAAAAGCTTAAGTATTAATTGGAATGAAGTTGATATTGATCCAACTAAAAGACCTGAAGAAATATCTCTTGATGATTATCTTCTCCTCTCAAAGGTTTTAGTGCTCTGATGTCTCACTATGTGATTGGAGATGTACAGGGTTGTTATGATGAACTTATTAATTTATGTTCAAAAATAAAATTTAATCCAAAAAAAGATACATTAATCTTTGCAGGAGATCTTGTAAATAGAGGTCCTAAGTCGCTTGAAGTCTTGAATTTCTGTCTTGAAAATAGAAAATCTATTAAGGCTGTTCTTGGTAACCATGATTTTTATCTCTTATATCTCATAGAACACAAAAAGAATAATAGATCATTAAAAACAATTCTAAACGCTGACAATATTTCTAAAATTCACAAATGGCTAAAAAAACTACCACTATTACTAAAAGTTAAAATTAATGGTCATAATTTTTGGATTTCTCATGCTGGAATACCACATATGTGGAATCTTAAAACAGCTAAAAAACTATCAAAAGAAGTACAGGTTGCTCTTAAAGAAGATTCCTATAATTTACTTAAAAATATGTGGGGCGATACTCCAAGCAAATGGAACAGTAAACTAGTTAAATACAAGCGTTATAGGGTAATAATCAATTACTTTACTAGAATGAGATTTTTAGATAATAAAGGTGCTCTAAAGTTAAAGAAAAAAAATCTAAAATCAGAAAAAAATCATATTCCTTGGTTTAAGCAAACCACTCATAACTTAAAAAAAGATGAGTCTATTATATTTGGGCATTGGGCAGCACTTGAAGGAAAAACAAATTTAGATAATATAATCGGCTTAGATACTGGCTGTGTTTGGGGTAATAAACTAACAGCAATAAGATTAGAAGATAAAAAACTATATCAAGTAAGAAGAAAATGAAAATTTACAAAGTTGGTGGTGCTGTAAGAGATTCGCTTATGGGCGTTAAATCTTCCGATAAGGATTGGGTCGTTGTGGGCTCATCTCCTGAAGAAATGGTATCAAATGGTTTTAAACCAATAGGTAAGGACTTTCCAGTATTTTTACACCCAGAAACAAATGAAGAGTATGCCTTAGCAAGAACAGAGAAAAAAACAGGAACTGGTTATAGTGGGTTTACGTTTTATTACGGGAAAGAAGTTACTTTAGAAGAAGACCTATCAAGAAGAGACTTTACTATAAATGCTATTGCTCAAGATGATGCTGGTGTCATTATTGATCCTTTTAATGGTCAAGATGATATAAAAAATAAACTTTTCAGGCACGTTTCTGACGCTTTTTTTGAAGATCCTTTAAGAGCAATTAGATTAGCAAGATTTTTTTCTTATGATCATCTTAAAGATTTCGATATAGATGCATCTACTATTGAATGCATTAAAAAAATTGTTTCATCGAGAGAAATAGCGGACATTTCATCAGAAAGAATTTGGTCTGAAACTGAGAGAGCTTTATCTAATTCAAATCCAAGTAAGTACTTTGAAAAAATAATATCTTTAAACTTATTAGACCCTTATTTTAGTAAGCTAACAAAATCTTCTTGTGACAGCCACAACAATAAGACATTGAGGTGGGCTGAACTTCAAATAAATAATGATTTTGAATTAGGAAGCGAGCTTCCCCTCCCTAATGATTTCAAAAACATTGTTGAGGTATGTAAAATTGCATTGGAATTAAATAAAGATACCGATCTAGACGACTTAATTTTATTCATTGATAAAATTAATTTTGTTAGAAATTTTGAATTAATTAATCAGTTAATTTCGCTACCTCATTTTAGTGATAACAAAGATTTTATTTCCCAGCTCGCAAAAAAAATTAAAACAACTGATTTCTCATATTTATCAAATGTATCAAAGGAGAATATTGAGGAAGAAAAGATTAAAATATATAAAGAAATTATTAACAGCTAAAAATGAATAAAACAATTTTTATAACTGGGGCGGCTAAAAGAATTGGTAAAGAGATAGCTCTTACCTTTAAAGAATTAGGTTGGAATATTATTATTCATTACAATTCATCAAAAGAAGCAGCTGATGATCTTGCCGCTGAAATAAATAATTCAAATGCTAACTCTGCGGTTACTGTTCAAGGAAATCTAGATATGAAAGAAGATGTTGAAAAAATTATCAGTGAGGTTCTTGATGCATTCCCAAGTATAGATCTATTAATAAATAATGCGTCCACTTTTTACCCTACTCCAATTGATGATATTTCAGAAGATCATTGGGAGAAATTAATTGGAAGTAATTTAAAAGGACCAATGTTTTTAATTAAAGGGCTCAAACAAAAACTTAAAGAATCAAATGGATCAATTATTAATATAACTGATACCAATTTATCAAAAGGGGTTGCTAATTACTCCATTTATTCTGCTGCAAAGGCTGGATTAGAGGCAATTACAAAAGGGTTGGCAAGAGAGCTAGCGCCTGAAATTAAGGTAAATGCAATTGCTCCAGGTGCAATGCTTGAACCACCAGATGTTACTTGGACTGAGGAACAAAAAAATAAAGTTATTGATACTATTCCTCTTAAAAGAATGGGTTCAGAAAAAGATATAGCTGAAACAGTAAAGTTTCTAGCTGATTCTGAATATATTACCGGGCAAATTATAAAAGTTGATGGAGGTAGGTCACTCTAATGAAGCCTCTAGATGACGCAAAATTCTCTGGTACTAAAGAGGTTGATGAAAGATTAAAAATTGACTCTGCAAATTTACAGCCCTGGATTGATGAGTATGTTCCTAATGCAGGAAAGATAAAAGCAATAGAACAATTCAAGGGAGGGCAATCAAATCCTACATATAAAATAATTACCGAATCAAAAAATCTTGTTCTTCGAAGGAAACCACCAGGAAAACTTCTGCCGTCCGCGCATGCTGTAGATAGAGAATATAAAGTTATTACTGCTTTATATGAGACTGACGTACCAGTTCCAAAAACTTATGGGCTTTGTGAAGATGATGATGTTGCTGGTACTGCTTTCTTTGTAATGGATTTTCTAGATGGTGAACTTTTTTGGGATCCAATGATTCCCTCAATGACAAATAGAGATAGAACAGAAATATATAAGAATAAAAATAAAACTTTAGCAAAACTTCATAGTGTTGATTATAAAAAAATTGGTCTTGAAGATTATGGTAAACCTGGCAACTATGTAGCCAGACAAGTATCAAGATGGTCTAAGCAATATAGGGCGTCAGAAACAGACAATATTGAAGCTATGAATAATCTTATTGATTGGTTACCAAAAAATATACCTGATGATGATGAGACAACTATCGTTCATGGCGATTACAGATTAGATAATATGATATTAAAAAATAATGAAGTAGTTGGTATTCTAGATTGGGAACTATCAACTCTAGGTCATCCAATCGCAGACTTTAGTTATCACTGTTTATCATGGAGAACTCAAGAAGCCTTTTGGGACGAAGCTAAGCTCAAAGAACTTGGTGTACCCTCTGAGAGGGAATATATGGAAATGTATTGTGAGAATTCTGGTAAAGATTTGTCTAAAAATTGGGAGTTTTATATGGCTTTTAATATGTTTAAGATTGCTGGAATTTTACAGGGCATACTAGGAAGAGTAAGAGATGGAACAGCTGCATCAAAACATGCTGAAGAAAGAGGCAATATGGTCTTTCCTCTTTCTGAAGCAGCGTGGTCAACAATTGAAGAAAATTTTCTTAAATAATTTCTTTATCTTTTAACAAAGAAAAGTGTAATACCTGAAACTGAAGTCACTAGAGCAAGAACTGATAAAATTTGTAACAAGATATTATTTATATTATCTCGTTCACGATAATCCATGATATGTAGTGACCACAAAAAATCCCAAATTCTCCACGAGTCTGATCTTATTGATCCTATATCGCCCGTCATATACCCAACATAGACATTAATGCTGTCTTTGGTATCTGTAGTAACTTTGTATACTGGTAAATCTCCTCTGTATTCTGCGCCTGGATATAGTTCTGTTACTAAACTTACCTCTATTGGATTTAAAGTAGTTTTTTGAGCAGTTATTTTTATGGCCTCTTCCTTTGTAAGAGGTTCTACAAGATTTCCTTCTGGATAACTTTGATAAGTCTTTTTACCCTCCTCGATAGTTTCGATTACAGAAGTGCCAAGCCTATCGAATATTCGATACTCTATATCTTTGGGAAGACGATACTGCTCTCCCCTTACCAATTCAATTTTATTGTAAGCAAAATAAATTCCAGATACTGTCCACAGCAATAACTGTATTGAAACAAATATACTTAAATACCTATGAAAATTTCTTACAAATCTTTTTGTTTTCATTAAATTAGTTCTTTTAAAGGTGCAGATACGAACTCATATTTCTGAATTTCGTCACTCTCAAATAATATATCATCATTTTCATTTATTTGAAGAACTATGTCTATATCAAGAGTTCTGGGACTAAATTTTGGAGCATTTCTGTTTCTTCCGGCATTGTCTTCAATTAACTTTAACTTTTTATTAAGATCCTCAAAATCTAGTTCAGAATTTCCACAAACTACTGAGTTTAGAAAATCATCACCTTCAAAGCCTTCAGCTTTTGTTTGATGAATTGTTGATGATTGAATATTTGAAAGTATTTTTTTTAGTTCTTCTAGAGCAAATTCTAAATTTTTCTCGGCATTAATATTACTGCCTAAGGATAAGAAATATTTCATTATCTATGAATTATGAGTCCGACATCTTTAGCACCTCGAAGTGCTCCAGGCTTAGATACACGTAATTTGATCGATTCAACTCCGTAAGTATCTTTTACGAGTGATGCGATTCCTTCTGCAAGTGATTCTTGTAATTGAAAGGACGATTCCTCAACAAACTTTATTACTCCTTTGCAAATGGTTTTGTAATCAACAGTATCCTCAATTGAATCAGTCTTTGCAGCTCTTTTACAATCAAAAGGAAATTCCATATCAATGCTGACTTCTTGTTTAACTTTTCTTTCCCAGTCAAAGATACCAATGATTGTTTTTACTCTTAAATCTTTTATGTAAATTATATCTTTCATCCTTTCAACTCATCTAACGGCCACCGAGCTCTAGCACTTGAAGATCTGTCATTTTCAATTGATGGCTTCATCATAGATCCTACAAATGCAATCATTGCAGCATTATCGCCACAATATTTCAAATCGGGATAATACACTTTTATGTTATGTGATTCTTCAAGCTTTTTAAACTCACTTCTCAAAAACTTATTTGCAGCAACACCTCCAGCTATAATAACTTCCTTTCTTCCAGTCGTCTCAATAGATTTCTTAATCTTTGCGACCAAAACATCTGAAATTGCTTGTTGAAATGATGCAGCAATGTCTGATTTTATCTCTTGAGTCATATTAGATATTTTTTGGACAGTATATAAAACTGACGTTTTTAGTCCGCTCAGGCTCATATTTAAATCATCACTATTAATCATAGGTCTTGGGAAATCAAATGCATCCGATCTTCCTTCAAGTGCCAGTCTCTCAATATAGGGACCGCCTGGATAAGGTAAATCTAGCAACTTAGCTACTTTATCAAAAGCTTCTCCTACTGCATCGTCTTGAGATTGGCCAATAATTTCATATTGTCCTTTATCCTTAACATCAACGATCATGCTGTGGCCACCAGAGACAAGCAAACATATAAAAGGCATTTTTATCTCAGGGAATTCCATCATTGGTGACATCAAATGTCCCTCTAAATGGTTTATTGGTATCAAGGGAATATTGAGAGCTGTTGAAAGTCCTTGAGCAAAACTTTCTCCAATTAAGAGAGCTCCCAGCAAACCTGGCCCAGACGTGTAAGCAATCTGATCAATACTATCAAGAGAAAGGTTTCCTAAAGCGTCTTCAAACACATCCACAATTTTTAAACAGTGGTCTCTTGAGGCTAATTCAGGAACCACTCCCCCATATTCGGCATGCATGTCCATCTGACTATGAACAGACTCTCCAATAATTCCGTCTTTAGAATCATAAATAGCTATTGCCGTTTCATCACAGGATGTTTCTATTCCTAAAGTTTTCATAAAAAGTTTTGCAAAATTGTTAATAAAAGCCTAAACTACGCGTCACATTATGCCTTCAATTATTATAAAAGATACAGAACATTTTGATATTGGTTTGAGGAAATTCAAGCGTGCATGTGAAAAAGCAGCAATTGTTCCTGAAATAAGAGCAAGAGAATTTTACGAAAAGCCAACTGAGAAAAGAAAACGTCTAATGGCAGCAGCTGTCAAAAGAGCAAAAAAATCTAATAGAAAGTTTTCATTCCCAAGACAAAGATCTAGATAGTTTTGGCGCTTTTATCAGATATTAAAAACGACCTAAAACAAGCTATGCTTGATAAAAATGATTTGGTTAGAGACACCATCAGAATGTTTTTATCAGAAGTCCAAAGATTCGAAATAGATAACAAAGAAGAAGTTGATGACGCTAAGGCATTACAGATCATCAATAAAATGATTAAACAAAGAAATGACTCCATTTCTCAATTTAAAGAAGGTGGCAGAGAGGATTTAGCTGATAAAGAACAACAAGAAGTTGAAATTCTTTCAAAATATAAACCAGAGCAGTTAAGTGAAGAAGATATTACTGAAAAAGTAAAAAGTGCCATTGAAGAAACCGGTGCCGAGTCTTTGCAGGATATTGGTAAAGTAATGGGAGTTTTAAAATCAGCTTTAGCTGGCTCAGCAGATATGGGGCTTGTTAGCAAAATAGTAAAAGATCAGCTTGCTTAGTAATATTTTTCAAAAACATGAAAAGAAATCAAGATCGAAGTAATAATCAACTAAGAGATATTACTATTGAACCAAATATAAATATTCATGCAGAAGGTTCTGTATTAATTTCATTTGGTAATACAAAAGTCATTTGTAATGCATCAATAGAAAATAATGTTCCTAGATGGATGAAAAATTCTGATGAAGGTTGGGTGACTGGTGAGTATGGAATGCTTCCAAGGTCTACTAATGAAAGAATGAGCAGAGAGGCTGCAAGAGGCAAACAAAGTGGCAGAACACAAGAAATTCAGAGACTCATTGGAAGATCATTAAGGCAGGCAGTTAATCTTAAATATCTTAAAGGAAAAACTATAAATGTTGATTGTGATGTTATACAAGCTGATGGTGGAACAAGAACAGCATCAATTACAGGTGGTTGCGTAGCACTTTTTTTAGCTATTAAAAATCATCATGATGATCAACGTGCAATTAAATCTTTTGTTGCAGCAGTATCAATGGGTATTAAAGAAAATCAAGTTCTACTTGATCTTGACTATGATGAAGATAGCACTGCAGATACTGATTTAAATATTGTTATGAACGATAAAGACGAATTAATTGAAATTCAAGGTACCGCAGAAGATGCTCCTTTTTCAAAAAAGGAACTTGATGATATGCTTGTGATGGGCAGCCAAGCAATAGCTGATATTATTAAAAAACAAAAAGCTTGTATTGAATAAGTGAAAGATTATCAAAAGTCATTTTTAAATTTAGCAATAGAATCTCAAGCACTACAATTTGGAGAATTTACACTTAAATCAGGTCGACAAAGCCCATATTTTTTTAATGCTGCAAATATGCTTAAAGGCTCTAATTTATTCCAGTTAGCACAGTGTTATGTTGGTGCAATAATTGATAACAATATTGAGTTTGATTGCATATATGGTCCTGCCTATAAGGGTATTTTTCTTGGTTCTATTGTTGCTACAGTTTTCAGTGAACAAGGTAAAAATTATCCTGTTAGCTTCAATAGAAAAGAGGCAAAAGATCATGGAGAAGGTGGAAATATTATAGGTGCGAATCCAAGTGGGAACGTGTTAATTATTGATGATGTTTTATCGGCTGGAACCGCTGTAAGAGAATCAATTAATTCAATAATTAATCATAATGCGACTCCTTCCAGTTTTGTTGTTGGTCTTGATAGACAGGAGAAAGGAGTTTCTGATGAATCAGCCAGTAAAGAATTAGAAAATGAATTCAATATGAATGTTACATCGATAGTAAATCTTGACTCTCTGATTGCATACGTCAGCAATGAATCTGAGCTTACAGAATATCTTGAAGGCCTAAATAACTATAGAGAGACCTGGGGCGCATAAATGTTTTCAGGAATTGTTCAAGGTACAGGAAAAATATCCAAAATAATTTCAAAAAAGAATCATATTACTTTAGAAGTATCTGCTCCTAAAAATTTTAATAAAAACTTAAAAAAAGGGGCTAGTGTCTCCGTAAATGGAATCTGCTTAACCTCTTTAGATAATGGTAAAAAAAACCTAAAGTTTGATGTTATCAATGAAACATTATCAAAAACAAATATTGGTAAGGCTAGAAAAGGTTCTTCAGTAAATTTAGAAAGATCAATTACAGCATCAACAGAAATAGGCGGTCATCTAATGTCGGGGCATGTCCATTTTGCTGGAAAAATAGAAAAGATAATCACAAAAAACACAAATAAAGATATTCAAATTAAATTCCCAAAGAAATATAGGCAATATATTTTTGAAAAGGGCTATATAGGTGTAAATGGATGCAGCTTAACTCTTGGTAAAGTTAACAATGACTCTTTTTACGTGCATTTAATACCTGAGACTCTAAAAATTACCAACCTTAGTGACTTAAAGAAAGGTTCTTTTGTAAATATTGAGATTGATCAAAATACGATTGCTATAGTTGAAACAGTAAAGAATTCTTTAGCTGCCCAAAAATCTTGATAATACAGCCATTCTTATAGCAACGCCATTTGCCACCTGTTGCCTAATTACAGAATTTTCTGAGTCATATACAGCTTCTGTTATTTCAACATAATTAACCGGTCCTGGATGCATTACAATTGCGTCACCTTTTGCAGACTCAAGTTTTTCAGAAGACAATTGATACTCTGATTTATATGTTTCAAGATCTAAATTAAGCTCTTTTTCAAATCTTTCGTACTGAATTCTCAAAGCCATTACAACATCTGCATTTTCAAGGGCTGACTCTAAATGAGATTCATACTTGCCAATCTTAGGACTTTGATACTTGGTACACATTTCAGGATGCCCACAAAATGTTAGCGATCCTAAATCAAAATTGGATACACCTTCAACAAAAGAGGAAGTAACTCTAGAATGATCAAGATCTCCTACGATAACAATATTCAGGCCATCTAAATTTTTTTTATGATCGATAATTGTCTTTATGTCTAAAAGTGCTTGTGTCGGATGTGAAATTGATCCTTCTCCTGCATTTATGAAAACCATTTTTGGCAAACATTCAGCTAATTCTCTAATCACAGATTCAGGATGTCTTAACACACATAAATCTACACCCATAAGATTGAGAGCATCTACAGTCTCAAAAATAGATTCTCCCTTTTGAACTGAGGAATTTTCAATATCGAAATCTATTACTGAGCATCCTAAATTGTTTGCAGCAATCGCAAAAGATGACTTTGTTCGTGTGCTTGGCTCACAAAAAACATTTGCAACTATTTTGTCTGGAAAAAGATTTTCTTTCCTAAAGTTACCTTCATCATCAATGAAATTATTTGAAAACTCTATCAGGTCCAGTATGTCTTTTTTTGAAAGATCGTTTATTGATAAAAGATTATTAGCCATTAATTAATACTATTGCCTCTATTTCAACATTAACTCCAAGTGGGAGACCCGAAACCTCCACAGTGGCCCTTGCTGGATATGGTTCAGAAAAATACTCTTTCATCATATCGTTAACAACTGCAAAATTACTCAAGTCAGTGAGAAAAATTGAAATCTTAACAATATCATCAAGGCTAGACCCCGCAGCTTCGCAAATACTTTTCACATTTTCTAAAACTTGTTTAGCCTGATCTTCTATTGATTGCGAAACTAAGTTGCCAGTTTCAGGATCCAATGGTATTTGGCCAGATATAAACATTAAATTGCCTGCTTTTACTGCTTGAGAATATGGTCCAATTGCCTGTGGTGCATTGTTTGTCGAAATAATTTCATTTGTCATCTTAATATTCTCCCTATAAAAAATACTCTATTCTACTACTTATCATTAATATTTCTTTTACAACTTGTTGTAAATTTTAACGATCTTACTTTTTGCATAATACTTTTTAGTTCTTCTTTATTTTTAACTTCTATTTGTATCTCAAATCCTGCAAACTTTTTATCAATTGTTTTAGTATTAACAGATCCTATATTGATTCCTGATTTAGCAAACACTGAGCCTAAATCAGACAGAACTCCAACTTTATCTTCAGTGTTTACATCAATTTTCACCTTATAAGAATGCTCTTTTTTATTTTCTCCCCATATTGCTCGCATATATCTTGGATCTTTATTTAAGAAAGTTTTTACCTGTTTACATTTTAGATTATGAATAACCATGCCTCTTTCTGTATCAGAGTGTGCAACAACATCATCTCCGTAGACTGGAAAGCAGCACTTTGCAAACCTAACTGTCACACTTTCAATTTTATTATCAAGAATTAAGACCGGCTTTGGCTCTTTTATTCCTTCTCTTATTTGAAGTCCTGAATAAAATCTTTCTGCAATAATGCTACCAGTTCTTTTTCCAAGCCCAAGATCAGTAAGAAGTTTATTAAGAGAGGTTACTCCAATGGAGTCAAGGATCTTCTTGAGTGAGTTTCCTCTATATTCCTTCAAACTAGATCCAGCTCTTTTAAGCTCGGTTTCAAGCATAACTTTGCCAGCTTTTCTTGCATCAGAAGCTTTTTGTTTTCTTAATCTAGATCGAATTGCACTTCTAGCCTTACTTGTTGCTACATAATTTAACCAAGATGGATCTAGGTAAGGTTCTTTTTTGGATGTAATAATCTCAACAGTTTGTCCTGACTCTAACTCAATATTCAAAGGTACTTCACTTCTATTTACTTTACATCCAATAATTGTGTCTCCTAGATCAGTGTGAACCTCATAAGCAAAATCTATTGGAGTTGAGCCCCTTCTTAAAGCATATATATCGCCTTTTGGAGAGAACAAGAAAACTTCATCAGAACTGAGGTCGGTCTTAATTGATTGAGCAAATTCTGATGGATCATTAGTTTTCTTTTGAAGATCTGCTAATCCCGATAGCCATCTTGAAGCTCTTAGTTCTGATCCTTGTTTTTTATCATCAGTTTTATACTGCCAATGCGCTGCAATACCAAAGTTTGCAATCTCAGCCATATTTCTTGTTTGAATCTGAACTTCAATAGGAAAAGCGTCTAATGCTAACAAACTAGTATGAAGAGCTTGGTAGCCGTTACTTTTAGGGATAGCGATATAGTCCTTAAATCTATTTTCTATCGGAGAGAAATAGTTATGGATGATACCTAAAGATCTGTAACACTCGTCGATAGAATCAACTAATATTCTGAATCCGTAAACATCTAATATTTCAGAAAATGGCTTATGTTTAGATTTAATTTTTCTATAAATACTAAAAATATTTTTTTCTCTTCCTTTTACTCCTACTTGCTCAATTCCGTTTGATTTGAGCTTACGCTTAAGCTCCTTTCTTATTTTTGAAATTATTCTTTTTCTTCCACCACTTGATTTATTAATTGCACTTTCAAGCATTGATGCTCTGAGTGGATGAATGCATCTAAATGCGAGATCCTCCAACTCAGATCTAATTTCTTGCATACCTATTCTTAAAGCTAATGGTCCATATAATTCTATTGTCTCTTTAGACTTCATTATTTGTTTTGATCTTGGGAGATGTTCAATAGTTCGCATGTTGTGAAGGCGATCACAAATTTTTACGAGAATTACTCTAACGTCTTTGGACATTGCTAGCATCATTTTTTGAAGATTATTAGCATCTCTATCTGATCGACTAGTTATATCAAGCTTACCTAGCTTACTAACTCCATCTACTATGTTTGCAACATCATTTCCAAATAAATCTTCCAAGTTCTTTTTAGTAACATCAGAATCTTCTAATACATCATGCATTAACGCTGCACAGATAGAATCTGGATCCATTTTTAAATCCAATAATATTGTTGCAACTGCAAGAGGATGAGTAATATATTTTGATCCATCCATTCTATCTTGGCCATCATGAGCATAGAAGGCTAAAGAATATGCGGTCTGGATTTTTTTTATTTCGTCTTTTTTGAGATATTGTTTTGCGCTTTTATAAAATTTTGCTGGTAACCTTAATAGGTTTGCTTCTTTGAAATTATCTAATAATATATTTGGGAGCACATGTTCGCTCAAGATAACCCCCCTATAGTCATCTATCCTATGTTTTCGTTTTCTTTATTGCTTGGAGCAGAGAATTCATCTAACAATAAATCTTCCTCAAGAGTTTTTTCAAGAGTTTCTCTATCAAGAAGTCCTTCTTCAATCTCTCTCAATGCTACTAATGTTGGCTTATCGTTATCCCACTCAACCAAAGGATCGCGACTTGTAGTTGACAATTGTCTTGCCCTTTTTGAAGCCATAAGTATAAGATCAAATCTACTAGGAATTTTTTCCAAACAATCTTCTACTGTAATTCTTGCCATTTAATAATCTCCTGGGTCAAGTATTCTAATTCTAATCAATCCATTAATCCAATAAATCTTTCAATATATTTTTATTGTAAGATTCATTATATTCATAATTTTTATCAAATATAATAGAAGTTATATCATTAAAAGCTCTATTAAAATCATCATTTAAAACAATATAATCAAAATATTTAGCATGATTTAATTCTTTTATTGCATTTTCCATTCTTCTATTAATAACATCATCAGCATCAAGACCTCTTAAGATCAATCTCTTTTTTAATTCGTCTAATGATGGAGGGATAATAAAAATTGAAATAACTTCTTTAATTGAGTCACTGATTTGAATAAATCCTTGAACATCAATATCTAAAACAACACTGATATTATTTTCTAACTTCTCTTCAACAAAAGCTTTTAGAGTTCCGTATTGATGTCCATGAACATCAGCACTCTCAATAAATGCATCTTTTTTCTTAAGATCATTAAACTCGTTATCAGTTATAAAAAAATAATCTTTGCCGTGGGTTTCTCCATCTCTTGGTGATCTTGTTGTAGCAGATACAGATAATTCAATATTCTCATTATTACTAATGATTTCTTTTATAAGAGATGACTTACCAGCACCTGAGGGTGCTGCAAAAACAATTAACTCTCCTTTTTTTAAATCATTCAACATTTTGAGTTTGCTCTCTCATTTCTTCAACAAGTAACTTCATATCAAGTGCATAATTCTTAAGTTTTGAGTCTTCGATCTTTACTGCAAGAGTATTTGACTCTCTAAAAAGCTCTTGCAATATAAAATCTATTTTTTTTCCACTTGATGTTTTCTTTGTTAGCTCTTCGTTTATTGTTTTCGTATGAAAAAAAATTCTATCTAATTCCTCTGAAATATCATGTTTCAAAGCAAGCATAGCAACCTCTTGATCTAATCTAGTTTCGTCAAAATCTTCTATAAGATTTTTTATTTTATTTTTATAATTTTTTATTCTTTTATTAAGAGTTTTTTTCTCCATATTCTGAATACTTCTAGCAATCTTTTCTACGCCCATAGTCTTTTTAGATAATACGTTTTCAATCTTTTTTCCTTCTTTAAATCTTGAATTAATAAATTCTTTCAATGCAGTATTAAAGTTATTTTTGATTAGTTTCTTATTGATACTATTAGACGTTTCTATATTAAAAATTCCTGGAACATCTTTTATATCTGAAAAATTTAAGTCCACTCTATTACCAAGTGCTTCTTTTAATGAACTTTCAAGCATTCTAAGTAGTTTTTTATTAATATCATATTTTGTTTTTGAAGATGATTTTGCTTTTATCTTTACCTCTATTTTGCCTCTATTAATATTTTTAGATATTGCTTCCCTAATGAAGTCTTCTAAATCATTGCCCAAGTTATTAGATTTTATTGATAGTTCTAAAAACCTATGATTTACACTTCTAATTTCAATTGAGATATTGGATGTTTTATCGAAAGATTCAGACAAACCGAACCCAGTCATGCTACTAATCATTTAAACATTGTATTTTGCAAAAGAGTTGAGTTCTAGTCGTATTCATCAAAAATAAAGCCTAAACTCTTCAATTTCGAATTTGAGATATTGCCTTGTTCATCATTTCTATCTTCTGCACAATTAAATATCTGATGTTCTTCTGAATTAAATTCGTTCTCTATAAAGAATTTAATAATATTTGCAGCATTATTTCTGTGTAAGTAATTTGCAAACTTTCTTTCAGATACTGTTTGATAAAGACCAGCAAATCTTAAAATTATTAGCTCTTTGCCATAATTTTTTATTTGGTTGTTTTCATAGTTAACCAGAATTTTGCTCCTAAAATCATCTTCGCTTAAGGGATCTGATTCAATGAGGATGCCTGACTTATTATTACCGTACACTCTTGTTGATGAGATGGTTATGAATTTCTTATATGATAATTCACTAGTCAATCTAAATACATTTTCTGAGGAATTGATAAAGCCTTTTTTGTATCCATCTTCGTCAAATGAGCTTGGTTTTGGTATAAAAATTATTGAATCATATTCAGTTATATCTAATTTTGGGATCTCCTTTGATAACCAGTCCCATTTAATATAGTTTTTTATATCTGATTTGTGATTACCCCTCGAAATTGAGTACAACTCATATTCATTATCCTTGATTTTATGACTAATTCTTTTGGCAATATCACCAAAGCCTATTATGAGAGCATTTTTTTTCATGTGGTGCTTACATTAACTCAAAAAAAATCCAGGGCTGCAACCCTGGATTTTATTACTTTAAAAAATTTATATGCTTAATAATGGCGCAATTACAAGACTAACTATAGCCATTACATTTATTAAAATATTCATTGATGGTCCTGACGTATCTTTAAAAGGATCACCTACGGTATCGCCCACTACAGCTGCTGCGTGAGTATCAGAACCTTTGCCACCTAGGTTACCCTTCTCAACATATTTTTTTGCATTATCCCATGCGCCTCCAGCATTCGCCATCATAAGTGCGAGAGATACACATCCTAACAGCCCACCAGCAAGCATCCCTCCTAAAGCTTGAGCACCAAGACCAAAACCAACAATAGCTGGCATAGAAACTGCAATTACTCCTGGTAACATCATTTTCTTTAATGCAGCTTTGGTTGCTATCTCAACACATTTTTCAGAGTCAGGTTCAGCTGTGCCTTCCATTAAACCAGAAATTTCTTTAAATTGTCTTCTGATCTCATTAATCATTTCAAATGCTGCATCACCAACAGCCGTCATGGTTATTGAAGAAACTAAAAACGGTATACAAACTCCTATAAACATTCCAACTAAAACAATTGGCTCTGTAAGTGCCAATGAAAATTCAGGATTTGCTACACCTACTACAGCAGAAAAAGCTGAAATTATTGCTAAAGCAGCTAACGCTGCAGCTCCAATTGCAAAACCTTTTCCGATTGCAGCAGTAGTATTTCCTAATTCATCAAGAGAGTCTGTGATTTCTCTTACTTCCTCACCCATACCTGACATTTCAGCTATACCACCAGCATTGTCAGCTACTGGTCCATATGCATCTATTGCCATAGTTATTCCAACAGTAGCAAGCATACCAACAGCAGCAATTCCTACACCATAAATACCCGATAGTTGTGTTGAAGCCAGGATGATGCCGGCTAGAATAACAATAGGTATCACAACTGATTGCATTCCGACTGATAAACCAGAAATCATTACAGTAGCAGAACCAGTTTCTCCTGATTCAGCAATTTTCTTTACCGGGCCCCCACCTGTGTAATATTCTGTAATAAGTCCAATCAATACTCCGCCAACAGCTCCAGCAATAACACACCACCATACATTCATTCCGACTCCGTCAAAAGAATTAATTATGAAATAGGCCATAGCCACAAAAATTACTGGCGCTAAAAGAGTTCCAGATCTTAATGCACTTGCAGGTGCTTTTGCTGACTGAAGCTTAACTATAAATATTCCAATTATTGAAGCTATTAAGCCAGTCGCAGCTAAAGCCAGTGGAAGCATCATCATATCTTGGTTTCCAAGTGTATAAGCAATTGCAATTGAAGCAATCATAGAGCCGCAATATGACTCAAATATATCCGAACCCATTCCAGCAACATCACCAACATTATCACCAACATTATCGGCAATAACTCCTGGATTTCTTGGATCATCTTCAGGAATACCAGCTTCAATCTTACCAACGAGATCAGCTCCAACATCAGCACTTTTTGTAAAAATTCCTCCACCTACTCTGGAAAAAAGTGCTACAACAGATGCTCCCATAGCAAAACCTTCAAGCTTATGAGGATCAATCTCAGCTGGGATGTAGAAATAATATAATCCACCTAAACCAATGAGACCCAAGGATGCAACACATAGACCCATTATAGAACCACCATAAAAAGAAACCGATAAAGCTGCTGCTGGACCATCTTTTTGAGCTGCAGTTGCAGTTCTAACATTTGCTTTAGTAGCTGCATACATACCGATAAAACCTGCAACAGATGAGCATATTGCTCCAACAACTATAGAAATTGCTGTATAAGGTCCCAATGCGTACCATGCTAGTAATACTATTACCGCAATAAATATGGATAAATATTTATACTCTGTTTTCATGAAGGCGAGAGCTCCAGCATGAATCTGATCGCCTATTTTTTTTACGTTATCTTCACCATCAGGATATTTCATGACAAGCTTATATACAACAAATGCCATTACCATACCCAATATGCCAAGAGCTGGTGGAATGATTAAATTATCCATATAAAACCCCTTATTTTTAATAAAGCATTCTAGCAAATTATTCGAAACAAAAACGTTTTTTCTCTATTTATTAAATATGTTTTTGTCTAAAAGTTCCTCTGAATTTGCGACAACGCACGCCACCGCTGCATCACCAGAAACATTTACTGATGTTCTTATCATGTCTAGAATTCTATCAACCGCCAAGATTAATCCAATTGCATCAAGTGGAAGCCCTAATGAGCTCAAAATAAGAGCTAATGTAATAGTTCCAGCAGATGGGACAGCAGCTGCTCCAATAGAAGCCACCATTGCGAGGAGAACTATTTGGATATATTCAATCATGGATAGATCTACACCAACAGTGCTTGCGATAAACATAGTTGCCAAGCCCTGCATAATTGCAGTGCCATCCATGTTTATCGTGGCTCCAACAGGAATTACAAATGAGGAAACATCCTTTTTAACACCTAGTTCATCAGTTACCGTCTTAAGAGTTACTGGAATAGTTGCTGCGCTTGATGATGTTGTAAACGCAAATAAAGCAACATTTCTCATTTTTTTAAAGAAAATAATTGGATTTAAATTAGCAAATATTTTTAATACTAATGAATATGTAAAAAATAAATGAAACAGTAAAACAAAAATTAGTATCAAGACGTATTGAATTAAATCTCCAAAAATATTTAACCCTTTATCCATCACATAACTACCCATCAAACAAAAAACACCAATAGGCGCAAAACTCATGACTATTAAAACTATCTTCATAAAAACTATATTTAATCTTTCAAAATTCTTAGAAAGATTATCAGTAAGATTGTCTGTAAGATTTAGAGCGATGCCAAACAAAATACTTATGAAAACAATTCCCAACATATTATTTTCAACAAAAGCTCCAAAAATATTATTAGGAAAAACTTTTAAAACAGTATCATATAAACTGGCTTCGCCTGAGGGTGCGTTAAATGATGTGACTTCACCTTCATATCCAGAAATGTTAAAAACCCATCCAAAAAATATTGCTATCACAACAGCAAAAGCGGTAGTTAATAAATAAAGCAACACTGTTTTTGAAGCTATTGATCCAAGCTTAACCATATTTGATAAAGAAGAAATTCCAGAAACTAGAGAAAAGAAAACCAGAGGAACTACTATTAACAAGAGGAGGTTCTTGAAAATTTGTCCGCCTAAGTTAAAAAGATATTTTTCTATGCCAAGAAAAACCGATTGTGAAATTGAATCTTGAAAATAAAAGAAGATAGAAGCTAAAAGCACGCCTGAGAACATGCCCACCAAAACATTTCTTGTTAGATTTTTTGGAGGGTCTAATTGACTCATGATATCTCTATCATATCAAAATCTTCTTTACCGACACCACACTCTGGACACAACCAATCTTCGGGAACATCTTCCCATGCAGTTCCTGGCTCAATTCCATCATCAGGCCAACCTAATTCTTCATCATATATTAGTCCGCAGACAATACATTCCCATTTTTTATATTTCATAAAGTGCTAAAAATTAAGTTATTTCGTTTATAACAAGGAGGCTATAATATCAGATTTAACCATTAAATTAATGAAGCTAAAGCAAAAATCTTCTTGGATAACTTATAAAGAAATGTTGAATAAAGTCAAAAGTGACTCTGTGAAGTCTTGGCTAACTGAAAATGGTCCAATTACAAAAAGGATTTCTATAAATGAAGACTTCGAGTTAATTTTAATACGTGACAAAATTGATAAAGTTGATGAAATGGATAAAAAATATTTAGATAATGAAATTGGAGATATAAAGGTAAGAGAGGTTATCTTATTAGGCAATAAAATTCCTAAAGTTTACGCTAAATCACTTATACCCGTTAATACCATTGAAAATGGATTTTCTAAGCTAGGAAGTCTAGGAAATAAACCTTTGGGAGACATCTTATTTGAAAAAAATATATTTAAAAAGATTGAAGTCATTTATTCTACTTTCTCAGATGAAATTAGCATATTTTGGGGCAGAAAAACAAAGTACTTAGTTAAGAACCTTCCCTTTTCAGTCATGGAAATTTTTTTAATAGAAGAATGATAAATAAAATTTACTCTTTTGTAGAGATCGCAAGACTTGATAAGCCGATAGGTATATATCTTTTGCTTTGGCCATCTTTATTAGGGTATGTGTTAGCAGGAATAAATTCAGAGCTTGAGTTTAAAAACTTTTTAATCGTGGTCTTTGGCTCTATCTTAGTCCGATCTTGTGGATGTGTTATTAATGATATTAGTGACTATAAGATAGATAAACTTGTAAAAAGAACTTTAAACAGGCCACTTGCATTAGGTTCAATTTCTTTAACTGAAGCTTGGTTATTTTTTCTAGCCTTAAGCATTATGTCATTATTGCTTTTATTTGAAACAAATTCTCTTACTATAAAGATCTCTACATTTTTTGCTTTTTTAATAATTTTGTACCCTCTTACCAAAAGATTCTTTGTTGCACCTCAGTTTATTCTTGGAATTACATTTGGATCTGGTTCAATTATTGCTTATTCACTAGAATCGAATATCTTCTCTATGTCACTAGCGATTTTATATTCTGGAATAATTGCATGGATAATAAGTTTTGATACCTATTACGCTATGGAAGATAAAAATGATGACGAACAGATAGGAGTAAATTCTACAGCAATTTTATGGGGCAATAATTCAATAATATATTCGAAAATACTTCATATATTCTTTTACATGTGTCTTTTAACTGTAGGATTGATTAATAGTTTTTCATACCTTTTTTTCTTGTTCTTTTTCATACTCATATATCTTTTTTTTCATCAATCAAAAATTATCAAAGAAGAGAAATATATTGAAGCATTTAAAATTAATAATTGGGTTGGTATTGTCGCTGTTGCTAGTTTTACATTTGAAATAATTTACTTGGGTTAGATGAGTACTAATTTAAATTTTGTTGATAATTTTGATTCAATAGATGAAGCTCAGTTTAGTAAGTTAATACGAAAGAATGATGCTCCTTTTATCCAACATTCTTTTTTAAAGGCACTTGAAAATTCAGGGTGTGTTGGAAGAGACTTGGGCTGGACTCCCAAACATCTAGTGAAATCAAATGAAAATCTTTTAAGTGGTTTCATGCCAATGTATATAAAAAATAATAGTCATGGTGAGTTCGTTTTTGATCACTCATGGTCATATGCTTTAAATAGAGCGGGAAGAAATTATTATCCTAAATTGCTTACTGCTATACCTTTTACCCCATGTGAGACTAGAAAAATTATCACCGAATCAGATGCAAATGAATATGTTGAGAAAATAATTGAATTTATGGAAGAAAAAAATATTGAATCTTGGCATATCCTCTACCCGGATGCAGATTTAAAAGAATTATTTCTTGAAAATAAACTTATAGAACGTTTTGGATATAAATTTATATGGAAAAATAAAGAATATGAGACATTTAATGACTACCTAAATATTTTTAAATCAAGACAAAGAAAAAATATTAAGAACGAAAGAAAAAAAATATCTGACTTAAATATTTCTTTCCAAATAAAAGAAAGTGATTCTTTGACACTTGAAGACTGGGAGGAGTTTTTCAAATTTTATAGAAATACATATGAAGAAAGATTACAAAGACCCTATCTAAATATCGATTTCTTTAAAGAAATTCATAAATTCAAAAAAGCCCTTAAGCCCGTTATTTTTTTTGCAGTGCATAATGATAAAAAAATAGCTGGATCATTGTGTTTCATTGGCAATGACACCCTATATGGACGGCATTGGGGATCTTCCTTCAACATTGACTCACTTCATTTTGAAACCTGTTTTTATCAAGGTATAGAATTTTGTATTAATAAAAAAATAAAATACTTTGATCCGGGTGTTCAAGGTGAACATAAAATAAGAAGAGGATTTGAGCCGAAAAGGACTAGCTCATTCCACTACATAAAAGAAAATGATTTTAGAAATGCAATAATTGAATTTTGTGAGAAAGAAGAAGTTGAAATTAATAGATATCTCAAAGCATGTGAGAGATATACACCTTTTAATAAAGAATATAAAATTTAAGAATGATTAAATCTCTACCAAAAACAAGTCATCAGTTGGCTGTATGTGAAGCTAACTTTTTAAGGTTAAAGAAAATCCTAAATAATTTTTCTTTAAATAAATATTTGTTTGAAACGATTAATCCTGACTCTTCATCTAATCCAATATCCTTTAGCGTAATTCATAGAACAAAACATACATTAATAATTGAAGCTAAACAGAAAATTAAATTAAAAAAGATGGAAAGTCTCATTATCAGAATACAAATTTCTTTAGATGCTAAATTAGCTGAAGTTATATCTTTTCAGGGAGAGAGAGCAGTTCCATATTTTATGAAAGTTCTTAAAATGCAATCACGTGACGAAAAAATACAACAAAATAGATTCTTAACTGAATGGCTGGAGAACATTTTTGCAAATGGAATAAATCCTCAATTTAAAATTTAATGGTAAAAACAATTTTATATTTTCATGGATTTGCCTCTTCTTCAGATTCAGATAAAGCAAAAATTATTAAGAGTTACATATCAAAAATTTCTAAAAAATTAAAAATATTTACTCCAAATCTTAGCAATAATTTTAAAGAAGCAAATAATCAGATAACTAAGCTCATTGACGAGAATGAAAAAGATTTTGTATTCATGGGAAGTTCTTTGGGTGGATACTATGCAAATTTTTTTGGAAGCATTAATAAATCAAAAGTGATCTTAATTAATCCAGCTATTCCTCCATTAAAAGGTTTTGAGGAATACCTTGGTGAAAATGAAAATTATTCGACTGGAGAAAAATTTATTGTTACCAAAGATGATATAAAATTTTTAAGATCTCTAGTAACTAAAAAATTTAATAATCAAAAAAATACTTTAGTCTTTCTGGAATCAGGCGATGAAGTTCTTAATTATGTTGAGGCTGCTAAATACTTTTTAGGCTCAAATATAGACATAACATATGGTGGAAGCCATTCATACGAATCCATTACAAATAAACTAGAAAAAATTGTCAGATTTATAGAGATTTAATTAATTGAACTGAAATTGAACAAAAAACTTCCTTTTGCACAGAATTAATGCATAATAATATCTATATTAGTGCAAATATATCAATTTAATGTACTAATAGTATATTTAATCAAAATTAAAATTTTACATTTGTAGGAGAAATAAATGAAAACATACGAATATATTTGGCTTGATGGTTATCAACCTGAGCCATCGATGAGAAGTAAAGTTAAAGCGACTAGGGATGAAACACCACCTGAATGGTCATTTGATGGATCTTCAACTCAACAAGCAGAGGGAGGAAGTTCAGACTGTCTACTATTACCAGTTCAAACATATGAAAATCCAAATGGGCATGATCTTGTTATGACACAAGTTCAAGCAGCTGATCACACTACTCATCCATCAAATTTTAGAGCAGCTGCAGCTGAAGTTGTCACAGATGAATGGTGGTTTGGATTTGAACAGGAATACTTTTTTACTGATCCTGAAACTGGTGAACCATTGGGATGGGAAAATGGAGAGCCTGGTCCTCAAGGTCCATACTATTGTGCGGTTGGAGCTGGAAATGTTTCTGGAAGAGAGGTTTCTGATGCTCACCTAATGGCTTGCTTAGATCTAGGAATAGAATTAACCGGAACTAATGCTGAAGTTGCGATAGGTCAATGGGAATATCAATGTTTTGGTAAAGGTATCAAAGCTGCCGATGATCTTTGGGTAAGCCGATACATGTTGTATAAGATTGCTGAAGAATTTGGTGTTGGTGTAAACATCCACCCAAAGCCAAAAACTGGTGATTGGAATGGATCAGGTATGCATACAAACTTCTCAAATGAAGCAATGAGAACAGGTGGAAGTGAAGAACTCTACTCATCAGTCTGCGACAAGCTTGGTGAGGTTCATGAAGAGGGGATTGCCTCTTATGGTTCTGATAATGATATGAGACTTACTGGATTACATGAAACTCAAAGCATTGAAAAATTTTCATATGGTGTGAGTGACAGAGGTGCCAGTATAAGGATACCTGTTGCCACGGTTGAGAATGGCTGGAACGGATATCTTGAAGATAGAAGACCTGCTTCAAATGCTGATCCATATAAAATCCTATCTCACATAGTGGGAACTCTCACAAAATAATTTTGATTATCCATTTCTGCTCTATTTTTTAAATAGAGCAGAAATTTTTGAAATGAAAATGAATACTGAAAAGCTATCTTTCTTAAATCAACTTGAGACTGAAATTATTATTTTAGATAGGGATCTGTCTATTGTTTGGTTAAATGACGCTGCTCTTAACAAAGGCTGGATTTTAAACTCAAAAAAAGAAAAAAATACAATAAAAGACCAGTTCTCAGAAGAAACTAATGGAGCATTGATAAATCTCTTAAAAAAAACAATTGAGAAAAATGGTGCTAAAACTAAAAGAGACTTTGAAGTAATAACTGCTGCAGATACTAAAAGAACAATTGATTTAACTGTATCTTGGAATAATGAAAATGAGTGTTTGATTCTTGAAATATTATGCGTTGATAATCTTAATAAAATAATTGACTCAACAAAAACATTTTCTACACAAAAAATTGCTGCAAATTTAGCAAGAACTCTGGCTCATGAAGTAAAAAATCCATTATCAGGCATAAGAGGAAGTGCTCAAATATTAAGCAAAAAATTAAAAGATGATTACTCAGAAAAATTCTTAAAAATAATTATTAATGAAACTGATAGATTGAATTCCATTGTTACAAAGATATTAACTCCTCCCTCAAAACCAAATCTTAGCTTGTTTAACATTCATTCTGCCTTAGAAAAAGTTTATGCTCTTGCAGAGGCGGATAAGGAAAATAAAATCAATCTTATTAGAGATTATGATCCTAGCATTCCTGAGATTAATGGAGATGAAAACTTATTTGTTCAAGCTATTTTAAATATAGTTAAAAATGCTCAACAGGCAATAGAAAATACTGAAGATCCTAATATCACCATTAAGTCTAGAATTGAATATGGAAAGCCGATTAATGGTGTAGTGCATCAAACAGTTTGTTCTATTGAAATTATTGATAATGGTCCTGGAATTCCTCAAGAACTCCATGATCAAGTTTTCTTTCCAATGGTTTCTGTAAAAGAAAATGGATCGGGTTTAGGTTTAACGATAGCGCAAGATATTATAAGAATTCATGGTGGTGGCATCATTTTTAAATCAAATCCTGGAGAAACAATTTTTGCAATACAAATCCCAATTAAAATTGAAGATAAGGAGGCAAAAATTGCATAATATTTGGATCGCTGATGATGATGAAGCCATCAGATTAGTTCTTGAAGAGAGTCTTTCTTCTGCTGGCTTTAAAACAAAAAGCTTTTCAAGTGGTGATGATTTAGTTTCTGAGCTTGAGAACTCTGAACCTGATTTAATAATAACTGATGTCCAGATGCCTGGAATGCTTGGCTACGACCTCTTAAAACATATAACTAATAATTACGAAGACCTTCCAGTAATTGTTATGACTGCATTCGCTGATATGCAAGCTGCGGTTGAATCATTTGGCGGAGGAGCTTTTGAATATATGCCTAAACCTTTTGATCTTGAAGATGCAATAAAAATAGTTGAGAGAGCTCTTGAAGAAAAGCCAAAAACTAAGGGGTTAAAACAAGATACCAAACTAGACATTATCGGTGAATCTCAAGCCATGCAAAATGTTTTTAGAGCTATAGGAAAACTTTCTAATACAATCGCAACAGTTTTAATACAAGGTGAATCTGGTACCGGCAAAGAATTAATTGCTAAGTCACTTCACAAAAATAGTCCAAGGCATGATATGCCATTTATTGCTCTTAACATGGCAGATATACCAAAAGAACTTGTCGAGTCAGAGCTTTTTGGACATGAAAAAGGTTCATTTACTGGAGCAGTTGATAAAAGAATTGGAAGATTTGAACAAGCAAATGGAGGAACACTTTTTCTTGATGAAATTGGAGATATGCCTCTTGACTCACAAACAAGACTGTTGAGAGTTTTATCTAATAAAGAATTCTATAGAGTTGGAGGCGATAAGCCTATTAAGGTAGATGTGAGAATTATTGCAGCAACCCACCAAAATCTAAATAATTTAGTCTCTCAAAAAAATTTTAGAGAAGACCTTTTTTATAGGCTTAACGTCATAAAAATAGAAGTACCTCCTCTAAGAGATAGAAAAGATGATATCAGTGATCTCTCAAAGTATTTTTTGAAAAATTATGCTGATTCTCTTGATGAAGACCTAAGAGTAATTTCTGATGAAGCAATGAATTTAATGAATAAATACGATTGGCCAGGAAACGTTAGACAATTAGAAAATGTTTGTTATTGGTTAACGTTGATGTCACCTTCACAAAGTGTTAAATCTCAAGATCTGCCCACTGAAATAAAAGAGTTCGAAATTACTGATATTCCAACATCTTCATGGGAGGACGGAATGCAGAATTGGCTAAAGAACGTATCAATGAATATTGACTCAGGTTTGTCTGAAATAGCAATCACTAAAATTGAGAAAATGTTAATAAAGACTGCTTTAGAAAGATCAAATGGTAAAAAGAATGATGCAGCTCAAATTCTTGGATGGGGAAGAAATACACTTTCAAAGAAAATGAAGGAACATGGTATTTAGACCAATGGAAGATTATTCATTTTCCATTCATTAATACCCCCTCTTAATATAAAAATATCTTTTAGTCCCTCTTTCTTTAAAGTTTCTCCTGCATTGGAGGACGAACTGCCCATCTCACATACAAGCACTACAGATTTTGTAGAGTTAATAATTTCATTTGATCTTCTTGAAATATCATTTACAGGAATATTAATTGAAGCTGTTATATGACCGGAATTAAAAGCTTCAGAACTCCTGAGATCAACAATTAAAGCTTGGTCTTGGTTTGAAAGACTAATTAATGATTGGCAAGATATTTTTGTTCCGCCTTTTTTAGAATTTGATATAAAAAATAGTATAAGAATAATTACAAGAGGTGCTGAAAAATAAAAGTGTTCTATTAAAAAATTAATTAGTTCCATATGTATATTATCTATTAAAATGGGAGATATTAATAAAAAATATAAATGAAAAATACAAGTTTAATTTTAGTTAGGCACGGTCAGAGCGAATGGAATGAAAAAAATCTTTTTACTGGTTGGGAAAATCCAGGACTGACAAAAAAAGGAACTGATGAAGCAAAATATGCTGGCTTATTAATAAACGATCTCGATATCGAATTTGATCACTTATTTACATCAGTTTTAGATAGAGCCAAACTCACCGGAGCAATCATTCTAGAGAATATCAATCAAAAAGATCTAGATTCTATTGAAAACAAAGCTCTCAATGAAAGATTCTACGGTGACCTTCAAGGTCTTAATAAAGACGAATGTAGGCAAAAATGGGGTGCTGAACAGGTACAAATTTGGAGAAGATCTTATGATGTTGGTCCGCCTGGGGGAGAATCACTCAAAGAAACTGGAGAGAGAGTTTTACCATATTATTTAAATGAGATTTACCCATTAATACTTCAAGGCAAAAATATTTTGGTTGCTGCACATGGAAATTCTCTTAGATCATTAATAATGCATTTGGACAAATTATCTTCTGATGAAATTGTTAAATTAGAAATACCAACTGGGGCCCCTATTCAATATATCTTTGATGATCAGGGTAAAGTATTAATTAAAAAGAATTTAATTGAATAATTTGAAACAAAATAATAAAAATTTTTCTCAGGTTATTCCGCAGTGGTATATGACCTCTGGCAGAAATAACTTGCCCTGGAGGAAAGGAATATCTCCATACAAAGTTTGGATATCTGAGATAATGCTCCAACAAACTCAAGTCAAAACAGTCATACCTTTTTTTAATGCTTTTATAAAAAAATTTCCAAACTTAAAATCGATATCAAAAGCTTCAGAAGATGAAATTCTAGCTCTTTGGACAGGTTTGGGTTTTTATAGAAGAGCGAAAAATATTTTTAAAACTAAAGAAATAATAAAAAAAGAATTTAAGAATAGATTTCCAAAAAAATTTGAGGAATTAATTCTTTTGCCAGGTATTGGGAGATCGACTGCAGGAGCAATTATGTCAATTGCATACAACAAATCATATCCCATACTTGATGCAAATGTTAAAAGAGTTATCTCAAGATACGAAAATATAGATATTGAACAAAAAAATGCGATTAAGTCTCTATGGGAATTATCTGAAACATTAACTCCCTCAGAAAATATCTTTGAATATACTCAAGGAATCATGGACTTAGGCGCAACAATATGCCATTTAAGATCTCCACAATGTTTAATTTGTCCTTTAAACATTTCTTGTAAAAGCGCTTTTAAAGACTTCAAAACTGTTAAGAAGGTCAAAAAACAAAAATCTATCAAAAGAATTAATTTTACGTTAGCTCACTCAAATCAATCCTTCCTTTTATTTAAAAAAAATGACCAGAGTTTTTGGGAAAGTTTATGGACGCCCTATGACAATCAACTTCTAAAAAGTAAAAGTATTTTTAAAGATCCAAAGAAAGTTGAAACTCGTCACCTCAATCATGCGCTATCCCATATAGATTTAGATATTACTGTTGAAATTTTTGAATACGATAAACCTTTTAAAATTGAAACAAACCTAGAACATCAATGGATAAAGAAATCTGAAATTAATGATTTTGGTCTGCCAAAGCCTATAAAGACTATAATAGATACTTATGTCTAATAAAATATTTTGCAAAAAGCTTAATAAAGAATTGCCTGCTTTAAATAATCCTCCTATGCCCGGTCCAAAAGGAATTGAACTAATGAATTCTATTTCAGAAGAAGCATGGGAAATGTGGAAATCTCATCAAACAACTCTTATAAATGAAAAACATTTAGATATGTCGGATCCTGAAAATAGAAGATGGCTTCAAGATCAGATGGATAAATTTTTTAACAATGAAGACTATGAAAGTGCTGCAGGATTTAAGGCACTTGATTAGCAATTTTTACCTTCAAAAATCCTAAAATTTTTTGATTTACAAACTAAATAAAATAGAGTTTAATTTTCTTAAATATCCATTGGGAAAATTCTATGACTGATAATTCAAATTCAAAATTTCCATCCGAAGCTGAAGTCGTTATCGTAGGTGTAGGAGGCATAGTTGGGTCTATGTTGGCATATTGGCTCACTGAGCTTGGACAAAAAAATATTGTTGGTTTGGAAAAATCAACGATAATTCCATCTGATATTGCATCAACAGCACATGCATCCGATTTTGTTTATAACACTACTCACGATAAGTTGGGTTGTTGGACTACTGCATTCAGTAGAAAGTTTTATGAAGATAATGGATTTTTTCTAAAAAAAGGTGGATTAGAAATTTGTCGTGTTGGTGACGATGAGCGCTGGGAAGAATTAAAAAGAAAAGTTGCATCAGGTAAGGCATTTGGTACAAATGTAAGCTTAATATCTGCAGCTGAAGCCGTTGAAAAATTTCCATTACTAGAGGAAGAGTCAATGATAGGTGCCATGTGGGATCCAGATGCTGGATTGGTGGTCCCACGATCACAGGAAGTTGTTAACTTCGCCGTTGAAAGTGCTAAAGAAAAAGGGGCACTGAAAACCTTCACGAATACTCCTGCAACAGACTTTGAAATAAAAGACGGCAAAATTGTTGGGGTTAAGACTGATAAAGGAACAATTAAAACTAATAAAGTTGTTATTGCTTCAGGAATTTGGGGGCCTTTAATGGGTGATAAGGCAGGTGTAGGTGTTCCTTTGATGCCAGTTGAACACCCACTATTATTTTTTGGACCATATGAAGAAATTCAAGATACTGAAGAAATGCTAGTCTACCCTCTTCTCAGAGATCAAGGTAACTCAGCCTATGTTAGAGATACAGGAAAATTTCATGGCGGCATGCTCGAATGGGGATATTATGAAGATAAAAATCCTAGATTAGTTGATCCTGAAGATATTGGAAATCCGGATAAAACAATGTTGTCAGATTCTATGAGATATTTGGAACTTGAAGAAATTGCTGAACCTCTTGAAAAAGCTTTTGAAACAACACCTATACTTAGTGAGTTGGGTTGGGATGAAAAAAGTTCATTTAATGGACTGTTATCTGTAACAGCAGATGCAGGCTCTTTGATTGGTGAAAGTCCAGAGGTTAGAGGATTTTGGTTATGTGAAGCTGTTTGGGTAAAAGATGGGCCAGGTTGTGCCAGACTTTGCGCAGAGGCAATGGTCAATGGTAAAACTCAAGTAGATATGCATTCTTTCGATATATCAAGATTCTACCCACATCAAAAAGAAAAGGAATATGTAAAAACAAGAGCATTTGAAAATTCTCAAACTATTTATACTCCTGCTGTGCATCCTAGAGAACCATATATTACTCAAAGAGAAATGTTTGTGAGTCCTTTTTATGAAAGAGAAAAAGAACTTGGAGGTCATTTTGAAAATGAAGTTGCAGGTTGGGAAAGAGCACTTGCTTACATAAGCAATAGAGAAAAACTTGATAAATATATTAAAGAAGTTCCATCAAGAGAAAATGAATGGGATACTCGTCATGTTCCATATGACGTTGCTAATGCTGAACATCTTGCCATGAGTGATTCAGTCGGCATGATAAATTTATCTCACTTTCCTATCATGGACATTAAAGGTCCAGATGCCGAGAGAATGTTAGAGTACCTATCCGTTGCAAAAGTTGGCGGCAATACTCCTGAAGGCAAAGTTATTTATACTAACTTTTTAGATGAAGACGGTGGAGTCCATGCAGACCTTACAATCTCTCGCCTTGGCAATGACAGTTATAGAGTTGTAACTGGCGGTGCTGACGGGAATCGTGACTGGGTAACCTTACGTAATTACAGAGATGATAGTGGATTAAATGCGGATATAAATATTAGAACTCATGACATAGCAACATTAGGTTTGTGGGGGCCTAAAGCAGTTGAAGCCCTGGGTAATTTTATAGATCCTAACGAAATTGATATTAAGAACTTTCCGTTTGTAACAGCAAAGAACCTTACCTTAAATCTGTCAAGCGGAAAAAAAGTTGATGTATGGGCAGCCAGAATTTCCTATGTTGGTGAAAGTGGATGGGAAATTTATTTTAATAATAATAAAGATGATGGTTTAGCTTTGTACGATTCCTTGTTAGAAGTTGGGGTTGTGCCTGTTGGAATTGAAACATATGCAAATAGTAGACGTCTCGAAAAAAGCTTTAGACTTCAAGGTGCAGACCTTGAGACAGAATATACAGCTATTGAGGCAGCAATTCAGAGACCATTAGTAAAAGAAGCTGATTTTCATGGTAAAGCAGCACATCTGTCTCAGAGAGAAGAAGATCCCTGTGCAATATTATGTACCATGACATTAGATGATCTTAATGTGTCTGGAAAAACAAGATATCCTGTTGGCATTTCACCAATTATTGATCCTGCAACTGGTGAGGTACCAATAGATAGCAAGGGGAGAAGATCATACACTACTGGTATGTCTTATTGTCCATCTCTTAAGAAATTTGTGGTTATGGGTTATTTACCAAAAGAAATTGCTGTTCAAGGCAAGTCACTCTTAATCGAGTACTTTAATGAAGATGGTGATGGTTTATATCCTATGACTGTTCAAATAGTTGGCAAAGGATCTCTTTATGATCCTGGCAATGAAAGGGTTCGTGCTTAACTAATAAGACATAATGACAACGGTAGTAAACTTGCCTATAATCCAAAGTTCAATTTAAGCCCAGATAGCTCAGTTGGTAGAGCAAAGGACTGAAAATCCTTGTGTCGGTGGTTCGATCCCACCTCTGGGCACCACTCAAACCCATTAAAATCAACACTTTCAGACGATTTCAGCAGTATTAAACTGTTAGAAATATTTGTGCACATTCGTGCACACCTACAAACGTGTACATTAATATAAAATTTTTAATTTAAAAATTTATTAGAATTTGTCTTTTGAAAAGAAGAAGTGTTTAAAAATGACTATTACTTAATTAAAGACTGAACTAATTCAGGATTTTCTTGAAGTGCAATTCCTACGTTTTCACTCAATTTAACTACATCTTCGCTGACCATTAGCATAGACTTCTCAATCATAAGAGATTGTTTGTTGGTTATAGAGATTCCCTCCTTGGTTTTCATAAAATTATAAAGTGCTAATATTTCATCATCAGAATAAATATCTTTATACAGAGCAGGAACTTTTTTCTCAACGTTGTTTAAATATTCATTTATAAGAGGATCTAAGAAATCACTCATTGCTTTGCTTTTAACATTTAAACCCATTGATTCCATCATGGTGTACATAGTATTTTTCATTGTATCTTCTTGTTGTGAGAGGAATTGTTCTTGAACAATGAAGTTTACCATCTCATCAACAGAAATTTCGTCCGCGCTAATAAAAGTATTAAAAATTAAAACAAAAGAGATATAAATTTTTTTCATGAACAAATCTTATATAAAAAGAAATGTAAGTTTAAGTATAAAATTTATTAATATATATTTAATCAATTTAGTAAATTTAAATACGAGCAGGACTGTTTAAATTTATCACCTTGCTCGGTTTCAATAAAAACTGAAAATCCTTGTGTCGGTGGTTCGATCCCACCTCTGGGCACCATTTTAAAAATATTCTAATCATTAAGTATCTTAAGAAGGTTACAATACACACATGATATCAAAACAACAAAAGCCAATAAAATCTGGATTTCATGCTAAAACAAATGCTGATGAAATAATAAAAGGAGTTGATCTTAGTAACAAAGTAGCCATTGTTACAGGTGGTTACTCAGGAATTGGACTTGAGGCCACTAGAGAACTTATTAATGCTGGTGCGAAAGTAATTATTCCAGCTAAAAGAGAAGAAATTGCTACAAAGAATCTACAAGGTATAGTATCTAAAGAAGATATTATTGAAATGGATCTTGGCAATTTAAATTCGGTTAAAAACTTTACTGATGGTTTTAAAGAAAAGTTTAATAAATTAGACCTACTAATTAACAATGCAGGAATTATGGCCTGTCCCGAGACTAGAATAGGAAATGAATGGGAGAGTCAATTTGCTGTTAATCATATTGGGCATTTCTTGCTTACAAAAGAATTAATGAACACAATGGCAGAGAATGATGGTGCAAGATTTGTCAGCCTTTCGTCTTCAGCCCATTCACTTACAGGAATGCTTTGGGATGATATTCACTTTCAAGATAATCCTTACGATAAGTGGATGGCATACGGTCAATCTAAAACAGCATCTTCATTAATTGCTATCGAATTTCATAGAAGAATGATAGATAAAGGTGTTTCAGGGTTTTCCGTACATCCAGGTGGCATTCTTACACCTCTACAACGGCACCTTCAAAAAGAAGAAATGGTGGCTCTGGGTTGGATGGACGAGAATGGATCACCTTCAGAGATGGCAAAAAATTTCTTTAAATCGACTAGTCAAGGTGCATCAACTACTCTTTGGTGTGCAACCAGTCCAAGTCTAAATGGAATAGGTGGGGTATTTTGTGAAGACTGTGATATTGCAAAAAGAAAGAATGAAGTAGATGATTCACTTCAGAGATATTTTGGTGTTGCCGATTGGGCTGTTGATACTGAAGAGGCATCAAAATTATGGGATGTGACTGAAAAAATGCTTGCATCGTGAGTCAGGTAAATACGCTTTTTGAAAATATTGAGCCTTATTCAACAGGATACTTAGAGGTTGATGAACACAAGATTTACTATGAGGAGTGTGGGAATCCAAATGGGAAGCCTGCTGTTTTTCTTCATGGAGGTCCAGGTGGCGGTGGTAGTACAAAAGTAAGAGGATTTTTTAATCCAGAATTATTTAGAATTGTGGTATTAGATCAGCGAGGTTGTGGAAGAAGCCAGCCTCATGCATGTCTAAAAAACAATACGACTTGGGATCTCGTTGAGGATATTGAGAAGCTAAAAGAAAAGCTCAAGATCAAAAAATGGCTTGTTTTTGGGGGTTCTTGGGGGAGCACACTCTCATTAGCTTATGCTCAAACATATCCTAATTCAGTTTCAGAACTAGTTCTAAGAGGAATATTTATGTTAAGAGATAAGGAATTAAAATGGTTTTATCAAGATGGTGCTAGCAGAATATTTCCTGAGGCTTGGGAGGGATTCTTAAAACCAATTAAGCAAGAAAATAGACATAATTTAATGGATGCTTACTACAAAATTTTTACTGGTGATGATGACGAAAAAAAAATGGAGGCGGCTGTGGCATGGTCTAAATGGGAAGGATCTGTAAGTACACTTAGTCATAAAGCTGATATGGTTTCATCATATTCTGAGTCTAAATTTGCTTTAGCCTTTGCCCTTATTGAAAATCATTATTTTGTTAACAAAGGTTTTCTTAATACTGAAGATCAATTAATTGCATCAGAGTCGATTGATAAAATTCGTCATATACCTGCAAAAATAGTTCAAGGTAGATATGATATTGTCTGCCCAATGGAAACAGCATGGGAACTTAAAAAAAATTGGCCTGAAGCAGAATTAATAGTTGCGCCCTCCTCAGGACATAGCGCATTTGAAAAAGAAATTACTCATGAACTTATTAGGGCAACTGAGGAATTTGCAAAAAATGATTAACATTAGTTTCATTGGTATGGCGGCTTGTGGTAAATCTACAATCGGAAAAGCTGTTGCTAATAAAATAGGCGTCAGCTTTGTTGATACCGATTTGCTTATTGAGCAAAAACATGAGGCCACACTTGAAGAAATCAAAAATAAATATGATTACAAGTTTGTAAGAGATGAAGAGGAGAAAGTAATACTTAGTCTAACCTCATCTAATAGAATCATCTCTACAGGAGGAAGTGCTGTCTATTCAGCAAAATCAATGGAACATCTTAAAAAGTTTTCTAAAGTCATATACATAAATACTCCTCTTGAGATAATTATGCAAAGAATTGACAATGGTCAAAAAAGAGGTCTTGCTGTGCCAGAAGGAATGTCAATTCCTGAGATCTATTCTGAAAGAGAGCCTATGTATCAAAAATACTGCGAGATAATCTTGGATGGATCAAAAACCATAGATCAGCTTGTTGATGAAACCATTAAACAATTACATGAGTAAAAAAATTTTAATTGTTGGAGCTTCTGGTTTAGTTGGTGGGGAAATACTTGAAAACTTAAAAACAACCAACAATGAGTTAATTTTACTCAGCAGAAAAAAGCTTCTATGTGAAAATAATGTTAATCAAATAGTTGTTGATTTTGAGGACATTAATTCTTTGGATACAAATCTCAATATCGATGAAATTTATGTCGCAATTGGCCATAAGTTAAGCCTTTCTGAGCTTGTTTATATTAAAAAAAATAATAGAAAAAGTTTTGTAAATGTAGATTATAACTACATTAAAAAAGTTGCTGAATTTGCTAAAAAATGTGGAGCTAGTTCAATTGGTTTGATATCTGCAATTGGAGCAAATTCTAAATCTTTTAATACTTACTTAAAAGTTAAAGGTGATGTTGAGCAGGAAATTAAATTAGTTGGATATAAAAAAATTATTATTGCTCATCCAAGTCATTTGTTAGGAAAACGTGCTGGAGAATATATTCCTATGAATGTAAAAGTATTTGAACAAATAACAAACTTATTTGGCCTCTTAATGATTGGGCCATTACAAAAATTTAGAAATGTAGAGGCAAAAAAAGTGGCTAAAGCAATCATTTCCAAAATGGATTCAGTTGAAGAAGGTATTCACTATATAGATTATAAATATTTCAAAAATTTTTAATCCTCTTGTTTTTAGTTTTAATTATTTTCTTTATGCCATTACATGCATTAAGAAGCCAAAATGCATTTGCAAATACAAAATAGTATAAACCCAGATATAGTTGGACAATTATTGCGAAAAAACTCCCAGCAATTACAGCAGAAAGCCCTACCATTCTTTTTTTGGCTTTTTTTGAAACAACAAGAGGCGCGGCTATCAAAGTACCGAAAAAAACACTCAATAATTGAATTAAATCAAGCATATTCATACTAATAAACACTCAGAATATGCTTATTAGTATGAATATTGGCGCGTATTATGAATACTTAAAATTAAAAGTAAAGATATTTTTGGAACTTTTGGAAAAAAAATGTAATCTAATATATGTCAACAAATATAAGGTGATTATTATGAAGAATTTTACAATTATATTAAGTTTTTTTCTTTGTTTTATGCTTGTCGCAGACGATCATAAAGACAAGAAAGAAACTATGAAGGATAAGTTTATGAACAATCCAAACTATCTTATGGATTTTAAAGAATGCAAAGAAATGAAAGATGGAGTCTTTGGATTACTCTCTTTAGGCGACTCGGTTTGGAAAGAAATTGAACTCAATCCTGAGAACGAAGAAAAATGGCTTGAGGTTAGTATTTTGGCAGATATGGCGGCTAACTATTCAACTATTTATGATGTTTGGTGCAAGGACATGATTAATCATAGAATGAAAATGAGAATGATGTCTGAAAAAAAGAAAGGTAAAAAAGAAAAAGAAGATAATTAAAATTTTCCTCTTTGAAACCTCATTCTTATTGCATAAACCCTTATTAAAGCTACAACGGTAATAATTAACTGAACGAAAATTGATATTTTTATAGGATCTGCCCATTGCCAATTATCAATTGTTAGCCATAAAAGATATGTTTGTAATGGAAAATTAATTACAGCGCCCATTAGTACTACAATAACTGCTTCTCTTAAAGCAACTTTTTCTGTTTTATTCATATTTCTTCCTATTTAATTTTGACACCAGTTCCGTAAGCTAAAATTTCTGCTGCTCCACTAGCTACAGTTGATGTTTGGAATCTAAATCCTAGTACTGCATTGGCACCTTTGGATTTTGCATCTTCTATCATTCTTGCATATGCCTGCTCTCTTGAAGTCTGTAAAAGTTTAGAATAGCCAACAAGCTCTCCTCCAACTATGTTTTTAAGATTTGCTAGAAAGTCTGAGCCAACATTTCTCGCTCTTACAGTACTTCCTTGAACAAGACCAATATGTTTTTCAATCTCAGCACCGTCGATATCATATGTGGTTACTACTATAAAATTTTCATCCATGACTTTTTCCTAATAATGGTTTAAGTTATAAATATAATGCAAGAATTAGTAGAAGCAAAGTTTTCAATTGGAAATGTTGTAAAACATAAATTTCTTAATTTTCGTGGTGTTATTTTTGATTTAGATCCTTCTTTTAATAACACCGAAGAATGGTATAACTCGATTCCAAAGGACTTCAGACCAAAAAAAGACCAACCCTTTTATCATGTTTTTGCAGAAAATGAAGAAATATTTTATATCGCTTATGTCTCAGAGCAAAATTTAATTAATGATGTTGAAAGTGGTCCTGCAAATCATCCTGATATTAAGAAAATTTTTTCACACTTTGATGGAAATTCTTATATTCCGCATAATTTAGCAACAAACTAAACACTAATTTCAAAATGAGCAACTTCTACAGAGGTTATAAAAACATTCATAGCATCAGCTAGCTCTTCTTTACTTACATATGTAGGAGCTAACCTAATAACGCTATCATTAGGATCATAATTTTTAGGAAAAGTAGAGCCAGCAGGAGTTATTAATACGCCAAGATCTTTACATAATTTTACAACCTTGGATGCGATAGGTTTTGAAGTGGAATATGTAATAAAGTATCCCCCGGTTGGTTTAGAAAATGAACCACATTCCTCCGGAAGTTTTTTTAAATAGTCATATGCTAACTCAAACTTTGGTCTCACTAATTCAGCATGTTTTTTCATATGGGACTTGATATTTTTAACATTCTTGAAAAACTCAACATGTCTTTTTTGATTTAATTTATCAGGACAGATAATCATTGTTGTTCTTACCTTTTTAATCAAATCTAATGAGTGTCCTGAAGTAGCCATAAAAGAGATCCCACCTCCACCAAAAGTAACTTTTGAAAAAGAGGTTGTAACTACGGTTTGATCTTGCACATTAGACTCCTCAACAACTTGCCATAAAGGTTTTTGTTCTGGAGTTGGTAAAAAGTCATGAATCAAATATGCATGATCAAAAAGAAACAAAAATTTATTTGAATATTGCGATCCTATTTCAAACATCTTTTTTAAATTCTCATCTGAATAAATTTCTCCAGATGGATTTGAATGTTTTGGAACACATAATATTCCTACATAATCATCTCCAGTTTTTAGTACATCTTCAAACGCATTTAAATCTATACCATCATCAGTTAAAGGAATCGGTACCGCTTCAATCCCAAAATCCTCAAGCATCATAAAATGTCTATCAAATCCTGGTACTGGGCATATAAATTTTGGATTTTTTAAATTTTTCCAAGGAATTGGTTCTGCAAAAAGGAAATTTGAAAGAACTGTTTGATATGTAAGTAAAAGACTTGATTGTTCCCCCGCAAGAATATTCTCAATAGGAGCGTTTAAGAGTTCAGAACCAAGTCTTCTTGCTTCAATTATTCCAAAAGGCTCGCCATAGTTCCTTAGATCTGCGCCATCATCTGATGAAGTAGGAATAGATATATCAATAAGATCATTAGATAGGTCTAGTTGATCTTTGTCTGGCTTTCCTCGAGTAATATCAATAGATATTTGCTTTTCTTTCAAGGAATTAAATCTTTCTATAATTTCTTGGTGCATAATATAAATGACATTCTATACTAACAATATGACTAATTATCTAATAATTTTTGGTTTTGCTCTTACCATTGGCATTTTTGGCATGCTTTTTTATATATTAATTACATTAAAAAATAGTCAAACTTCTGAAAAAGATGGTAGCGAGCTACTTGAAAATAAATTAGCTGAAGTTTCAAGCGACCTTAATAAAATTGAGAACGATTTATCTGAATTTAAGCCATCTATGAATGAATTAAATAGATTTCTGGGTGGAAATACCTCAACCGGTAAACTTGGTGAATGGAATCTTGAGTCTATTGTTCGAGATGTACTTCCTGCAAACACATATGAATTTCAGGCCCAAATAAATCCTGAAACTACTGAAAAAGCTGATTGTGCTGTAACAAATTCTGAAGGACTCATAATACCAATTGACTCAAAATTCTATCAAGGTCAATATCAAAACTATCATGAAGCTGGTTCTAAAACTGATAGAAATAAATTTCTTCAAAGTTTCAAGAGAACAATATTGAAAGATGCTGAAAGTATTTCTAAAAAATATATCCTTAGAAATAGTACTTCTAATTACGTAGTTTTATATATAGCTTCTGAGAAAATTATTGACCTCGTTACTCAAATAGATGATCTTAGACAAGAATGTCTTTCCAATCATAATACTCTTATACTTGGTCCAAATGCTCTTGCTGGTTTCTTAGATACGGTTAGACTTGGCCACTATGCAATAAAAATGAATGAAAACGCCAAGAAAGTTGCCAATACTGTTAGAGTATTAAGAGCTGAATTTAAAAAATTTGATAAAACAACAGATGATGCTGTTATAAATCTTAATTCTGCTATAAATAAGGTCGAAGCTATACAAACTAGAGTAAATGTTCTTGGGAAAGAACTTAAAAAAGCAGATGAAAGCTTTGATGAAAACGAAGAAGAAGAGTAAAAAATTTCTTAAAATTTTAGAATGCAAAACTTAAAAATTTGGAACTTTATATCATTTCCTTGGATTATTTTTTCATTTTTATTTTTTGTTACCTTTTTTTATCTAGCTTTTGCTAAGGATATTGACATTGAATTCTTATCAAACACCTATTTATTAGGGCTATTTCGCAATACAATTTTATTGTCTTTTGGGTCAGCATTTATGTCTATGCTTTTGGCAGTTCCTTTAGCAATATTGGTTACTTTTTATAAATTTCCCGGCTGTAATTTTTTTAGTTGGGCTTTGAGTCTTTCAATAGCATTTCCTGCATATGTTTATGCATTTATTTTTGTTGGAATGTTTGAATACTCAAGTCCCATATCTGAATTTTTAAGAAATTTCGGTATTGCTCTTCCATCAATAAAAAACATATTTGGCGCATCTCTGATAATGTCAATGGCATTATTTCCCTATATTTATCTCATAATCAAAGCTCAACTTTCATCAGTTGGTATCAAGATATTTAAAGCAGCAAAATCTTTAGGTGACTCGAATTTAGGCGCTGTAAGAAAAGTAATACTTCCATCATTAAAGCCCGCAATTATAGGAGGAATGGCCTTAGTAATCTTTGAAATAATCGCAGATTTTGGCGGGGTATCAACTTTAAGGATAGATACATTTACAGTTGGCATATATGACGCCTGGTTTGGATTTCAAAGTTATTTTTCTGGAGCTAGACTGGCTGGATATCTTTTAATATTTGTTATTTTCATTATGCTACTTTCTAAATACTATACAGATAGTCCACGTGGGGTTGCTACAAGAACTGCAGAATTGATAAATAAAGTTGAACTCAATAAATCTAAACAAATAATGTTCTCATTAATATGCTCATTAGTATTTTTAATTGTATTTTGCTTACCATTATTTCAACTTATTTATTGGCAGTTATCTGAATCAAGTATCAATCTTCTTAGTAATGTTAACTTATTAATTAATTCTTCGATTCTAGGTTTCGCCGTTGGTATTTTTACAATCTTTTTCGCAACTGCTCTTTCACTATCCTATAGACAGTCAAATAAATTAAGATCATTAATTTCAATTTCCACATCAGGTTATGCCATCCCAGGGTCTGTAATATCTGCAGGACTTTTAATTGGCTTTGATGCTATCTTTGGAACTTCTATTACAATTTATGGAATATTTGGTTTAATTCTTTGTTTAAGTTTGAGATTTATGACACCTGCATATAATTATTCTAGTTCCTCTTTGGCTAATATATCCAAATCATCAGAAAATGCATTATCTCTTATTCCGAGCAATCCTCTAAAAGCATTTATTACATTTTATTATCCACAAATGAGATCAGCCTTATTTCTAGGGTTCATGATTGTCTTTATTGAGTCAGTAAAAGAACAACCTGCAACTCTTCTTTTAAGGCCAGTTGGATTTGATACCCTTTCAACTAAAATTTATAACTTTACAAGTGAGGGAGAGTGGGAGATGGCAGCAAGTCCAAGTATCCTATTGATATTTTTAAGTCTAGCATTTGTATATTTAATCAATAAAAATATTGAGCTAAATACTAAGTAAATCCATGCACGAAAATGAATACAGACTGAATGTTGGTGTAATTGTTGCCAATAAACATGGAAATTTATTGTTATGTAAAAGAAAAGGTATGAATAGTTGGCAATTTCCTCAGGGAGGAATTGATTTTGGAGAAAATTCCTTGAAAGCTGCTAAAAGAGAACTTTTTGAAGAAGTGGGCATAAGCTCAAAATCAGTAAAACTTATAGATTCAATCGACGATTGGTTAAAATATGATATCCCTAAAAAAAGCAGAAGAAAAAAAATATTTAAAACAAATTTTAAGGGCCAAAAACAAAAATGGTTTTTATTTAAATTAAAAGAAGATGTAAAAATATCTTTTGATAATGATCCTGACAATGAGTTTGATTGTTTTAAATGGGTATCCTACTGGTACCCTCTTAATGTAATTATTTCATTCAAAGAAAAAGTCTATAGAGAGGCATTAAATAAATTAAAATATTCTTTCTGTAAAGAGTTTAATAATGTTTGATGAAATTTTAATATTTGGGGCGCTAGGTATCCTTTCTGGATTATTAGCTGGTATGTTTGGTATTGGTGGGGGGCTTATCATGGTGCCAGTTCTTATAGGTACATTTATTAACCTTGGGTTTGAAAATGAGATTATCGTACAGCTTGCAATTGGTACATCAATATCATGTATCATCTTTACAGGGCTTTCTTCAGCAAATGCCCATAGAAAAAAGAATTCAATTGATTTTGATAGCTTCAAGCCTGTTGCATCTGGAATAGTATTTGGTGCATTCTTAGGAGCGCTATTTGCAGTCCAAATTGATGGATTGATATTAAAAATTACAATCGCAACATTTGTATTAATTGTTGGCATGGATATTCTTTTAAATAAAGATCTTCTGCAGAATATGTTTCGTCTAAAACCAAAATCAATTTTTGTTGGTTCTGGTATAGGCTTTTTGTCCTCAATTTTAGGCATTGGAGGAGGAACTTTTTCAGTTCCATATTTCAAGGGTTCTGGGCTCAATCTTACCTCTGCAATAGGCACATCAGCAGCATGTGGAGTGCCTATAGCAATTTTTGGGACATTAGGATATGTTCTTGCAGGTATTAATCAAAATATGTTGCCTAATTTAAGTTTTGGATATGTCTATTTACCAGCTCTTTTAGGAGTTTCTCTTACAAGTATTTTTTCTGCAAAATATGGAGCAGATATCGCTCATTATTTATCTCAAGTAACACTGAGAAGACTTATGGCAGGTTGGTTTTTTATAATATCAATATATATGTTTTCAGTATGACAATAGAGCTATCAAATTTCTTTAATAACCCTACTCTTATTGAGCTTGGACCATTAAAAATTCAGTACTATGCAGTGACATGGTTGTTGTCTGCATTATTAATTTACGTTTTTCTAAAAAATAACAGAACTATAAAAGAAATAGGTCTTAATAAAGATGAAGTAAATGATATGGTTTTTCTGTATGGATTATTCTTTGGAGCGATTTGCGGTGGAAGAGTCGGTTACATGTTCATATATGGGTCAGAACAGTTAATGAATAATCCCTTATCTTTATTTTATGTCTGGCAGGGTGGACTGAGCTTTCATGGTGGTTTAATTGGAGTAATTATTAGTCTAGTTATCTTTTGTTATAAGAAAAATATAGAGTTATTAAAATTACTTGATGGTGTTGCTTTGGCAATGCCTATTGGTCTTGGCTTGGTAAGAATTGGTAATTTTCTAAATGGAGAGTTATACGGAAAGGCAACAAATGGCAATTGGGGTTTTATATTTCCAACCGACCCTTTTGGAGTTTTAAGACATCCTTCACAAATTTATGAGAGTTTTGGCGAAGGTTTATTATTATTCCTAATTTTATTTGTGATCAGCAAGCAAAAAAATGTAAAAGGTATAGTTTCTTCATCATTTCTTATCTTTTACGGATTAATAAGATTTATAATTGAGTTCTTTAGGCAGCCTGATACTCATATTGGATACATTGCCTTTGACTCATTAAGCATGGGACAAATCTTATGTATACCAATGGTGATTATTGGATTTTTTATGTTGCTATATTCAAGGAAAAAAATATGAAAGCATACTTAGATCTTCTTCAGCACATACTGGAAAACGGAGAAGAAAAAAGTGATAGAACTAATACAGGAACAATATCATCTTTTGGACATCAGTTTGAATTTGACTTAGAAAAAGGATTTCCGGCTGTAACTACTAAATCTCTTGCTTGGAAAGGAGTTGTCTCTGAGCTGTTGTGGTTCCTAGAGGGCTCAGATGATGAGAGAAGGCTCGCTGAGATTCGGTTTAACAAAGATAGGTCTGAATTAACTAATTTGGAAAAATATTCAACAATATGGACTGATAATGCAGATAATCAAGGCAAAGAATTAGGATACGAAAATTCAGATACCAGAAAGATTCTTGGTCCAGTTTATGGCGTCCAATGGAGAGACTGGCGTGGAATCGATCAAATTAAAGATTTACTAAGAGGATTGAAAGAAAATCCTGATGGAAGAAGACATATTCTTTCTGCTTGGAATGTCGGTGAAATAGAAAAAATGGCTCTGCCCCCCTGTCATGTAATGTCACAGTTTTATATTCACAATAATTCTATAAGCTGTCATATGTACCAAAGAAGTGCTGATATGTTTCTTGGAGTTCCTTTTAATATAGCGAGTTATGCTTTGCTATTATCTATTTTTGCTGAGATTCTGGAATTACAACCAAAAAGATTTATACACTCTTTTGGTGATGCTCATATATATAAAAATTCAATTGATCAGGTAAAGGAACAAATATCCAGAGAGCCAAAGCCACTACCTAAGCTTAAAATTCCTAAAATTAATTCTCTCGAAGATATAAAAAAATACAGCGTAGATGATTTTATTTTAGAGAATTATGATCCCCACCCTCCTATAAAAGCAGAAATGGCAGTATGAAAAAAATAATTTCACATGTAGTTGCTTTATCAAATAACAACGTAATCGGTGTAGATAATATGCTCCCATGGAACTTAAAAACGGATCTTCAACATTTTAAAAACTATACTACAAATAAAATTTTACTCATGGGAAGAAAGACATACGAATCTATAGGCAAGCCGCTACCAAATAGAATCAATTATGTAATTTCAACAACAATAGATGAAATTCATGGAGCCGAAGTTTTTAAAAGCATAGATGATGCATTAGATGCCGCAAATAAAAAATGTGATGATCATAATGAATACAATGAAATTGTGATAATTGGTGGTGGTTATCTTTTTAGAGATACTTTAAAAATAACTAACAAATTGGTTCTGACCAATGTAAATTGTGAAATCGAAGGAGATGTGTTTTATCCAGATATTGATTTTAATGAATGGCAGGAAAAAAGCTCAGAAAATTTTTCAAAAGATATTGATAACGATTATGATTTTAAGGTTAGGGTTTTAGAAAGAGTTTAAGATGAAGTGTTCATCTGAATATAGTCTCTTCTTAAAGCAAGGTTTTTAACTCTTATCTCCTCATTTTCAGTATATTTAATCCAGTTGTTTGCTTGCGTCTTAATCTTCTTTTCTTTATCTCTTGCAGCAATTCTAAAATTTTTCTTGGCTTCTTCAAACTCTTGAAGTTCAAAGTATGCTTGACCTAGGGTTAGATAAACCTGTGAAAGTTTTTTAATATCTCCTTTTTTTAGACCTTTTTTAATGGCTTCCACGGCTTCACTAACTTTATCTTCAGATAAATATAAGTTACCTAACAATACATAAGATTTACCATCTTTTGACATCTCAGCAGCTTTTTCTAATACCGGAATAGCTTTATCAATTTCTTGTGCCATTCTCCATGAGTCTGCTAATACTTTTAAGTTTTTTTCAGTACTTTTTACAACAGGTACTAATTTTTCTTCTTCAGTTTTTTCATCAACAATGGTTATCATCTTATTTTGACCAGACACAAGAACTTCAGCAGCCCAGTATGGGTTTCTATTGAGCAATAATAGCTGTGCTAACGCTAAATACTCTGACTCTTTATCTAAAAAATCTTTTTGATAAGCTGTTTTTAAAGTAATCATATAGTCTCTTTCTCTACCAAGAGTTCCGTATGCTCCACCAAGTTGAATGAAATAAGTTTTCTTTGGATACAAATTTACTAATATTTCATAAATTGGTATTTGTTTTAATAAAGATTCTCTTTCTCCGATTTCTTCTTTTAATTCACTGTAACAACCAGCAAGAAGCGAGTACCAATTTTCTCTTGGTTTGTAGCCTTCCTCTTCAGCCATTGAAATAGCTGTTTCCAGTGATGACATTGATTTTCTATAATCACCGAGAGCAAAATATGCTTGACCTAAAACAGAATAAGATTGAGCAGTGACCTTCTCTACCTCGTCCATCCACTGTAGGATTAAATTAACGCCTTTTTGATAATTTCCTTCGGCTAAATTCAATTGTGCAAGGGAGAACAAAGCACCATTTCTAAGTCCTATGGTGACCTCTGGCTCATTCATTACATTTGTGTATGCTGACATCGCTTGAGAATACTTACCATCAGTCATATAAACATATGCCCATGCATTCCACATTACCGATCTGTCATAGCTCTTTAAGTTATCTTTATTAGACCTTAGCTCTGTAAGAATATTAACAACAGTTACCATATCTGGAGAAGGTTCTCCTTTTTCATCAACCTCTTCTAATGCCTCATATACTTTTGCCATTTTTTTAGCAGTCGATGTTTGCAATGCACGAGCTTTCTTATACTTTATGGGTTTCTTTGTTTCTGATTGTGCCTGTAATTCAATATGAACTGAAGAGAACGCAAATAATATCGCTAGGACCGAAAACAAATGTAATGAGAATCTTTTTTTCATAACTTATTCTTATTCTTCGTCTAGTATATATGTAAATCTATGAAGAACGCCACTAACTGGAACTGCCTTTCCATCAACAATTTTAGGTTTGTATTTTAGTTTTAAAGCTGCCCTTGCAGACGCACTGTTAAACATTGTGCATGGTCTAAATTCAGTAGAAGGATCGCTTGGATTACTATTTGAACAATACCCTTCGATAGTATTAGCGTCCTCTACGCTTCCTGTTTCAGTTATAGTAAATTCCACTAACGCATAGCCCATAGTTCCTCTTTCTTGTGCTCTTCTTGGATATATTGGTACAACTTTAAATAAAGGGATATATTCACCATCCCTAAAAAATGAACCACCTGCCTTAAAGTTTGCCTTAGGTTTTGCAATTGACACATCAAGACCTGTTAATGGCTGAAGATCTAACTCAGGCTGAGCAATATCTTCAGGCTGTTCTTCAGGCTTTTCAGGCTTATCAACTTCTGACATGAAGGTATCTATATCTCTTTCTGGCATAACAACATCTTGTAGTTTTACTGAAGTGTCTTGTTTTAATCCACTATCTCCTAAAGCAATTAAAATAACCATTACAAAAAACAGAGTTAATGTAATTACAGACGAAAATCCAATCCCAGCTGCATATTTGTTAGCATTAAAAGCCTTTACAAAAATCTCATGTATAGGCTTTGTAACTAAATTAATTGCTGTAAGGACTTGATTCATATTCTATTTAGGTTCTGATGCAAGAGATATAGCGTTGACTCCAGCTTCTCGGGCTCCATCCATAACTTTAATAATAGTATCTGCTACTGCTCTTTCGTCTGCTTGAATAACTACAGATCCCTGTGGATTGTCTGCAAGCATTTTTACAACATTTGCCTTAACCTGCCTTACATCAATTCTTCTTCCATCCATATAAACTTCGTCATTTGCTCCAACTGCAATTAAAATCGCAGCATTTTCTTGAATCTCAGCAGTATCTGAATCAGGTCTATTAATTTCCAATCCAGGTTCTTTTATAAAGTTAGCTGTAACGATAAAGAAGATTAGCATGATGAAAACAACATCAAGCATTGGTGTTAAATTAATTTCGCTTTCTTCGTCCTTAACAGCAGTACTTATAGCATTTCTTCTCATTTTTTAGTTCTCCTATAATTCTCTTTTTATTAATTCTCTTAGGTCGTTTGTGTGTCTGTCAGAAGCACTAGTCAAATATATGGTGGCAAATACGCCTGATAAAGCAACAACCATACCTGCCATTGTTGGCAGTGTTGCCTTAGAAACACCTCCTGCCATTGCTCTAGCGTCACCTCCCCCATTAAAAGCCATTACTTGAAAAACCTCTATCATTCCAGTTACAGTTCCTAACAATCCAAATAATGGTGCTAGAACAACGCAAGTTTGAATGATTGATAAGTTTTTATTTATTTCGACTTTTGCTTGAGAAAGCATCTTTTCTCTAATTTGAAGGGCATGCCATGAAGTCTTATCAGATCTGTTATTCCATTTGGCTGACAAATCTTGAATGTAAAATTCATGACCATGAGAAAAATACCATATTCTCTCAAAGATCATTGCCCACATAAAGAAAACCAGAATAGCAATTAACCATAAAACACTACCACCCGCTTCCATAAAATCTCTTATGGACGAGAATGCTTCAGTGATAGCAAAAAACATAATTAACTACTAACTACCTTCAGCTCTTTCGGCAAGAATACCTGTACTTTGTTCCTCAAGTACACTAATTATTCCTTTAGCCGATGAAGCTGTGAAAGAATGAAGAAGTGTAGTAGGTATTGCAACTAATAAACCTAAAACTGTTGTAACAAGTGCTTGAGAAATACCACCAGCCATAAGTTTAGGATCACCTGTTCCATATAGAGTAATCATTTGGAAGGTAACAATCATACCTGTTACTGTTCCTAATAAACCTGCAAGAGGTGCAACAACTGAGATAATTCTTACTGCGCCAATTCCCCTCTCAATTGATGGTCTCTCAGCCATAATTGCTTCAGCAAGTTTTAATTCTAACGTATCAATGTCTTTCTTAAAGTTCTCTTCGCCAACCTTGAGAACTCTTCCAAGAGGATTTCTAACATCTAATGTTTTAGAACCTGCTTGAGCTCTCACTGCTTTACCAAGAACATATAAGCTCCACAATTTCCAGAAAGCTAAACCAATACCAATTAAACCAACAAAAATAATTGCGTATCCAACTTCTCTACCTTGTGCAGCTCTTTCAGCTAAAGAAGGAGTCTGAATCAGATTAGCCAAAAGACTTCCTCCAGTAGGACCTGTTGGATCAACACCAAATCTTACTTGCTCTCCAGCATCAGCATTACCAACACTCTTTGCAGTTTTCGTAAATCTTCCTGCAGGTTGTCTCGGTAAAAATGCATATTGCCCTGTTGCAGCAACATACTCTAAATATTTACCATCGCAGACTGCATTAAACAAACCCACTCTTGTAACGTTACATGTTGAAGACTCACCATCAACATCGATTACAGTTGTGTCAAAAGAAACTACTTGCCCACTTGCAACCATCTCTCTTTGAAGTTCATACCATAAACCTTCAATTTCTCTAATGGTTGGTAACTCTGTAGTCTCTGACATTTTTGAAGTAAGTTCATTCAGGAAATCTACTCTTTCAAGACCGTATTGAGGACTTGTCAAAGAACCAGAAAATTGAACTGCTGCTTCACCAGCTGAACTTTGAAGATGGCCAAAGAGTTCAACCAAAGATCCAAGTTCTTTTTGATATGCTTCCTCTTTAACTCTTAAGATTTCTTCATTCTTTTTATATTCAGCCTCAAGCTGATCAGCAATTCTTTCTTGTCTTGCTAATTCTCTTTTTTCAGCAGCTAAAATTGCAGCCTGTTCATTTTTATTAGCCATAAACTTAGCTTCACGATCTGCATTTTCAGACTGTTCTTTAGTTTTACCTTCTTTAACAAGTTGAAGAAGTGCTTCAACAGTAGATATTTCTGCTTCATCACCTTCAGATTCTTGTGCAACTACAAAAGTGTTGAGTGTTAAAGATAGAACAAATAGTATAGATAAGTACTTTTTCATTATGCCTCTCCTTTAACAACTGGCATCAGCAGCATATCTGTTGGTGCTAATTTTTTAGCCATTCTTATGCCGTCTCTAATAGGCTTTCTGTAACTTCCAGGAAGCTCTTCCCAAGTTCCAGTTTCATTGTCCCATCTTCCACTAGTTCTTTCGTCTTTAGTTTGATAGAACATACCGATTCTTCCTATTACAAGAATATTAACAACAGTCCCATCTGCTAACTTATCTTCGTAGGTATCAATTTTACGTCCATACTCTGCTTCAATATTGTATGCTTCGAGAACCTGTCTTACTTGCTCAGATGCAGTAACTTTTGGTTTTGCTAAAGAAGATCTAACCAAATCAACTCTTGCTTTTCTCTCTTCGGCTCTAAAGGGAGTATCTAGGTTGATGAAAGTCTCCAAAGTATCTAACATCTTTTCAGCTAATGGAGGTATTTGCCTTTGCATAACAACAACTTGAACTAATTGCTCATCAAGCTTATCCATTAGGTCTAATTGAGCTTGAATTTGAATTCTTTTTTGTGCGTTGTAAAGCTTTAGCCCTTCAACTTGCTTGTTAACAACTTTATATTCATTAACAATTTTATCTGTTTGTCTTTCTGTTTGATCGATCTTGTCTTGCGAATTAGCAGAAAGTGTTTGGTTTTCTCTACCTACTTCTAGAATACTTTCCATATTCACTTCAACATTAGATTCGTTAGCAGAAACAAATAAGCTGAAGCAAAAAAGTACTGGTAAAGATATATTCTTTATAAATTTAAACATTTTATGTACTCCCTAGGTTTGGCTATGTTAACAGTCCTAAACCAATAAATAAAATATATATACATATTTTATTTAATAACTAATTTTAACAAAAACTATGCAAATTCCACTATTTTTGTAAATTTTTATAAATTTGCTTGAAATTTACCTAAAGTTATAGTTTTGGGAATAGCATAGGAGTGTTCTCTTTATATGACTTATAATTTTCATCATCAGCCCATTTCTTATCATTCATATCTTCAAGCATTCTAACTCCGCTGACATAAACTAGAAGAATATATGTAAAGACAGGTGATATTAGTGTGATAAGTTGAAGCCCTTCAAGAGATGAGAAAGAAATAACTGCAATTGCAAACCATAATAATACTTCTCCAAAATAATTAGGATGTCTTGACTTTGACCATAATCCAGAAGTAATAAAGCTATCTTTGTTGGCTTCAATAGATCTAAAGGCTGTTTTTTGATTATCAGCAACAATCTCAATACCAAATCCAATTATAAATAGAATTATTCCAACGTAAGTTAAGGCATTCATCACCAAGCCTTCAGGGCTCGATATGGCTACCAGAGCACACATTGAGCATAGCGTTACCCACAAACCTGATATAGTAAATGTCATAAAAAACTGTGAGGCAGAGGTTTTAATTGTTCTAAACCTTTTATCTTCCCCGGCTTTATGTATTCTCATGAACAAAAATAATCCTAATCGTATTGTCCATATTGAGATCAATAAAACTAAGATAAGATTTCCAAAATTGAGTGAAATGGATTGATATGTAGACAAGAAAACAAACCATACAACACTTAAATAAGTAACACTTCCTGTTAAGTCATAGAACTTTTCAGTTTGAAATACATAAGCAGGTATATATGCAATCCAATGAATTACATATGCTAAAAGTACAGCATTTTTTACAATTACACTTCCAGTTAAATGTGCGATACCGTAACTAATTGCAAACGATAAAACCGAAATTAAAATATTAGTTATTACTTTCATTCTTCACTCCATCCACAAGTTCTATTTTTATTTTCTTCGTCAAGCCATTCTTTTAATGGTGCGTAGTAATTCATTATTGATTTACCGCTAAGTTGTCTTGAACCAGTAAGATTCTCAAAAGCATCCTGCCAAGGCAAGCTTTGACCCATTGCCATAGTAGTAATAATCCTATCACCAGCTTCTTTATCCCCATATATTGAGCATTCATGTAAATATCCATCATAATTAATTAAATTACAAAGTGCTTCATGAAACTGATACTGCATGATGCTTGCTAAATAATATCTAGTGTAAGGAGTGTTCCCAGGTATATGATATTTTGCCCCAGGATCAAAATAATTTTCTGACCTTTCATAACTTGTATTAATTCCCTGATATTCCTCCCTAAGACTCCACCATGAAGAATTTAAATTGCTTTCGTCAATTTCCCCATCGAATACTGCTGACCTCCATTTATCTAGCATCAAAGCCCATGGAACTATAACAACACCATCAAGGGCTTGTTTCATAAGTAATCCAATTGGATCTTGTTTTGCTTCTTCAGCATCATCTTTAGATATGAAGCCAATATCAACTAAGTAGTCTGGAGTAATTGAAAGCGTTAGTAAATCTCCAAATGCTTCATGAAAACCATCATTTGCACCTGCTTGAAAAACTGTTGGGATATGGTTGTAAGCTTGATAATAAAAAATGTGACCTAATTCATGATGTATAGTTATAAAGTCTTCTTCATTTTTTTCAATACACATCTTTATTCTAAGATCATTATTTGCAGGATCTAGATTCCATGCAGATGCATGACATACAACCGATCTGTCTCTTGGTTTCACAAATAGGGATCTTTCCCAAAAAGTTTCTGGAAGAGGCTTGAATCCCATTGAAATAAAAAAATCCTCTGCATACTCTACCATTTCTATTTCACTTAATGATTTTTCGTTAATTATCTTAGTAACGTCTATATATTTGGAATCTGGTTTTTCTTCATACACTAAATCATAGATATTGGACCATGACTGACCCCACATATTCCCAAGCATATGAACTGGCAATGGACCTGTCTTTGATATTACTTCATCACCATAATGTTCATTCAATTTTGCCCTCACATGGCAATGAAGAGCATCGTATAATGGTTTTACCTCACTCCAAACTCTGTCAGTATCATCTAAGAAATCTTCTGTGGGCATATCATATTTACTAAACCACAAATCACTCAGTCCTTTATAACCAAGATCAACCGAGCCTTGATTCCCAATATCAACCATTCTCATATACATAGGTTTCATAGGCTTACCAATCTCATGCCACCCTTCCCAGGCCCTCAGCAATTCCTTGGGATCTCGTGAATTATCTATAATTGATTCAAATGCTTCTAAGTCATAGCATTCTTCGTCGTCAAAACAATACTCTCCACTTCCATACATTGCTTCGAGGCTTGTAGTAATTTCTGATAATTCGGATGCTAATTCTTCATCTAAAGGAGGAGGCATTACAAAGGAACTTTTAAGGATATTTAGCATTCTTTGATTTTCTTTTGATGTATCTAGGCCATCAAAACTAGCAGCCTCTCTAGATCTTTCTAGCGATTTTAATGTATATTTTGTTCCATAATCTGCAATTACCTTTTGAGAATCGTGCGTTATAAAATTTGAGCTTATCCATGAGGCAGAATATATAACAGGACCATCTTTTTTATTTTCCGATTCTACCTTTGCAAGAAACTTTTCTAAGTCTTGATTGCTAAGGGTTTGTTCGCTACTTGGAGCACAAGAAGTTACAATAATAATTAATATTAAGCTTAAAAAATTTTTCATTTATATTCCTCGCTATTAAAATAACATAAAAATAAAATTAATATGAAAATTTCAACGAACCAGTTTAAAAACGGAACAAAGTTGGTAATCGATAATGCTCCGTGCTCAATTATAGAGCATGAATTTCATAAGCCTGGAAAAGGTCAAGCTGTAATGAGAGTTAAATATAAAAATCTTCTAACTGGAAACACTAATGATAAAACTTTCAAGTCAGGTGAAAGTGTTGAATCAGCAGATGTAAGTCATAAAGAAATGGAATTTTTATATAAAGATAATGATTCTTGGCACTTTATGGACAAGAATAATTATGAGCAAATTGAAGTTAGCGAATCACAAATGGGAAATGCATCAAAATGGTTAGTAGGACAAGAAACTTGTGAAGTTGTTTTATGGAATGATCAACCTATTCTTGTAAATCCACCAGTAATTGTTGAGCTTAAGATTATAAAAGCAGAGCCTGGGGTAAAGGGAGATACTGTTTCAGGTGCAACAAAAACTGCAAAACTTGAAACAAATGTTGAGGTTCAAGTGCCATTATTTGTGAATGAAAACGAAATAATAAAAGTAGATACTAGAGATATGACCTATGTAGGGAGAGCAAAGTCTTGATTGATGAAATTAATAAGGAAATAGAAAGTTTCCTATCTTCAATTGTAAATAATAAAAAAAATATCAATTCTATTATTAAAAAATGCTCTACTTCCATATCAGATGATCTTAAAAAAGGTCATATTACTTCAAATGTATGTATGGTCGCAGCAAGCATACTAAAGCTTAATCCAAAAAAATTAGCTGAAGATCTTAAAAAAAGATTAGAAAAAATTGATAAATTTGATAACGTCCAGGTAGCAGGACCAGGATTTATAAACATCTCATTAATTAGAGAGGATTTTGTATCAACAATTAAATTTATAAATAAAAACAAAGATTCATTTGGTAGTTCTGCTATAGGTAAGAAAAATAAGGTGCAAATTGAATTTGTGTCTGCCAATCCTACTGGTCCTCTTCATGTTGGTCATGGGAGAGGAGCTGCCTATGGTGATGCAATTGGTAGAATTCTTGAGTCAACAGGATCAATTGTTGAAAAAGAATACTATGTTAACGATGCTGGAAGACAAATCGATATTCTAACTGCAAGCGTTATATTGAGATTAATAAAAAATGATATAAATAATTATTTTCCAGCCAATGGATATAAAGGTGAATACATTGATGAAATTGGAAAAAAATTAAATAAGGAAGTAAAAATACAAGAATTCAAGTCACTTTCAATCAAATCCTATGAGGATCCTGAAGAAGAAATAGATAGTATTATTCATGAATTGGAAAAATTAAATAATAATTCATGGAATCTCATAAAAAATTTCTCATTAAAAGAAATTGTTAAATCTATTGAGGATGATTTAAAAGCATTTAATGTGAATTTTGATAACTGGTTTTATGAATCATCGCTTGGCAAGATTGATGATGATTCATCTGATATAGCATCTTCAGTAAATAAACTAAAAAAAGATGGTCATGCTTATGAGAAAGATAAGGCCATATGGCTTAATACAGATGTAAGTGGTGACGATAAACATAGAGTTTTAGTGAGAGATAATGGAAAGGCAACATATTTTGCCTCGGATGTTGCATATCATAAAAATAAGGTTGATAGAGGTTTTGATAAGCTAATAAATATATGGGGAGCCGATCACCATGGATACATTAAGAGAATAGAAGCATCTATTGAAAACCTTGGGTCAGATAAAAATAAACTGATTGTAAAACTTGTTCAGTTTGCAAATCTTTTCAAGGATGGAAAAAAGGTAAAGATGTCCACAAGATCAGGAGAATTTTTTACATTAAAAAATCTTATTGAAGATATAGGTTCGGATGCTGCAAGATTTTATTATTTATCAAAGCAAGCTGATCAGCACTTGGATTTTGATCTTGATTTGGCAAAATCGGATAGTAAAGAAAATATTTTTTATTACATCCAGTATGCGCATGCAAGAATCGTTTCGCTTGAAGAAAAGGCCTTAGATAAATTCTCTGATATTAAGAGAAATATTAAAAATATTAGCAGTGGGAACTATAAAGAATGTGACAATCTAATTCATGAAATTTCAAAATTCCCAGATATTGTAAATAAATCTGCAAATACGCTACAACCTCATGTCATTATCTATTACTTAAAAGATTTATCTCAGCTATTTCATAGCTTCTATAACGATAATCATGTCTTGTCTGAATCTGAAGAGAATATGCAATCAATTTTAGAGTGTCTTATAGCTGTAAAACAAGTTATTTCAAATGGTTTAAATTTATTAGGAATTACTCCAATGCAAAAAATGTAAGCATATGAAAGACTTTGCAAATGTTAAAAGTAATAAATCAAAGAAGACTAAAAGAAAAACTGTTTTTACTTCAAAAAAGCCATCAGTAAACACAATATCAACTAGCACCATCCTGATATTAATTTTTATTAGCTTAGGTCTAGCCTCTAGTTCAATACTTCTATTCAAGACAGACGTTATGTCAATTAAAACTGTCAACACTTCCAACACCGTAAACATAGACTTCCCTTCATCATTAATGGATAATTCAGTGCTTATTGAATTTAATGAAGAAAATAATTCTTTAGAGTGTCAGTACTTTGTCCAAATTGGCGCATACGGAAATAAAAAATATGCTCTTGAGGCAGTTAAAATGCTCAATAACGATATTGAAAACCTATCAATTAATGAGGTATACAGTACTCTTTTGCCAGGAAAGCTTTTAAATAGTGTAATATCAGGCCCTTATATTAATAGATCAGCAGCAAATAATGCTAAAGAGAAAATAACAAAGAGCGGTTTTGAACCACGATTAAGAACTGTATGCAAAGAGAACTAATTAGAAATATTAATGCTATTAATAATAGAATCGATGAGTTGTGCTCATCTATTAATAGAAGCAGAGATGAAATAACCTTAATTGCAGTTTCTAAGAAGAAAAGCTTTGAGCTCGTTAAGATAGCTCTAGAGAATGGAATCAATAACTTCGGAGAAAATTACGCACAAGAGCTTCAAGAAAAATCTTCATTGATAGATTCAAGTAATATTGTTTGGCATTTTATTGGGCCAATTCAATCCAATAAAGTTAAAGTAATTGCAAATAATGCTGATTGGATTCATACCCTCGAAAGGGAAAAAATTATTAGAAAATTCAATGATGAGTGTAAAAAAATTAATAAATTAATAAACGGATGCATTCAAATTAATATTTCGTCTGAAAAATCAAAAAGTGGATGCAGTCCTGACGAGCTTTTTGATATAGCAAAATTAGTAGAATCTATGGAAAATATTAATTTAAAAGGCATAATGGCTCTCCCAAAACTAACAAATGATAAAGAAGAAAGAGATTATATGATGGAAGAAGTTATAAACCTGAGCATCAAGTTACAAAAAATTTATCCCAACGCTAGTGCTATCTCACTTGGAACAACTTCGGATTACGAGGATGCCATAATTCATGGATCTAACATGCTTCGAATAGGTGAATCAATTTTTGGTAAAAGATCATGAAAAATATATTATTTTTTGGTGGTGGTAATATTGCTCAAGCCTTAATTTCAGGACTACTATTAAATGGGATGAGCAACAAAAATATTTTTTTTGTAGACAGGAATCCTTTAAATCAAAAAAAATTAAATAGCTTGAAAGTTAAAAGTTTAAAAAAATCGAATTCTGATGTAGATATAGTTATCTTATCCGTAAAGCCAAAAGACGCTATTCAAGCATACAAAGAAATTTTAAATAACTATAAAAATCCTAAAATTGTTAGTCTTGTTGCTGGTATAAAATCCTCTACATACACCAAGCTGGATAATAAATCTCAATTTATGAGAGCAATGCCAAATACTGCATCAAAATATGGTCAAGGAATTACAGCTTTATATAATTCATCTTTTAAAAAAAATAACTTTAAAAAGGTCTCTTCTATCTTCTCAAAATTAGGTACAGTCATTGAAGTAGATAATGATTCAAAAATAGATACTTTTACTGGTGTCATTGGAAGTGGGCCTGCATATTTTTTCCAAACTCTTAAATCATTTGAGAAAAAACTTATGAGATTATGTAACCAAGATGAAAAAATTGTTAGAGAGATTATTGCTAATCTTATGAAAGGTGTTGGTTCATCAATTGAAAAAGATGGTGATTTGAATAATCTAATTAAAGCAGTTGCTTCAAAGAAAGGAACGACAGAAGCTGGACTAAAGTCGCTTAAATCCAATAATTTAAATCAAATCTTTGAAAAAGGATTAAACGCTGCCATCAAAAGATCCAAGGAAATTTCAAATGAATTCTAATATGCAAATACTTGGGCTTATTTTAAGTATATTAAATTACACACTTGTTTTTCTCTTCATCTTTAATTTATTGAAAGTAAATTATTACAATCAAATTGTTTCAATATTTGTTAAAGCGTATAGTCCCATAGCAAAAATATTTTCACCCTTACCAATTCAAGCCCTTAATATTTTAATCTTGGCCATAGTATTTAAGCTTTCATCTCTTGTTATATATTTTGGTGATCAGTATGTAATTACAACATTATTAGGGGTGGCTGTAATTCAGACGATAATGATTATTTTAAGGATCATATTTTTTGCAGTAATTGGAGGTGTAATCCTAAGTTGGGTATCTCCATCAAACTCAAATGCTTTTTTAGAGTTAATTGAGGAAATATCTTATAAGTCTTTAATGCCGATAAGGAATTATATTCCATCAGCTGGAGGTTTGGACTTTTCTCCTCTTTTTGTTTTGATTTTAATTAATCTAATTGAATCCTTCTTATCAGATATGCTTAGGTCAATAGTATGAAGATGGAAACAAAATTAATTCATTTTTCAGAAGGAATTGAACTTGAATCAGGTGAGAAGCTCAATTCATTCGATTTAATGGTAGAAACCTATGGTGAACTTAATGAAGGCAAGTCAAATGCAATTCTTCTTTGTCATGCATTTTCAGGAAATCATCATGCAGCAGGAAGTTCTGAAGATTTTGGAATTGGTTGGTGGGATCAGTTAGTTGGTCCTAGTAAAACAATCGACACCAATAAATATTTTGTTGTCTGTTGCAATAATCTAGGTGGATGTGCTGGTTCCTCCGGACCATCTTCAATTGATCCTTCATCGCAAAAAATATTTGGAAAATCTTTTCCTCAGGTAAGTGTCCTGGATTGGGTTAACTCACAAAAAATGCTTATGGATAAATTAAACATAGAGTGTTGGCATTTTGTAGCAGGTGGAAGTCTGGGCGGAATGCAAGCTCTGCAATGGTCAATTTCATATCCAGATAATGTTAAAAAGGCTGGAATTTTTGCTGCAGCTTCAAAATCTAGTTCTCAGAATATTGCGATGAATGAAGTTGCAAGAGAATCTATAAGAAAAGATGAGAACTTTCATAATGGAAATTATTATGAGCATAACGTTATACCTAAAAATGGGATTAAAACTGCAAGAATGCTTGGTCACATTACATATCTTTCAGAAGAACATATGGATTCAAGATTTGGGAGAAAATTTCAAGATGAAGGTTCAAAAGTAGAAGAGTCCGTAAGCTTTGAAGTCGAAAATTATTTGCAATATAAGGGTGAACAGTTCTCAGAGCTATTTGATGCAAATTCATATATTTTAATGACAAAAGTAATGGATAGTTATGATGCTGGAAAAGATAAACCCCTAGTTGAGGCTTTAAAAAATGTGAAAGCTGAGTTCTTAATTGTAGGTTTTTACTCAGATTGGCTATACCCACCAGAAAGAGGAAAGGAAATACAAATAGCTGCAATGAATAATAATATAAGGTCCTCTTTTGTGGTTCTCCAGGGAGATCATGGACACGATAGTTTTCTTTTTAGTTCAAAAACTTACTCAAATTTAATTACAAATTTCATAGAATCATAATGGCTATAAAACTTTCGAAAATTATAAACAATTGGGTTCCAGAAAATTCAAAAGTAATTGATTTTGGTTGTGGTGATGGATCTTTATTAAAAGAATTATTTGAAAATAAGCAAGTGCTTGGATATGGCGTTGAGATAAATGATACAAAGATAGAAAAATGTATTGAGAAAGGCGTACCTGTAATAAAACTTGATATAGACAAGGGCCTAAATGACTTTATGTCATCTGATTTTGATTTATCGATTATGGCCAGATCAATTCAATGTCTTAAAAATCCTGATCTTGCTCTAAATAGAATGCTGGAGTTATCAAAAAGATGTGTTGTGACTCTTCCTAATCTTGGCTATTGGAGATGTAGAATAAACCTTGCATCAGGGAAAATGCCAATTACACCAGAGCTGCCCTCTAGCTGGTATGAAACAGAAAACATTCACTTGTGTACGATCAAAGATTTTGAAAATCTTTGTTTAAAAGAAAATATTAGTATTAAAGATAAAGTTTTCATAAATAGAAACGGTAATCAAGGCAGTTTATCTAAAATCAATCCAAATTTATTTGCTGTAGAAGGAGTCTATTTACTTGAAAAGTAATGATGACATTCTTATTGCCTCATCAAACAAAGGTAAATTAAAAGAATTTAAAAAACTATTCCAAAATCATAAAGTTTTTTCTTTATCTGATCTTAATATAGAAGATGCTATAGAAGATGGGGATTCCTTTTTAGAAAATGCAATGATTAAAGCAAAACATGGCGCTAAGGAATCTAAACTTTATACAATTGCAGATGATTCAGGAATTGTAGTCCCTAAATTAGGCTATGAACCTGGCATTTATTCTGCAAGATATGCTGGCGAGGGTGCTAGTGATAAAGATAACAGAGATAAGATTATTGATAAATTGATTAAGAAAAAATATGAGAGTCTCGAAGCTTTCTATGTTTGTGTTCTTGTTGGGCTAAAGAGTCCTAATGATCCGATGCCAATAGTAACTCAAGGTGAAATTCATGGGAGAATATCGATAAATAGTTCAGGAGAAGGAGGATTTGGATATGACAAAATCTTTTATCCCGACGGCTATGATTGCTCAATGGCATCTTTAGACCAACAAATTAAAAATAAAGTTAGTCACAGAGCCATTGCTTCAGAAAAATTTATAAAATTGTTTAACAGTAGTTATGGTACTTTTTTATAATTAAATTCAAATAACTCTCTGCCCTCATCTTTCCCTCTTCTTTCAAACTTAGAAAGAGAGTCTTTTTGAAAAGATTTGTTTGAAGATGGCTTAAATAATTTATTTTTTACAATTAATTCAGAAATACTTTCTGCATAGTTTTCCCAATCTGTAGATATGTATATATTTGAATCGTCCTTCATAAAATCATGGACCATTTCTAAAAAAGATTTATTTATCAGTCTTCTTTTGTGATGTTTTTCTTTTGGCCAAGGATCGGGACAAATAATAATCACTGAATCAAATACTTTTTTTGGGCTTTGATCTAAAAGCAGCCTAATATCGTCTGAAAAAATTTTTATGTTATTGATATTGTTTTCTTTTATGCTCGAAACCAAAGTTCCTATGCCTGACATATAGACCTCAGAACCTATAAATAAATAGTTTGGATTATTTATTGCTTGAAAAATAATATTTTCAGCATTACCAAAGCCTATTTCTAAATAACATTTATCAAAGTTTTTGCTGAAACCTTCTACTTCCTGAATACTTTTCACAGAAAATTCTGATAAAGAGCTTAAACTGTGGGTCTGCTTTTTAGTTATTCGGCCTTTTCTTTTTACAAACGAAGGAAGAAACTTTAATTGCATTGCTAAATGCTAGATTTATGCAAAATCTACCATAAACGCTTTCAATTTTTTAAGTGCGCTGTTTTCAATTTGTCTAATTCTTTCAGCGGACACTTTATATTCATCGGCTAAATCATGAAGAGTAGCCTTTTCATCTGATAGGTATCTTCTATTAAGAATATCTTTGCTTCTATCATCAAGAGTTTTTAGAGCAGCAAGAAGCTCTTCTTTGTTTACTTGTTCTGCTTGCTCAGATGCAACTATGATTTCAGGATCATATCTTTTATCTTCTAAATATTGAGAAGGAGACATAATTTCATCATCGTCACCAGAGGGAACTGGTGAATCAAATGATGAATCATTTGAAGAAAGTCTATTTTCCATGTGAAGTACATCTTTGACCTCAACATTTAGGTCAGATGCAATTTTTTCAGCTTCTTCTTTAGTCAGCCAATCAAGTGATTTCTTTTTACTTCTAAGATTAAAGAATAGTTTTCTTTGCGCTTTAGTTGTAGCAATTTTTACTAATCTCCAGTTTTTAAGAATATATTCATGAATCTCAGCTTTAATCCAGTGAACTGCAAAAGAGACTAGTTTTACACCTCTATGAGGATCATATTTATCTACAGCTTTCATTAAGCCAACATTACCCTCCTGAATAATATCTCCCAGAGGTAATCCATAACCTTGATATGATCTTGCAATATGAACAACAAATCTTAAATGATGAATCACGAGTTGTCTTGCAGCATCTAAATCATCTTCCTCATATAATTTTAAAGCAAGTTCTTGCTCCTCTTCCTTGGTAAGAATAGGTATTGAATGAACAGAAGAAAGATATGATTCAATATCTTTACCCGGACTATTTAATTGTGAGGGTTGTAATTGTGTGCCCATAATATAAATAAAGTTTATAATTAATTATATCAATTAATTATGAATAATAGGAAATTATACCAATTTTTTGAAAAAATCTCCTAAAACAGGTAAAAAATCGCTTTTAATTGAATTATTTCTAAAGGCTATAAAGAATGGATTTAGTATTGAATCCTCCTTTGCATAAGTCAATTCCTCATAATCTCCAATTTTGATAACACTTCCGCCCTTTTGGTTAAGGACTGCATGAGCAGCAGCTATATCCCATTCAGAAGTAGGACCAAATCTAGGGTATATGTCAGCCTCATTATCTGCCAAACTACATAGTTTCAATGAACTACCCTTCTCAACAATCTCATAGCCAATGTTTTGTGACTCAATGTAATTAAGAAAAGCAGTATCTTTGTCACTTTTATGACTTTTGCTCATTACAATTCTTAACTTATCAGAAGAATCATTTTGTGACTGAACATCCTCAAAAATAGATCCATGCCAAATTTTTCCAGTTACAGGTGCGCCAACAATACCAAATACAACTTTCTTATTGTTAATCATTGCAATATTTACGGTAAATTCCCCAGTTTTATTAATAAACTCTTTAGTCCCATCAAGAGGATCAACTAGCCAATATGTTTGGTCTAGACTTTTTATTAGATCCTCACTAAAAGTTTCCTCTGAGATAATTGAAATATCTTTTGAAATTTTTTCTAATGAATTTAATATTATTTCATTAGATTTTTTATCTGCTTTTGTTAAAGGAGAACCGTCTGATTTTTCTTCTTGATCAAAGCTATCAGAATTATAAATCTGCATAATTTCATCTGAGGCAAGATTAACGCATTCTTTTAGAGCATCTAAATGATTATCAAAAAAAGTTTTACTTACCATTTTATTCAAATACTACAACTTTGGTTATCAAGATTTTTGTAATCAATTGCTTCAAGGATTTTATAATGGATGTCTGTATTATCCATCAATCCTTGAAATAGTTCTGCTCCAGGACCATAAGCATGCACTCCAACAGGAATCGAGGTGTGTCTTCCAGTACCCCATTGAACAACAACTTTGTCATCGTCTTGCTTAAGAATTTGTAATCCTCCAGTTTCATGATCAGAAGTAACTATTAACAGTGTCTCGTTATCTTCATTTACAAAGTTAATCAAATCTCCAATGGTTAAATCAAAATCTTTAAACTCCTCTATCATTTCATTTGCATCGTTATCGTGTGCAGCCCAATCTATTTGACTGCCTTCGGTCATTAAAAAGAACCCATTACACTGGCTTTTCAAATGATTTAATGCAAAATTTGTCATTTCTCTTTGGGTTGGTTTTTCATTTGATCGCTCAATGCCGTCATCGTCAAAAAGACCAATAAGCTTTTTAGAATGATCAAAATTTAATTGCAGAGACTCTTTCTCTGTGAGCACATAGTGCGTGTCATTAATTTTATTTAAATCAAAGAATTCTTTACCTCCTCCTAAAGCAATATCAATTGAAGAATTAATAAGCTGATTAGCTATATTTTTGTATTCATATCTGCTATCAATGTGAGCATATAAAGCTGCAGGCGTCGCATGAGTTACTGAAGATGTTGCGACTATGCCCGAGATATAACCTTTTTTATGAAGCATTTCTACAATGGTGGCTAATTTTTTTTTGTCTGGATCCAATGACAAATATCTATTTTTTGTTTTATATCCAGTTGACCATGCTGTTGCTGCTGCTGCCGAATCTGTATATGCATTGTTATAAGAATGGGTTAAAGAGGAACCGACATATGGGATTTGATCAATAAAAAGTCTATGGTCTAGGCCACCAATTGCAATTCGGGACAAAGTAATTTGGTTTGGTCCAACCCCATCTCCAATAGCAAGAATTATATTCTTAGCTTTTAAATTATCGGGAAAATCTTTTATTTCAATATATTCTGTTTCTTTTGAACCGATTGTAATCGACTCAGTTTTTTCTGAAAAATTACATGACGAAACTGATAATATTAATAGAACAAAAATATATTTCATAAATAGATTATGGATTAAGAGTTTCTTTTCTTTTTTGAATTGCTTCATCCTCAGATTCAGGCATTTCATCATATATAGATAGTTCCCATCTTCCATATGTTGGGTTTGTGATCATGAACCATTTTGATCCCCACATATCAGAATATTTTTTAGCTAATTTTTTTCTATCAGAATGAAAAACGTATGCTTCTTTAGTTGAGATGAAGTCTGTGAGCTGGTCTCCAAGTAAAAGAACTATCCTATAATTTTCAGCAATATTTTTTCTTCTCTCCGTCTTATCTCTAACATTTTCATCTACTCTCATTAATAAAGTATTTACGTTATCGTCGAAAGGTAATCCTAAATTTTTTAAATTTTTAATTGTAGGTTCTCTAAAAGACTCGAGCCTATTGGTTACATAGAAAATTTTTACGTTATTGTCATTTGCGTAGTGAAGGAATTCATAGACACCTTCAACTGCAGTGGCCTTAGATTCATTTACCCATTTAGACCATCCATTTGGATATGATAATCCGGATAAAATTGTTCTAGATTGGAAGGATGAGTTATCTAAGACCGTTTCATCAACATCTATAATTATTGCAGGAATTTTGCCTGCGAAATTACCTTTTTGTTCTAATGCTGCAGTCCATGTGTTATCTTGAAGAGCAATATCAAGAGCTTTAGAAGCATTATTAAATGTTTGAATATTATTTGCGGCGAATTCTGTTGAGGTTTGAACGTAAAGCACTGATAGCATAGATTGCTCTTGGAATGATTTATCCTTTTCAGAGGCAAAAGAATGCCCATTAGTGACAGTAATTAATAAGAAAAGTATAGGCTTTAGTGATTTCATTGTTTAAGAGCATTATAATGCTTAGATTATAATTAAGTTAAAAATTATTTATGGATAATAAAATTTTAGAGAATTTAGAAAAATTAAAAAAAATGCTTGTTCTTCTTAGTGAGGAAAGAAAAGTTGTTTTATCTCATCACAAAACATTTGAACATGTAGAAAAAATGAGATCGATTGTTAATGAATCTATAGAAATGGCGAATAAATAATGACAAATAAAAAATATAAATGCTTTGACCTTAATGTATCAGATAATATAGCAAATCTAGTTTTGTCTAGGCCTGATGAGCTTAACACAATGTCGAGAGACTTCTGGGTAGAGCTTGGAAGCATACTAGAAGACATTAATAGAAATTCTGACATAAGAGTTGTTGTTATGTCGTCCACGGGTAAACATTTTTGTGCCGGAATGGACTTGAGTGCTTTTTCAAATGGAGTTGAGGATATTCCAGATGACAAAAAACCGGATAGTGCAAGAATCGGTGAAGCTTTGTATAGAGTTGCAAAGGAACTTCAAGGATATATTAGTAATTTAGAAAAAATTAGAGTTCCTGTTATTGCTGCTATCCATGGTGGCTGTATTGGGGGTGCTGTAGATATGGTTACAGCATGTGACATCAGGCTTGCATCAAAAGAAGCTTTTTTCTGTATACAAGAAATTAATATTGGTATGGCAGCTGATGTAGGAACTCTTCAAAGACTACCAAAAATTATTCCTGATTCTAAAATGAGAGAGATGGCCTATACAGGTAGAAGAATGTATGCAGATGAGGCAAAAGAATCTGGCTTAATAAGTGATATGTATGAAACTCAAGAAGAAATGCTTGAGGGTGCCAATAAGTTAGCAAAAGAAATAGCTTCAAAATCTCCAGTAGCAATATATGGACTTAAAGCAGTAATGAATTACTCAAGAGACCACAGTGTAAGTGACGGTCTTGAATACAATGCTTTGTGGAGCGGCGCAATGCTAAGTCAGAAAGATATGACTGAAGCTATAACTGCTAATATGGAAAAAAGAGATGCATCGTTCGATGATATGGTCGATGTTAAAAAGTTTAACGAATCGGGCTCTTAAGATTTTCTAAGAAATACAGGAACAGTTGCTGTGGATTCAGCTTTTGAATACTTATACCCATCCACATCAAACCCAGATAAGTCTTCAAAATTAGTTACCTTATTTTGAATTATCCATTTAGCCATAAGGCCTCTAGCTTTCTTTGCATAGAAACTGATAATTTTATAATTACCGTTCTTATAATCTTTAAATGTTGGAGTAACGACATTAATGTCTTCAGGTAATTTTCCTAAAACTGTAAAGTACTCTTTTGACGCTAGATTAATTAAAAGATCTGACCTTTGAACTTTCAATTCATTTAAAACATTTTTTTGGACCTTATCACCCCAAAATTCGTAGAGATTCTTTCCTTCTGAAGTTTCTAATTTTGTTCCCATCTCAAGCCTATATGGTTTCATTAGATCCAATGGTCTCAATATCCCATATAACCCAGATAGAATCCTTATATGCTTTTGAGCAAATTTCATTTCAGCATTATTTAGATCCTCAGCTTGGAGTCCTTGATATACGTCTCCTTTAAAAACAAGCATTGAAGGCTTCGAATCAGCAGATACTTTTTTTGCTGGAGACCATGATTGGTATCTATCGAAGTTCAGTGCGGCAAGTTTATCGCTTAACCCCATTAAAGATGCAATATCTTTTGGTTCTTTTGTTTTTAAGTTATTTATGAGTTTTGAGGATTGACTCAAAAATGCAGGCACAGAATAATCATGATTTGATTCAAATTCATAATCAAGTGTTTTTGCTGGAGAAAGTACTATAATCATGGCTGTATTTTAACGAATACATAGAGGCATATTCAATAATGTTTATAGAAAAAGGCATAAATTCTTTAGGAAAATTCATATCATTGATGATTCCAGTGATGACAGTATTGATGATAGTGATAATAGTCGCCAGATATTTCTTTGGTATTGGGCTTACAGGACTTCAAGAATTTGTAATGTATCTTCATGCATTCATATTTCTTGGTTGCGCAGGATATGTTCACTACAAAGATGAGCATGTCAGAGTAGATATCTTTTATAGAGACTCATCTAATTCATACAAAGATAATGTAAATTTTATATTAAGCCTTTTCTTCCTGTTACCTGTTTGTTTTGTTATAGGTTTTTATTCTCTAGAGCTAATTGAGATGTCTTGGAAAATTAGAGAGGTTTCAACCGAGGCTGGTGGTCTTGGTTATGTTTACATCCAGAAAACGTTAATCATTCTTTTCCCACTTACTATGATTTTAACTTTCGCATATCAACTAATTCATAAAAAATGGAAATAGTTCCTCTTCTTCTACTTATGATAATTTGTGCTGCTTTACTGGTAGGTTTTCCAGTTGCGCTTACTCTGGCAGGTGTATCAATAATATTTGCGTTGATTTGCATTCCCTTAGGAATTTTTGATCCAACTATTTTTAAAAGTATTCCAATTAGAATTTTTGGAATTATGAATAATGTAACGTTGCTTGCAGTTCCTCTATTTATTTTTATGGGAACTATTCTTGAAAAATCTGGTATAGCTGCAAAGATGCTTGAAAATATGGCAAAGGCTTTTAGAAGTATAAAAGGCGGATTGTCTATATCGATAATTATTGTTGGCGCTTTACTTGCAGCAAGTACAGGGATTGTTGGCGCGACTGTAGTCACTATGGGTCTAATGTCCCTCCCAATTCTAATAAATCAAGGATACGATAAAAGCTTCTCAGCTGGGTTGGTTGCATCCACTGGGACTCTTGGACAAATAATTCCACCATCCATAGCCTTAGTTTTGCTTGGTGATGTTATGTCAAATGCTTATCAAAGAGCTCAAAATGACATGGGTATATTTTCCCAACAAACCGTAACTGTTGGAGATTTGTTTATAGGTGCTATTGTTCCTGGAATTCTGATATGTATTGGGTATCTTATTTATACACTTTATAAAAATAGCAATAATTTAGATTTAAAAGATACTTCAACAGAATTTGCTATAAATAAAGTTGAATTATTTAAGACGCTAGCCCTCCCAGTAGTCTTAATTTTTTTAGTTCTAGGCTCTATATTTGCAGGTATTGCAACGCCTACAGAGGCGGCTGCAATTGGAGCATTTGGTGCCTTATTAATTGCATTAATAAACAGAAAAGTTAATTTACATTTCTTAAAAGAGACTTCTGAGAAAACTGCAATTGTTTCAACAATGATTTTTACAATTCTTATTGGTGCATCAATTTTTTCACTAATATTTAGAGGTGTTGGAGGTGATGAGTTAATTGACCTAATCTTTAATTCTCTCCCTGGAGGATCATTTACTGCTCTAATATTTGTCCTAGTTATTATTTTTTTGCTTGGTTTTATTTTAGATTTTATTGAGATTTGTTATGTAATAGTGCCACTCGTTGCTCCACCTCTTTTGATGATGGGCTTTGATCCTGTATGGCTTGCTATTTTATTTGCAATAAACTTACAAACATCATTTTTAACTCCACCATTTGGATTTTCGCTTTTTTACTTGAGAGGGGTTGCAGATGAGAGCATACAAACTAAAGAAATATATAAAGGTGTTATTCCTTTTATATTAATTCAAATTATTATTCTTTTTGCAGTTATGTTGTTTCCAATTTTAATAATATAAGAGCTCATGAATAAAAAATTCTTAATCATATCTACTTTCTTTATCTTAATTAGCTGCTCAGATGGTTTTGTTGAATTAGAAAACAGAATCAAAATTCATGCAGAAAAGAATGGTATTGAAAAGTCTTTTTTTCAAGTTAAAAAAGAGGCTCTATATATTCAACAATGGAGCAAAGACGATACATTCATTGATGAAATTAATGAATTTAAAAGATTAGATAACGAAAATTTTCCTGGAAAAGGCAAAATTCTATTTACAGGTAGTTCAAGTATAAGGTTTTGGGATTCCTTAGAAGAAGACATGGAACCACTTGAAGTCTTAAATCGTGGTTTTGGGGGAGCACAAATTTCTCATGTTATTCATCATTTTGAAGTTATTGTTAAGCCCTACAATCCAAAGGCTATTGTCTTTTTCTGTGGAACAAATGATCTAACTGCATTAAAGACTCCAGAAGAAACTGTGCATGATTTCAAAAAATTCTTGAGTCTTGTTAGGAATGAGTTTGGAAACATCAAAGTTTATGTAATTGGTATAAAGCCAACTTTGGACAGACTATATCTTGATAAAGAAGAAAGGATTTTTAATAGTTTAGTTAGCTCGCTTGCAAGTGACGATGCTTACTTAGAATATATTAATATTTGGGATCCTATGCTGAATCAGGATGGGTCAAGAATGCCAGAGTTATTCATTGAGGATGGATTGCACATGAATGAAAAAGGATACGAAGTCTGGACAAAGAAAGTAAGAGAAAGTCTTGGTAAAGAATTTGATCTATAAGCCGGCGTTATTTTTTTCAAGAGCTCTCTCAGCTCTGTAACTAGATCGAACCATTGGGCCTGATACAACTTCAAGAAAACCTTTGCTGAGACCTATTTGTCTATATCTCTCAAATTCTTCTGGTGTAACCCATCTTTCAATTGGATGATGGTTTCTAGTTGGTCTTAAATATTGACCAATTGTGACGATATCAACTTTGTTTTTTGCTAAGTCGTTCAGAGTCTGCTCTATTTCCGAATCTGTCTCACCAAGTCCAAGAATTATGCTTGTTTTAGTAAGAACTTTTGGATTAATTCGCTTTGATTCAGCAAGAACATCTAGTGTTTGTTGATAACCTGCTCTTATATCTCTAACTTGATGAGTAAGTCTCTCAACAGTTTCAATATTTTGAGCAAAAACTTCTAATCCACAATTAACTAAAGTTTCAATCGATGATGAGAGCCCTTTGAAATCTGGAGTAAGTGCTTCGACAGCGGTATTAGGATTTAATTCTTTTATTAGCTTTACAGTATTTGCAAAATGTTGAGCACCTCCGTCAGGAAGATCATCTCTATTCACTGATGTCAAAACTACATATTTAAGGTTCATAATTTCGACAGCTTTTGCGGTATTTAAAGGTTCATCTTTATCAAGCCATCCATTTGGATTACCTGTGTCAACTGAACAAAACTTGCATGCTCTTGTGCATACAGAACCCATCAGCATAAAAGTAGCAGTTCCAGCAGACCAACACTCGCTGATATTAGGACAATGAGCCTCTTCGCAAACTGTATAAAGTTGCTTACTGTGTACTTGTTCTTTTACCTTATTAAAATTAGGATTGAATTCAGCTTTAACTTTTAGCCAGCTTGGTTTCTTTGGTGTAGGAATATCAGCGTACTTATTGAGCTTTTGACCATTTTTTATAGCCTTTATACCATCTCTATTTGTAATTTTTGTAGTTGCTATTATTTCCATAACTAAAATACTTTTCTTAATAAATCTATTATGATTTCATGCAATTGTAATTTAGAAATATCTTTATTTAAATCCTTTATCTGAGTAACTTCAAGGCCTTTATAACCACAAGGATTTATTTGTTTAAATGGTGATAAATCCATATCAAAATTAATGCTTATTCCATGATAAGACTTTCCTTTTGAAATTCTTAATCCAATTGAAGCAATTTTCTTCTTATCAACATATACACCAGGAGCTCCATCTTTAAAATTACATTCTATAGATAATTTTGAAAGTAGCTCTTTAACAAAATCTTGAATTGTTGCAACAAGTTTATTGGGGCCACAATTTAACTTCTTAACATCGAGCAAAAAATAAATAATTATCTGACCCGGTCCATGATAAGTTACTTCTCCTCCTCTATCAGACTGAACAACAGGAATTTCCTTTGAATCTAATATATGTTTTTTATCAGCAGCAGTTCCTAAAGTAAAAATAGGTGGATGTTCAAGTATCCATATCTCATTTTTAAACGCATCTTCATTAATATGAGCTCTCATTTGCTCTAGAGTTTCATGATAATTAACAATACCAAGAGATTTAAAAGTTAAGTCTTCAAGCACTATTTATTTCTTGATTCAACAAAGGCATCTTCAGATATCTCATGATATGCAGATACATTATTCTTAAAGTTTAAATAAGATTCATAAACTTTAGCTATTGTTTCATCTTCTTTGGCCAGATCATCAAGAATTTTGTTAGATATTTCTCTAAATTCTTCGATTACATCATCAGGCAATCTTCTTAACTCGACACCGTGAACCTCAACAAGCTCAGTAAGTGCCTGATTATTTTTTGCTAAATATTCATCAAGCATATCCTGATTCACAGCTTTTGTTGCAGTTTCGATAATAACTTGAAGGTGATTTGGTAGAGAATTCCATGCATCAATATTAATTAACAGTTCTAACATAGGTCCTGGCTCATGCCATCCTGGATAATAATAATATTTTGCTGCCTGATGGAAGCCAAAGGTTAAATCATTGTATGGGCCTACCCATTCAGTAGCATCAATTACTCCTGTTTGAAGTGCAGTAAAAAGCTCTCCTCCTGGAAGTGTTACTGGGATTCCACCAGCCTCCTTCAATACTTCACCGCCAATTCCAGGAATTCTCATTTTTAGTCCTTTTACATCCTCTAAAGAATTAATTTCTTTATTAAACCAGCCAAACATTTGTGTACCTGTATTTCCTGCTGGAATAGGATAAATATTAAATGGAGCATAAATTTCTCTCCATAATTCTAAGCCTCCGCCTCTATTGACCCATGCATTAATCTCATCTGCGGTTAACCCAAATGGAACACTGGTAAAAAATTGTGCGGCTGGAACTTTGCCTTTCCAGAAATAACCTCCACTATGTCCCATCTGATGAGACCCACTTGATACAGCATCAAATACACCAAATGCAGGAACTTGTTCTTCTGCACCATAAACTGTAATTTTCATTTGGCCATCACTCATTTCCTCAACGAGGTCTGCAATTCTTTCTGGAGCCATTCCAAGTCCTGGGTAATTTTTAGGCCATGAAGTTACAAGGCGCCAATTAAAGGTTTCATTTTTATCAATTGATTGCGAATCAATATTTTCAGACTGACCAGAGCAACCAACTAAAAAAATTACTGACAATATAAGAGTTATTTTTTTCATTATAGTTTTTCAAGATTTGCGTAAGCCATTACCAACCATTTTGTTCCAGAAGCATCAAAATTTACTTGAACTCTTGCTGAATCTCCTGAACCTTCATAATTTAATACAATACCTTCACCAAATTTCTTATGTTTTACTTTCTGGCCAAGCGCAATTCCGATTTCCTCCTCAAACTCTACTTTGGTTTCATTAAAGTCTTTTCTATTATAAGGAATATTGGTTTGTGCTCTAGGTCTTATTTCGTCAATTAAGTCTTTTGGTATTTCTCTTAAAAATCTTGAAGGAGGATTAAAAGTATCATTACCATGCAGCCTCCTTGATTCAGCATGCGTTATATATAATTTCTCCATTGCTCTTGTAATTGCAACATAACAAAGTCTTCTTTCTTCCTCTAATTGAGATGCGCTTTCCATTGATCTACCATGTGGGAATAAACTCTCTTCTAAGCCAGTAAGAAGGACTAATTTAAATTCAAGACCCTTTGCAGAGTGCATTGTCATAAGTTGTGCAGCATCATCATGCTCAGCAGCTTGTCTATCGCCGGCATCAAGAGAGATAACATCAAGATAGTTTTCTGCAATCTCAGTATTTGTTTTATCTTCTTTAATACTTTGTTCAAAATTTTTAGTTGCCGTTATTAATTCTTCAAGATTTTCTGTTCTAGTTTTGCCTTTTTCACCAGCCTCTTTAGCATGATATGAATATAGGCCAGATTCTTTAATAATAAGTTCCATTAAATCCGACAAACTATTGTCTTCAATGAAAGACTTACATCCTGCAATAAACTCCAGATAGTCTCTCAATCCAGAACCACCCCTTCCAGAAATTGATCCCTCATCAATTAATTTTGCAGATGCTTTAATATAAGAAATATTATATTTTTGAGCCGTTTGTCGAATTTTGCCCAAAGTTTTTTCTCCAACTCCTCTAGTTGGATTTGATATTGATCTCTCAAAGGATGGATTATCATTATTGTTAAATATAATTTTCAAATATGCGATTGCATTTTTTATTTCGAGCCTTTCATAGAAACGCAATCCGCCGTAAATCCTGTACGGAATGCTTATTCTTAATAAAGCTTCTTCTATTGCTCTTGATTGTGCATTTGATCTATATAGAACTGCTGTTTCTTCATATGCCCCACCTTTATTCATCCAGTCCTTTAGAACATCTGCAATGAATCTTGCCTCATCCTGTTCGTTGTAAGCCTGATAAAGAACTATTTGTTCACCCTCAAGTTTTTCTGTCCATAAATTTTTACCAAGCCTGTCTTTGTTATTGTCAATTAATGCATTTGCGGCGTTTAGAATTACGTTAGTAGATCTATAATTTTGTTCGAGCCTAACAATCTCTGTATTTTTGTAATCTTCAGTAAAAGAATTTACATGTTCGACTTTAGCTCCACGCCAGCCATATATAGACTGATCATCATCTCCAACCGCTGTTACATTTGCATCTTCCGATGCTATTTCACGAAGCCATTTATATTGAATTGTATTAGTATCCTGAAACTCATCAATAAGAATTGATTGGAACCTTGATTGAAAAAAAGTCTTTACTGAAGGCGAAGCAACTAGTATCTCATAAGACTTTAAAAGCAGTTCACCAAAATCAACTAGATCATCATTTTTACAAACCTTTTCATATTCTTTATATATTTTATTAACAGTTTCAGTGTAAAAATCTCCTTTTTCATTAACATCTTTACTTCTCAATCCATCATCTTTCCACGAATTGATTTGCCACTGACTTTGTCTTACTGGCCATGTGGCTTCATCCAAACTCAGTTCTTTAGATATTCTTTTTACTATTCTTAATTGGTCATCTGAATCAAGAATAGTAAATCCACTTGAGAGTTCTGCCTCCTTATGAAATCTCTTAAGCAGTTTGTGAGAAAGGCCATGAAATGTTCCAACCCAAGAATCAAGAATTGGAGATTGAAGAAGTTCTTCAATTCTTGATCTCATTTCGTTTGCAGCTTTATTGGTAAAAGTTACAGCCATTATTGCAGATGGATTTCTTCCAAGCGCTTCTACTTCCCATGCAATTTTGTGCACAAGAACCCTGGTTTTACCAGAACCGGCTCCTGCCAAAACTAGGAGATGTTGTTTTTCAGAAGTAACAGCATTTCGCTGATCTTCGTTTAAGCTGTCTAAAATATGAGATACATCCATTTAGGGATTCATTTTTTTGTTTAAGTTAGATATTCTAACCTTATGTCAACAAAATTATTGAGACAAATTAAAAATTCGCTTCCTGATTTGCGAAAATCTGAAAAAATTGTTGGTGAATATATCTTAAAGGATCCAAAATCAATTATTACTATGAAAACTGCCGAAGCATCAGAGGCAATGGGCATTAGTGAGCCAACTCTGATTAGATTTTGTAAAGCAATAGGTTTTTCCGGTTTTCAAGAACTAAAGATCAATCTTTCTCAACAACTTGCAGCGGATGATTATTTTATTATGTATGAAATTAATGAAGATGATTCAATACATGAACTTTGTGAGAAAGTTTTTGACACAACCATTAGTGAGATTTTAAACGTAAGATCTCAAATAAATCAGGATATTCTTGAAAATGCAATCGAAACTCTTGTAAACGCTGACAGAGTTGAGTTTTACGCTTTTGGGGGATCAGCTCCAGTTGCCATGGATGGTCAGCATAAATTTTTTAGACTGAAAATTCCTTCATCATATATTTCTGATCCTCATCTGCAATTTATGTCTGCTAACTCGCTAGCAAAAAACGATGTGGTTGTTGCAATTTCTCAGTCTGGAACAACTGCTGCACTAATAAATAGTGTAAAAATTGTAAAAAAAAATGGGGTTAAGGTTATAGGTATCATGCCAGCTGATACACCTTTAGCTGATGTGTGTGATTTTCCGTTAACAATAAATATTGGCGTAAATAATCGTATCTCTATGCCTTTAACTTCAAGAATTGCTTACACAGCGGTAATAGATGTTCTTACTATGGGAGTTGCACAGCTTAAGCCCGAGGCACAAGATCACTTATATAATATTGCTGACAGCCAAAGATCTTTAAAAATTGACAATTAAAATGGGGAAAATATGAGCGAAGAGATAAAAGAATTTTTTAAAACATATACTGACTTTGTAACAAAGGTCACAAGCGATCCAAGTTTAGACTTAGATGCATTAAATGAAAGCTTTAAGGAAATTGAAAACAAATCAGACATCAAAACACCCAGACTCTTAACTGCTGCACTTGGTTTGGGAAGTGAGACTGGTGAATTTGTAGAAATCGTTAAAAAGATGTTTCTTCAAGGCAAGCCACCTTCTGAAGATAATATATTTCATATGAAAAGAGAGCTTGGGGATATCATGTGGTACTGGGTTACTGCTTGTGCCTCATTAGGGCTTGATCCATATGAGGTAATTAGTGAAAACCAGGAAAAACTTGCTGCAAGATATGGAGAAAAATTTGAGGTCGAGAGAAGTGAGGTCAGAAAAAAAGGCGACCTTTGATTTTAAATATGAAGCATCTTAAAAATCTTAATATTGTAGTAAAGGTATTATAAGAATGATTACGGTATTGTCTTCAATATATTTTATTTATGGCTTTATGCTATTTTATACATACTCCAAAGGTTATAGTCTCTTGAGATATCTTCTAAAAAGAAAGAATATTAATGTATATATCTCGATTGAGCTAATTTTTGTAATCTTATGCTCTTTGATTGTTTTTACATCACAGCCGTTGAACTGGGTTGTTGGACTAATAATGCTATTCCACATAGCTGGAATAATATGGCTTATTTCTAATCCAGGTAGCTTTTATTCTATGGCAGAAGATCCATCTATAGACATTGATTCATTAGAAATTTCGTCTGCTATGGTTGTAATTGGACTGGGTGTGTTTGTGTATTTTTCAAGAATATTTTAAAGATTATCTTTAAGCCTCTTATAAAGACTGGATGTATCCCATTTCCCGCCTCCAGATTTTTGTATCTCTTTATAGTAATTGTTGATGATTTTGGTGACTTCTAAACTTATATTTTCATGCACTGCTTTTTTAATAACTATGTCTAAATCTTTTCTCATTAAATCTACAGCAAAACCATGATCGAATTCATCTTCAAGCATTGTGTGCCATCTATTTTCCATTTGCCATGATTGAGCAGCTCCTTTAGAGATAACTTCTAAAACATCTTTAGAATTCAATCCTGCTTTTTCTGAGAAATGCATTCCTTCGGCTAAGCCCTGTAGAAGACCAGCTATACAAATCTGATTTACCATTTTTGTTAATTGTCCTGATCCACTTTCTCCCATATATTTAATACACTTAGAGTAAGTCATTAAAATATCTTTTAATTCTTCATATAACTCAATTTTACCGCCAACCATAATTGAAAGTTGTCCAGATTCTGCTCCAGCCTGACCCCCAGATACAGGTGCATCCAGATAATTTATATTCTTTGTACTAAGAAGTTCATTCATTTCTATAGCAAGATCAGCTGAAGTAGTTGTATGATCTACAATGCAAGAGCCTGGTTTTAAATGCTCTAAAGCTCCATCTTTTTCAGAAATAATTTCTCTTACATCGTTATCGTTACCAACACAAAGAAAAAGAATATCAGATACTTCTGATATTTCTTTTAGGGAGCTACATTCAGATCCAGAATGTTTCTTTATCCAGCTTTTTGTTTTTTCAAATGAACGATTAAATACACTGACCTTGTGATGATTTGATAGATGTCCAGCCATTGGGAATCCCATGATCCCTAGGCCTATAAAGCCAATGGCTTTATTCATACTATAAAATCTTGTCTGTCTTTTTTGGCAGTTCTTTTAATGCCGTCTTTGGTTCGATATTCTGCTGTGATACCTTTTGTGCCCTCAAAGTTTTTTAATAAAAGCATATAAATCGCCGACATCACGATCCACATTATTGGGACTATAATAATTGATTCAATCATAATTATCCTTGCATTCTACTTTTGAATTCATCAAAAGCTAGCTCATATTCTGACTTTATTCTTCCAACAAGCTCAGCAACAGAAGGAGAATCTTTAATTCCACCAATTCCCTGTCCAGATCCCCATATGTCCTTCCAAGCCTTAGAGTCAGTGTTTCCACCAGAGCCAAAATTCATTGCTGACTTGTCTGCATCTGGAAGATTATCAGGATCGAGGCCAGCATTTTTTATTGAGGGTTTAAGATAATTTCCTAAGACTCCAGTAAATAAAGAAGAATAGACTATGTCACTTGCCGCGCTCTCCTCTAACATTTTTTTATATCCTGGATCAGCATTTGCCTCTTCAGTGGCAATAAATCTTGTGCCTAAATATGCATAATCTGCGCCTAGAGCAATTGCTGATGCTACAGAGTGACCATCACCAATTGAACCTGAAAGAATTATTGTTCCATCGAACCATTCTTTAACCTCTCTTACCAGTGCAAATGGTGACAAGGCTCCAGCATGACCGCCTGCACCAGCACAAACTAATATAAGTCCATCGACACCCTGCTCAGCTGCCTTTTGTGCATGTCTTACATTAATTACATCATGAAAAACCAAGCCTCCATAGCTATGAGCAGCATCTACAACTTCTGATGGTGGTCTTAAAGACGTAATAATTATAGGTACCTCATGTTTGACACAAGTTTCCATATCTTGCATTAATCTATCGTTAGATCCATGACATATTTGGTTGACTGCAAAGGGAGCAACTTTTGCATCAGGATTTTGCTCTTGATATTCTGCAAGCTCAGTTTTTATTCTAACAATCCATTCGTCGAGTACATGTTGAGGTCTTGCGTTTAATGCAGGAAAAGATCCTACAATTCCTGCTTTACATTGTGCAATAACTAAGTCTGGTCCTGAGACTAAAAATAGGGGTGCGCCAATGACTGGCATCACTAATTTATCTTTTAATTGAGTAGGAATAGTCATATTTTTTCTCCTTAATTAATAGTCTATCGTCATATACACCAAAGACTTCAATCCCTCATCTAAAGCATCATCATTAACAGTGAAATAGGGTGAGTGATTGCCAGCTTGTTCAAGCTTGCCTGGATCATTAACACCAAGGAATATATATAGTCCAGGAATCTCCTGAGAAAAGTATGAAAAATCTTCAGCGCCAGTCCTTCTGGTTATTTCAGCAAAGTTTCCATTAGTCGCTTCAATTAAGGACTGTTTCATTCTCTCGCCCAAAGGAATATTGTTATACGTAACTGGATAAAAACCGCCAACATCAAACTCAACTTTAACTGATGCTCCTGTAGCAGTTTCAACTCCTTCAGCAATTTTTAATATGTCGTTATAAATTTCTTTTCTCAATTCTGGATCAAAAGTTCTGATAGTGCCCATCATTGTAGCTTCTTCTGGAATAATATTATTTCTTGTTCCTGCCTCGATCATACCAACGGAGACTACAGCAGGATTTCCAACAATATTAACTCTCCTGCTAACTATAGTATTAATTTGATTAATGAATTGACTTGAAGCCATAATAGGGTCAATACCCTCCCAAGGTCTTGAGCCATGTGATTGAACACCCTTAATTGTTACTCTCCACGCCGAAGCTGCTGCCATTGCTGGGCCTGGTGCAAACCCAACATAACCATGAGGCGCATTTGATACATGAAGACCAAATATCACTTCAGGATTGTATCTTTCAAAGATTCCCTCCTCTAACATCATTTTTGCACCACCATTCTCACCCTCTGGAGGACCTTCTTCTGCTGGTTGGAAGATGAACATGATACTTCCTTTGAGTTGATCTTTGTTTTTAGAAAAAAATTCAGCTACGCCCATAAGAATTGCAACATGAGCATCATGACCACATGCATGCATGACACCAACTTCATTACCCATATATGTTGTCTTAACCTTTGAGGCATATGGCAAGCCAGTTTTTTCAACCACAGGCAATGCATCCATGTCAGCTCTTATAGCAATAGTTGGGCCTGGAAGATCACCAGTTAGAAATCCTACAACTCCGGTATATGCGATGCCAGTTTCAACATCCATTCCTAATGAAGTTAAATGATCAGCAACTTTTTTTGCTGTTCTGAATTCTCTGTTACCTAATTCAGGATTTTCATGTATATCATGACGCCATTCAATGACCTTATTCATTAGGTAATCGAGATCTTGTTCAAGAATTTGTTTTAAATTTGCGTCAATGTTGAAGGAAAAAAATACTAAAATTGTAATTAAGGTTTTTTTCATAAATTAATTATAAATTAAGTTATTGTTATTATGAATTGCCCATTGCTTCAAGGATTTGTAGCAGCAAGTTTATAATATCCAGATAGAGTATAAACGCCATTTCAAGTGCAGTCGACCAGTCATTTTTATCATAAATACTAGACTGCGTTTTAATATAATGAAAATCATATAAAAGAAATAAAGAAAAAAGAATTGCTCCAAAAATTGCAGATCTTCTCACAGCCTTTCTGCTAAATTCCTTATAAAAACGCGCAAAATTAAAAATCAATAATCCTAGTAAAGATATTATTAAAATGTTTCCAAATAAAGAGCTTTCGGAGAAAGATACAAAGTCGCCATAACCTATAAAACCCGTAATAAGTGTTACAACAAGGACTATTTTAAGAGCGGTAAATCCGTCATTTTCATCCATATCAAGCATTATCAGCGCGAGAAGAGGACCAAAGAATAAACTAGTTAGAGTGAACAAGGTCATTCCAACCCAAAGGTTAATAGAATCAACTGAAGTTATAAATGTCGTTGCAAATAAACACCCCATCCATAGCCAGAACAGCAACCCAACGCCCCACGATGATCCCATCGGGGAATGTATGTAACCCATCTTTAATAATTCAATAACTTCATCCTGATTTTTAGCAACTTCGTAAAGGACCGTGTCTTTATCTTCATATTTTTCCATTGGTTTTGGAAAATCTTTCTTTGTTTCTAAATAAGGAATCAAATCTAATTTACCTTTCATGTTGACTGAGCCCCTAAATAACAGTCCCATAAAAGTTGTGTTATTTTCATATGCTTTTTTTGCTCTATTAAGGCAATAAAAGCACATCATCAAAACTATTCCTAGTTGTGCTGAGAGTATTACAAGTGTTTTAAATATTAGAGAAGTTTCTACAAACATATATAGACCATATCATAGGATTTTTACAATATGTTTTTATTTAAGTATAAATTCTGATTACTTTTTAAAAAAAGCTACTGAGTGATCTTCATATCTTCTATTTCCAATTTTTTTAAAACCAAAATCCTCATGGAACTTTATGGATATTAAATTTTCTGGATTTGTGTTTACTTCACAACATAGCGGTATTTCTTTTGTAATAGCAACTTTTTCAATAAGCTCATAAAAACTTTTTCCAATACCCTGTCGTCTAAATGAATCTTTTATAGCTATTCTATCAATATAAAGAAATTTGGATTCTGTGTTATTAAAAAATTTATAGTTAGGTGAATCATAAGAGGATTTCTCTCTGAAGCATATGATGAATCCTTTTATTTCGTTATCTTTTTCTACATAAAATTGATACGAACTAAGTTGTATTAATTGTCTAAGGTACTCTATTGAACTCAAGCTTCCAACCTCTGGAGTATTTTCTTGATTAAGTATAAAAATTTTCTCTAAAAATTCTTGGCTTAGTTTTGAAGGAAAATTGTGAATTTCATGACGAAACTGATTCATTCATCAAGAATCAAGTTCATTTATTGCGTCATCAATCTTTTTATGTATTTCAGCTATGTACAGCTCTTTTGTCATCGAATAAGCTGGATGCCCCATTGTCGATAGATCTTTTGCTTTTTCAAGAGCGACTTTCATCAATTTATCTGATTCAACAACTTCATCCATAAGACCAGCATCTATTGCATCCTCTAGTGTATACATTTCAGCGCTCAGAACTGCTCTATATTTATGAGATTGAGCTACTCTAAATTTAATGAGCTCTAATATAGGTAGAGGTATGACCATATTTGTTCTCATTTCATTAGCCCCAAGCATGAAGTCGCCTTTGACACCTATTCTATAGTCACAACAGCATAATAAAAAAGTTCCCAGAGCAATGCCATGACCTGAACATGCTGCAATAACGGGTCTTGGAAATGCAAATATTCTTGATAAGAGCTTAAAGCCATTTATGGTCATATTTTGAATAAGTTCCATATCTCCACCTTGTATAGTTTTGAGATCAAATCCAGCAGAAAACATACCCTCTCTACCTGTAATTATCAGGCATCCCTCTTCGGTAGGAACATTATCTAGACATTCATTTATATGCTGTGACATTTCTGGAGAGAAAACGTTTGCCTTACCATCATCTAAAGTTAGTATTGATACGTTCTCTTCTTTCTTAAGTGTAGCTAGTTTTTCTGACATAATATAATTTTCTTTTAAAGGAAATTTTATCATGATTAAAAAAATTCTTAAGCTTACTAGAAATCTTTTATTAGTTACTTTAGGGGTTGGGTCTCTATATTTAATAAATCTTTTTTTTATGAAGCCCTTCTCTATTGATCATTTTTTAGCAAAAGAGCTAATTCTTGATCTTACAAGTTCACCTGAAGAGTTAACATATGTTGGAGTATTAGATGACTATAATTGGCTGACGAATCATAACTCTAAATTATCAATTCCAAAAGAAACCGATATCGACGACGGAATAGAGCATACTGAAAAAACTATTAAAACCTTATATAAGTATGACGACTCGAGACTATCCGATACTCAAAAAAGTACAAAGAAAATTGCAATTTTTGATTATGAAAATCATTTAAGAGAACTTAGAGATTTTCCTTATTTAGACTATCCACTTAATCAAATTGGAGGAATTCATTTAAATACCATTGAGTTTATGAATGATGTACATCCTATTAGGAAAAAGTCTGAAGCAGACGATTTTATAAAAAGGACAGATTTAATAAAGGAAGTGTATGAAGGAGTTCTTGCCGACCTTGAAAAACAAGCTAAAAGTGGTATTTATCCGCCTGAATTTGTATATGGTCATGTAATTAAACAGCTTGATGAATTTATAGAATATTCGAATGAAGAACATCCACTTTATACTCAATTTATGTCAAAGATAAATCAATTGGATTTAAATCAAGAAGATGTAAATTATTTTGAAAATGAAATAAAAAGATCCATTAGTGAAAGTGTTACGCCGGGTTTTAAAGTTTTAAGAGATTTTATGATAAGAACTCAAAAATATGCTAATAAAAATCATGGGGTATGGTCTCAACCTGGAGGAGATGAGTACTATAAATTGAAAATAAGAACTTTCACTACAACAGATTATTCTCCAGAGGAAATTCATCAAATAGGGCTAAGTGAAGTTAAACGGATTTCTGAAAGAATGAGATACATTCTTTCATCTCTTGGATATGACGAGAGTAAGTCTGTTGGAGAAATAATGAATGAATTAAATGAGAATCCAGATTTCTTGTATGCAGATACCCCAGACAGAAAAGAAATAGTTGTTAAAGACTATACAGAAATGGTTGAAGAAGCTTATGAAGTAATGAAAGATTATTTCCATACTATGCCAAAGTCAAAGGTCATAGTAAAAGCTGTTCCTGAGTACTCTGAAAGGACTGCAGCTGGAGGGTATTATCAGTCGCCAGCGCTTGACGGAAGTAGGCCTGGTGTATTTTATGCAAATCTATACGATATAAAGCAGACACCAACCTATAGCATGAGAACTTTGGCTTATCATGAAGCAACACCTGGACACCATCACCAAATAGCACATTCTCTTGAAAATGAAGATTTAACTCTCTATAGACGGTTTGGATACTACACTTCTGCTTTCGCAGAGGGATGGGCTCTTTACTCTGAAATTTTAGCTCTTGAAGCAGGTTTGGCTGAAGATCCATATGACGAATTGGGAATTCTGCAAAGCGAACTTTTTAGAGCAGTTAGATTAGTGGTTGATACCGGAATGCACTATAAAAGATGGACTCGTGAAGAAGCAATGAAGTACATGAAAACAAAAACAGGAATGTCAGATACAGAAGTTAGAGTCGAGATTGAAAGATATATTGTTTGGCCAGGGCAAGCGCTAAGCTATAAAGTTGGTATGATCAAAATACTCGAACTCAGAGAAAAAGCTATGAGCGAGCTTGGTGATAAATTTAATATAAAAGATTTCCACTCAGCTGTTCTAGATCATGGAAATCCTCCTCTCTTTATTGTTGAGGAGATGGTAAATAATATGATTAAAGAAAATTTGAACTAGTATTTTTCAGGATATTTTGCAGTAAAAACCCTGTAATAGGCCTTAAGATCGCTAATATCTTTCATATTGTCACCTGTAGGTGTAAAAGCCTTACCAAGAAGTATTTCTTTTTTTGCAAAATCTAGAGATGCTGGAATTATTTTAGTATTTAATTCTTTTGCTATTCTTAAGAATCCTGTTTTCCATTCCTTTACTTTTGAACGGGTTCCTTCAGGAGATATTCCAATTAAGGAACTATTAATGTCTTTGATCTGATTAATTGCATCTTTAATTATCCCTCCAGGTTTGTTTCTATCAACGGGTATTCCCCCCATGTATCTCAAAAAAGCTCCAAGCCCATACTTAAATGCAGTATGTTTACCAATAAATGTAACTTTTGCATCCAGTCCAGCAATTGCTGCAACCCCTAGAATCCCATCCCAGTTTGACGTATGTGGAGCAACAATTACTACAAGTTTTTTTTCATTAAATTCATCTGAAATTTTTCCATGAACCTTCCATCCAAGAGAGGTTAAAACAAATCTACCCAGCCATTGAAGCGCTTTTGGTCGGTATGCCCGAAAACTTTTCGGAATTTGTGAGCTTGAAACACTTTTCATTTTTAAACAGCAGTTTTATTTAATTTATCCTTAATAAAATATGGCAAATATATTGAATAGCAAACAATTACAGCAAGAATATAGATATCAATCATGTGGTATGGCGCTTCTCTCATAAAACCTGTTACATTTAAACCGGGTGGTTTTTCCATAACATACCAATAATTTGCTGGCGGTCCAAGTAAATAATTAATTGGGTACATCAAAATTAAGAAGAAAGTTAACACAAATAGAACTCTGTGCACATCTTTAAAGTAAGGTCTTTGATTATCAATTATCATTGCATAACTTACGCCAAGTAAAATCATTGAGTGACCAACCATATGACGAACATAATCAATATGTGGGAATGAATATAAAACATCAGGAGTTAATATAGCCATGCCTGCTCCGGAAATCCCAGCAAAAAAAGCAAAGATAAAAAACTCTCTTCTCTGAGTTATAAAATAAAGCATGATAGATGCGCAAGAAAAATCACATAGGTGAAGAGGTAATCCTAGTTTTATTTGTTGAGTATACCCCTCCCTATAAAAATCCAAACCTTGGTTTATTAGGATAAAAATGAAAATTGCAGCTATTACAAGTTTTTTCCATATATCACTCTTGTTCACAACAAATTTCGGTAAATAAACAATCATAGCAATGCATGCTATGGCAAAAATGATATGAGAAGTATCTGATAAGCTAAATTCTGTCATTATAAGTATTAGGCGTAAATTTTGCCGAAATCATTATTAAGAAAATCATCCCAAGACAAAGATTCTTGTCTTGTAAAACCTTTATTTGTAATCTTACCATCAAGAAACATTTTAAGAGCGCTACATACGCCAGAGGCAGTCGTTAATTGAATGGCGCTGAATTTTTCATCTCCGTATATTTTTCTTAAATAGGTTTTCTCTTGTAAAACTCCGTCGATAAGTCCTATAACTTTTACAAAAAATATTATTACGTCATTTTTTGTCCTTGGGACTTCTTTATCGAAAAGCTTCTCTAAGACATCCTTATTCTTCTTCAAGTGAAGATCGTTAAACAAAAATTTCATGTGATTTAAATGGCCTGGATATCTAATTGTCTTATATGAAAGATTTTGAACTTCTCCTTCAAAAGTCTCACACATGGTGGCACATCCTCCGCTTGTATTAAAGGCTTCAAAGCTTTCGCCCTCAATAACAATTTTTTCAGCTCCCTCTAATGGCATAACCTTTACTGATTTTCCTTCATAAATTGCATCGGCTTCATTGCAATATTCATTAATTAATCCGTTTGTTGACCAACTTAAGTAATAGCTCATTTCATTAGTTGTAAATCTTGGTAAAGCTCCAACTCTCATTAGAACTTCATTTACAGAATCGAATTGATTCATCATACCAGCTGCACAAATATTAATGGCTCCTGGAGCAAGGCCACACTGTGGCATTAAAATATTTTCTGATTTTAGTGATCTAATGTATTCTGTCGTTTCAACATCTTCAGTGAGATCAAAGTAAGCAATACCATTTTCTGCTGCTACGCTTGCAATGTTTTTGTTTACTGCAAATGGTCCTGCTGAAATTACTGCATCAACTCCTTTTAAAAAATCTTCTACCTGTGAAATATCGTTTGCATCGAAACCATCTTCTATATCGCCCTGCTTTAAGTCATAGTCCTTTTTAAGTAGTTGCTTTAATGCCCAACCTATATTTCCACTACCAACAATTGCAATTTTAGCTTTCATCAAATTCTACCCCCTGAGCAAGTGGTAAATCTTCTCCGTAATTTACAGTCGCTGTTACTCTTCTCATATAATTTTTCCAAGCATCCGAACCTGACTCACGTCCGCCTCCCGTGTCTTTTTCACCACCAAAAGCGCCACCAATTTCAGCTCCACTTGTACCAATATTTACGTTAGCAATCCCACAATCACTTCCAGATTCACTTAAAAATAATTCAGATTCTCTAATGTCATTTGTAAAAATTGAACTGCTCAGACCTTGACTAACATCGTTTTGCATATAGATAGCATCTTCAATTTTTTCATAACTCTTAACATATAAAATAGGTGCAAATGTTTCAGAGAGCATCTCATCTTCTATTTCCTTTACAAGGACTAGTGCTGGTTTTACATAATATTCATTAGAATCTTCAATATCTAATCTTTCACCACCAATCACAGATACATTCTTAGCTTTTAAGGACTCAAGAATTTTTTGCATAGAATTAAAGCTTTCTTCAGAAATTAAGGGACCTATTTGAGAGGAATCCTTTGAGGGACAGCCTATTACTAATTCCTCAAAGCATTTTTCCAAACGCTCAACACAGTCGTCATATATATCTTTATGAACAAATAATCTTCTTAGCGAGGTGCATCTTTGACCGGTTGTTCCGCAAGCAGAAAAGGCAATACCTTTTATTGTTAAATCTAAGTCTGCTGAAGGACATACGATTGCAGCGTTATTGCCTCCAAGTTCAAGCAAAAGCTTACCAAGCCTAGCTGAAACAATTGGTGCCAACTCTTTGCCCATTTGTGTGCTTCCTGTTGCAGATACCAAAGATATTCTTTTATCTTCACAAATTAAAACTGCCTCTTCGTTACCACCTTCTATAATTTGAATTAAGTCAGAAAACTCACCACTTATCTCATCCCACGCTTTTTTTATTCCTTTTGCGCACTCATTTGAATGTGGGCTAGGTTTCCATATTATGCTGTTTCCACAAACAGCAGAAAGACAGAAATTCCATGCAAATACAGCCATTGGGAAATTAAAAGCTGTTATGCAACCAACAACTCCCAAAGGATGCCATAACTCTTGAAGTCTGTGATTTGGACGCTCACTGGGCATAGTCAAGCCATATAGTTGCCTGCTTAATCCAACAGCAAAATCACACATATCTATTGCTTCTTGAACTTCTCCGAGCGACTCTGTCTTTATCTTTCTGGCTTCTTTGGTTATGGTTTTTGCAAGGAGTTCTTTTTGAAGTCTCAACTGCTCACCAAATTGTCTTATAAAATCTCCTCTTTGAGGCGCTGGAATTTTTTTCCATTTTTCAGCAATATCTTGCGATCTAATAATTATCTTGTTGTACTGTTTTTTATCCATAAAGATTTACAGCAAATTATGCTCTCCCAATAAGTGCTATTTTACTATAGTTGTGCTTGAAGGTACTCCAATAAAATGTTTATTTTATTTGATCCACCAAAATATACTGATTCATCTTCATCAAATGTCTCTAAGCTTTTAATAAGGCCTCTCAATGCATCAGGATAATCAACAATTTTGTTTAATGGTTCAAATAAAACATTTATTGTAAATAAAGAATAATCTTCATGAAATCTACATAAAGTTTCTTTTTCTGATCTGATATACCAAGACGAAGGATCTGTAAGTAAAGAAGCTTCTTCTTTTAAATGAAATCTTTTTGTATCTCCATGAATAAGCCAATTCTGTCTAGCAAAGGGTTTTTTAATAGGTGCCTGTCTTATAAAAGTTGTGATTCTCTTGCCTATCTTCTCATCTAGAGATGTAACAGGATCATGAATTGTTTTTAGTGGCTTACCAATTTTTGTTCTTACATCCCAATAACTTGGCGAACAAATACTTGCCGCAAGAAGTTTTTGATCACCTTGTGATTCCATTAAGCATAAATCATCTTGAATATTGAGGCTTAATTCAGCAATGAGATCAGGATACTTAGAATGCGTTATTCCAAATATTTTTCCTAAGCAAATTTGTGCATCAATAGAATCTTCAGTTGCTGCAATAACCTTGTTGTAATCCGAATCAAGTAAGTTTTTTTTATGTTTTAGGAGATTTTCACCAATTTTTCTGTTTAGCCATTCACTTAGCTCTATTGGCCTCAACCCTAGTCGATATTTTTTTTCGCCAGCACCCCAAGGAGGCTCAGTCCAAAAATTATTCTCATAAGCCTCCATACAAATATGAAATACGGGGTTACAAATTAAAAAATTTTATGTTTTCCTTGGAGTATCTCTAAATACATCTTGTAATCACCTATAAAGCTGTAAAAAGGATATTTAAAGGTAGCAGGCTTATTTTTTTCAATAAAGAAATGTCCTACCCATGCAAACCCATAACCCGATAGAAGCGCATATAAGATAAATAAAAAATTGAATGACAGTATAAATTTAATTAAAAAATATATGCTTAAACTAGTTCCAATAAAATGCATCAATTTTGTGTATTTATGATCATGTTCAGAAATATAGTAAGGATAAAAATCCTTAAAACTTTTATATCTTTCCATTTTAATTGCTACTTAGGAGCCGCTTCTGGTTGAAACATATAATAACCCTCAAAAGGAATCATTAAATGCGCATATGGTGTGCCTTTGAACATCTGATATGGCTCTCCTTTTGTGAAATCTGTTGTAAAGTTTTCTATAGTTTTTGTATCTTTTGGCATAAGCATTAAATGTGGCCCGGATTCAATAAAATGATTCATCTTTATTGCATTCTCCTTATTGCCACCATATAAAGATGAAACTCTATTGTCTTCTCCAACATCACCATGGAGCATCCATATATAAGCATCTCTTTCCATATTGGGACTAGTGCCATTTACATATGCCTCAACCCATTTGAATCCTTCGATATCTGCACATGACGCATTTGTATCTTGAGCATCTTTGTAACCGTCTTCAGGCATTGGCCTACCTGGAGAGCATGTCCAACCATTGCTACCCTCTTTAAGAATTTTTCCATCATATGTAGCAACTGAAGCATTATCACCTATAAATGATGGCGCAGCTGCAGATAGTGTCTCAATCATCCATGAATTTGATTTTCCGTCAGCAAAGGCACTAACGGCAAATACTAAACCAATTAAACTTAAAAATTTTGAATTCATTATATCTCCTCATATTACCTTTATTTAATTCTAAGAAAGAATCTTATTTAATACAAATATATTAATTAAATGTATTTTCAATATGTTTTGTTATAGACCGAAACATAGCTATATGAGCTGCTTTTGAGTACTCTCTCTCTGACCTAAACCTGTGATTTGAAGATGTTTTGGCTATAACAACATTTGATTCTGGATCAACATATATGAATTGATTAAATATGCCGTGAGCAGTGAAATCAGTTATGGGATCCCCAGGAACCCACCATTGATAACCGTAACCCCATTCATTTGAAGAAAGTTCTCCTGAATTTGGCATTAGGTGAGGAGCATCTGGTGTATGAGATTGAGCAACCCACTCCCTAGGAACAATTTGCTCACCTTCCCAACTTCCTTCATTTAAGTAAAGCTGTCCAAACTTGGCAAAGTCTCGCAAAGAAGCGTTTAGGCCACCAAGTGCCATATCTGTACCAGTATTATCAGCAATGTAATATGCTTCACTTTCTGTACCTATTTTGCTCCATATTCTTTTATATAAATACTCTCTTAATGGCATATCGGTTACTGATTCAAGAATCATGCCTAATACTTGAGTATCAAGGCTCACATAATGATTATATGTTCCTTGTTCTCTTCCATTATTTAGTGTCTTGGCAAAATCTCTGAATGACGATCCTCTTGCGGTTGCTCTTGCAAACCTGTTTATGTCTGAGCCTGGATCAGCATAGTCTTCATTGAATTCAATTCCTGAAGACATTTGAAGAAGATTTTTAATTTTTACGTTTTCGTAACCAGTTCCATCAAAATCATTGAGATATTTCGAAACTTTATCATCAATACTATCAATTAGGCCTTCATCAACAGCTATGCCAAATAAGGCTGATAAGTAAGATTTAGATACTGAAAAAGCTATGTGTTTGCTATCTTTGGTATTACCGTGCCAATATTGTTCAAATAGCATTTTCCCGTTATGAAGGATTATTAGTCCATCCGTATGGAAATGATCTAATCCATCAGCTAATTTTAGTTCCTCTCCTTCAAAAAAATAAAATTCTGGTAAATCATAATCCTTTTTTTCAAAAATATATGGTTGTTCTGATGCGGGTATAGGTGAAGATGTTTCAAAGATTTTATTAATGTTAATGAAATTCTTAGCTATTGATTTTTCGTTATATAAATTAGCTAGTTTGTAGAGCCTAACAATGTTTGGGCTATATATAGCTAAGCCTAAAAGTATTAATGCTAATGCTGCAATTAAAAATTTACTCATAATCATGATCTCCCCACTTTATATCCATTGATCATTTGGAGCAGTTAATTCATCAATTTTGTCACCTGTGTTAACTATTCCTCTTGGCTCAACTAACATTATACTAGCTTCATCATTTGCAAAGGGTCTATGTTCTGTCCCTTTTGGAACAACTATCATTTCTCCTGCTTCAAGTTTTATCGTTTCAGTTTTAAATTCAATAAACATTTCGCCTTCAATAACAATAAATACCTCATCGGTATCAATATGCTTGTGCCAGATAAAATCATTTTGAATCTTTACTAACTTAAATTGGTAATCATTAAGTTCCGCAATCACTTTAGGCGACCATTGATCTGAAAACTTTTTAAACTTGTCTTTAAAATTAACCTTTTTCATTAAAGATTCTCCTTTAGCTCAACCTTTTTTGTTCCATCGTCATTAAACGTTACCGTTATAGGTTTCCATTCTTCATGGCCGCATATTCTCATCAAACAACCCTCAATTTTCAAATTCCCATTTTGTAATAAATAAATATTTGATTTAAAAGTTCTTCCCCTTCCTGGGTCATATATCCTTCCGCCAGATAGCTCTTTTGCTCCATCAATATATTTGAAACCGTTTATTAAGTTAATTCCGACAAGCGTTCTATCTCTCAAAGATTTTTCTTTATTGTTATTATCAAGTATTGATTTCTGGTCTATTCCTTCTTCAACAAAAATATGTTCAATGGTTGCGCATAATTCATTTTCACACTTACTAACCAAAACGATAGATTGGGATGTCAACCAATATCCAATCATAGAATGATTATTATCAGCATCTAAATTTGAAGATAACAATATTGCAAAAAAAGTTAAGTAAATATTAATTAAATTTCTTTTAGCCATTTGATGTCCTATTTAATATATTTTTAATCTTTTTCTCTAATACATTTTTAGATAAACATGTTCTGTATGGATTGTCGCTGTAGACAGGATTGCCTACCAATAATTCTTTTGGTTTGTTAGATTTAAATCTCCATCTTGTTCCTGTCTCTTTTGAAAAAAAAGTGTATCTGATCTCATCATTATTAATTCTGTATAAATTGTCTTCATTTACTATTTTAAAGGTTATAACAGCTTCTAAATATGAGCCAAATATCCTATCAATATAATTTACATAAACCTCATTATTCATGAATCCACAATCAATATATTTACTTATTATTTCTCCTTCAAACTTGACTTTGTTTGATGAAAAAAGGTCTATTTCTTTATTAAGTAGATTCGATAACTCATCGCCAACACTTTCTAGAACTTCAATTGAATAGGTGTTGATAGTTTTATCTATTTTTGAGGAAGTTTCTATTGGGGGTGGTTTATAAGTATTTTTAGATTCTTCAATTTCACAAGAATAAAGAAATATTATTGCAGATAGAAAAATGAAAATATTGCGTGAATGTGATCTCAATCTTCCATTACCAAGATCCACTCTCTAACCATATCAACAGCCTCGGTGTGTGAAAGTGCTCTTCCAGATTCTGGCATCATCACTCCTGGATCAAGAGAAATCATTCTATGTAATAAAATTGATTCGTCTGGTTTGCCTGGCACTATTGAATACTTTAAGCCTCCACTGCCTCTACCAGTTGCAACAGGTTTTTTATACAAACCCAAATGAATATCTCTTGTTTCATCTAGGTGAAGATAAAGGCCGGTTGAATTTGCGTTTCCTGTTGGGGAGTGGCAATGCCCACAATTTACATCTAAATAAGATCGAACTCTGTCATTAATATTTTGGCTTTCATCTGTCCAATCAACTGGAGAAACTAACTCCATTGGATAATCATCTATTATTTGTCTATTCATCCAATAAGTTAATTGATTAAATTCTCCATCATTAAATTCAAACTCTTTATTTAAGTTTCTGGCTTTAGGTCCAATTGGTGTGATCTTATCCTCAGCTGCATGACATTCCTTGCATTGATTTACGTTTGGCACTCGATATCTAACATCTCTATCGTTGCCCATAAAATCAGTCCAAGAAACATTAATTGTTTTTCCAGCAATTTTTTTATATGCCTCGTTTTGTTCTTCATTCCATGCATAAGATACAGCTTCCCAGCCATTCTCTTTCCTTAATAAAAGTCTCGTTTCTAAAAGATTCATTCCTAGATCTGGATTTCTTTCATCAACAGGATAATAAAATGTTTTTATTAATGCAGAGCCAACAGGAAAATTAAAAACCCAATTCTCTTCATATTGAGCTTTTTTATTATTGGGAACATATACCCATCTTTGCTTATATGAGTAATCAGAAAATAGTGTTGATATCAGCTCATATGGTATTACATTCTCGTGAGGTATCTGTGCTGAATCATCAAGAAAAAAACCAAACTCTGATAATTTTGCTGGAAAAGATTCAGAAATAATTAGACTATCATTAATCGCAGTTAGCCTGGTGCACAGAATAAGCACTAGCAATATTTGAAATTTCTTTTTCATTATCCCTATATACCGTCTATTACAATCGGCTCAAGTGGATTAATGACCCCTTTAAATTCTTTCTTTTCTGTTCGTATAGGATTTGAAAATCCTAACATGTACTTTATAGGACTGATCGTTAAAAAACTTACATCGCTATTTTCGTCCACCTTTAACTTATCGTCATCTGGTTGCCCAAATATCATTTGAGAAATTGGAACAACACCATCCCAAAAAATATCTGGCATATTCCCATCACTTATTTCAAATAATGCTTTTGCCAAATCGCCTGTTTCAACGTCTGGATCAAATCCACCAGGACCATATATATTGCTATGAACCTGAATCCTTCTTGGATGGGGATAATAATTTGGATCATCTGTTTCATCAGAATAAGAGACGATGGAGAGATTTACTGTTCCATTTCCACTCATTTCATTATTAAAAACCTCGACATCAGAATTAGCCATAATAATAATTCCTGTGCCTCTTGGGACTTCTCCAACAATATTGCCCTCTGGAGCAAAGTTATCAGTATCATTATCTATTGATTTGTTATCAAAAACTCTTATGTGATGGCCGCCTTGTTGAGGTAGATCAGGTAAATCAAATATTAAAATGCCGCCAGTATTATGTGAAGCAAGATTGTTGTATACATCTGCATAGTAAGAATTTTCTATTTCAATTCCAGCTACGTTATATTGAGCAATACTATTTCTAACAATAATATTCTTGGATTGTCCTACGTATATACCAGCATCTGATGCACCAATAGCAACACATCCATCAATAAGCACATCTTCAGACTCAACAGGATAAAATCCATAAGCACCATTTGTGCTCTTTGGTCCACCTGTCCACTCTGTTCTTAAGTTAATCATATTGATGCCTTTTGATCCTATTACCTTTAGAGCATCACCTTTTGCGTCCAATATTGCGAAATCTTTTAACGTTACTTTGTTTGAAGTTACTAAAAATCCTTGAGCACCAGACTGTTGATTTTTGAAGTCCAATATAGTTTTATTCAAGCCCTCGCCAATTATTGTGACATTATCTACATCGAGAGAAAGTCCATCTTCAAATAAATAGTAACCAGACTTAATCAAAAGAGTATCCCCTTCTGACATTAGTATTAGGGCTTCTTGAAGTTCCTCTTGTGCATTCTCTCCTGGGTTTATCACTATTTCTTTTGCATATAGCTGAACGCAAAAAACAGCTATGAGAATGAGAATACATGCCTCATATAAAAAGTTATTTTTAACGTTCCTTAAAAAAATACTTATTCCCCTATGTGTAGTACTAATTGTATTAGAAATGTCTTTGAGAAAAAAGAAAAGCTTTAACTAAGGCAATATTTCAACATTAATAGTTTCTGAAAGAATTGGATTATATTTTTGATCTGACCTATTTCTATTGATGGGTTTATGTTCATAGTCACCTATTACAAGTTGAAGAGAATATTTTCCAGGAGGAAGTGATAGCTCTGCTTCTTTTTGACCTCCGCCAAAATGGAGAATGTTTGCTCCATATGGTATCGGTTGATTTTCGAAACTCTTAACTTCATAGGCATTATTAATAATTAAATGGTGATGCCCGCTAACTTTACAATTTTCTTGTTTCTCAACAACTACACCAGCAGGGCTGATATTTATATTTTTTGTTCCAAACTCTACCTTTAGTTTTTGATTCTCACTAACAAAACCATCTTGTGGACTTAAAAAGAAGAGCTCAATATCATCACAATTATCTGAGCTCTCAAAAGAAAAAGCTAAAGGTGATACAAAAAGAAAATATATGATATGTTTCATAATTAATTTTTAGTTTTTGGTGGTCCTAATAAAAAATAGATTGCTTCGCTTAAGTTAGAAGCACTTTTCATATTTTTAAAAATATCTATCCATCCCATAAAAGTTATTTTCGTTGGATTAAAAGTATTCACATTTCTAACTAAACCAAACTTTACTGGCTCGTCTTCCGGTTCAAATGTACCAAACATTCTATCCCAGATAATTAATAAATTTCCATAATTTTTATCAATATATTGGCTATTAGCTCCATGATGAACCCTGTGGTGAGATGGGGTATTAAAAATCCATTCAAGCGGACCAAGCTTGCCAACAATTTGTGTGTGGCCAACAATTCCCCATAGCGTACTAACTACACCTGCCACCGCAATTATGGTTGGATCAAAACCTATTAAAGGCAGCACCATAAAAAATGGTAATTTTGATAATGGTCCAAACCAAGCCTGCCTAAAAGATACAGCAAAGTTCATTTCTTCACTTGAATGATGGCTCATATGAATGGCCCATAAGAAATTTACTCTGTGAGAAATACGATGATAAAAATAAAAAACTAAATCTATCATAACAAAAGTGAGAATCCATAAAGCCCAAGCTGGCATCAATGCTGTTAAGTTAAATAACTTAAATTGGAATAAGTAAAAATGTAGCGCTAATGTAACCCCCTTTAGAGCAAACACCATAAGAATATTTCCTGTTAAAAGCCCAATTGTGCAAAGGGTGTCATCTTTTTTATAAAGATTTTTGTTATAAATGCTTGAGAAAAATACTTCGATAAGAATCATCGCAAGAACTATTGGAGCTCCAATTGCGTAAACTTGATTTATTGTTAAATCTGTCATATTTAATATTCTTCTGATTCCTCTAAAACCTTTTTAGGCAAATCAAAACTATTTCTATTTAGCATCCAGTCTTTTTTAACATTTTGTATGAGTAATTTACCATAAAGATGTGGAAATTTTCCTAATCTGCTGCCTGATTTGGCCTCTTCAAAAACTATTTCATCCTTAATGGTATCTTGATCTATTTCTAACAAAATAACTTTCTTAGAATTTTTGAAATATAAATGAAGTGTCAAAGCAAGCTGTTTTGATGTTGATAGATGTATAAAGCCATCATCATTATCTAACTTGGTTACTACATAACCAAGGGAGATTGCATGCTCCCACTCTTCTTCCGTTAAAACTTTATAAATAGAGCTCATTTAAAACAATATAATTTATAACCTTCGATGTCATATTATGACTATAATTAGTTAAGCTAATCAAATTTATTGGGGTCAAAAATGTTCGACGTTTATCACTTTTCTCTTTTAGGTATATGGTTGATGTTAGCTACTATGGTTATTCAAGCAATGGTAGCAGTTAGAGTTCATCGAAGACAGAAAGGAGGATACAGTCCTGGAATAGTTAAGCCCGAACTGGGTCAATCGTCTTTCGTATTCAGAAGCCATAGGACATTTCAGAATTCTCTTGAAAATATTGTCCCTATATTAGGTATGGCATTTTTAGCAATGTTTTCAGGCTATGGCCCACTTAAGCTTTCAATAATAATATGGGTATACGCTTTAGCAAGAATCGCTCATATGATTTTGTATTACAAAATAGTAACTGAAAAAAATCCAAGTCCAAGAAGCATACCCTGGGCAATAGGGTTTTTAGCTGGATTTTATTTTATGATTGATCTTGGGGTTTATCTTCTTTTATGAATAAAGAATCTAATTTTGAGTCTGGTAGATGTCAATGCGGAGACATTACTTATACTCTAGATAAGAATAAGGTTATATCTACCCATCATTGTCACTGCAAAGATTGTCAAAGAACAACAGGTTCTGGCAAAGCGACAATTTTGTTTATTGCAAAAAAATATGTTGATTTAAATGGTGAGCTTAAATTCTTTGAGAGTAAAGGCTCTTCTGGTTCTCATGTTAGAAGAGGCTTTTGTCCAAATTGTGGTTCAGGAGTTTTAAGTTATTCAAAAGAAATCTCTCGAATTTTCTATGTGAAAGCAGGAACCCTTGATGATTCAAGCTGGGTAAAAATTGATTCAAACTTTTTCACAAAATCAGCAAATAACTGGAATAAGCCTGATGAGTCAATAAAGTGTTTTGAGGGCAATCCAAGTATTATTAGTGGAATAAAAACTATTTTGAAGTCTTTTTAATTAAAAGCCCTGCGCATAGCTTATTTCCAGTTGGGTCTCTTAAATAAGCTAAATACATTTTAAATTTTCCATAATCTCGAATGCCTGGCTCTTCCTCAATAGAGGTACCTCCATTTTCTATTCCTGCTTTGTGCCACGCATCACCTTGTTCAATAGTTTCAATATTAAATCCCACAGTTGCTCCATTTGAAACTGTTGCAGGCTGGCCATCTATTGGCTCAGTAATACAAAAACTTGTTCCCTTTAAATTATAGAAATATCTTTTTTGTCCAGTGAGATTTGGATATAGTTTTCCTGGTCCTCCTCCGAGAACCTCAAATATTTTGTCATAAAAGATTCGTGACTCTTCAATATTGTTTGTGCCCACCATTACATGACTAAACATATTTTCCCCAGTTATATAAATAAATTAATTATTAAATATGAAAACACTGACGCGATTATCCATAAACTTAATGCAAATAAAAAATTTTTCAAATTTATTTCTTTAATAGCTTCAAATGTTATTTGAGTTCCAATACAAAAAAGGGCTGATATTAAAAAAATCTTACTAATTGAATCTATGAAAAAAATTGTATCTTGATTGAACTCAAGTATAGTCCCTGAGGTTATAGCAACAATAAATAATAAAATAAAAACAGGGAATTTAGGTTTTGATCTATCTTTATAAAAAATTCCTAAAATTATAATTAAAGGTATTAACCAAATAGTTCTGCTAAGTTTAAGTATTGTTGCTGTTTCAACTGCATCACCTCCAAAGGCTATTGCTGTGCCTATAACAGAACCTGTATCGTGAACAGCCATTGAAGACCATGCTCCAAAGCTATCGAAATTCATACCTGTTGCTGCTCCAATTAGAGGAAATATTCCAATTGCTATAGCGTTAAATATAAAAATTATAGTTAGCGCAGCGAATAAATCTTTTGGCTTTGCTTTAATTAGTGGTGAAATTGCTGCCATTGCGGTGGCCCCACATATAGTAGTTCCAGAAGCAATTAATATTCCTAAGCTTCTATCAACTTTAAATAGATTTGCCAGAAACAAGCCAACAAAAAAAATTATTATTACAAAGGCAGATATATAAGGAAAATATTTGAAAGCTATTTCTGTAGCGCTTGATGCGGATATTGTGAGACCAATTAAAATTATTCCAACCTGCAAAAGATTTGTAGTAACTGATTTACTAATATAATCACTTGGAAATTTAAAAACGAGCACCAGTAATGACCCCATTACTAATGCTATTAAAGGAGATCCTAAAAGGATTGAAAAAAAAGCAAGCAAGACACCTATTATGATTTTCATTGAGTATGTTCAATTAACAAGGTTGGAACATTGTGAGTATGAGACTTAATGGTAGCCACTAAAGTATTTTCTTTCAGCCCCTCTTTTATTGGAGTTACATCAACTCCCTCACTTATAAGTCTTTTATAAGCCTCCTCAATTGATTCAACTTCCCATGCTAATCCCCAAAGATTGTCTAGAGAATCATCTTCATTTTTTCTTTCAATAACTTCGATTGTAGTTTTATTAACCCTGAAGAAAAGCATTCTACTTTTCCAATGTTCGATGACTTTATCGAAAGCCAATCTAATATTAAAAACATCTTTATAAATATTTATAAACCCATTTGCATCATTTGTATTTATTACAAGATGATCGAGTTTGTTAATTGTAGCTTTGGGGTATTTGTTTAAGCTTGGTAGAACTCCTTCTGAGTGCTCTATGATAAAAGAAAAAAGTCCTCTGGTAAGTTCCGGAGGTAAAAAAAGATTTTTCCATTTTCTTATTTTTTGAGTTTTATTATCAATGCCTTCGCCCTCAGTTGGCTCTGTTACTAAATAACCGAATTTTTTTAATGTAGAAAATGACTCCTCAATGTTGTTTGTTCCGTAAACTACCCCAATAAGTCCATCTCCCTGCTCTTTAATTGCGCCATTAACCAATGCAGCTCCAAGACCATCTCCATTTGCTGATAGAAGTTCACAATAGGTATTTTTAAAATTGAAGATTACATTAACAGTTCCAAGTGCCTTATGTTCTCCTTTCCAGACAGGCTCCATTCCAAAGATTTTCCTGTAATTTTCCTCAGCGTCATTAATGTCTTTTACTGCGATTATTAAATGATCTATAGAAGATATCATTGTGTTAGTTCTTAGATTTAAAAAGGTTTCTCAAGAATGGGAGAATCCATATGATTTTTAGAAAACTTTTTGGAAATAGTCTGCTCATCAAATCGTAAAAATGTGCATCAATACCAATCAATATCCTTTTATTTTTCTTTCTTATATTTTTTAGAATAACTTTTGCTGCGTGTTTTGGTGAAGAAGGCGCATTTTGCTTAAATTGAATGCCTGCCTGTTCTTTTGTATCTGCATTTGCTCCAAATATTGCAGCACCCGCATCATCCTTTTCAAAACTTTTAAATTTTGCTGAAGAGTAAATATTTGTTCCTATGTGGCCAGGAAAAACACAATAAGCGTCTACATTAGATTCAGCCATTTCTAATTCAAGTGACAGAGATTCAGTAAAAGCCTTTACTCCAAATTTTCCAACATTGTAAATCGACTGTTTTGGGACACTAAAAAGACCAAAAATTGATGAAGTATTGATTATTGCAGCCTCAGGTCGTTTTTCTAAATGAGGTAGAAAAACCGATGTCATTTGAACTACAGAATTAAGCAAAATATCTAACCCCCAAATCCAATCATTCTCATCTACCTCATTGACTTTTCCTACTATGGATAATCCTGCATTATTAAATACTAGGTCGATTTGTTTATGAAATTCGATAACCTCGTTAGGCAAAGCTTTTACTTTTTCTTTATCACTAATATCAAAATTATGTGTTGATACAGCGATATTCTTTTTCCTTAAAAGCTGTTTGGTTTCTTCAAGAGATTCTTTATTCCAATCTACAAGTGCTAAATTACAACCCATGTCTGCAAGCTCTATTGATAGGGCTCTGCCTATTCCAGAACCGGCTCCAGAAATTAATGCTACTTTTTGTGAAAAATCTTTCAATATATATCTGTTTTATAAATATTAACTATGGTTACACCTATGACTATAAGAAATAATCCTGCAATTGTCTGCCAATTTAAAGTTTGTTTATAGATAAAGTAACTCAATATTGCTATTGAAAATATCCCTACTCCTGACCATGAAGCATAAACGATTGAAAGCGGGAGTTTTTGAGAAACAATAGCCAAAAAGTAAAATGATATAGCATATGAAAATAATAAGATTGTCGTTGGTAAAATTTTTGTAAAATTTTGTGAGGCAGGCAAGAGCATGGTTCCAAATACTTCAAATAAAATTGCAGAAAACAATAATATATAAACATTCATATATTTTTTATGCTCTCTTCAAAGTTTATTCCATCAAAATAAATGACTTCTTTAATTACTGGTGGATCATCCACACATTTAAGGTTAATGCTATACATTTCAGGATGAGACCTTGGTTGGTAAAAGGATTTGATTCCGCATCTTTTGCAAAAAAAGTGTTTTGCTGATCCGCTCTCAAACTTATATTCTAAAAGCAGATCTTCTCCGGCGATAAGTTCAAAAAGTTCATGCTTTACGAAAAGGTGCTGATAATTAATCATGTCACAAATGGAACAATTGCAATTCCAAATTTCGACTGACTGATCTGATTTAAATTTATATTTAACTCCTCCACAGTGACAGCCTCCAGTATATTCTTTCATAAATATTTATAATAAATATCCTGTAGCCACAAACATCCAGAAAGCCATCATTCCAATAGTTAAAAATAAAAATATTTGTGCTTGTTTGACCTTATTCATCTGATATAGAGATATACAAAAAATTGTTCCAATGAATCCTATTGTTAATACTACGAACAAATGAGCTTGATAGGACATTAGATTAGATCCATCTTCTTGTTTTATTTTTGTATTTTTCAAATTCATCGCCAAAGAGTTTATTCATTACAATTTCTTCTGGAATAATTTGAAATTTTGTTATGTAGCCAGCGAATAGCATAGTAAGAACAATTCCTCCTATTAAATTAAATTTAAATGATATTGAAAGAAGAATTAAAACCATCCCTAAATACATTGGGTTTCTTGAATATTTAAAAACTCCTGACACAACCAATGAGGTTGCTTTGTCAATATTTATAGGATTGATAGTCGTTTCTTGGACTTTAAATGATCTGGCTGCTGATATAAGAGTAAGCGGACCAACTATTATCAGCAATAAACTTAAAACATTCAAAAATACGTAACTAAAGTCAGGGAATAAGGGTTTAGAAAAATAAATTGCTAATCCAAAAACTAAAGTAACTATTGGTGGGGGTATCTTGTTATTCATACTATGAATTAAATCATATTTTTTTGTTACCTTAAATATATTGATTATTGTGCTTATAATGATGTTATGGATTTTAGGAGGTCATAATGCGTATTTCACTTTTTTATATTTTATTTATTTCCCTATTTGCGATCTCAGACGATGGTTGCGAAGTTTCTAAATGGGGTAAAGATGACGAGATTGGTGCTGCTAATCTAATTTCAAATGCCAACACACTGGACGCAATTAAGCTTGTTAAAAAAGGTATGTCTCACGGTCTTGGTATTGTTATTGAACCAGGGATGCCAGCATTCCCGCCAAGATATACAGAATTACAAGTGGTCCAACCAAATCAACATTTTGGAAGAGATACAACTGAAGATTTTGGATACGACATTACCTACAACGATGATATTCTTCAAATGTGGATTGGAACAGGGCCTCAACTGGATGGATTAGGTCATATTGGTGATGACGACATCTTTTATAACTGTCATAAGGGTGCAGACTTCTCTTTTATAACTGGCTTAACTAAATTTGGTATTGAAAAAGTGCCTCCGCTAGTTGGTAGAGGCGTAGTAGTAAACATGGCAAAGTATTTTGGAATTACTGCTATGGAAGGAGGTCAAGGAATTACAAGAGATGATATAAAAAATGCTGCAAAGCAACAAAACATTAAGTTTAAGGATGGAGATATCATTCTCTTTCATACTGGCTGGACTGATGCATATCTAAAAAGCTCTCCAGAATTATGGGGAAGTACAATACCAGGTATTACTAATGATGCAGCTGTATATTTGTCCTCACTTAATCCCATGGCTGTTGGTGCCGATACATGGGGACTTGGTGCAGTTCCTCCAGTCGAGGGAGATTTGGTTTACTATGATCACGTTACTCTAATTAAGGAGAATGGGATTTATATATTAGAAACTATGAATACCGGTAGATTAGCAAAAGATGATGTTACAGAATTCCTATTTGTCTTAGGTCAACCAAAGCTTAAGGGTGCTGTTCAAATGATTATTAATCCTGTTGCTCTCTGGTAGACATATTAAAATTAGAATTTAAAAAAGATGAAATAGTATCTCTAATAATTTCATCTTCTTCTTCAGAAAAATAATAATGTCCACCTCCATCAATTGTTAAAAGTTGATGTTGATTTCCTAATTTTTGCTCTAAAAGCAACGCTTGCTCATATGGCACCCACCTGTCATTTGTGCCATGAATTGTTAAAACATTCAGATCTATTTCATCCAATAAATTAATTGGTGAAAGCGTTTTAGAAATCAAGTCAATGTTTGCATCAGGCCCAATCCACCCTTTTACATAATTGGAAGCATCAAAGAACTTTGTTTTATCTAAAAATTCTAATGTTTGTTTGATTTCTGTTATACCAAAAATATTTATTATAGCTTTAGGAGCAATTTCTTGGACACATTCATTGTTTTCGTAATTGTCTGATAGGCCTACCATTAATGCTAAATGTCCTCCTGCACTAGCACCAGCCACAACAATGTCCTCAGTGGAAAAATTTCTTTGTGATGCATCACTAATAATTTTTTTATATGCGCAAATTACATCATCAACTGCGCTTGGAGCTGTTGCCTTGCCTAGCCTGTAACCAATCATATAAACATTAAAATTTTCATGATCTACAAAATGATTTTGAAATCTTTTTATCCACCTTTCAGCTCTTTTATCACCATAAAGCCACCCTCCGCCATGAATCCAAACTAAAACTTTATCTGAGGTACCTATATATAAATCAATTCTTTGTTTTTCATCACTACCGTATGAAATTTCACTAATATCTACAACATCATCAGATGCAATAATCAAAGGTATTAATAATAAAAACTTTAATATGTTATTCATAAGGCGATTAGTTTTTGTAGAGTTTAATGTATAAAAAATATAGCGTGGCTGGAAGAACAGCGACACCAAGAAATGCCAGAGAAGCAGAGTCATTATCAACCACTGCCGCCCCGATGCCAGAAAAAATTATTGCAACTGCAATATTTGTAGTGCTTACTACCAAGAGGAAAATTTTAAAAGATATTTTTGAAAGACCAGCCGCAATAGCAATCAACTCAGCAAAGCCTGGAATTGGTCTTGAAATAATTAAGCCAATAACATTGAAATTCTTTAATGACGATTCAGCTTCATCAAATTCCTGGCTGCTAATAAGCTTTTTTGCCAAAGGTCTTCCAGCATAGCGTCCAATGGAATAAGCCAATATAGCGCCCATGTTAAGGCCAATCCAAACGACAAAAGAGGACATTCCCCAGCCCAAAGACATTCCAGCAAAAGTATTTGTTAATCCATTTGGAACGGGCAATAAAACATCAGCTGTCAAAGCTAAAATGACTATGAATGAGATTAATAGCTTATTAGATCCTGCCCACTCAAGAGCAAGATTCCCATAATTTGCGAGAGAGGGCTCTAAAAAAGTTAGTGGTAGCACCAAAGAAGTAAAAATTATTATGCTAAAAAAAATCCATTTAATCCAAAGCGGTAATTTCATTTTATTTTTTATGTCTACTTTTCATAGAAGCTTTATCCAAGAAATTCGATTATCTTAGAAAGATTATTAAAATTTATTATCTAGATTTGATATTTACTTTGAGCAGCAGGTGCACTCACAGCAATCGCAACAATCACACATAATGGAAGTATACATCATTTTAGTTGAAGATTTGTTTATACTACCAGACTAATGGGGAGTTAAAATTTTGAAGAATCTTCTAACAAACATTGCTCGAATATTCCTTGCACTATATTTTCTACTTCCTGGATTAGGAAAGTTTATTGCATGGGATGATCAAGTTGCGCTTATGGAAGCTCATAACATGAAAATGATTCCTTTGTTGCTTGCAGTTGCCGGAGTTATCCAGATTGTTGGAGGCATAAGCTTATTATTAAAAAAATATGTGGTAGTTTGTGCGCTCGGTTTTGCTGCAATGACTATTGTAATCAATGTAAATTTGCATGATTTTTGGAATGTTTATGAAGGCGTAAATGCTGAACATGAGACTCAGAATTTTTTTAAGAATTTAGGAATTTTTGCTGGCCTTTTATTGCTTTCAGCAATTCATATAGATGAATCTAATGAATAAAAAGCCTAATAATTTCATGCTTTGGTTTATTGTTGTATTTTTAATTTTTATGTATTGGTGGTTTCTTAAATAATAAACTCAAAAAAACCAAAGAATAATTCCTCACATTATTACATTAACAATAGTAGATCTAATAAAGCTTTTTACGTGTTGCTGCATTTTCTTTATTTATGAATAAATTTAACACTTAGAAAATAGTATATTACAGATAATAGTAAAGCAATCTGCATTACCATAGGGCCTATATATTCAAACAAAGCAAACGTGGTCGAAGCTAGGATAAATATGTAGCCTATCTCTCTAGCGCTGCCCAAATATCCCTCACTAAGGGCTGATTTAAAAATTAAATAATTTACAGGTAGATAAAGCAGAACTCCAGTGATGGCACCAGGACTAAAGTCTAAGAAATAAAGACTGAAAAAAACATGAAAGAAAGCATTCACAACTTGGGTTGTCATCAAAAAATAGAGCAAAATATGAGCGCTTCCTTTATTTCTTCTAATGGAATGAAGAAATATAAACACTAACATTACAGCTAGAAGTCTTAAAAGAACTTCTTCTGTTGAAAGAGAGTTATTATCTAAAAAATATGTAAGCCTCCATTCTCTAAAATTAAAAATTATATGTTCTTCAAAATGATGAAGTACAAATGCGAGAGGACTTAAAATTATTAGATTTCTAAATTCTTTCATTTAAATTATCACAATTCCATGCGTAGCCACTAATTTTAAATCCTGCTTTAGAATTTAATTGATTTAGAATAACGCCAGCATTTCCACCTTTTTCTTCTATTTTATTTTTAAATTCTGTTAGCGCATTTCTTCTATCAGCATCTGCCGTCATTGATTTTTTTCCAAATGCTTCAATTAAATCAATTTCTATACAGTTTAAGTCTTTGGTTTGCTCAAAGTTGATTATCTTTACCTGTGAAACGGTATCAATGGGTTGATTTGCAAGGCAGCCAAATAATAAAAAAATAGAAGGAGTTATCAGAATATTTTTAACGTTTTTATTGTGATTTCTGTATTGTCTCATCGCCTTAACAATATAAAGATCCAACGACTGAGGTTTAAAATATCGGCTAGGGCAGCTGATACGTAAGTGAGGGCTGCTGCCCTTAGAACATGACTAACGGCTTTTTCATTTGACTGCGATACATAATTCCCTTCCCTTAATATAGGTAACGCTTTAGAAAAACTTGCATCAAATTCAATAGGCAATGTCACTGCATGAACCATCATACGAGCAATAAAGCCAGATAGTCCTAGGAAGAGTAATAAAGAAAATGGCATTGGATGTCGCATAATAATCCCGATTATTGGGGATAGTGAAATAATGACAACACTCCAGCGCGCTAACAAATTAACAATAGGGACCATTTTTGTTCTTGTAGCCAAGCGTCTATCGCCTTGATGATCCTGAATAGCATGTCCAACCTCATGAGCCGCAATAGCTACTGCGGTCAATGATTTTGATTCATAATGCTCTCTTGAAAGTCTAACTTTCTTTTCAATTGGATCATAATGATCTCCAAGCTCAGTTGTTTCAACCTCAACATCTTTTAAAGAAAATCGGTTAATCAAATGCTTTGCGAGCTCTCCACCAGTGCCAGGCATTTCAGGCTTTTCAGTTGAATAACGCCTCATGACAAACTTCACCCACAAAGATGGTCCAAATATTATTGCTAATACTATTAGAACGCCCAACGCGTATAACATATTTTATCCTTGTAAAAAATTATTCTTTTACTTGTTCTTTTCTTAGAGTATATCCTGCTAACAAAGCTAAAATAAATAAAGCTGGTATGTCACCTAAAAAATGTCCCATTTCATGACTATCGATGGACGCTTGATAAGCCATGATCCCTCCATGAACAACACTGCTCCATACTACAAACCAGACAAACATTGAATGTCTTACTGGGTCGTTTGAGGCAATTATCATCATAACTCCAAGGGTCATATAGACTCCTTGAATCATCATTTCGTATTCCCATTGTGCAGGACTCCAGGCCCAACCACCTAAAGGATCTAATTTCATCATTGGGATAATAAATATAAAAGCTAATCCAAAGACTCTTAAGGTATTCTTTAATATCGATAAATTGTTCATATCTTTCTCCTTAGCATTATTATACACATTGAAAATAATCAAAAAATCCCCATATAAATAAGTGTAAAGAAAGAAATATATTCCTTATTTCAGATTCAATTACTCACATCAACATACCTAATTTTGGGTGTGTTTTTTATGGAGGAAAATATGCAAGTATTTAAATGTGAAATTAATAATCCTAGTGGAAAAATTAATCATAACGTTCATTGTGATTGGGATGATCAAGGTAACCTACATTTTTGTGAACACGATCTTGGAGATGGTGTAAAAGAATTTTGGGGAACTGATGAATACGAATACTTTATGATGATTCCGCAAAAGCATGTCGCAAAGTTTATTCTTTGTTCTTTTTGGAAGGGTTTTACTTTTGAAGGGAGATTCACAGTAAAAGAACTAAGAGATCTATGCGATGAATATGAAATTGAATATCAAACTGATTTTTGGATGTAATTAGTTAGAAACCCGCGCAGATTGCGAGATTAAAATGAAAGACGGGTTAAACTTACTCCACCGTCACTGAGTAGATTTAACTGTCTACTTGTTGGTTTATGGAATCTAATTAAAAATTCTATGTGCCTTTCTTTCATTAAACTTCTACGTTGTTTTGCTGAACTTCTTGTGAGTCAATGTAAACAAACATGCTCCAATTATAGTCCATAGAATATCATTCCAATCGAAGACACCTCTTCCAGGTGTAAAAATTGTAATGAACTCATTGGCAATTAATCCCGATATGGAGATTCCTACTGACCAATAGAGTCGATTTTTAAATAAAGATGAATTAGGTTTGGATACTTCTGGAATCACCACATATAACAGAGCAGGCAATCCAATTCCTGGCAAGAAATTTGGAGCAACCCCAAGAAGATAAATTATTATTTTGTTAGCACCATCATAATTTGGTCTTATGTAATCCTGGACTATAGAAAAAAGCAAAAAAGAAATAGCAAAAATAATGTAATAAACAAACTTTCTATTCATTTTTATGTTTTGTCATTAATATTTAATATCCACAATCTTGTAAAAGTGGACAGTTCTATCTACTCGACAGTCACTGACTTTGCTAAATTTCTTGGCTGATCAATATCAGTTCCTCTTAACAAAGCCACTTCATAAGAAAGTATTTGAAGAGGTATCGTATAAATGATCGGAGTCAAAAGAAAATCGCATTTCGGCATATTGATGAGTCTTCCAGACTTTAAATCCATTGAAATCGATGGATCAGAAAATACATAAAGAGTTCCTCCCCTCGCTTTAACTTCTTCTAAGTTAGAAACTAATTTTTCAGCTATCTCACTCTCTGGCGCTAAAGCAATAACTGGCATTTCTTCGTCAATTAAAGCGAGTGGGCCATGTTTTAACTCACCAGCAGGATAAGCTTCAGCATGAATGTAAGAAATTTCTTTAAGCTTTAGCGCTCCCTCTTTAGCGATTGGGTAAAAAATACCTCTACCTAAAAACAAAGCATTATCTTTATTAGCTATTTCAGGTGCTATTTCTAAAATTGTGTCTTTAAGTTTTAAAGTTTCTTCAACTGTTTCTGGCAATGATCTCAATGCTGTAATTACTCTTGTCCTCAACTTTGGATTTTTTCCTCTGCTTTTTGCAAGAGACAAAGCCAGCAGCATTAAGGCTGCAAGTTGAGTTGTGAAGGCTTTTGTAGAAGCAACTCCAATTTCAGGACCAGCATTAGTAAATATTGAATACTCTGATTCCCTTGCAAGAGAACTTGTAGGAACATTGCATATACATAAGGTCGACAAATAATCTTTTTCTTTTGCGTATCTTAATGCAGCAAGGGTGTCAGCTGTTTCTCCAGATTGAGAAATTGTGACCAGGAGAGAATCATCATCCACATGAGGATTCCTATATCTATATTCAGAAGCGTAGTCTATTTGTGTAGGAAGTTCTGAAATTGCTGAAAACCAATTAGCTGCAACTCTTCCAGCATGCAAGCTTGTTCCACAGGCCACTATTTGGACTCTCTTAACTTTTTCGAACATTTCAGATGAGCCAAGACCAAATATATTATCTAAAACGTCATCTCCGCCTACTCTTCCATCAATGGTCTTAAGAATCGCTTCTGGTTGTTCATAAATTTCTTTTTCCATGAAGTGCCGATATTCACCTTTAGATGTAGCTTGACTTGAAATATCTATTTGAGAAATCTCTCTTTCGACTTTCTTCTTTGACTCATCAAAAATGGTATAACTCTCAGATGATAATTCTGCAACGTCTCCGTCTTCTAAAAAAATAAACTCGTTTGTCAGCTGGCCAATTGCTAGAGGATCTGAAGCAGCCAAAAATTCATCCATACCAATTCCAATTAAAAGTGGAGATTTGCTTCTAGCAATAATAATATTTTGATCATCTTCTTTGTCTATGGCTGCTATTGCATATGCACCATCAAGCTTTTCTTTAGTTAAATACATCGAATCCAACATGTTGTTTCCTTTATTAAGGAAATATTCAAGAATGTGAGCTATTAATTCAGAGTCTGTTTGAGATGAAAAAGAATAACCTTCCTTTTTTAAAAAATCTTTGAGATCTAGATAATTCTCAATTATTCCATTGTGAACGATATAAACTCTTTCATTTGACATATGTGGATGTGCATTTTCTTCTGATGGTTCTCCGTGAGTGGCCCATCTAGTGTGGGCAATGCCAAGCTTACTTTTTGGCTTTTCAGCAATCATTTTTTCTTCAAGTAGCTTTACTTTTCCTAGGGTTCTAAGATGAGCGATTTGATCTGTTTGATGAAGAGCAATTCCAGCAGAATCGTAACCACGGTATTCCATTTTATGAAGCCCTTGAACAAGCAACTTTCCAACGTTACGATTTGAGGCAGCTGCTATAATTCCACACATAGTTTTTTAGCCCTTCTTTTTAGACCAATTTTCTTTGTTATCTTGCTTCGCCCTTCCTACACCAAGAGCATTATCAGGAACATCTTTTGTAATTACGGATCCTGCTGCAACATAAGCATTTGAGCCGATTGTTACCGGAGCAACTAATGATGAATTGGTTCCAACAAAGCTATTATCTCCAATCTTTGTTTGATGTTTATCTTTACCATCATAATTACATGTAATTGTCCCTGCTCCTATATTAGAGTCACTGCCAATATCAGCATCTCCTAGATATGCAAAATGATTAGCTTTAGATTCTTTGCCAACTTTTGTTTTTTTAGTTTCAACAAAATTTCCTATCTTAGCTGAGTCGTCTATGTGGCTACCCTCTCTCAATCTTGCATATGGCCCTATAGAACAATTGTTCCCAACTTTTGATGAAACTAAATGAGAAAAAGCCTCAATTTTTGAATTATCTCCAATCTCAACATCCTTTAAAATTGTATTCGGTCCTATAGACACGTTATTACCTAATGATACATCGCCTTCCAAAATTACATTCACATCAATAAAACAATCTTTGCCAGCTGAGACATCACCTCTGACGTCAACCCTAGATGGATCAGATATAGTTATGCCCATATTTAATAGATCGTTTGCTTTCATTTCTCTATATATTCCCTCTAACTCTGACAATTCTTCTTTTGTATTGGCGCCCTTTACTTCATCATTGGGGACAATACATGTATTAATTCTAAACCCTTTTGTATTTATTATAGAAACAATATCTGTTAAATAGAACTCTGATGCAGCATTATCATTATTTACTTCGCTTATTGCCTCTTCAAGTAATTTTTTATTACAACAAAGTATCCCTGTAAAAATTTCTTTTATCTTTTTATCTTCCTCAGACGCATCTTTTTCCTCAACTATTGATATTGCCAATCCATTTTCGTTTTTCTTAACTCTTCCATAGCCAGTTGGATCTTTAAGTTCAGTGCTCAAAATCGTGAGACTGTCATCTGTCATTGAAATTAGATTATTAAGTGTTTCTTTTTTTATCAAGGGAACGTCTCCGTATAAGACTAAAACCTTTGAGTCTTGTTTTATGGAGTCTAGTGCGGATTTCACAGCATCAGCAGTGCCGATTGGCTTTTTTTGTTCACAAATATGATTTATTCCAGAAAATTTTTCTATTTCATTAGTCACTGAATCTTTTTCGAAACCAACTACAAAAGAAGTTTCATCAGTTAAATTCGAAACGGTGTCAAAAATACGCCTAAGCATTGACAGTCCGCCAACAGGTTGAAGAGATTTTGCTTTGTTTGATAGCATTCTAGAGCCCTCTCCGGCAGCTAGAATTACAGTATGAATTTTCACAATATAAGGCTAAATAGATACCTTACTGTTTTTTTCGCAATTTTTGAATAGTCTTAAGCCTTGCGACAGCTTCTGCAAGTTGGGCTGAAGCTTTTGCATAATCAATTGAGGTGTCTTTATTTGCAAGTTCCTGCTCAGCAACCTCTTTAGCTTTAATTGCTTCCGACTCATCAAGGCTTTCCGCTCTTTCTGCAGTATCAGATAAAACAGTTACCAAATCTGGTTGAACCTCTAAGAATCCTCCAGAGCAGAAAAATGTTTCTTCATCCGATCCATTTTGAACTCTTACAGGTCCAGCAGCTAGCCCAGTTAAAAGAGGTGTGTGGCCTGGTGCGATTCCAAGCTCTCCCAGAGTTCCAGTAGCAAACACCATAGTTGCTTCTCCAGAATAGATTTCTTCACTAGAAGAAACAATATTTATTTTTATGGTATTCATGTTTATAAAGTCTTAGCTTTTTCTACAGCCTCTTCAATAGTTCCAACCATATAAAATGCCTGTTCAGGAAGATGGTCGTAATCTCCATTAAGAATTCCCTTAAATGCTTTAATAGTGTCCTCAAGCGAAACATACTTTCCTGGAGTTCCAGTAAAAATCTCAGCAACAAAGAACGGCTGGGATAAAAATCTTTGAGCCTTTCTCGCCCTGGCTACAAGCCCTTTATCTTCTTCAGAAAGCTCATCCATCCCGAGAATTGCAATGATATCTTTGAGCTCATTATATCTTTGTAAGATCTTTTGAACTCCTTGAGCAACTTCATAATGATCATCTCCGACCACGAAAGGATCAAGCTGCCTGCTTGTTGAATCAAGAGGATCAACAGCTGGATATATTCCTAACTCAGAAATCTGTCTTGAAAGAACAACAGTAGCATCCAAGTGAGCAAACGTTGTTGCTGGTGAAGGGTCTGTTAAATCATCTGCTGGCACATACACAGCTTGTATTGAAGTAATAGATCCTGTCTTGGTTGATGTGATTCTTTCTTGAAGAGCTCCCATTTCCTCAGCCAATGTTGGCTGATATCCAACAGCAGATGGCATTCTGCCTAAAAGAGCAGACACCTCAACACCTGCTAAGGTATATCGATAAATATTATCAATAAATAACAAAACATCTTTACCTTCATCTCTAAAGCTTTCAGCCATAGTTAATCCAGTTAAAGCAACTCTTAATCTATTTCCAGGTGGCTCATTCATTTGTCCGTAAACCATCGCAACTTTTGATTCGCCTAGATTATCAATATTTACAACTCCTGATTCTTGCATTTCATAATAAAAATCATTTCCTTCTCTTGTTCTTTCGCCAACACCTGCAAAAACAGAAAGACCTGAATGTTGAAGCGCAATATTATTTATAAGCTCCATCATATTTACTGTTTTACCAACACCTGCTCCACCAAATAAACCAATTTTTCCACCTTTAGCAAATGGACACATAAGATCAATAACTTTAATGCCGGTTTCAAGGACCTCATTAGATGCTGACTGATCTGTATATGAAGGAGGTTTTCTGTGAATTGGCATTTTTGATTTTTCACCAATTGGCCCCTTCTCATCGATTGGATTACCTAAAACATCGACAATTCTACCCAATGTTTCTGGTCCTACTGGAACTGAAATTGGAGCATTAGTTCTTGAGGCAGTAAGTCCTCTTTTTAGACCTTCTGTGGCTCCCATAGCAATAGTTCTAACCACACCGTCACCCAATTGCTGCTGAACTTCAAGGGTTGTACCACTCTCATCAACCATAAGCGCTTCGTAAACTTTTGGAATATTATCTTTATCAAACTCTACATCGATAACCGCTCCGATAATTTGTGTAACTGTTCCGTTGCTCATATTATTCTCCTTAAACTGCTGACGCACCCCCGACTATCTCAGAGAGCTCTTGAGTTATAGCCGCTTGTCTTACATTGTTATATAAAAGTTCTAATTCTTTAATCAGATCGCCTGCATTGTCAGTTGCGTTTTTCATAGCAATCATCTTTGCAGCTTGTTCGCATGCATTATTTTCAATAACCGCCTGATAAACGAGTGACTCTATATATCTTGTTAATAAGCCATCAAGCAATTCTTTTGCTTCGGGCTCATAAATGTAATCCCACTGTGAAGGTGCTTCTTCGCTTTGCTCCTCTGGCGCCAATGGAATTAACTGATCAACATTTGGTTGTTGCGTCATTGTATTAACAAAACTATTTGAACAAAGATACGCTTGATCAATATCATTATTCTTATGCATATCTAAAACAACTTTTGTTAATCCTATTAAGTCATCTGGATTTGGTTTATCACCAAGCTTTTCTGCAACTGCGATAACCTCACCGCCTACACTTTTAAAAAAGCTTGAAGCTTTTGTTCCAATCAAGGCGAAGCAAGATCCTATTTCTTGTTGATTTAATTCAGCAGATTTTGATATAACTTGTTTGAAGAGGTTTATATTTAGACCGCCGCATAGTCCTTTATCAGATGAAACAACTATAAAGCATGCCTTTTTTGGCGCTCTTTCTTCATAAAAAGGATGGGGATATTCAGAATTTGCTAAAGCAACATGAGATATAACATCTTTAATTTTTAAAGAATATGGTCTGCCCTCAAGCATGGTATCTTGAGTTTTCTTCATCTTACTTGCAGCCACCATCTCCATAGCAGAAGTAATCTTTTGAGTACTCTTAATACTCGCAATCTGTTTTCTTACTTCTTTAGTGTTAGCCATTATTTATAATTTAATAGGTTTGTGTTTTCTTAAAGTCTTCAACCAAAGCAGTAAATTGTGCTTCAATATCATCGTTCCAGTCACCTGTTGAGTTGATTTGTTCTTCGAGATCACCTTTTTCAGAGGTCAAATATCCATGAAGGGCTTCTTCAAAATCAAGAATTTTTTCAACCTCAACATCCGCCATAAATCCTCTGTCAGCAGCAAATAAACTTAATGCTTGTTGAGCAACACTCATTGGCGCATATTGTTTTTGTTTTAGAAGTTCTGTAAAAGCTTTACCATTTGCAAGTTGCTGTTTGGTAGCATCGTCTAAATCAGAAGCAAACTGAGAGAAAGCAGCTAATTCACGATATTGAGCTAACGCAGTTCTCACACCACCAGCTAATTTTTTCATAATTTTCGTTTGCGCTGATCCTCCAACCCTTGATACAGATAAACCTGGGTTAATTGCGGGTCTTACACCTGAATTAAATAATTCTGTTTCTAAATATATTTGTCCGTCTGTAATAGAAATTACATTGGTTGGAACAAAGGCTGAAACGTCTCCAGCCAATGTTTCAATAATCGGCAATGCGGTTAATGAACCTGTTTTGCCTTTAACCTTACCACCAGTAATTTGCTCAACATAGTCGGCATTTACTCTCGCAGCCCTCTCAAGCAACCTTGAGTGAAGATAGAAAACGTCACCTGGATATGCCTCTCTCCCTGGAGGCCTTTTAAGAAGCAATGATACCTGTCTATATGCAACAGCTTGTTTTGATAGGTCATCGTATACTATTAGAGCATCTTCCCCTTTATCTCTAAAATATTCTCCCATTGTGCATCCAGCATAGGCTGATAGATATTGCATAGGTGCTGGATCTGCAGCTGTGGCTGAAACAACAATGGTGTGTTCCATGGCTCCATGTTCCTCTAATTTTCTAACAACATTAGCAACGGTTGATTGTTTTTGACCGATAGCAACATAAATACATTTAATACCCGTGCCTTTTTGATTAATGATTGCGTCAATTGCAACAGCTGTTTTACCAGTTTGTCTATCACCAATAATTAACTCCCTTTGGCCTCTTCCTATTGGAACCATAGCATCAACAGCTTTTAAACCAATTTGAACGGGTTGATCTACTGACTGACGCGCAATAACCCCGGGAGCAACAACCTCAACTGGTGAAGAGTGTTCAGCATTAATTTCACCCTTACCATCAATAGGTGCACCCAATGTATTTACAACTCTACCAAGCATTGCCTCCCCAACAGGCACCTCTAAAACTTTTCCAGTACAAACAGCTTTTTGACCTTCAATAATTTCAAGATAATCACCAAGAACAACTGCACCAACAGAATCTTGCTCTAAGTTAAGTGCCATTCCTTTTGTGCCATTTTCAAATTCAATAACCTCACCATACATGACGTCACCCATACCATGAATTCTTACAATACCGTCTGAGACACTTACAACTATGCCTTCATTTTTTCTTTCAGCTGATAGATCAAGGCCAGCAATTTTCTCTTTTAGAACGCTGGAAATTTCTGATGGATTTAATTGGCTCATATTTTCACCTTAAAAATTTAATTGGTTTATAAGTTTTTTAACCTTACCTTTTATGGAAAGGTCTAATGTCTCATCTCCTATCTTTATTGATAGGCCGCCCATCATTGATGGGTCTTTAGAAAAATAAATATTGGCATCTTTGCCATAGGTTGATTTTAATTTGTCTTCAATATTTTGTTTGGCTTCTTCTCCAGGGTCAACAGCTACAAAAACTTCTACTGATTTTTGTTCTTTATGCTCTTCTAATAGTTCTTGATAAATTATATAGATTGTTTCGAGAAGATTTAGACGTTTATTTTCTGATAATATTTCTAATAGCTTTTTTGAGGTGTCAGAAATACTTTTATCAAATAAATTGACCAATACAGTTACAATATCTTGTCTTGATAAAACAGGGTTTTCAATGGTATTAATTACTCCGTCGGTTTTTGATGCTAGCGCCATAGTTTTTAACTCAGACGCCATTTCGTCAATGTTTTTAGATTCTAATGCCGAGGCAAATAATGCTTTGGCATATGGTCTGGCAAGAGGCGTTAACTCAATCATTTTTTATAATTCCTCAGCAGCTTTTTTGAGGATTTCTTCATGTTTTTCCTTTGATATCTCATCCCCAAGAATTTTTTGAGTGGTATCAATTATTATGTCTGACATCTGCTGCCTTAATTCTTCTTTGGCTTTATTGGTTTCATTTTCTATTGTTGTTGATGCTGAAGTTAGTATCTTTTCAGCTTCTGCTTCTGCTTTAGATGCAGCATCATTTACAATTTGAGATGCTCTAGCATTTGCTTTATCAAGAATATCTGCTGCTTCGGCCTTTGCTTGATTAAGTTCTTTATCAAAGGCGAGTTTAGCTTCTTCTAATGAATCATCAGCTTTTTTTGCAGCCTCAAGACCATCAGATATCCTTTTTTCTCTTTCTTTCATAACAGAGAGAATGGGAGGATAAATGTATCTCCAACAGATTGCTACAAATACAATCATTACAACTGCTTGGGCAATTAAGGTTGCGTTTATGTTCATTTTTTAGCTTCTATACTTTTTATATTGCAAATAACATGTACATTCCAAGACCAACACCAATCATTGGAACCGCATCAGTTAATCCCATCATCAAAAAGAATCTTCCTTGAAGAAAGGGTGCCAACTCAGGTTGCCTTGCAATACCTTCAATAAATTTGCTACCTAAAACTCCCACACCAATTCCAGCTCCAATAGCTGAAAGACCCATGGTAATTCCGGCTGCTAAAATACTATATTCCATTTTTTTCTCCTATAATTTGAGGATTAATGCTCCTCAGTTTCATGCGCCATTGCTAAGTATGCAATAGTAAGCGCCATAAAAATAAATGCTTGCAATGCCACAATTAAAATGTGGAAAAGCGCCCAAACCAGATGCAAACCAAATCCAAGTACTCCAATTGGTATGCTACTGAAAAATAACATTAATGCAATTAAGATAAAAATCATTTCGCCTGCATATAAATTTCCAAAAAGCCTTAGGCCGAGCGATATTGGTTTTGCAATAAAGTTAACCATTTCTAAAACAAAATTGATTGGTATCATGTATTTGCCAAAAGGATGTAGTGTAAGTTCAGCAACAAAGGCCTTTAATCCTTTAACAGTTATGCTGTAGTAGATGGTAAGAATAAAAATTCCAAAAGCCATTCCCAGGGTTATATTTGGATCTGTGGTTGGTACAACTTTAAAATAAAGAGACTCTGGGCCTTTAATCCACTCTACAGCATCGCCAGCAATTGCATATGCAACATGCCCCGCAAGCACCGGTAAAAAATCTACTGGAACCAGGTCCATAAGGTTCATAAGCAAAATCCATACAAAAACAGTTAATGCTAATGGCGCAATGAGTGTATTTTTTACTGATCCAAATAGTGATTGAACGTTGTCTTCTACAAACTCAATACTCATTTCAACAAAATTTTGCATTCCACTTGGTGCAACACTAGCATCAGAGTTTTTTGATATAGCCTTTCTAAAAACAAAAACAAATAAAGTGCCTAGACCAATTGACCAAAACAAAGAATCAACATGAAAAGCCCAAAAGCCCATTTGATCAACCTTGTATGGGTCACAAGTCCAACCTTCAGCAGTTTTTCCACATGTTAAATTGGTTAAATGGTGGCTTATATATGATTCTGTTGTTAGTTCAGATGCCATGATTATTGAGCACCTTTTTCTTTAATAAAATCTGATGGATTGATGGTGATATTAAACACAATAAACATAAGTAAAGAATACAAGAAAGCATCAGGTAAATAAATACCTGTGAGTGTCAAGAAAATAATAAAAACTGTCCATTTTGAAACCCATATGTAACCAACATTGATTATGAAGTCTTTAATTTTGGTTCCTAAAAAGTAAATCATTAACATTGTTGCAATATAACCAGACGCAATAATTGCAAAATAAGTATTTGCAAGCGTTCCGAGAGTAAAAACTACAAGATTTAACAACAAAATTAGCTTAATTCTTTTACTAATATTAATATTTTTCAAACTCAGGCTTTGGGATATATATATTTTTTCTGGCGGGAATTATAGAAACATAATCATTGATTAACAAGCTGTTTGTCAGTTATTTTTTTATCTTTGCAATAATATTATCAAGCTCATCAAGGCTTTTATAAAAAATAGATACTTTTCCAGATTTTTTATTCTTGGTTTCTATTTCAACCTTATGTCCAAATGATTCTGACATCTCTTGTTCTACATTCAACATATCGGTATCTTTTTGTTTGGATTTTGGTGAATTTTTAGATTTGTTTTTTAAAGAAACATTGCTGAGATCCTTTACGGTCAATCTTTCTTTAATTATTTTTCTTGCCATTTTTTCCGCATCAGAGGGTGGCATTGATGCTAAAAGTTTTGCATGTCCCTTTTCAATTTTTCCTTCTGAAAGCAAATCAAGAACCGTTGTTGGCAAAGATAATATTCTAAGTGAGTTGGCTATTGTGCTTCTTGCCTTGCCTGTTGAGGTCGCCACTTCGTCTTGAGTAAGTCCAAACTCTCTTTTTAGTCTATCAAGACCTCTTGCCTCTTCAACAGGATTAAGATCTTCTCTTTGAAGATTCTCTATAAGGGCGGACACAAGAGCGTCTTGGTCTTTTTTTTGATCTACTAAACAAGGTATCGTTTCTAGTCCCGCCATTTTTGATGATCTTAACCTTCTCTCACCAGCAATAACCTCATACTCATTAAGACCAAGCTCTCTTACTAAAATGGGAGAAAGAACTCCTTGTTTTTTTATCGATTCAGTTAATTCCTGAAGCTTTTCATTATCAAAGTTTGATCTTGGTTGAAACCTACCCGGCTTAATTTTTGATATTTCTATTTCTTTTACAGATCTTTGATTGGTATTAGATTGTCCCAAAAGCGCATCTAGTCCCTTGTTGAGTGTTTTATTTTCTTCAGACATACTCCACCTTTCTAATAAGCTCTCCTGCTAGCGCCAAATATGCTCTTGCTCCATAAGAATCTGGTTTATATTTTATACCAGATATTCCATGGCTTGGAGCCTCGGCCAGTTTTACATTTCTGGGAATAAGGGTATTAAATACCAAACTTTCAAAGTGTTTTTCAAGCTCATCAGAAACCTCTTTTGCAAGGTTATTTCTCATATCAACCATTGTTCTTACTATCCCAAGGATCCTGTTTGATGACATGTTTTTGTTTGATATTGTTTCAATCGTATTCATGAGTCCTGTCACTCCCTCGAGTGAATAATATTCGCACTGAAGTGGGATAAGTGTTCCAGAGGCACAAAACAAACCCTCGATGGTGAGTTGGTTTAGGGTCGGAGGTGTATCAATAATTGTATAGTCATAGTTTTGAGAAATTGGTTCTAGGCTTTTAGACATGAAGCCCTGCTTGTTATCATTTCTTATTGCTATTTCAAGGGCAATGAGCTCCTCTCCTCCGGGTATAATTTTATAACCGTCGCTACTTTCATAAACACAGTCTTCTATTGAAGTGTTTTCAAAGTAGTGGTCGTAAAGGTTTGTGGTTGCGTTTTCCTTAATACCTGCAGCGGTTGTGGCATTCCCTTGTGGGTCTAGGTCTATTAATAATACTTTTCTTTTGGTTGCGGCCAGGCTTGCGGCGAGGTTAACTGCTGTTGTTGTTTTGCCAACCCCTCCTTTTTGGTTCGCAATTGCAATTACTTTATTCATCTTTGCATAATAAAACTATGTTTCTTTCTTTTGTTGTGTCTTGATTGATTATTTCATATCTGAACATATTTTTGTCGATATCTTTTAACTCCTTTTTTATGTTTGATGCTTTTCCTTTAAGTAAAAGGTATTTTGTGTTTTTGTGGACGTTTGTTTCTGTGAGGTTTATTGTTTTTTCAATAGTGGCAAAAGCTCTTGAGGTAATGATGTCAAACTTGCCTAGCTCATTTTTTTTGATGATTGTTTTGTTAATTATTTTTGTGTTCTTTAGGTTCAGCTCGTGGGATACTTTTTTTAGAAAATAGCACTTCTTGTTGTTGCTCTCTAAAAGGTTTATTTTGTTTTCTGGTTTTGTTATTGATAATAGTATTCCTGGAAAGCCCCCTCCCGAACCAAGGTCTAATACGCTTTCATTTTTTTTTATATGGTTGATTAGTGGCTTGCAGTCTAAAATATCGTTCTCATATACCTCGTTATAGGATTCTCTTGAAAAAATGTTGTGGGTTTTGTTGAAGTCTAGAGCAAGGTTTATAAATGTTTTTATTTTGTTTTCTTGTTCGTCTGTAAAGACTTTAGGCATGTTGTTTTAAAATTTCTTTTTTCTTTATTTGAATCAATATAAGGTTTACTGCTGCTGGTGTTACGCCTTCAATTTTTGATGCGCTCCCTATTGTTTCCGGTTTGTGTTTAATAAGTTTTTCTTTAACCTCGTTGGAGAGTCCGGGTATGTTGTTGTATTTAAGGTCTTGTGGGATTTTTTTGTTGTTTTGTTTTTGTGTTTTTTTAATTTCTCTTTTTTGTTTTTCAACATAGCCCATGTATTTTGATTCGGTTGCGGCTCTTTTATAAAGGTTTCTGTGTTTCTTTTTTGGTTTAAAAATTTTTGTTATATCAATATCTGTTCTCTTTAAAAGCTCAAAGACATTTTTGCTTTCGTTTAGTTTTAGTGTTTTGTTTTTTCTGTCTATGATTTTTGTTGTTTTGATTTTTTTTATTGTTTCTAGGAATTCTTTATATTCCATTTCTTTGGTTGTGAAACTGTTTTCTCTTTTAGCATCTACAAGCCCAGCATCAAACGCTTTAATTAAAAGTCTTTGTTCTGCGTTGTTTTGAGAAAGCATAAGCCTGTGTTCTGCTCTGCTTGTAAACATTCTGTAAGGCTCTGTAATTCCGTGTGTTGTTAGATCATCTATTAAAACTCCTATATATGCTTCGCTTCTTTTTAAAACCATGGGTTGTTTTTTTTGAATTGATCTCACGGCATTGAGGCCGGCTATTAACCCCTGGGCGGCTGCTTCTTCGTATCCCGTTGTTCCGTTTATTTGTCCCGCTAAATAAAAGTTGTTAAGGAACTTTGTTTCTAGTGATGTTTTTAGGTTTCTTGGATCTACAAAATCATACTCTACAGCATAACCAAACTCAGTTATGATCGCCTCTTCGAGACCTTTAATTGAGCGTATAAAATCTTCTTGTGCTCTTCTGGGCAGGCTTGTTGATATTCCATTGGGATATATTAGATCTTTGTTTATGCCTTCGGGTTCAATAAATATTTGGTGGCTTTCTTTGTCACTAAACCTATTTACCTTGTCCTCGATTGATGGACAATACCTGGGCCCTATTCCCACAATATCTCCTGAATACATGGCTGACAAATGGGTGTTTTCTTTTATTATTTCATGGGTTTTTTTGTTGGTTCTTGTTATAAAGCATGAGAGTTGTTTTTGATGTTTTTTTGGTCTGTTGTATAGGGACATCCATGGTGTAGGTTTTTCACCGGGCTGCTCTTCCATACAGGATGTTGAAATACTTGAAAGCTTTATCCTAGCAGGGGTTCCTGTTTTCAATCTTCCCATGGGTAGTTTTAGTGAATAAAGTCTTTCAGATAGCGGTATCGCCGTTCCATCACCCATTCTTCCACCTTTGGTTACTTCATTTCCTACATACATCTTTCCGTTTAAAAATGTGCCTGTGGTTAAGATGATTCTCTTTGCTAATATGTTTTGGTTGCTTGTTATTACCCCGGTTGCTTTATTGTTTTTAATTAAAATGTCTTCAACTTCATCTTCGTATACATCAATATTTGTTTTTTTTAGTATTTTTTGAACTGCTTTTTTGTAAAGATCTCTATCACACTGAACCCTTAAAGCCTGAACCGCATCTCCTTTTCTTGTGTTAAGTGTTCTATATTGGATACCTGACATATCAGTGGCTGTTGGCATCAAGCCACCCATAGCATCAATCTCTCTGACTATATGTGATTTACCTAAACCTCCGATTGCGGGATTACAAGACATCTGACCTATAGCTTTTTTATTAAAGGTGACAAGTGCGCATGACATACCTAATCTGTGGACAGCATATGCTGCCTCAACCCCGGCATGACCACCTCCAACAACTATAACATCGTATTTATTCATTTCATTAATAATTAAACTTTAATATCTATATTATATACTTTTTGTTATTTCTATTATGTTGCTTGTTTTCTGTTAAAAACTCCTACAAACCCTTTCTTTATATAAGGCTGTTTAATTTATAAAAACGGTTAAGCTTTGTTTAGAAACAGGTAAAAAATACTGAACAAGTTGTTAACAAAAAAAACAATACAAAATTATTAACAAATAAATAACAACCTATTTACCAATACAATAACTACTAAATATATCTCCCAATAATGAATCTGAAAATTTTTCACCAACAAGCTCATCAAGACATGACCTTGCTAACCTAAGGTCCTCAGCTACCAAATCCAAAGATAAATTCTCTTTTAAACCTTTTTGAGCAGAGATTAAGTTTTTAATAACATCCTGAAACAACTTATTATGCCTATCTCTTACCATAAATTTATAATCATCTTTTTTAACACCCTTATTAAAAGAAGATAAAATTAATTTTTTTAGATCATCAAAACCATCACCGGTTTTAGCCGAAACACAACAATCAAAATATTTATAGTTCTTTTTATTAACATCAGTTTTATTTTGAACAGATATGAATGATGTATTCTTTGCTAAATCCTTAAAATTTTTGATTAAAGTTTTATCAAATAAATCAAAAATCCCTATTACTAAATCCGCACTTTTGATTTGTGACAAAGACAAATCAATACCCGCACCCTCAATCTTGTTATCAGTTTCTCTTATACCAGCAGAGTCTTGTATGGAAAATACACTAGACTCGTAAAAAAGCTCACTGCTGATAATATCTCTAGTTGTTCCAGGAGTGTTTGAGACAATAGCCCTTTCAAAACCCAGAAGCCTATTAAACACAGAAGACTTGCCTGAGTTAACAGGACCAATCAAAAGAACATTATTTTTTTGAGAAAACATATTTTTATTAACACAACCAGATATAAAAGAGTTAAACCTATTTACAAGGTTGACCAAAGCATCAACCAACCCCTCATCCATATACTCATTACCCTCATCAGAAAAATCAATTTCAGCCTCTACCCGTACCCTAATTTGATCAATTTCATCCGCAAAAGAAGAAATATTTGAAGACAAACCACCAAACAAAGAACTACCAGACAACACAGCCTCTTTATCATCTGTAGCATCAATAAAATCAACCAAAGCCTCGGCCTCATTCAAACTCATTTTATTATTCAAAAAAGCACGTTTGGTAAACTCACCCCCAGCAGCCTCATCAAAACCAACACCCTTAAACAAAGCAACAAAAGAAGACATTACAGCAAGGCTTCCGTGTGCATAAACCTCAAAAGAATCCTCACCCGTATAACTATTTGGACCTTTAAAAACCAACAAACCAGCCTTATCAACCAACCGATCACCGTTATAAAAACCCCTGACATGAAAGCGGCCCGGCTCAAAACCTTTGTTTTTAATAATTTTTGATAGTCCCACAAGACACCCTTCACCCGAAACCCTAAATATACAAATTGCTGACTTGGCAGGCGGCGTTGCTAGCGCAAAAACAGGATGCATAGTTAGTCTGTATTAAGGGCGCCTTGCTGTTTGTAAAGATAGCTTTGTTGCCCAAGCTGAACACCAGTATTTACAACAGTATATAAACAAAGAGCAGCAGGGAAAAACAAAAAGAACACCGAAAACATTACAGGCATATACTTCATAACCTGTGCTTGGGTTGGGTCCATACCAGCGGGTTGAGGATTAAGCCTTTGTGTCAATATCATAAGCAAACCAAAAGCTGCAGGTAAAACAAAATATGGATCTGGAGCAGAGAGGTCTGTCCAAAAACCCAACGAACTATACCTTAGCTCAACCATCTCTCTTAGAGCAAAAAAGAAGCCAATAAAAAACGGCATCTGAATAAACAACGGCAAACAGCCCCCAAGAGGATTTGCCCCATGTTTTTTCATAAGTTTCATTGTTTCAGTTCCAGCTGTCTGGCGATCGTTCTTGTACCTTTCTTTTATCTCATTAAGCTCCGGGGTGATTTTTCTCAGTGCAGCCATCGACTTAAAGCTTTTGGCTGTTACAGGCCAAAACAATAATTTAATTAATATAGTAAATATAATTATTGTTAAACCCCAGCTATTAACATAACCATTGATAAAATCCATTACAAACACCATGGGTTGTGCTAAAAACCAAAACCAGCCCATATCAATTGCTAGCTCTAAATTATTAGCTCTTTCCATGAGATCTTTTCTAATTTTTGGCCCAATAAACAACCTATGCTCATGACCATAAACCAGGTTGCTTGTTGAGGATCCCTCTACCGTATAACCCATTCTGTATAACCCAGACTCCTTTGGTAGAACGTAATAATTATAAATATATTCATCTGACCCAATAATGGCCGCAAAAAAATATTTTTGAACAAAAGCAACCCAACCAGACTTTGACAAAACCTCAAGGGGCTCATCAACCGACCTTAATCTCGATGTAGAATAAGGGTCAAGTTCTGTGCTTATCGCAACGCCCTCATAAGAGCTGTTGTTCATCATTCCACCCTCAAGAGCGCCTCTTTTTAAATCAAGGGCCCTTCCTTCAGAACGATACAAACCCGCAAACGACTTTCCATTAACCCCATTAGCCGATGAATCATAAACACTTACTTCGTAACTAGCATTAGAAAAAGATATTTTCTTAGATACACCAAGCTCTGGATCTAACAAAACCACATAATCATCACCTCTCTCTGAAACCTCATAAACCGGGGTGACTCCGGTAAACCCACTCTTAAAATAATATTGAAACGCAGAAGACTTGGAAGACCCAAAAACCCTAAACCCACTAGAACCACTCACATTTTCAACGGGATATTTTTTTAACCTCGCCTCAACAATAGAACCATTAGATATTGAAATAACCAACGAAAGCTCATCGTTTTCAATTGAAACAAACCTACCATCACCCCCATAAGATGACGACCCAACCATATCAAGGTGCTGTTTAATTGATTTAGTTTTTTGTTCTGAGTTCCATTCATACAACAATGCTAAAGAAAGAAAAACAATCAGAGCCAAATACAAACTTCTTATATTCATTTTTTATCCATACTATCAGCAATAGATCTCGCAGCTGAAGAGATCTCTATCATCGCCTCTTTATATGATAACTCTCCAAAAGGCCTAAATACAGAAAAAACCAAAATTCCGTCTGGCATATCTATTGATAATTTTCTAAAAATTTCTTTTATCCTTCTTTTTATTTTATTCCTTTCGACCGCAAGCCTAAAAAACTTTTTCGAGATTGATATTTCAAGCCCATTATTTTTTGATTGCTTATAAAATATTCTAAAAAACTTACAGGAATATAAACACTCAAGCGAGGCAAACTGTTGATTGGAATTGGACAAATTAAGCGCTAAGAACCTTTCTACCCTTTTTTCTTCTGTTGGATAAAACAGCTCTTCCAGCCTTGGTTGACATTCTCGCTCGAAAACCATGGGTTCTTTTTCTTTTTAAGTTACTTGGTTGAAAAGTTCTCTTCATAATATCTAATGCTAAAAGTGTTGAGGATTATAGCGCAATAAGTTTTTAAAACCACAAAAATTGCTGCAAAACATAATTTTTTTTATATACAAGTTATCCACAACAAATTCCTATATTTATTCTGTAGATATCTTGTGGATTTTTTAATAGACTATGAATCAAATAGGAGATAATAATTGGAACTTTGGAATAAGTGTTCTGAAAAGCTTGAAAATACCCTTTCTCAAGAAGATTTCAACACCTGGATCAGGCCTCTAAAGGCAAAAATAGATAAAAATACCCTGGAGCTTGTCGCACCTAACGACTTTATTTTAGATTACATAGAAAAAAACTATTCCAAAGAGATCAAAAAAATTGTCAAAGCACAGTCAAAGTCAAACATAAATCTTGTATTTAAAACCCTCACAAAAGAAACTTTTATTGATAAATATAAAAACAACCAAAACTCAGAAATAAAACTAGTTGACGGATATACTTTTGATAGCTTTGTTGAGGGAAAGTCAAATCACCTTGCTTTAGCTGCAGCCAAACAAGTCGCAGCTAACCCAAAAGGTGACTATAACCCGCTTTTTATTTATGGTGGGGTTGGTTTGGGTAAAACACACCTAATGCATGCTGTTGGTAATGAGATTTTAAAAAACGAACCAAAAAAAAGGATTGTTTATGTTCATTCAGAGAAATTTGTGTCTGATATGGTGAAGGCGCTTCAATTGGGCGCAATGAATGAGTTTAAATCATTTTATAGAAACGCCGACGCTCTTTTGATTGACGACATTCAGTTTTTTGCTGGTAAGGAGCAGTCTCAAGAGGAGTTTTTTCATACTTTTAATGCTTTGTTGGATAGAAACAATCAAATGATATTAACATGTGATAAATATCCAAAAGAGATTGATGGCTTGGAAGAAAGGCTAAAATCAAGACTTGGCTGGGGCCTGCCTGTTGTTATCGACCCACCTGAACTCGAAACAAGAGCAGCGGTTTTACTTAGCAAGGCAAACTCAATGGGTATTTCTCTTCCTAACGATTGTGCAATATACATCGCCCAAAGAATAAGATCTAACATCAGGGAGCTTGAGGGAGCATTAAAGAGAGTTGTTGCAAACGCTAGATTTACAAATCAAGAAGTTGACCTTGCTCTTGTGAAAGATGCGCTAAAAGATCTTTTTGTAATCTCCGCAAAAATGATAAGCGTAGAGAACATACAAAAAACAGTTGCAGAATACTACAACATTAAACTTTCAGACCTTCTTTCAAAAAGAAGAAGCAGATCGATAACAAGACCAAGACAAATGGCAATGGCATTAACAAAAGAACTAACAAACCACAGCCTTCCAGAAATTGGAGAAGCATATAATGGAAGAGATCATACAACCGTTCTCCATGCTTGTAAAAAAATCAAAGAATTAAGAAAGGAAAGTCCCTCACACGAAGAGGACTACAGAAATTTAAATAGGGCCCTTACCAACTAATGGATTTCTATATAACCAAAGAAGAGGTTGTTAAATCACTAAATCTAACACTTGGAGTTGTTGAAAAGAGACAAACGTTGCCTATTTTATCAAATGTTTTGTTTGAGGTTGATGAATCATCATTAAAACTTACTGCTACCGACTTAGAGAGTGAAATATCAACAACTTCAACAATATCGAATTTCAAGAGCGGTGGAAAAACCACTGCTCCGGCAAGAAAATTAAGTGACCTGTGCAGGCTTATGCCAGACCTGGCTGAAATTCATTTTTTTCTTGATGGGGATAATTTAAAAATAGAGACCGAGTCTGGTAAGTATAATCTCTCAACTCTTCCAAGCGAAGATTTTCCTGTTTTTGAAACAGAGGACGCTCAATCCCAAATTAATATTTCATCTCAAAATCTAAAAAATTTAATTACTAAAACATCTTTTGCGATGGGTAATCAGGATTGGCGTCATTACTTAAACGGTCTTTATATGATGATAGATGATAAAGTTATTACCACCGTTGCAACTGATGCTCATAGACTTGCCATGGCAACTTCATCACTCAACGAAGCTTCGTCTGAATCAACAAGTGGAATTGTTCCAAGAAAATCTATTAATGAAATTGGTAAGCTTGTTGGTGACGAATCTGAAAATGTTGTGATTCAACTTGGGCAAACCTCAATTGCAGCAAATGTTTCAGGTACTACTTTTGTTAGTAAATTAATTGAAGGTAAATTTCCAGACTATGAACAAGTAATTCCATCTGGTGAAAGTTCACTTTTAGTTGTTGATAGAAAAAATTTTTCAGAAAGCCTAAGCAGAGTTAGTGTTTTATCTAGTGAAAAATATAAGGGAGTAAGAATAATCACTAAAAAAGATTCTTTAAATATATCTGCCAATAATCCTGAGAAGGAACAGGGTGAAGAAAACCTTTCATGTGAATATCAAGGTGAAGAAATTGATATAGCTTTTAATGTAAATTATTTACAAGAAATATTATCTACTATTGATTCTGAAAAAATAGAAATCAATTTTTTTGGTTCAGAAAAAAGCTGCTTAATAACAGATCCAAATTCTGAAAATCTTAAATATGTCGTAATGCCACTTCTTATCTAAAAGTGTCTCTAACAAAAATCTCTATTAACAATTTTAGGTGTTTTAAAAATGTTGATTTACAACTGTCACCTGGCATAAATTTTTTCTTTGGTAAAAACGGTTCTGGAAAAACTAGCATACTAGAATCTGTTTTTATTTTCTCAAGTGGCAAGTCTTTTAAAAGTTCTAACCTGGCCTCACTTGTCAATTATGATAATGATAAATTTACTTTAAAAGCGTTTGATAATTTAAAAGGATATATTGTTGAAATTGAAAAAACCAAAAACAAACCAATCTCAGTTTTATTAAATAATAAAAAAATAACTACAAGTAAACTTATTAAAGAATTTCCGTGCACACCGATTCATAATAATACTTTTTCATTTGCTGACGCTTCTCCAGACTTTAGAAGAAAGCTTCTAGATAGGTCTATTTTTATATCTGAAAAGTCCTTTTCTGAGTGCTGGTTTTCTTATTATCGATCTTTAAAACAAAGAAACTCTATACTAAAAAATAACCGCATATCAGATATTTATATATGGAATACCAAGCTCTTAGACGAGGGAATTAAATTGAATAATATGAGAAAAAATTTTTTTAAGAAAACCAAAAATGAGTTTTATTATTTAATAGATCTTATTCAGCCAAGCTCAGTATTTGATTTCTTTAATCTAATAGAAATAGATTTTTTTAGAGGCTGGGATGAGAACAAAAATCTTAATGATCTTCTTCAAGAAAATCAGGACATTGACTTGAAACGTAAATCTACAACACAAGGACCACATAAATCTGATATAAAATTTCTAATAAATAATATTGATGCAAGACAAATATTATCTAGAGGTGAGCAAAAGTTTTTTTCGATATTATGGTCTTTGGCTCAACATGAGGTCTTAAAAAAACAATATAAAATTAATGCAACATTAATTGTGGACGACATAAAGTCCGAGCTTGACGATAGAGTTTTTAACTTATTTGTTGAGACACTTAAACATATCAAAACCCAAGCAATCTTTTCCTGTATAGATGATTGTTTTAGTAGTAAAATAATAGCTAGTTTAAATGAGTTTAAAAAGTTCCACGTGGAACAATTAGGATAAAAAAATGGCAAAAAAATCTAAGGAAGCCAAATACGACTCAAGTAACATTCAAGTTCTAAAAGGTTTAGAAGCGGTTAAAAAAAGACCAGGTATGTACATAGGTGATACAGATGATGGGTCTGGATTACATCACATGGTTTTTGAAGTTTTAGATAATTGTATTGACGAAGCAATGGCGGGTTATTGTTCAGACATTAATGTCATAATCAATAAAAATGGTTCTGTAACAATCGAGGATAACGGAAGAGGAATACCTGTTGATGTTCATAAAAAAGAAGGGGTGTCAGCTGCGCAATTAATAATGACCACCCTTCACTCTGGTGGTAAATTTGATGATAACTCTTATAAGGTTTCGGGGGGGCTTCATGGTGTTGGTGTTTCTGTTGTAAATGCTTTATCAAAGAAACTAACTTTAGAAGTTCATAGAGATGGTGGTGAGTATTTTCAAGAATACGCAGATGGCAAACCAAAAGCAAAATTAAAAAAAGTTAAGACGTCTAAAAAGACTGGAACAAAAATTACTTTCTTCCCTTCTGAAAAAATATTTACGTCCGTAGATTTTGAAGTTGAAAGAATTTATAAAAGGATTCAAGAGTTATCATTTTTAAATGCTGGCGTAGCTATTAATGTTGAAGATAAAAAAACTGGCAAGTCGAAAAAATTTAAAAACACAGGCGGCCTTTCAAGTTACGTTACACATTTAAAAGGAAGGAAACAGATAGTCTCCGAAATATTTGAATGTTCAGCAACAGAAAATGATGTGGGAGTTGAAATAGCAATGCAGTGGACAGACTCATATAGCGAGAACGTTCTTTGTTATACAAACAATATTCCACAAAAAGATGGGGGGACTCATTTGGCAGGTTTTAGAGGAAGCTTAACAAGAGTACTAAAATCATTTATAAAAAAAGAAAATGCAAAGAAGACACCAACTGATTTGTTGGGAGAAGATGTAAGAGAGGGTTTAATTGCAATAATTTCTGTAAAAGTGCCAGATCCTAAGTTTTCATCACAAACAAAGGAAAAACTTGTCTCATCAGAAGTAGAAGGTGTCGTAAGTACAATTTTTAGTAAGTATTTTAATGAATTTCTGCTAGAAAACCCGAAAGACGCAATGAGTATTGTTGGAAAGGTATCTGAAGCAGCCTTAGCAAGAGAAGCTGCAAGAAAAGCCAGAGAAATGACTAGGAGAAAGGGTGTGCTTGAGATTGCTGGATTACCCGGAAAGCTTGCAGATTGTCAAGAAAAAGACCCAACACTATCTGAAATATATATAGTTGAGGGTGATTCAGCTGGAGGATCAGCAAAACAAGGAAGAAATAGAAAAAATCAAGCAATTCTTCCTTTAAAAGGTAAAATTATTAACGTTGAGAAAGCAAGAATTGATAAAGTCTTAGGTTCAGCCGAAGTTGGCACACTTATTAAAGCCCTTGGTTGCGGTATTGGTAAGGAAGATTTTGATATTGATAACTTAAGATACCATAGAATAATAATAATGACTGATGCAGATGTTGATGGATCTCATATTAGGACACTACTCTTAACATTTTTTTACAGGCAAATGTACGAAATTGTAGAAAAAGGGCATGTTTACATCGCCTTACCACCTTTATATAAAATTACTAAAGGTAAGGAGTTTGTTTATGCTTCTGATGAATCTGAAAAAGATGATGCCATTAAAAAACTTTCAAAAAATGGCACTAGAGGCCTAGAAGTTCAAAGATATAAAGGTTTGGGTGAAATGAATCCAGAGCAACTTTGGACAACAACCATGGACCCAATTAATAGAAGAATGATGAGGGTAGACATCAAGGATGTTCAGGATGCTAATGAATCATTTGAAATACTTATGGGTGATGATGTTGAGCCAAGAAGAGAGTTTATAGACGCTAATGCTTTATCTGTAAAAGAGTTAGATATTTAATGAATTTCATTAAATTTTAATTTTATCCAATCATATGCTGCTTCAGTTACCATTTTCGGGTCATTGCCATATATTGGTTTTCCTATATGAACTTTAACCATACCTTTATGCTTTAAAAATTTCTTATTTCTCCAATATAGGCCAGAATTATGGCATATAGGTACTATGGGCACATCATTGTTAACTGAAAGATAACCACAACTGTTTGAGAATTTTTTAATACCGTGTTTAGGGTCTGTTCTTGTGCCTTCTGGAAAAATAATTATAGAAGTGCCCTTTTTGAGCTTTTTAGCACCATCTTTTATAACTTTTTTCATACTTTTATATTTCTTAGACCTCCTTAGGTGGATAGGTTTTAAGCATGCTAATGCCCATCCAAATACTGGTATAAATAATAATTCTTTTTTTATTATGCTTGAAGATGGAATTAAGAGCGTTTGTAAATAAAAAGATTCCCATTGGCCCTGATGATTTGAGACAAGAATGCACGGACTTTCTTTTATATTTTCAATGCCTTTAACTTCCCATGATACTCCGCATAAATACTTTAGTAGATGCAGAACTGCTGTTACCCAAAGTGAAGCTATATTTTGTAGGGATATAGTACTTATAAATGGATATAAAAAAATGATAATAAATGATGCGATAACAACAGTAATATAGAAAATAATATTAAAAATGATATTGCCTAAATATTTCAATATCAGTGATTTATTAAGTTAATTAAATAATTGTTAAGATTATCAATATTTAATCTTTTTTGCTCCATTGAGTCTCTGTCTCTTATGGTAACTGAGTCATCTTCAAGTGTTTGAAAGTCAACTGTGATACATACTGGTGTTCCAATTTCATCATGTTTTCGGTAGCTTTTACCAATATTTCCAGTATTTTCAAATATAATCCTTCCTAAACCAATTTTTTGAAGCTTATTTTTTATATTTTTTGCAGCTTCAACTAGTTCTGTATTATTTTTCTTTAAAGGTATAACAGCTGCCTTTATAGGTGATAAATGCGGTTTTAGTCTTAAGACAACCCTAGTTTTATCATTTTCTAGTTCCTCAACAAAATAAGCTTCATTTAATATTGCTAGAAAGCCTCTTTCTACACCTGCTGATGGCTCGATTACAAATGGCACAACCCATTTACCAGAGTCATCTTGTACTGCCATTTTACTATTTGAGTGTTTATTTTCTTTTACAGATGATCCAATATTTAATTCATTTTGTTTCTTAGAGTGTGAACCTAAATCAAAATCAGTTCTGTTTGCAATACCTTCAAGCTCTTCAAGACCATGAGGAAATTTATACATTAAATCAATAGTTTTTTTAGAATAATGAGCTAGTTCTTCTGTGGGTACATCGTAAAGCTCAATACTTTCTGTGGGTACACCTTGGCTTTTCCACCATTTTAGTCTTTTTTGTACCCATATATCATGAGATTTTTCGTCTTCACCCGGCATAACAAAATATTCTAATTCCATTTGTTCAAATTCCCTGACTCTAAAAATAAAATTTCTCGGTGTTATTTCATTTCTAAACGCTTTACCAATTTGTGCAATTCCAAATGGAACTGGTTTGGATGTTGAATCTATGACGTTTTTAAAGTTTGTGAATATCTGTTGAGCTGTTTCAGGCCTTAGATATGCAAAACTCGAACCATCTTCTACTGGACCAACATTAGTTTTGAACATTAAGTTAAATTGTCTTGGTTCAGTTAGATCCTCTGGTTTGCACTCTTTTGGTACTTGATCAGCTCTAAATCTAAGACCACATGACTTACAATCGACCATTGGATCTGAAAAGGTGTCTTCATGGCCTGAATATCCCAGAACAAGTGGATTTGTAAGAATAGATGAGTCAAGTCCTTCAATATCATCATTTTCATACACCATTGCGTCCCACCAGGCATTCTTAATATTATTTTTTAGCTCAACACCCAGTGGTCCAAAATCGTATGTTCCTTGAAGACCACCGTAAATTTCACTAGATTGGAATATAAATCCTCTTCTTTTGCATAAAGCAACTAGCTCTTCCATATTTTTAGCTGGCAATTTAAATCTCCTTAAAATTTAACATTTGTCCCTTTTATTTAGAGGCTTATTTTAAATTATCTGTGTATAATTAATTCTTTTGTGATTATATATCAAGCTTTTAAATTATTATCATGATATTTATACTATTTTATATTCTTTCTTACATTCCTAGGTTTATCTTAGTTTTTTTTATCGATTTATTCATTTACTTGCGACTTTATAAGATTACTAAGTCTTATAAGATAACAAAAATTAATCTTAAAATAGCTTATCCTGAACTAACTCTCCCAAATATTGAATTGTTATCAAGAAGAAGTATAAGAGAGTCCATTATGTCAGGATTTGAGACAATATATTCATGGGGGAGATCATTTTCAGATTCAAACAATTTAATTTTTAAAATAGAAAATAATTTTTTACTAAAAAGAAATATTTTAAGCGAACAAGGATTAATTTGTGTCGCAATACATAACAGAAGTGTTGATATGCTACTAACCTGGATTAACTCGCAAACGCCAACAGTAAGTCTTTATAAAGAGATTAAAAATAAATACATGGAAAAATTTGTTAAAAATAACAGGGAAATAAATAACTCAGTGAGTGTTAAAACCTCAATATCTGGTGTTAGAAGGATTTACAAGGCTTTAAAGGATAAAAAAGTAATATGTTTTGCTGCAGATCAAGTTCCCAAAAGGGGCCTAGGACAACACATAAAGTTATACAATAAAATGGCATATACAACCACACTTGTTCAAAATTTGGCTTCTAAAACGAATTGCCCAGTGATATATCTCTGTATGAATTCAAATATTAATGGTTATCTTTCTGTATCAATAAAGCCTTGTAGTGATGATATTTATGATAATAGTAAGCACTTACAATTAGTAAATAAAGATATAGAAAAATTAATTAATAGAAGGCCAATAGATTATTCATGGGAATATAAAAGGTTTAAGAGAAGCTTGCCTGAAGAAGAAAATTTATACAGTGGTATATAGTTATTTAGCCCAAAACATTGGAGTTAAGATTACCAAAAGCGTGAATATCTCTAATCTACCCAAAAGCATTGCAAAGGCTAATGTGCTCTTAGTAAAAGCACCTAGATTAGAATAATTTTCTGATACCACTCCTAATCCAGGACCGAGATTGTTAAGGCATGCACCCACTGCTGAAAATGCAGATTCTAAATCAAGACCCGAGGTTAAAACAGCAAGTAAAAGTATCATAAAAGAAATAACATAAATAGAAAAAAAGCCCCATACAGATGTGGCAACTTCATCATCTACACTTCTTGAGCCTATCTTTAAAGATATTACTGAATTTGGATGAATTATCTTCATGATATTAGAGTAAGCATGATTTAACATTATCATGACTCTCCATGACTTTACTCCACCTCCAACTGAGCCTGAACAAGCTCCAATAAAAGCCCCTATAAGTAAAAGAAAAGATATTGATAATGGCCAGTTTGAAGTATCAGAAATTGAGAAACCTGTCGTCGTTATCATTGAAACTGAATGAAAAACAATTTCTTTATAGCTAGGACCATTTTCGTAATTAGAAATTAAATTTATAAGAAACGAGACAATCAAAACTAATAATAGTATTGAAAAGAAAAATCTAAACTCTGGATCATAAAAGTACTTCAACGGCTTTCTTCTGTAAATTGCAAAATAATGAAGCGTAAAACTAAATGCAGATAAAAGCATAAATACAATGCATATAATCTCAATCGTTGTGCTATTAAAATATCCAATGCTTTCGTTGTGAGTAGAAAATCCTCCAATTGCAACTGTTGACATTGCGTGTGACACTGCATCAAATGGAGACATTCCACCCAAGTAATATAAAAGTGCACATACAATGGTAAGTCCAAGATATATAGACCATAACGCTTGTGCTGTTTCCTTTATTCTTGGTGTAAGTCTTTGTTCGCCCATAGCTCCAGGTATCTCAGTTTTATATATTTGACCACCCCCAATGCCTAATAATGGCATCACGGCGATTGCTAGAACTATAAGACCCATTCCACCCATCCATTGGAGCATTTGTCTATAGAATAGAATAGATTCAGGTAGGGTATCTATATTTGAAATAACAGTTGCTCCAGTAGTAGTAATTCCTGACATTGACTCAAAGAAAGAGTCAATTATGCTCATTCCACTTAAGTAGAATGGTATTGAGCCTGCAAAGGACAGGACAACCCAGAACATAACTATAATTACAAAACCATCCTTCTGAGATAATTCATTATTTATATTTCTGGTTATTATTAATCCAACAACACCCACCAAGCTTATTGATATAAATGTTTTTAAAAAAATATAAAAGGCATCGTCATTAAAAATAATTGATATAAAAATTGGAAAAACAAACGAAAAGCTGAAAAATAAAATCAACACACTAAAAAGGTTTAATATTGACTTAGGATTCATTATTGCGTTTTAAAAAGAATCTCGACCTCAGAAACCATGTCTTTATTTGCTAAAAATATAATTAAATGATCATTTAAACAAAGCTCAACATTAGAATCGGGCATTATCAAATCACCATGTCTAACAACTGCGCCAATTGAAGCTCCCTCAGGTAAAGGTATTTCTTTAACCGATTTTCCGAATAGATTTGAAGTAAACTCATTTGCATGAACAACACCTTCAATGGCTTCGGCCCCAGTATCCATTTTTAATAATACATCTTGAGTAACATCACTTTCTCTAAGATCCTGAAGTACTGAAGAAACTGTTAGCCTGTAGGGTGCTATATATATATCAATAAAGCCTGGAACCAGACCAAGATATGATGGATTATTTAAAATAATCATTGTTTTTTTTGCACCCATTTTCTTTGCAATGAGTGAAGACATTAAGTTTGTCTCATCATCGTCAGTAAGAGCACAAAAAATGTCAATATTTGATATATTCTCGCTTTTAAGAAGGTCCTCATCAGTGGCAGATCCACTTAGGACGATAGTTTTATCAAGTTTCTTAGATAATTCTTTACATTTTTGTTTATTTGAATCAACTAGTTTTATTTTGTAATCATTTTCTAGCTCTTTTGCTAATGAGTAGCCTATTTTTCCGCCTCCAATAATCATTACCCTTGAATAAATATCAATCTTATCTCTAAATTCATTAACAATTAGATCAATGTTAGAAACAGAAGATACAAAATAGACCTCATCACCTTCTTTTATAATAGTTTCACCTGAGGGAATAAAGGGCTTTCCTTTTCTATAAATGGATGCAACAAAGGCATTTGTATCTGGCATGTCATCTTTAATGCCTTTTAGTTCTCTTCCAACAAGTTTACCTTTCTTTTTTGCTTTTACACTAACGAGATTTACTTTTCCGTCAGCAAATTTTTCTATTTGCTCTGTCCCAGGGTGTTTAATAAGCTCTTTAAGATGATTCATAACCTCTTTTTCAGGGCTAATAACAATGTCAACAATGTCAGCACCAAATATATCTAAGTTTTCTGAATAAGTTTCTTCTGACAATCTACATATTGTTTTCTTAACATTGAAACTATTTTTTGCTATCTGACAAGCAATTAAATTAACTTCATCATTTGAGGTAACCGCAATTACAGTTGTAGATTCATCAGCACCAGCTTTTTTAATTGAAAGAGGGTGCGAAGCATGTCCTTCTACTGTCAAAATATCAAGCTTATCCTCTAAGGCAGCAAGAGAAGATTTATCAAAATCAACAATCGAAACATCATAGTTATTATTTACTAATGCAGTGGCAAGACTTCCACCAACTCGACCAGCACCTAAAATTAGTACTTTCATAGTGTGTAAATTAAACCTCTTTTTAAATAAAGCAAGACTTATCGTATAAATTTATTTTTTATGAAAAAAAATCTCTATGTGAATTATAAAGATCAGTTGATGAAATAATGTTCTTGTTTTGAAATTGTAAGTAAGTAATCACTACCACTTTATCACCTGTATTTATAAACAATCCTGTCTTATCAATTTTGTGGACTGTTCCAGGAATATCACTGCTGTTTTCGTTAGTTTTTTCAATTTTATGAATTTTAATAACTTTATTTTTATAGTTGAAATATATGCCTGGCCATTCAATATACGCCCTATATTTATTAATAATATTAGTGCTGCCATCATTAAAATTTATTTCTGATTCTTGTTTTAAAACCTTATTACAATAAGTTGCTTTTGAATGATCCTGAGGTGTAGCATTTAATTCATTTGAATTAATTTTATCTAGAATACTAAATAGGTTTGTATTACATAATTCAGTTAATTTTCTTTCAAGTGAAATCTTATCATCATCATCTTCAATATTTTTTTCAAAGACTGAATAGATGTCACCAGAGTCGAGCTTATTATTTATTTTAATTATTGATATCCCAGTAGATGTGTCGCCGTTTAAAATTGCCGATTGAATTGGTGATGCCCCTCTATATTTTGGAAGAATAGAAAAATGGATATTAATTGGTGAAACTGTTGGTAAATTTAATAACCAACTGGGGATAATTTTTCCATAAGCTACTACAATTAGAAATTCAACCTCTATCGATGATAGTTCAGCTTTCAAGTTATCATTATCCAGATGCTCGGGTTTAAAGGTTTTAATATCTAAAGATCTTGCTTTATTCGCAACAGCAGACTCTATTAATTTACTGCCTCTTTTGCCCCTTTTGTCAGGCTGAGTAATAACTGCTTTAATATTTATATTTGATTCATTTGACAAAGAATCTAGAACTTTAGCAGCGCTATGAGGACTACCAGCAAATAAAATATTCATAAATTCATTTAATATCTGTTAAATTCACCTAAAATCTTTTAAAAGCTTATTTCTTATGCGATCTCTCTTTAAAGCACTTACATAATCAACCATTAATTTGCCGTCTAAGTGATCTATTTCATGTTGAATACATACTGTCAGAATGCCTTCTGGGGTATCCTCCATAGTTTCTCCACTCAAATTTTGCCAAATAAGTTTGATTTTATCTGGCCTGGCTATTGTTTCATTAAATCCGGGTATTGATAAGCATCCTTCTTCAAATTCAAACATTTCATATCCTTCAAGAATTTCATACTCTGGGTTTACAAATATTCTTGGATCATTTCTTTCCTCAGAAAGATCCATAACTACAAGCCTTATATGTTTGTCTACTTGTGTTGCTGCTAAACCTATTCCATTAGCTTCATACATAGTTTCGAGCATATCTTGGGCTAATTTTTCTAGACATTTGTCGAATTTAGTAACTTTTTCAGCTACTTTTCTTAATCTAGGGTCTGGAAATATTAAAATATCTAATTTTTTAGCCATTTTTAAAGTTTTTCATTATAATTTCGAGATTATAATCCACTTAACAATTTAAGAGTACATAAAATGACAAATGAAACAGTACAAGTAGCCATTATAATGGGTTCTGACTCAGATCTTCCCGTTGTAGAAGCAAGTTTTTCAATATTAGATGATTTTGGTGTCAAATACACTAAGAACGTAATGTCAGCGCATAGAACGCCTCATGATGTTATGGAGCTAATAAAAACCTCTGAGGAAAACGGATGTAAAGTTTTTATAGCAGCTGCTGGCATGGCAGCTCATCTTGCCGGAGCGGTAGCGGCTCACTCAACAAAACCAGTAATAGGTATTCCTATAGAATCAGGCGGCATGGGTGGAATTGATTCCTTGTTGTCCACTGCAATGATGCCACCGGGAGTTCCTGTTGCAACAGTAGCCGTTGGCAAAAGTGGGGCAAAAAATAGTGCAATACTTGCAGTTCAGATTCTTGCAACTAGTGATGAAGATCTTGCACAAAAGTTGGTTGAGTATAAACAAAATATGAGATCTGAAGTTTTAGAAAAAGATAAAAAACTTAATTCATAATTGAAAAACAATGCTCTAAATATCAACTCATCCGTTGAGTGGTTAAATGCTGGAAAAATTCTAGCTCATCCTACTGAATCAATTTGGGGCTTGGGTTGCGATGCGCTGAATGAAGAAGCGGTGAAACTTATTTTTAAGATAAAAAAAAGAGATAAAAAAAAGAACTTTATTTTGCTTGTAAAATCACTCGAATCATTTGAAAAATATTTAGAAGAAATAAATACGGAAGATAAAATTTTTTTAAATAAACATTGGCCTGGACCATATACTTTCTTAATTAAATACAATGAAAAACTTCCAACTCATTTAAAAAATGCATCTGGCAAAATAGCAATAAGAGTGAGTAATCACTTACCTATTAGACACCTATTTGAAAGTTTTTCTGGCTTTATGGTATCAACATCTGCAAATATCTCTGGTGAAGAAAATATTAATAATCCTAACCATATTATGAATTATTTTGAATACGAAGAGATGGCATATTATGATGAAATATTAGGTGACAATAAAAGCCCTTCAACTATTATTGATTTAGAATCTAGAGCAATTATTAGAGAATAATATGTTAATAAATTTAGAAAAATCTTTTAAAAAAATTCAATCATTAATCATTAAAAATTTTAAACTTCTAGAGGGTTCATCTTCTGCAGAAATTTCATCTGATGTATGGAAAAGGCCTGAAGGTGGCGGAGGAAAAACCTTTGTAATATCTAACGGTAATTTCTTTGATAATTGTGCTGTAAATTTCTCGTCAATATATGGTAAAAATATGCCTACAAGTGCACTTGGAAAAAAATTAGCAAAAAAAATTGATCATGGCTATCAAGCCATGGGTGTTTCTGTGATCTCTCACCCAAAAAATCCATATGTTCCAACTAGTCATATGAATGTTCGTCTATTTGGAATATTAGACAAGAATAAAAACATAAAAGATTGGTGGATTGGAGGTGGCTATGATTTAACACCTTATATATCTTTTTCAGAAGATAATATTAGTTGGCACAACTCAGCAAAAGAAACTCTTGATAAATATAACAAAAATTTTCATAAGTCATTTTCTGAGAATTGTAATAAATATTTTTATATACCTCATAGAAAAGAAAGAAGGGGTATTGGAGGTATCTTTTTTGATAATCTATCTAGCTTAAGCCTCGACGATAGCTTAAAAATGCTAAATTCTGTTGCAAGCACCTATTTAAATTCATATTTAGATATTGTTTCTAAAAGAAAGAAAATAAAGTATTCCTCAGATGAGAAAGATTTTCAGCTAATTAGGAGAGGAAGATATGCTGAATTTAATCTAATATATGACAGAGGAACGTCATTTGGGCTTCAATCAAACGGAAGAATTGAATCAATCTTAGCTTCACTTCCAACAGAAGTTAAATGGAAGTATAAAAAAAATAAAAAATACAAAATAATGGAAAGAGCCCTACTTAAAAATCTTAATAGAGATTGGAATGAATAAAAAATACAAACTTGGTGTTGTTGGGCGACCTATTGAGCATTCATTATCTCCGTTTATACACTCAAGATTTTCAAGGAATGAAAACATTAATATTGAGTATTTGCCTTATAAAGTAGATGAGTCTGATTTTGAAATCTTCATAAAAGAATTTTTCTCTGATAAAGATTCAAAAGGATTAAATGTAACTCTTCCATATAAAAAAAATGCTGCCAATCTTAATGGAAATATTTCATCAGAAGCAAAATATATAAATGCAGTAAATACTCTGGTTAAATCAAATGGAGAACTTTCACTATATTCAACTGACGGAAAAGGCTTTATTAACGATATTGATTCAAAGGGCCTTGATTTAAAAAATAAGAAAGTTCTGATGATTGGAGCGGGAGCAGCCATAGAAAGTGTATTGTATAGAGTCGCAAAAAGCAGCACTAAAAGTATTACTTTATTTAACAGGACTGAAGAAAAAGCAAATAGGCTGATTAGAAAGTTTTCTAATATGGGAAAAATAGACTTATTTCATGAAGAACAAAATTCTGTTTTCGATGTTGTTATAAATGGATCATCAGCAGGATTAACAGGCGAATTTGAGCCAATAGAAGAAGTCTTTACAAATTCTAATACTTACTTTTACGATTTGAATTATTCTTTAACTGAAACGCCTTTTTGTAAATGGGCTAGTGAAAATTCTAAACATGTATTTGATGGCATAGGCATGCTCGTGTATCAAGCAGCATTCTCTTTTGAAAAATGGTTTGATGTATTTCCAGAAACAGATAGTGTTATTAGTGATCTTGAGGGAATGAGAGAATGAAACGATTTGTACAATTCATAGCTGGAGCAATCTGTCCTGAATGTAAATCACAAGACACTATCGCTCTTAATCCTACAGATGATGAAATTTATTGTGTTAATTGTGATTTTGTTGAAAAAAGACCTAAAGAAAAATCTAATGATAATATCAATGAAATTAAGGTGGTCAATTTAGAAGATTTTAAAAAAAATAGGGAAGAAAATCGATAGAAATTAAACCTTCAAACATATATCATACGTAGCACAAAAAAGTGCTTTTTTACTTGGTTGTATATATATAAATAGCTTATAATATACTATAACTAAATTTTATTATTATAAGACACACTTATTTGGGCGGATAATGTTATTTAATCTTCTTAGCTTTACAAAGAGAAATACCTTTCTTATAGCTTTACTTTTGCTAGTTTCACCATTTATGCAAGCTGATTGGTTTGCATTAAATATGACTAGAGGTAGTACCGATATAAGTAACGAAGTTTTTGAGCTACACATGTTAATTTTTTGGATATGTGTTGCAATTGGAGTCATAGTTTTCAGCGTTATGTTCTACTCGATGTGGGCTCATACAAAGAAAAAAAATCCAGTACCCGCTAAGTTTCATGAAAATCATAAGCTTGAAATAGCTTGGACCATTATTCCATTTTTGATCCTGATAGCTATGGCTGTTCCAGCATCAAAAACACTTGTAAAAATTTATGATGATGAGGCGGGCGATATTAATATTCAAGTAACTGGATATCAGTGGAAATGGCAATACAGATATCTTGAGGACGATGTAAGCTTCTTTTCGAACCTATCAACCGATTTGGATGAGATATATAACCTAGTTCCTAAGGGAGAGAATTACTTACAAGAAGTTGATGAGATGGTTGTAATTCCTGCTGGCAAGAAAGTAAGATTTTTAATAACAGCCAATGATGTAATTCATTCATGGTGGTTGCCTGCGTTTGCAATTAAACAAGATGCAATACCTGGATTTGTAAACACAGCTTGGACTATTGTCGACGAACCTGGAATCTACAGAGGCAAGTGCACCGAGTTGTGTGGAAAAAATCATGGCTTCATGCCAATAGTTGTAAAAGTTGTTGAACAAGCTGAATATGACGAATGGGTTTTTGCTAAAAAACAAGAAGCAATCAAATTAGCTGAGTTAACAACAAAAGAGTGGACGGCTGCTGAGTTGGTTGAAAGAGGTGAAAGCATTTATGAAGTAAATTGTGTTGCTTGTCATCAAACGTCTGGTCAAGGCATATCTGGAATATTTCCGGCGCTTGCAGGAAGTGACATCGTTATGAATAACAAAGATAGAAATATTGAAATTCTCATGGAAGGTGTTCAAGGAGCAGCCATGAATTCATTTAGCTATCTTTCAGAGGTTGAACTTGCGGCAGTAATTACGTACACAAGACAATCATGGGGTAACGCTGAGAAGGGAGATGGAGAAATCGTAATACCCAAAGATATCGTGGATTATAAGGAACCAAAGATTTAATATAGGAAAATATTATGAGTGCAGTAATAGAGAATCACCATGACGATCACGATCATGGCCCAGCAAAAGGAATCACTAGATGGTTATACACAACTAATCATAAAGATATAGGAACACTATATTTATGGTTTAGTTTTGCAATGTTCCTTATAGGCGGAGCAATGGCGATGATAATTAGAGCTGAGCTTTTCCAGCCTGGTATGCAAATAGTTGAGCCTGAATTTTATAACCAAATGATAACGCTTCATGGTTTGATCATGATATTTGGTGGTGTTATGCCGGCGTTTGTTGGACTCGCTAATTGGTTGGTTCCAATGATGATTGGGGCACCAGACATGGCATTACCGAGAATGAACAATTTGAGTTTCTGGATATTGCCTTTTGCTTTCTTTATTCTTTTATCATCCCTTTTCATGGAGGGCGGAGCTCCTAACTTTGGATGGACATTTTATGCACCACTTTCAACAACATATGCACCGCCAAGCGTAACGTTTTTTATATTTTCTGTTCACATAATGGGAGCTTCTTCAATTATGGGTGCAATTAATGTGGTTGTAACAATCATGAATATGAGAGCACCAGGTGTAACCTTAATGAAAATGCCATTATTTGTATGGTCATGGCTAATAACTGCATATTTGTTAATAGCTGTAATGCCTGTTTTGGCCGGAGCAGTAACAATGATGTTAATGGACATCCACTTTGGAACAAGTTTCTTTAATGCAGCTGGTGGCGGAGACCCTGTTCTCTTTCAACATATTTTTTGGTTCTTTGGCCATCCTGAGGTTTACATAATGATTTTGCCAGCCTTTGGTATCGTTTCACACATTATCGAGACTTTTTCAAGGAAACAACTATTTGGTTATTCTTCAATGGTTTGGGCTATGCTTTCAATTGCAATTCTTTCTTTTGTAGTATGGGCTCACCATATGTTTACAGTTGGCTTGCCATTAGCAGCTGAAATATTTTTTATGTGGGCAACTATGTTGATAGCCGTGCCTACTGGTGTAAAAGTATTTAATTGGGTAGCGACTATGTTTAGAGGATCTCTAACATTTGAAACGCCTATGCTTTTTGCAGTTGCATTTGTTGTTTTATTTACTATCGGAGGATTGTCAGGATTGATGCTCGCTATTGTTCCTGCTGATTTCCAATATCATGATACATATTTTGTTGTTGCTCATTTTCATTACGTTTTGGTTCCTGGAGCAATATTCTCTATCATGGCCGCTGTTTATTATTGGATTCCAAAATGGTCTGGAAATATGTATGACGAAAGACTCGGCAAACTTCATTTTTGGCTTTCATTTATAGGCGTAAACGTTACATTCTTTCCACAACATTTTATTGGTTTGGCTGGAATGCCAAGAAGATACCCTGATTATGCTCTAATATTTGCTGACTGGAACATGGTTTCTAGTATTGGAGCTTTTCTATTTGGGTTCTCTCAATTACTGTTTTTATTTATTGTTATCAAGACTGTGATGGGTGGCAAAAAGGCAACAGATCAAGTTTGGGAAGGCGCCAAAGGGCTTGAGTGGACAGTTGCTTCACCAGCTCCGTACCATACATTTTCAACACCACCAAAGGTTGATTAATGAAGAAAGAAGCTAAGAAAACATTAATTAAACTAGTTGTGGCTGTTCCTTTGATGTTTGCTTTTGGCTTCGCACTTGTTCCTCTTTATGATGTTTTCTGTGAGGTTACAGGGATCAATGGAAAGGTTTTTCAATCCGAATATTCTGAAGAGCTAGTTACTGATGATGGTAGAACTATAGCAATTCAATTTATATCTACAAATAATGAGAATATGCCGTGGACATTTAAACCATCCGAACAAGTTATGAAGATTGAAACGGGCAAGTACCATGGCGTGACTTTTTACGTTAAAAATACAACTGATAAAAAAATGACTGCTCAGGCAGTTCCAAGTGTTGCTCCATCAAATGCAGCTGCACATCTAAAAAAACTAGAATGTTTTTGCTTTGAGCAGCAAGAACTTATGCCAGGTGAAGAAGCATTGCTTCCAGTCAAACTATTGGTTTCAAATGAACTACCTTCAAATATTAAAAACATAATTTTATCTTATACAATTTTTGATATAACTGATTATGATGATGAGGTTTTAGCTCATAATCAAATGGCGATGGAGTAAAGCAGATATGAGTGGGGGAAGTTATTATGTTCCAGATCAAAGCAGATTTCCAATTTTTATGGCGGTTTCTTTGTTTCTATTGGTTATGGGAGCTTCAAGTACGATAAATAACTTAGATGACCCAACCAGCAACTCTGTATATATATTATATTCAGGATTTGCATGTTTATTTTTGACCATGTTTTTTTGGTTCAGACAAGTAATAAAAGAACATCTTGCTGGATTAGATTCTAATCAATTAAAACAATCTTATGTATACGGAATGGCATGGTTCATTTTTTCTGAAGTCATGTTTTTTGCTGCATTTTTTGGTGCTTTATTTTATGTTAGAACTCTAGCAGTTCCTTGGTTAGCTGGCGAAGGATCAAAAGGAGCAGCAATTACAGCCATTGAACTATGGCCAGCCTTTGAGTCTTCATGGCCGGTTATGACCACACCGGATCAAGGCAATGAGTATGATTTAGCTGACAAGAGCATGGCATGGCCAGGATGGAGTAAGGCTCTTTTATGGCTGCCTTTGTGGAACACAATTGTTCTTTTGAGTTCATCATGGACTGTTCACTTAGCCCACCTTGGTTTAAAAAAAGGAAATAGAAAAAAGTTTAATGTATATCTTGGAGTTACAGTTCTTTTGGCTTTAATTTTTGTTGGACTGCAGGCTCTTGAATATTATGAAGCTTACGCACATTATGGCCTTAAATTAAATTCTGGAATATATGGATCAACGTTTTTTATGCTTACTGGTTTTCATGGCTTCCATGTGATGATGGGCGGTTTTATGTTAGCTATTATGCTTGCAAGATCAGTTTTTGCAGGTCACTTTGAGCAACACGATCACTTTGGCTTTGAAGCTGCATCATGGTATTGGCATTTTGTAGATGTTGTCTGGCTAATGCTATTTATATTTGTTTATATTTTATAATTAGGAATCTTCCCAAGGAACGCTGTTACCAAGTTCGCCAGTATATAAACCAATTGCAATTAAAATGATTAAAACTGTAGCAAAGAAAACTCTAAGACCAAGCAAGTAAACTGTTCTTTTTCTTCCTGTCTCGCCCTTATCTACAAGTAGAAAAAAAAGACCGCCAGCAAGTGAAAGAAGTAACAGAGGTATTACGATATAAATTAAGGTAGTAATCATAATAAAATTTTAATGCATATATACTTTTATAGATATGAAAAAAAATAAATTTAATCCAGGAGCAAGAATTACAATTTTTTTTGTTACGTTTGCAATTATTTTTTTTTCATTAGGATTGTGGCAAATCGAAAGAGGACAAGCAAAAACAGTATTGCTTGATGAATTCGATAAAAACTCAGTCATAGAACCCCAAGAGATCAAACAGGATTCAAAAAAATGGGAAAGAGTATATGTGGAAGGAACTTGGTATGGAGCCAATCAAATATTAATTGATAATGTAATAAATGGAGGTATTGCTGGATATAAAGTGCTTACACCTTTCAGGCTAAACGAAACAGGTGATCTAATCCTGATAGATAGAGGATGGATAAAAAGAAATAGAAATATGTCAGACTTACCAAATATAAGTATTAAGGATATTAAAGAAAGAGTAAGCGGGATATTAGAATCACCTGAACTTGGGCTTGTTCTCTCAGACGAGCTAGTATCTAGTGAATGGCCAAAAATATCGCAAACTAAGAATATTGATGTAATATCAAAAGAGTACAATGAATCAATATATCCATTAATTCTTTTAGCAGACCCAATAAGCAGATATAGCTTAGAATATATTAAAATTAATCCAACAAACATGACGCCAGTAAAACATTATGGTTATTCAGCTCAATGGTTTTTAATGTTTATAGTTTTATGCGGCATGTATGTCTGGTACGGATACAAAAAAAATGAGAAGTAAAATTTTTCTTGCAGTTTTGTTGCTTACACCAATACTGGTTGTTACTTTCTCGACCTTATATTTTTTATCAGGCATGTCTCCAGAAGGCACTAAAAACAATGGCGTATTTTTTAAAAGCTATTTTGATTTAAATGACTTTAAAAATATAGAAGGTAAACAAGACCTTATTAAGTTTGAAGATGGTAAATGGATATTATCTGTATATGTTACAAATATAGATAGCAGCGAGGAATCCATATACCTTGCAAGACAACTAAATGTCGCACTTAATAGAGATATCAATAAGCTTAAAAGAGTAATTTTTTATTCAAATAAATTACTTGAACCCAATCTTAAAGATATTAAATTACAATATCCACGAGTTGAAATTATCGAGGATAAAAACGGGGTATTGTTAAACGTTTTACAAAGAAATTCATCGCTTGATTTTAATATTGAAAATCCAATATTTGTAATCGATCCATATGGAAGGGCAGTTATGTATTTTTTACCAGATACTGACCCAAAATTAATTTTAAAAGACTTGAAGGTGTTAATTTAATGAATCAAATTAAAAATTTGTCTCTTTTTGGTATTTGCTTTGCATTTGTAGTTATTGCATTGGGGGCATGGACGCGTCTTGTAGATGCTGGTCTTGGATGTCCAGATTGGCCAGGATGCTATGGTTTTGTTGTTTTTCCTATTAACGAGGCAGACATTGCTATAGCAGAAAGTAGATATCCGTTATTTCCATATGATATTAATAAAGCAATTCCTGAGGTTGTGCATAGATATTTTGCAGCAGGACTTGGTCTTATAGCAATCTTTCTCGTTTATCTGTCTTTTAGAAAGACAAATGATAGATCAATACAAGGTTGGTCGTCATTTTTATTATTTTTTATATGTTGCCAAGGCATTTTTGGATATTTAACAGTAAGCTTAAAACTTTTACCCATAATAGTTACATTGCATTTATTTGGAGGATTCACCACGTTAACTCTGTTTTATTTTATTTATTTAAAATCTCGAAATTTTGAAATATTTAACCAGATAAATATTTCAAATTTAAAAACTATTGCTGGCGTAGCATTTTTAGCTTTAATATTTCAGATATTTCTTGGAGTTTGGACTAGTACTAATTACGCCTCTCTAGCATGTGCAGATTTTCCAACATGCCAAGGAACTTATTTGCCAGAGATGGACTTTAAGAGTGGATTTAATTTAAACCAAGAAGTTGGCCCAAACTATTTGTATGGATTATTAGACAATCCTGCGCGAGTAGCCATACATTATTCTCACAGAGTTTCAGCAATATTAGTTACGTTTATATTTCTTATACTTATGTCTAGACTATGGTTTTCCGAAGCAGCTCCGCTTGCCTCAACTCTCGGAATTCTTCTTCTAACTCAAATAGCACTAGGAATTACTAATGTTGTATATGTTTTACCTCTATACGTGGCGATTGCTCATAATTTATTTGCAGCCTGTCTGCTTTTAGCAACATTTACTGTAAATTACTTAGCCTGGAAGAAATGACCCTTCTTAAAAGCTATTATCAACTTTGTAAACCAAATGTAGTTTACATGATGTTGATATGCGCTTTTGTAGGAATGTTGTTAGCAGAAAAATCTGTAAGTTCTTTCAGTTATCTGATCGTGTCTTTAGTTGGTATTGCATTTTGTGCAGCTTCTGCAGCTGCAATTAATCAGGTAATTGATCGTGAGTCTGATGCCTCTATGACAAGAACCGATCAAAGACCATTGCCTCAGGGTGATCTGTCACCAATGCATGCATCAATGTTTGCTTTGTTTATAGGAGGCTTGGGCGCAACAATTTTATATGTATATGTAAATACATTAACAATGGTTCTAACAATTGCATCTCTAATAGGCTATGCTTTTATTTATACCGTTTATTTGAAGAGAGCAACCCCACAAAATATTGTGATTGGAGGTCTTGCTGGTGCAGCTCCACCATTATTGGGCTGGTCATCTGTAACAAATACAATAGATCCTTACGCCTTATTGTTAGTTCTAATAATATTTGTATGGACTCCTCCGCATTTTTGGGCGCTTGCAATTTATAGAAAGGATGAATACGCCAAGGAATCAATTCCAATGTTGCCTGTCACACATGGAGTAATATTTACTAAACTTCAAATAGTTTTATATACGATTATTTTGTTCATAGTCTCATTGTTGCCATATGTGGTTCTGATGTCTGGAATAATTTATTTAGTTTCTGCTCTAATATTAAGTTCAGTCTTTTTATATTACTCAATAAATCTTTATTACAGTGACGATGATGAAGATGCAATGAGCACTTTTCAATTTTCAATTTATTACATTTTTTTAATTTTTTTAGCTTTATTGGTAGATCATTTTATAATTGTGGCCTAATGACGATTAAGAAAAATATACTAATTATTCTTGTTTTTATACTCACGGTTCTAGCCCTTTTCATCAACAAGTTAACATCGCCAAGAGTTTTGAGTGAAAATGAACTTTTAATCAATGGTCTTTTTCTTTTTGAAACTCCAAAGCAAATATCAGATTTTACTTTTTTGTCAGAAGATAATATTGAATTTAAAAAAGATGACTTAATTGGAAAATGGACTTTAATGTATTTTGGATTTACAAGATGTCCTGACGAGTGCCCAACCTCAATGTATCAAATGTCAAAACTTGTCAAAGTTTTAAGAGAAAAAAACTTTCCATTAGAAGACAAACAATTTGTTCTGGTTTCCATTGATCCTGAAAGAGATACACCAGAACAAATTAATAAGTATGCAAAGGGCTTTGATGAAGCATTTATTGGCGTATCAAATGTCAGGCCGATGTTGATAAATCTTGCAACACAGCTATCTGTGAATAATGTAATGCCAAGTGGAGGAGAGACTGATCATTCTCACTTGGACAATCATGTAAATAATATAATACTGCTAAATCCAAATGGGGAATTTGCAGGAGTATTTAGACCTCCATTCGACTTATCAAGACTATCTTTGACTTATCAATCGGTAACTCAGTAATCTTTATATTTTAATAATTACTTTGCCTTTAGCCTTTCTGTCTTTAAGATGAGCAATTGCTTGTGCACCATCATCTAAACTAAATGAATCAGAGACTTCTGGATTAATTTTTCCATCCGAGTGAAGTTTAAACAGCTCTTCAAAATTCTTTTTATTTTCTTCAGGAAACATTCCAACCCATGCTCCCCAGAAAACTCCAACAATTTTCATACCCTTTAGTAGAGCAAGATTAATTGGAATTTTTGGAATCTCACCTGCTGCAAATCCAATTACTAAATATCTGCCATCCCATGCAGTAGCTCTGATACAAGGCTCTGAATATGAATCACCAATAGGATCATAAACAACGTTAGCACCAATGCCTCCTGTTAATTCTTTTATTTTAGATGAGAGTTCCTTTTGCTGATCTCTATCAAGCTTTCCTGATGGATAAATAAAAGCTTCATCAGCGCCATGTTTTTTACAAAGATTAATTTTTTCTTCAGTTGATGCTGCAGCTATGACTTTAGCTCCCATAGCTTTTCCAAGCTCTACAGTAGCAAGACCAACACCTCCTGCCGCTCCAAGAACTAATAAAGTTTCTCCCTCTTTCAAATCCGCCCTTTGTTTGAGAGCATATAGGGATGTGCCATACGTCATTGGTAAAGCAGCAGCAGTTTCGAAGCTCATAGAGTCTGGTATTTTCACAGCAGCTGTTTCTGGAACCACAATCTTTTCAGCAAAAGCCCCCAAACCAGTCATTGCAAATACTCTGTCACCCACTTTTAAAGTTTTTACATCTTCAGCGACTGCTTCAACTATACCTGATGATTCACCTCCGGGAGTAAAAGGTAGTTCTGGTTGAAATTGATAAAGCCCTTGTATCATCAAAACATCAGGAAAGTTAACACTACCAGCTTTATTATTAATTAGCACATGTCCAGGTAGAATTTCAGGATCAGGCACCTCATTAATTTGTAATTTATCTGGCATGCCCAGCTCGACACATTGTAAAGCTTTCATAATTTCCCCCTATAACCTTAAGTTGTAGTTTTTAACGAATTCATTCATTTCTTCCTTTGTATTTTCTGGAATTTCTTTTAATTTATTTAATGATAACTCTGCTTCTTTTTTTATACCATCTAAATTTAATGAACCATCAGATCTTAAAATTTTAATATTTTCTTTAGCTTTTTTAACACCATCTGAATGAAAGCTATTATCAGGTATTTTTCCTTTTACTGAGCCAATAACATACTCAATAGATTCTATGAATGATTCACTATTCTCAAAAAAAGATGCAACTAGCTTAAGATCATCAATTATTTCATTTCTTGCCTCATTGATATTTACCACCCGATTGTTTTTATTTATATTTGTATCTTTATCTCTTCCTCTATAAATAACTTTAGAATCGTTTAAATCAATTTTTTCTTTCTCATCATCTGATATCTTAGGACTTTGATCGATTAAACAATAAATAAGAATAATATCTAAAAATTGCATTTGATGAACTGATGTACCAGTTATGTCATCAGGCAATAGATCAACACCTCTGACTTCAAGATACTCAATTCCGTATTCTTTTAAAAGATTGTATGGTCTTAAGCCATTTAAAGATGATCTTTTAGGCCTTATAGCATCATAATATTCGTTTTCTATTTGAATAATTCCATTTGAAATCTGATGGTATTCATCATTAGAATCTAACAAACCAAGTGCTTCAAAGTCCTTGTAAGGAACAGTAATTGCATCCCTTATCTTTTTTAGAAAACCTGACAGCGAGTTATATTTAATATTCAAATTTTTCTGAGCCTTACTTTGATATCCTATATCACTCATTCTTAAAGACGTTGCATCTAAAAGATACATATCTTTAGAGTTAAGTTTTTCTAGTTTATGTTCTCTATTATTAATAAAAGACTTATCAACTACATTCGTTTGACCAAATTCTAGAAGGACAAACCAAAACAATCTTTTAAAGTTTCTTATTAATCCAAGATAGGCTTCATCAATATCAACTTGGTGATTTGAATTAGTCAAAAAAGCAAGAGAATCAGGATTTATAGAAAAGTTATAGTGCATACCAGAAACGCATTGCATGGTTGGTCCATATCTTACTTTTAGTCCTTTTCTATATACATGCTTAAGCAGGCCTATGTTGCTTTGGTGATAAAAGCCCAAATTTATATCTGATTCATCTTCAATTTGTGGAGGCATTGAAAAAGGCCATAACATCTCATTATCATCAATATTTTGTCCTACAAATACGTGAAGAGAATATAAAAAATCATAAAGATCATTAACATCTTCAAATGTGGGCGTAACTAGCTCGACCTGTGCCTCTGCGAAATCTGTAGTTATAAATTTATTTGTAAGAGCAGACCCCAAAGCTTCTGGATGAGGTTTTTTAGATATACCACCCTCTTTATCTACTCTAAAAAATTCTTTCTCTATACCTCTTTTAATAATTAGATTTTTAAAGAAGCCTGAGTCTTTTAAATTCTCTAATCTACTTTTTAGTAATGCATTAGTCATTAAACCCTGGACCAGCTTTTACTATTTCGGGTTTTGCATTAAATTTTTTGAAGTTTTCTTGAAATTTTGTAATTAATTCTGAAAGATATTTTTCGTACTCATCTTTATTTTTCCATGTATTAATTGGATTTAGTAATTCACTATCTACTCCATCAACTTTTATGGGTACAGATAGATTTAATCCAGGAACAGTTGTTGTTTCAACATTATCAAGCTCACCATCCTGAATTGCGTTAACAATTCTTCTAGTTGTGGGTATCTTAAATCTAGACCCTACTCCATAAGGCCCTCCAGTCCAACCGGTGTTTACAAGAAAAACCTTAGAATTAAAACTCTCAATGCGTTCCATTAAAAGGTCTGCATATTCATTTGCAGGCCTCGGAAAAAACGGTGCCCCAAAACACGTTGAAAAAGTCGATTCTATATCAGATCCTGATCCCATTTCAGTTGAACCAACTTTAGCTGTATATCCACTCAAAAAATGATAGGCAGCTGCTTCTTTAGATAATAATGAGACAGGAGGGATAAGACCTGTAAGATCACAAGTTAAAAAAATAACTGTTTTAGGCTCGCCAGCTGCATTGCTTTCAACAGCATCCTGAATGTGAGACCTTGGATAACAACATCTTCCATTTTCAGAAAGCGAAGTATTACTATAGTCAGGCGTACCATCTTCATTTATAAAAACATTCTCTATAACACTTCCATGTTTGATAGCTTTATAAATTACAGGTTCATTTTCTTCAGTTAAATTAATTGTTTTTGCATAACACCCGCCTTCAAAGTTAAAAACTGAGCCTTTGCTCCATCCATGCTCATCATCTCCTATGAGTGAACATTTAGGATCAGCTGATAGCGTAGTTTTTCCTGTACCAGATAAACCAAAAAATAAAGCTACGTTTCCATTAGAATTTACATTTGCAGAGCAATGCATTGGCAGAACACCTTTTTCTGGAAGTAGAAAATTTTGGACGGAAAACATAGATTTTTTCATTTCACCTGCATATTTCATACCAGCAAGAATAACTTTTCTTTTTGCAAAATTTATAATCACACAACCATCAGAATTTGTTCCGTCTTCAGAGGGGTCGCAAACAAAATTAGCAGCACTTATTATCTGCCACTCTTGCTTATTGGCCGGATTATAATCATCGGTAGCTACAAAAATAAGTCTAGAAAATAAAGAATGCCACGCAGTTTCTGTTGTAACTTTAACTGGCAAATAATGCTCATCATGAGAGCCCACATGAACGTTAGAAATATATCTATTTTTTTCAGCTAGATATGTTTCAACTTTATTCCACAATGCATCAAATTTTTCTTCTTCAAAAGGCTTGTTAATTTCACCCCAATCAATAAGATTTTTTGTTCCTGCTTCTTTAACAATAAATCTGTCATTAGGGCTTCTTCCAGTTCTTTCTCCAGTAGATGTTGAAAATGCACCATTAGAAGCAATAACACCCTCATCGTTATTTACAGCTTCTTGTATAAGCTCTTCATTGCTTAAGCTTAGAGCTTCCGAGGTATTTGGTTGGGCGTTCATATTACTAACAAATATTATAGGTACTTGGGGGGAATAATTATATATGTTGAGGTGATAATTATGTACCTATAATATTTTATTCGTTAGCAATATTTCGAATTATTATGTAGTGTATTAAAAAATTAAAGCATTATTAAGTCAATAATCTATAAATTTGTTATATTAAAGGGGTTTAGAAAGATAAAAAGATGTAGTTATGCTACAAAGTTAGGCTAATTTAATCAAACCTCTATACTTAAAAATTGTAGCAATTAGGTAAGTCGCAAAAAATATAAAGCCATACTCTGCAAAGTTAAAAATAAATCTCCACCCATCCTCAGCACAACTTGGACCGCCGGCAAGCGTTCTATTTATAGCTTCAATAAGTCCAAAATAATCTACTTGAGCATGAAAAGGCATTCCACAACCTGATAGGTTGACCAATTCATCCAAAGACATGCTTTGAATATATATCTGTCTTGAGGTTACGAATAATCCAATCAAAGAAGAAATTGTAATTAATATAGCACTTATAAACTGCTTATTAATTAAATATCCTAGCAACCCAGAAATTGACACTAATCCAAAAACATATCTAGTAAGTATACATAAGGGACAGGCCTGTAAATACATAACCTGATCCATTATTATCGCTGCAAAAATTATTGCTAAAGCAGAAAACATAACCGACAGTTCAAAATAGTTTTGGAAAATATTTTTAACAATTGCTGATATTTTGTTGTACATTTTTCTTTAATTTTTTCCATTATAGAAAAACAAGAGTCATAATACATTATATAAAAGCTAAACATGAAAAATAGAATTTTTATCATAGATGGATCGTCTTATTTATATAGAGCTTTTCATGCTATGCCACCACTTAGCACTTCAAAAGGACAGCCAACTGGGGCAGTAAAAGGCGTTACAAATATGCTTCTGAATTTAAAAAAAGACAGTGAGGGTTCACCTATCATTGTTGTATTTGATGCAAAAGGAAAAACTTTTAGAAACGAAATTTATTCGGAGTACAAAGCAAACAGACCCCCTATGCCTGATGAACTTAGATTGCAATTAGATCCAGTCAAATCAATTTGTAGAGCTATAGGATTCCCACTTATAGAAATCGAAGGCGTTGAAGCGGATGATGTTATAGCAACAATAACCAGAATGGCGAAAGATGCTAAATATAAATGTGTTGTTTCATCCTTAGATAAAGATTTAATGCAACTTGTTGAAGACCCAGATACAACTTTAATGAATACTATGAAGCATGAAATTTTCAATGAGGAAAAGGTATTTGAAAAGTTTGGTGTAAAACCTAATCAAATAAGAGACATGCTAGCTCTTGTTGGTGATTCATCAGATAACATCCCAGGTGTTCCAAAAGTAGGTCAAAAAACTGCTGCAAAGTGGCTTAACGAATATAGCAACTTGGATGGAGTTATAAAAAATGCTGACTTGATAAAAGGAGTTGTTGGAGATAATTTAAGAAATAGCTTAAGTGAACTTCAAAGAAATGTTGAACTCGTTTCCTTAAAGGAAGATGTTGATTTAAATGTAAAGTTTGAAGATCTTTTAAAACTAAATCCAAACCAAGAGGAGCTAGATAAAATTTTTAAAGATTTAGAATTTGCACCAATAAACAAAGATAAAGATGAACAGACTCCTAAAAAAAATGGAAAATATCAAACAGTCCTTAGCAAAAAAGATCTAAATTCCTGGATTAACAAAATAAAGAAATCAAAAACCTTTGCAATAGATACTGAAACAGATTCTGTCCAAACTGTTTCTGCTAACATGATAGGGATATCTCTCTCAGTAGCAGAAAACGAAGGTTGTTATATTCCAATTGGACATGATTATGAAGGTTGCCCAGAACAATTATCTATGGATGAGGTGATTACAGCCCTTGGCCCTGTTATAGAAGAAAATCAAGATAAGATTGTTGGACAGAATCTAAAATTTGATATCCCAATATTATCAAGACACGGTATTAACATAACAAAGTTTTTGGCAGACACAATGTTAATGTCATATGTATTAAATAGCACAGCCACAAGACATGGTATGGATAGACTCGCTGATTATTATTTAAACTATACAACTACAAAATACACCGATGTAACTGGAACTGCCTCCAAACAAATAAGTTTTGCCCAAGTTAAATTAGATGTAGCCACTGATTATGCTGCTGAGGATGCAGATATTACATTAAGACTATATAACGTGTTATCTCCATTGCTAAAAGAAAAGCCCATTCAGGAAAAGTTACTCGAGGATCTTGAATATCCCCTTGTTCATGTTTTATCAAGAGTTGAACAAAATGGTGCAAAGATTGATAAGAAAAAATTAGCTAACCACTCTAAGGAGTTGAGTGAAAAGATTGACGAATTATCTTCTGCAGCCTTTAAGATTGCTGGTGAAGAATTTAATTTAGATTCTCCAAAGCAACTTCTAGAAATACTATATGAAAAATTAGGATTACCTGTGCTAAAAAAAACACCCAAAGGTCAACCATCTACAAATGAGGACACACTTCAAAGATTATCTGAAGAATATGAATTGCCAAAAATTATTCTGCAATATAGGACGCTAGCAAAATTAAAGTCTACTTATACAGATAGTTTAATAAATATTGAAAATCCTAAGACAAAAAGAATTCATACATCATATCAACAAGCCGTAACTTCAACTGGCAGGCTGTCATCTACTGAACCAAATTTACAAAATATACCTATAAAAACTGCTGAAGGCAGAAGAATTAGAGAGGCTTTTGTTCCTGAGAAAGGCAATATATTAATATCTGCAGATTACTCTCAAATAGAACTTAGGATAATGGCTCACCTATCAGATGATAAAAATTTAACTAATGCATTTAATAATGATATTGACGTTCACTCTTCAACAGCGGCTGAGGTTTTTGGAGTTTCAATTGAAGATGTTTCTCAAGATCAAAGAAGAAGCGCTAAAGCAATTAATTTTGGGTTAATGTATGGAATGTCTGCTTTTGGATTAACAAGACAACTTGGAATTCCAAGAGGCGAAGCACAAGAATATTTAGATACATACTTTGCGAGATATACAGGTGTTCGGGATTATATGGACAATATAAAAGCAAAAGCAAAGGAAGATAAGTTTGTTGAAACGATTATGGGTAGACGACTTTATTTAAATGAAATCAACGCAGCAAATGGTTTAAGAAGACAAGCAGCGGAAAGGGCTGCCATCAACGCTCCACTTCAAGGATCAGCAGCAGATATTATTAAGAAGGCTATGCTCGACATCGATCTGCTTTTACTAAATGAAATGCAAGAAGTAAAAATGATTATGCAGGTTCACGATGAATTAGTTTTTGAGTGTCCAAAAGATAACGCTGATATGGTCATGCAAAAAATGAAAGATACTATGGAGAAAACTGTTAAATTAAATATTCCTCTAATAGCTGAAGCTGCTATCGGCTATAACTGGAATGAAGCTCATTAACCTGATATATCACTTAATACTATCAATGAATTCCTGAGCAACCTCTCTTTCTATACCAGATGCAAAAAAATGACCACCAGAATATTTCTTAACTATTGGACTTTGATATTTTTTAATTGTTTCTTCAACCAGCTTAGAATCTATTTCAGTATCATCTTCTGCATATGCAAAATAACTTGGTATAGACTTATTTCCGATAATACTATGATCTTCAAGCCTATTTCCTGTGGCATTGCCTAAAAAGAATTTTTTAAAAAATTTTTCAGTTCCTTTCACATTAAATTGTCCAATGTAATGATCTAGGAGTTTTTTACTCATTAAATCTTCATATTCTTCTATTCTTTTTAAAACACCAGGAACTAAAAATCCTCTTATTAATAAGTCACCATATAAAGGAATCTTTACTATTGATAGTAGTGGTATATTTGCAGAATTAATAAGTGGAACTTGGTAACCAACGAAACTAATGTTTTCTGGATTATTTGCAGAATATTTAGCTACAACTGCAGCACCAAAAGAGACACCATATAATATTACATCTTCAACTTTACAATGCTCAATTAGCTCTTTGAGTTGTCTTTCCATAAGCTCAATGCTTACGTTACTATTTATTCTATCTGAATAACCTCTACCATATTGATCATAGGTTATTACTCTATAATTATTTTTAATAAAGACATTTACATATTCCTCATATGCCAGTGATCCAAAAGTGGCACCATGAACCAAAACAATAACTTTGTTATTTTTATCTCCAATGTCTTTATAAGAGGTTATACCATCACTTAACCTAACTTCTTCATATCCAGAGTTTAATCTAAATTCATTTATATCAATGTTTTCTCTATCAAGAGCGAGATACAAGCAAACTGGAATAAGAATAAATATTGATAAAAGAAAAAAAATTCGTTTCAATTAATTAGCTCTTTCTAATGGAATGTAATTCATTTCTTCAGGAAGAAGAACTTTGATACCATGCATTTCTCTTAGATCTGAAACTTTCATTGAAAGATACTCCTCGGGCATTTTAAATGGCCATTTTTTTTTCATCTTAAAGGCTCTAAACATCACCTTTCTTTTAATCCCACCGAGCTTCCAAATAATTTTAATTATTCCAAAATATCCTATTTCTTTTATTAAGTCTTTATATAGTTGCTTTATCTGTGGGAGCTTTTGATAGCCTAATATATATTTCAGTTCCCATTTACTGCCCCATAATACCCAGGTATCAAGAATAGACTCTTGCTCTAGAGATATATCCAGCCCAAAAATTACATGAGTACAGTCATGATCTCTTAGAAGAGTTCCAGAATCCTTATTATCTTCAAATATTTCTTTAGTATCAGGGAAAGAATTGTAGTAACACTCTAGAGCTTCTTGCAAAGTAAGGTCACAGTTTTGATTTTGATAATCTAACATTATGGAATAAATTTTAATATTTCAGCAGAAAATTTGTCAAAACCTGTTCCATTTTGAGACGAAATAGCCAAAGCATCTACTTCGTGGATTTTAGTTTTAACATTTTTAATAGTAGTTGCAATTTTATTGTTTGATAATTTATCGCTTTTTGTAAGAACTGGTAGAAAAGGAACGTTGAAATCTCTGCAAAGCTGAATCATGTCCCAGTCGCTTTCTTTCAGAGGATGACGAATGTCCATAAATATAATGACTGCGGTGAGAGCTTGTCGTTTTTGAAAGTATTGTCCCAACAATGGTCCCCAGTCTTGTTTTTTTGCTTTACTAGACTTTGCAAATCCATATCCAGGTAAATCCAAAAGCTTCAAATTTTCATTTACTTTAAAGAAATTAATTTCTGTTGTTCTACCGGGAGTCTTACTAATTCTTGCTAGTTTTTTATTATCAGTTAGAACATTCAATGCACTAGATTTTCCAGCATTCGATCTTCCTGCTAGCAAAATTTCATACCCAATATCTTCAGGTAGATTTTTATAGCTTGTTACACCAAAAACAAACTCTGTTTTTTTAAAAAGGTTTTTCATTTAATCGTTTATATCATATCAACCTATGTTTATAATACACATCAACAAGACACACATTTATATATTCAATGAAGTATTCATTACTATATTTTATTTTTTTTGTCCTCTCAGTTGATGTAAATGCTGCTGATGATAAATCTAAAGAAATGGAATTGCCAGAAACTTTTATTTCTGGAGACGCAAGCGTGGGAGCTCAATTAGTAGACTCATGTGCTGCATGTCATGGCGTTGATGGAAATAGTATTAGTACCGATTGGCCCAAGCTTTCAGGACAGAATCAAAGATATCTTTATGAGCAACTTAAATACTTTAGAGACGGAGCAAGAATGAATGCTTTAATGATGTCAGTTACACCATACCTGCAAACATTAAGCGATGATGATTTAAAACATATCGCTGCTTTTTATTCTCAATATAACAGCACAACTGGACAGGCCAAAAATGATGAAGAGCTTTTGGCATTAGGAACGCAATTATATAGGTTTGGAAATATTAAAAAACAAATCCCAGCATGCACATCATGTCATGCAGTATATGGTCAGGGTAATAGTTTGGCAGGCTACCCTTCAGTAGCTGGGCAACAGGTCGGTTATTTAACTTCTACACTTAAGGCATATCGATCAAAAGAAAGAAATAGCGGAGAATCCTCATTAGTGATGCAATCTATTGCAGCAAATCTTACAGATTACGAAATAGATGCGTTAGCAAATTATATGCATGGACTTTATCAATGAAAGAAAAATTAATAAAAATATTTACAATTTTAGTTTTTACAATTTCAACACTTGCAGAAGCTGAATATAGGTTAGGAGTTGATTATAGGATTGCTGATAATCCACTTCCTGTAAAAAAAGATGGAGTGGTCGAGGTTATGGAAACCTTTTGGTATGGATGCAATGCTTGTTATCAGTTTGATCCAGTTATAAACAAGTGGGCTGCAAGTCAAGGAGAAGATATAAAGTTTACAAAAGTACCTGTTACATGGAGCAAAATTCATCAAGAACACGCCAAGTTGTATTACGCCGTTGAGGCGCTTAAGTTGGATCCTTCAACGCATTCAGCAGTTTTTGTAACAATGCACAAAGAAGGTAATTTCTTGCCAAATACGAAGGCTATTCAAGAGTTTTTAGAAAAATTTGGAGTAGCACCAGAGGTTTCAATTAAATATCTAAATTCTTTCACTGTAAAACAGCAGGTAAGCAGAGCATCCAAACAAGCCAGACAGTTAAGAGTATCCTCAACACCTATGATGATAGTTGATGGTAAATATATTATTGAATCTAGAGGTTCATATGAGAAGATAATGAAAGTCGTTGATCATGTTGTAGAACTTCAAAGGCCTAATTCTTAAAAATGACATGAAATATAGTAAATTATTATTAGTTACATTATGTTTTTTCTTTCTATTTAATGGAAAGAAATATGAGCAAGCTGTTATTGATAGATTATCTGTACCGGTGAAAGTTTGTCTAGAGGGGCAAGATTGTGGAAGTGCAGCACAAGCATCTCAGTCAGTTGCAGCTGTCGCCTCTGCGGAAGTTAAGAAAGTAGAGTTATCAGAAGGATCAGAACATACAGTAAAAATGTTAAATTCTGGTGAAGGTGGACAAATGATTTTTGAACCAGCTGTTTTAAAAGTGTCTGTAGGTGACACAATTCATTTCAAAGCATCGGACATGTCTCATAATTCTGCAAGCATAGATGGAATGTTGCCAGATGGAGCAGAGTCTTGGTCTGGTCAAATGAATATGGATATAAGTGTTACTCTAGATACTGAAGGTGTATATGTCTATCAATGTGATCCACACGTAATGATGGCAATGATTGGTGTTATCCAAGTTGGTGAGGCAGTAAATATGAGTGAAATTAAAACTGCATCAAATAGCCTTAAAACATCCTTTGTTATGAATGCTGAAAGAATTGATACATATTTAAATCAGCTTTAATTCTTCTCTAAATCAGAGATCCTTTCCTCAAGGTTATCAATAATTCTTTTGAGATTTTCATATTTTGTTTTTTTGACATAGCCACTTTGTTCTACAATTTTTTCAATTTGAGGAAAAATACTGTCCTCAATATTTTTAACTGCATCTTTTGGAATTAGCTTGCTAAAAATTTTAAGCTCTTTCTCAATAATACTTTTAAGCGCTTCTGTTAGATCTTTATCTTTCATATTTATCTTTTATTATATTTGTTAAATTTTGCCAAGATGAGAATTCATCTGGTTTTTCAAAATTTTGCTCCCATTCATCATGATTATTATTAAACCATAAGCAATCTATACCAAGATTATCGGCAGCATACATGTCATTTATTTGATGATCACCAATATGAAGCATATTTTCAAAAGTAACATCATTTACTTGGGCTAAGGCCATATCAAAATGAGATCTGTTTGGCTTGCTGTCTCTGGCCTCAAGAGAGCTGATAGAAAACTTAAAATATTTTCCAATCTTAAATTTATAAATATCTGCATTTCCATTGGTTAATATCCCTAGTAAGTATTTTTTTGATAAGTTTGAAATACATTCTTCCACTCCATCAAAAAACACAATTTCATGCCTTTTAGATATAAAAATATCAAATGCACTTTCTACAATCTCATTCCTTAACTTTATTGGATTTACATGAGATAGTTTTTTTCTAAAGATTTCCTTTCTGAGCTTGCTTATGTCCCATGCAATGCTTTTATCTTCTTTTATTAATTCTTCTCTAAGTTCTAAAAAATCATTAAAATCACCCCACTCAACTTTGCCAACTTTATCTTCTATCCATTTTCTTGTGTCTATTTCTGCCTTAATTATTGTTGGACGGTTATCCCACAAGGTGTCATCCAGATCAAAAGTTATCATTTTTATTTTCTTATTCACTTTTTTGCTCGTGGGTGTGATTTGTCATAAATTTTTGCCAAATGCTGATAATCTAATTTTGTATATATCTGAGTAGTTGATAATGAGCTATGACCAAGAAGTTCTTGTATAGTTCTAAGATCGCCACTGGATTCAAGCATATGAGTAGCGAAACTATGTCTTAGCATATGAGGATGAACTGGTGGCAGGCCTTGCTTTATTGCCATTTTTTTTAACCTCAGTTGAATGCTTCTAACCGATAGTCTTGAACCTTTCGAATTTAAAAAAAGCGCATCGGTATTATTTGAAATTTTCATCCGCTCATTCAACCAATTATTAATTGCGTTAATAGCGAATCTACCCATTGGCACCAATCTTGTTTTAGAACCCTTTCCTATTACTCGCAGAAAAGACATATTTTCTTCAAAATCACTAATATTTATGTTTACAGTCTCTGAAACTCGTAATCCTGATGAATACATTAGTTCAACTATAGCCATGTCTCTAATCTCTATTGTATTAGAGGGCTTAAAGTTCAAAAGTTGTTCAACATCCTCTGGAGAAAGAACGTCAGGTAAAGTATTTGATGATTTTGGCGCAGTAACCAGTTCAAAAGGTGACGAGCTTATAAGATTGTTTTTTTTTAAAAATCTAAAAAATCCTTTTGCAGATGATAAGTGCCTCTGAATACTTTTAGGCTTATTATTTTGTGAATACAGGTCTCCTATCCATGCAGAACAGATTTCCTCTTTAATGTCTGAATAATTTGTTACATTTAATTTCTCTAGAAATAGATAAAGTTTTTTAAGATCTCTTTCATATGATTTTGTTGTATTTTCTGAGAGATTTTTTACTTGTGAGACAAAAACGAGGTATTCATTAATGTCATTAAGAATAGGCGAGGTATTCTTCATATATTATTTTGATAATTTTTTCTCTAAAACATCCCTTATATATTCTATAAAAGTAGTATCTTCGTCACCAAGATATTTAGACCTATCATAGCTTCCTAACATCAAAAGACCAATTTGACTTTCAACAAGCACTACTGAAATTACCATAGATTCAACTTTTTTATCTTTAAATAAAACTGACATTTTTTCTGAAGAGAATGATCCGCAATGAATAGCCCCTTTATGAAATGAAAGATCAGTTTCTTTTTCAAGTTCATCAATCTTCCCATTTTTATAAAATTTAAGTATTGGCTTGTCCACTTTAAAGTCTTTTTTAAAGGCATCTTCGACTACTTTTATAATCTCTTTTTTAGAATTAGATTCAAGAATTTTTAATGTGAGACTCTTTGATTTATTGAATAAATCTTCGTTTATGTTGGCTGTTTCAACGAAAGATGATAATAAATTTATAAGATTCTTATGTTCTTCTCTAAGTTTTAATATTTGTCTTTCAAGAATCGATGAGGCAGAACTAGAAGAATGTTTAAATTTCATCTCTCCAACAAGTGACTCTCTACTTTCAAAGAAATCTAAATTATCAAGTAAGAACAGCTCAACATCTTTGGGATTTAATTCTTTAGTCACTTATATTTCCTCGATATATAAAACTTGCAGGACCTGCCATTAATATACCATTTTTATTTTTTTCAAAGTCCAATTCACCACCAATTGACCTTACTTTTAGAAGTTTATCCTTAATATAATATGAAGCAACACATAATGCAGCTGACCCACATGACAGGGTTTCACCAACGCCATTTTCATAAGTTCTTATATCAATATTGTTTCCATTTTTTTTAAATATTGACAAATTAATATCGAGTTCTTTAATAACACCCTCAAGATTTTTATATTTTTCGTTGAGATTAACTTTTTTAATAGATTTCATTTTTATGCAAAGATGATTATTGCCGATATTCGAGATAAAGAAATCATTTACGGATTTATTTTTTAATTTGCTATGTAAACTTTTGTGCATAATTTTTTCTGGTGAATCTACATAAACCTGAATCATTTTTTTCGTTTTAGGCTCACAAATAATGTTTTTTGTTTTGGTTTGGAAATTTACTGTTCCTACAGGAGCAAAACTATTGTTCCAAATATATTTTGCAGCACACCTTATGCCATTGAGGCACATTCCAGCTTCTGACCCATCAGCATTAAAAAATCTTATAAAAAAGTCCTGATTAGGCTTCGTTGGAAGATCAATTTTTATTAGCTGATCAAACCCTATTCCAATATTTCTATCAGATATATTTATTATTTTATTCTTGTTAATTTTTAATTCATTCTCAATTGAATTTACAATGATGAAATCATTGCCGTTACCATGCCATTTTTCAAAATTAAGATACAAGACTTACCTCATTTAATAAAAATATGACTTTAGAAAATTAGAGGACCCTTTACACCGCATCCAGATAAAAGTAAGAAGATAATTAAACTAAAAATTTTAGTGAAACTCATAAATAGTATTATGAGTTTAAATTATCTAAATTGATATAAAAGCTTTTAGTATTTATATGTTTCCTCTTTAAAAGGCCCCTCTTGTGGAACATTAATATAATCAGCTTGTTCTTTCGTAAGCTGGGTTACTGTTCCTCCAAAACCTTCAACCATAAGGCTAGCAACTTCTTCATCAAGTTTCTTCGGCAAAACTTCAACAGTTAGCATTTCTGCTTTTTTGTCAGCATCGTTTATATTTGCAAAACCTTGTTTATATAAATGAATTTGTGCAAGAACTTGGTTGGCAAAAGATCCGTCCATAATTCTACTAGGATGCCCTGTTGCATTTCCAAGATTTACTAATCTTCCTTCAGCTAGCAAAATAATATAGTTTTTGCTAGACAAATCAGGAGTTCCGTCTGGAGCTGTATCTCTAAAAACTCTATGAACCTGAGGCTTAATCTCATCCCAGTAGTAATTTTCTCTCATATAAGCAGTATCAATCTCATTATCAAAATGACCAATATTACATACAACTGCAGTATTTTTTAAAGTGCTTATCATTGCAGAATCACAAACATTTACATTACCAGTGGTAGTTACTATTAGATCCGTATCACCCATGACATCCATATTAATATCCTTGGGATCTCTTGTAACTACACCATTTTTGTAACATGAAACAACTGCAAATCCATCCATGCAAGCCTGCATCGCACAAATTGGATCTGATTCAACAACACTTACTATCATGCCTTCTTGAGCCAAACTTGCAGCCGACCCTTTACCAACATCTCCATAACCAATTACTAACCCTTTCTTACCAGAAAGCAACATATCGGTTCCTCTTTTTAGAGCATCATTAAGACTATGTCTGCATCCATATTTATTATCATTTTTTGCTTTTGTAACTGAGTCATTTACATTAATAGCAGGAATTTTTAGCTCGCCTTTTTCTAGCATCTCTTTTAACCTATGCACCCCAGTAGTTGTTTCTTCAGACACACCATGAATAGTCTCTAACATGTCAGGAAATTTAGCATGCACCATAGCTGTAAGATCACTTCCATCATCAAGAATCATGTTTGCATCCCATGGCTTTCCATCTTTACAAATAGTTTGTTCAATACACCACTCGTACTCCTCTTCAGTTTCACCTTTCCAAGCAAATACAGGAACTCCTTTTGCAGCCATTGCTGCTGCCGCATGATCCTGTGTTGAAAATATGTTACAGGATGACCATCTTAATTCTGCTCCTAGATCGAGTAATGTTTCCATCAAAACAGCAGTTTGAATAGTCATGTGAATGCATCCCATTATTTTCGCACCAGCCAAAGGCTGCTCATCTCTATATTTATCCCTTAATGCCATTAAGGCTGGCATTTCATTTTCTGCAAGAGATATTTCTCTCCTTCCAAATTCAGCAAGTTTTATATCAGCAACTTTATAATCGTTTTCCATATTAATTTCCTTATATTTATTTATTGTGAAATTTCTGATGCTTTGTCAGTCTTTTCCCATGAAAGATCAATATCAGTCCTTCCAAAATGACCATAAGCCGCTGTTGGAAGATAGATTGGTCTTTTGAGATCAAGCATATTTATAAGACTTTTAGGCCTAAGATCAAATTTTTCCTCAACTATTTTTTCAATAGCCTCTTTTGACACTTTTTCGCTATTAAATGTATTTACATTAATTGATGTAGGCTTAGCTACTCCAATTGCATATGAAACTTGAATTTCACAATAATCTGCAAGCCCGGCTGCAACAATATTTTTAGCTACATATCTTGCTGCATAGGCTGCTGATCTATCAACTTTTGATGGATCTTTTCCTGAAAATGCACCACCACCATGTCTTGCCATACCGCCATAGGTATCTACAATAATTTTTCTTCCAGTAAGACCGCAATCACCAACTGGACCACCAATTACAAATTTACCTGTTGGATTGATATATATCTTTGTTGAATCTAGTATCCATTCTTGAGGAACAATTGGCTTAATGATATTTTCCATTACTCCTTCTTTAATTTCATCTTGTGTAACATCTTCATCGTGTTGGGTTGAAAGTACAATTGCTGAAAGACCCTCAATTGTCTTTCCGTCATCTGAGTAAATTGCACTTACCTGGCTTTTTGCATCAGGTCTTAGCCATGAAAGCCCATTGCTTTTCATAACTACTGATTGTTGTCGTACTAGTCTATGAGAAAGATCAATTGGAAGAGGCATAAGTGCTTCAGTTTCAGTACAGGCATAACCAAACATCAGTCCTTGGTCTCCAGCACCTTGTTCTAGATTTTCGCCTTCTCCTTCGGTAACTCCTTGAGAAATGTCTGGAGATTGTTCAAAAACTAAGTTTGTAAATTCACATGTGTCGCCATTAAAGCCATATTCATCATTATCGTATCCGATATCCTTAATGGTCTGTCTAACTACAGGCTCCAAATCAGGGCTTCCAGTTGAAGTTATTTCACCAGCAATAAATACCATATTATTTTTAATCATAGTCTCGCATGCAACTCTACTATTAGGATCTTCTGCTAAATATGCGTCCAAAACAGCATCTGAAATTTGATCACAGACCTTATCTGGATGTCCTGCCGAAACAGATTCTGAAGTAAATATATAACTCATTTTTTTCTCCCTGAATTTAAACTGTGAAGAATTATTTTATAGAGTGCTTACTAAAAAAGAATTGAGATCACAATATGGCTATTTTATATCAAAAAACATGAAATATTTAAATTATGTCGTTGCTTTTTATTGCAAAAATATTATTATCTTTTTATCTAACGGGGAAAAAATTTGCAGCATACAGTTCCTACTAACGCATTAAGATTTCTATCCATCGATGCTGTTCAAAAAGCTAATTCTGGTCATCCTGGCATGCCTATGGGGATGGCAGAAATAGCAACCTCTTTATGGGGCAAACACTTAAATCATAACCCACTGAATCCTCATTGGTTTGATAGAGATAGATTTGTTCTTTCAAATGGGCACGGTTCGATGCTTTTGTATAGCTTACTTCATCTAACCGGATACGATATATCAATAGATGATCTTAAAGATTTTAGGAAGTTACATTCAAAAACTCCTGGACATCCCGAATATGATATAGATATTGGAATTGAAACAACCACAGGTCCATTAGGCCAAGGTATTGCAAACGCTATTGGCATGGCGGTATCAGAAAAAATAATGGCAGCCGAATTTAATGAAGATGATATTAAACCAATTAATCACTATACATATGCTTTTTTAGGTGATGGTTGTCTTATGGAAGGAATCTCGCATGAGGTATGTTCATTTGCTGGAACACACAAACTAGGAAAACTAATTTGTTTTTACGACCAAAATGGAATTTCAATTGATGGAGAAATTGAAAATTGGTTTACAGATGACTCTATAAAAAGGTTTGATAGCTATGGTTGGCAAACTATATGTGTAGATGGCCATAATATTGAAGAAATCGATAAAGCTATAGTCGATGCAAAAAATGAGACAAATAAACCAACAATGATTTTTTGCAAGACAATAATTGGTTTTGGATCTCCAAATAAGTCAGGAACTGCTGATGTTCATGGAGCAGCATTGGGAGAGGAAGAAGTAATAAAAACCCGAGAAGCTCTTAATTGGGATCATGATGCATTTAAAGTTCCTCAAGAGGCATATGATTTTTGGGATTCAACCAAAAAAGGCTCTGCATTAAATTTGGATTGGGATAATTTGATTAAAACCTACGACGAAAAATATCCTGATAAATCAGCAGAACTTAGAAGAAGAATTAAGGGCGACTTACCTGATGATTTTGAGAATAGTTTTAAAACCTTTTTGTCAGAATGTGATAAAAATAATACGCCAATGGCAACAAGAAAGTGCTCAAAAGCATGCCTTGATTTTTTTGTAAAAGAATTACCAGAATTAATTGGTGGATCTGCTGATTTAACTCCATCAAATAATACTTTTTCATCGTCAAGTTCTACTTTCTCAAATGAAAATCCCTCAGGTAATCATATTAACTACGGAGTAAGAGAGTTTGGAATGTCTGCAATTATGAATGGCATGGTTCTTCATGGTGGCATAAAACCATATGGTGCAACTTTCTTGGTATTTACTGACTATGCTAGAAACGCAGTAAGATTATCAGCCCTAATGGAGATACCAAGTATTTTCGTATATACACATGATTCAGTAGCTCTAGGTGAAGATGGTCCAACACATCAGCCTGTAGAACATATGGTAACTCTGAGATCTACTCCAAATTTAAATAGCTGGAGGCCGGCAGATCTTGTAGAAACTGCGGTAGCTTGGAACGAGGCAGTTAAATCAAAAAAAACACCAACTTGTTTAATCTTTAGCAGACAAGGAACTTCAGCAATATCACGGACCGAAGATCAATTGTCTTTAATTAACAAGGGTGGTTACCTTATCGATGAAAGTGACAACTCTGATATTACTCTCATTGCATCAGGAAGCGAAGTTCAATTGATCATAGATGCAGCAAAAGAACTAAAAAATCACTCTATCTCTGCTAATGTTGTATCAATGCCGTCTTTAGATTTATTTTTACAGCAATCTGAGGAATTCCAGAGTTCAATAATTAATCCTGATAAACCAATACTCGTTGTTGAGTGTAGTCATCCTAATTCTTGGTACAGGATTTTAAATAGAAAAGATAAAGTAATTGGAATAGAAAGTTTTGGAGAATCTGCTCCAGGCAGTGAATTACTTGAGCATTTTGGGTTTAATACTGAAAATGTTGTTAATTCAGCTAAATCATTACTAAATGATTAACCTATCATCATTAGATCTTAATAATAAAAACTTAGTCATAAGAGTGGATATGAATGTCCCAATTAAAGACGGGGATGTTCTTGATTCAACAAGAATTAAGGCATGCTTGTCAACTATTGAATACGCACTTGAAAATAATGCAAAAGTTCTTTTGATAAGTCACTTGGGTAGACCTATTGAAGGAAATTTTGAGGAAGAGTTTTCACTAAAACCTGTTGCAAATGAACTAAGTAAAATCATAAACATGGATGTTGAACTTATTGATACATTAGAATCTAATAAAATTTTTAAGTCATCATCAAATATTCAAGTTTTAGAAAATATAAGATTTTTTGAAGGAGAAAAAGAGAATTCTCAAGAGTTAGGCTATAAATTAGGATCTCTTGGAGATATATATGTTTTTGATGCTTTTGGGACTGCGCACCGAGAACAGGCATCGACTCATGCTGCAATAATGAATGCTCCAATAGCTTGCTCTGGACTATTGCTAGAAAAAGAAGAAAATTTCTTATCGCAGGCGCTTAAAAAATATGAAAGACCTTATGTTGCTATCATAGGTGGCGCAAAAGTTTCTACAAAACTTGATCTTATAAAGCATATTAATGAAGTCGCAGACCATATTATCGTAGGTGGAGGTATTGCAAATACTTTTATAAAGTCTTCAGGCCTTAATGTTGGAAACTCACTAACTGAAGAATCAATGTTAGAAACAGCAAAGAGCATCTTGGATAAAGGTAAAATCATACTACCTTATAGAGTATTAACATCTAAAACATTTGAAGGAGAGGATATAAAAGAAACCTCAATAAGCAATATTGGTAATGATGAAATGATTTTAGATTTATACCTTGAGCAGGAGACAAAGACTTTGATTAATAATGCTAAGACTATTCTTTGGAATGGACCCATGGGAGTATTTGAAAATTCTTTATTTGAAAATGGCACAAAGGAACTTTCTAAAGAAATTGCTAAGTCTAATGCTTTTTCTCTTGCTGGAGGAGGCGAAACATTGTCAGCAATAAATAAATATATTAAATCAGATGATGTATCATATTGTTCAACAGGCGGGGGCGCCTTTTTAGAATTTATGGAGGGTAAAGTTTTACCTTCTATTAAAGCTCTAAATTCAAAAAAATAGGGAGTTAATTTATGTCACTAAATAATATTGAAGATATAGCAGCCTATATTGTCGCAGATGGCAAAGGTATCTTAGCTGCTGATGAAAGTAATCCAACTTGTGGAAAAAGATTTGATTCTATTGGTGTTGAGTCCACCGAAGAGAATAGAAGAGATTACAGAGAAATGCTTTTTAGGTCTAAAGGAATGAAAGGCAACATTGGTGGAGTAATATTATTTGATGAGACTATAAGACAATCAGCTGCTGACGGAACATTACTTAGAGATTTAATAACTAGTCAAGATGCCCTTCCTGGAATAAAGGTTGATAAGGGTCTTCAACCTATTGATGATTGTCCTGGAGAAACCGTGACAGTTGGATTGGATGGATTAGATGAGAGATTAAAAGAATATTCATCTATGGGAGCTAAATTCACTAAATGGAGGGCTGTTATAAATATAGGTGGAGGAATTCCAACTGATAAATGTATTGACGCGAATATGCAGGCATTAGCGGATTATGCAAAATGTGCTCAAGATAATGGAATGGTTCCTATAGTTGAGCCAGAAGTATTAATGGATGGAGTTCACTCTATTGATGATTGCTATGACGCATCTGCTCGTTCTTTAAAATCGCTGTTTGATCATCTTGATAATAAGGGGGTAAATATAAAGGGCACTATCCTAAAACCTAATATGGTTACTTCTGGAAAAGACTCAGAAATTCAAGCTAGCATTGGCGAGGTCGCTAAGAGAACTTTAGAATGTTTAACTGAGAATGTTCCATCTGATCTTCCTGGCATAGCGTTTTTATCTGGAGGTCAGTCAGATATCTTGGCTACTGCTCATTTAGATGCGATGAACAAGATTGGTGGCTTTTCTTGGAAATTAAGTTTCTCTTATGGACGGGCTCTTCAAGCTGCAGCATTGCAAGCATGGGGTGGAAAGCCAGAAAATGTTTTCATTTCTCAAGATGAATTATCTCACAGGGCAGAAATGAATAAACTCGCTTCCCTTGGCAAATGGGAAGAAGAACTCGAAGACAGATAAGACTTGTTAGCAACTGTTCAAAGAGTCTCTAGCGCAGAAATAGTTATTGACGGCGAAATTTTTACTTCTATTGGTGATGGATGCTTAATGTTTGTGTGCGTTGAGAAAGATGATGTGTCTCAAAACATAAATAATATGGTCAATAAGCTTTTAAATTTTAGGATGTTAGATGGCCCAAAGGGAATAACCTCATCATCCTTAAATGATTCAGGAAAAGAAGTCTTAATAGTGAGTCAATTTACCTTGGCTGCAATTACAAATAAAGGCAATAAGCCAAGCTTTCATAAGGCAGCTGAACCAGATAATGCCAAATTAATGTATGATGAATTTGTATGTGAATTTAAAAAATCATTTCCTAATGTTAAAGAAGGTAAATTTGGAGCTTTTATGGAAATATCTTTGACAAACATAGGACCAGTAACTTTTAATTTTAAAACTTAAATAATATGAAGAATATTTCAATTTTCTGCGGTGCTCATGAAGGCAAAAATCCTAAATATGCTCAATCAGCAAAGATTATTTCAGAAGCAATAGCAAAGAAAGGTATCAATGTTGTTTTTGGAGGAGGAAATGTTGGTTTGATGAAGATAATTTCAGATACTGCTCTTGATAATGGTGTTGAGGTTCTTGGTATATCATTAAAATCTCTTCATGCATTAGAGTTAGCAAATCCAAGACTTAATGAAATTGTAGTTACAGATACACTTCTTGATCGTAAAGATGAATTTATGTCTAGATCAGATGCGTTTATAGTACTTCCTGGAGGAGTAGGATCACTTGATGAGTTAGCCGAAATTATGGCGAGCAATCAATTAGGAATAATCAATAAACCCGTGGGCATTTTAAATACTGAAGGTTACTACGATCATTTACTAAAATGGTTTGATAAGGCTGTTGAAGAAGGATTTATTTCTTCAGCAAACCTTAAAGAACTATTAGTTTCTGATAATCCTGAGGAATTAGTGGACTTGGTTGTTAATCACGAGAGACCATCTGACGATAATTGGACTAAAAGACTAGGACTCTAATAAATGTCTTTTGAGGAGGCAAGAGTAATAACAATAGTCTATTTGGCAGTATTCTTACCTTTTTTAATTTATTTCAAAAACAAATCAAATTTACCTAAGTGGATTCCAACATTTTATTTAATTGCCATTGTGATTTGCTCGTTAGGATGGGAGCTTTGGTTTACCTTTGGATGGCTAGATGGAGATCCTGTTGATATAAGAAGATCTGAAAATCTTAATAAGTGGTTACCAAAGGATATTAATTGGTTAATAAATTCAATGGGCGATGCTGGAGCAGTGCTTTTGGGTGGCGTATGGTTAATGTGGATTTCTCATGGAAAAGATAAAAGCATATTTATGAAATGGAAATGGAGTGCTTTTGCCGTCTTATTATTATGGTGTATCGGTCAAAATATTTTAGTAGAAATGTTTCTATATCATGATCAACTGGCAGAAGGAAAGGCTTTATCTTGGGCTCCCCTATCACCGCTTGGCCCATACATTAATCCAATTCTTTTTGAATTTAATGAAAGAACAATAATGCTGCAGTCTCAAATGCCTTGGCTATTACTCCCATGGTTTTTCTACAGAACGCTTATAAATTTAAATAAGTAATTATTTATTTCTAGAAAATAATATTCCCACTTCAAATAAAATCCACATTGGAATTGCTAAAAACAATTGTGAAAAAATATCAGGTGGAGTAAGTAACATGCCTACAACAAGAAATAGTATTATTAAATACGGTCTTGCCGCAATTAATGATGCCTTGGTAACAATTTCGTTATTAATTAAGAGAACTGTTGCAATGGGTATCTCAAATGTAATGCCAAAAGCAAAAACAAGTTTAAATACAAAACTAAGATACTGATTTATATCTGTCATGACTTGAATTGAGTCTGGAGCCATTCCAACAAAAAACTTGAATATAATTGGACATACTACAAAGAATGCAAAGCTTGCTCCGCAAAAAAATAAAAGGATTGTTGAGATCATCAAAGGAGCAGTAAACCTCCTTTCGCTTTCATATAATCCTGGCGCAATAAACATCCATATTTGAAAAAAAAGCCAAGGCATAGAAAATAATAAAGCTACATAAAAAACTAGTTTAATTGGCGCCATAAATGGTGATGCAACCTCTGTAGCTATCATTGAGCTACTCTCAGGCAATGAAGCTAATAGAGGAGCTGCAATAAAGGAATAAATATCAGCGGCAAATGGAATTCCTAATATCGAAAGGGCAACAAAAAGAACAATTACTTTTAATAATCTTGATCTTAATTCAAGGAGATGATTTGAAATAGAATCCTTAGTCATTATCAGGCTCTTTGTTTTTTTCAAACTCTTCCATTTTTAACTCGTTAAAAACATCTTTCTTAAGTTCATCTACACCAATGTCTGCCTCAATGTCTTTTTTAAAAAGATTAAATTTATTTTCAATTTTTTTAAAGAATTTTAATGTGGCTTTAACCACAACTGGAAGCCTATTAGGACCAATGATTATTAAACCTAATATTAGAATAATTAGAATTTCTAGAAAGCCAATCTGAAACAATTTTAGTCTTCTTTTTCTTTGGAGTCTTCGTCTTTAACTGCTTTCTTAAAACCTTTTATGCTGGAGCCCAAATCTGAACCAAGTGATTTAAGTTTTCCACTACCAAATATAAGAAGCACAACAACTAAAATAATTAATAACTGCCATATACTTATTCCGCCAAAACCCATAAATACTCCTAATTAACTATCAACATGATAGCTATAATTACAATTATACCAATACCGAATACCCTATTAATGTTTTTTTGTTTTGATAATTGAATTTCTAATTCATTTGCTTTTAAAGCATCTGCATTTTTATTACTAGAAAAACTTCTTATTTCATCGAGCGTTTCAAAAATTATAGCTGGAATCTCTGATGCTTTAAGCAAAATATCTTCTTTATTTTCAATAATGTAATCTTTCAACTTTAATGGACTAAATTGCTCATTTAACCAATTATCTAAGTAAGGTTCCGCAATACCCCAGAAATCAAGTTCTGGATATATTTGTCTTCCCATACCTTCGATATGAATTAATGTTTTTTGAAGCAAAACTAAGGAGGTTTGAAGAGATAAACCATATTGTCTAGTGCTTTGGAAAAGATATAGAAGTAACTTACCAAACTCTATCTCTGACAAAGGCTTCTCAAATATGGGTTCACAACAAGCTCTTAGGGTATTTTCAAGTTCAATATTATTTGTATCCGCCTTAACCCAACCAGAGCTAATAAATAAATTAGCAAGAGCTTTATAGTTTTGTTTAAGAACAGATTGCAGCATTCTAGCCAATATATATCGCTCCTCATTCGACAATGAGCCAGTTATCGCACAATCAACTGCAATATATCCAGGATTTTCAACATTCTTTTTTGAAACAAATATATTTCCTGGATGCATATCGGCATGAAAAAAGTTATCTCTAAAAACTTGATTAAGAAATATCATGACTCCATTTTCGGCAAGAATTTTTTTATTTATTCCATATTTTTCAATTTGTTCGATGTCAGTGCATGGGATGCCATTAATTTTTTCTAAGACCATAACATTTGAAGTTGTAAGGTCCCAATAAACTTCCGGTATGTATAATTCATTTGAGTTTAAAAAATTTTTTCTAGTTAAATTTGTATTGGAGGCTTCAAGTTTTAAATCCAACTCTTTTAATATTGTGGATTCATAATCTCGCACGACCTCATTTGGCTTTAATCTATAACTTTCACTGTAAATATAAGAAAATATTTTTGCTGCCGATTTAAGTAATCTTAGATTTCTTTTTACTTTCTTATGTATGTTTGGCCTAAGGACTTTCACTACAACATGATCACCATTACTTAGTGTTGCTGAGTGAACTTGCGCTAGAGATGCTGCTGCTAACGGCTTTTCATCAAATGATTCAAAAATATTTTTTATTGAATCTCCTAACTCAGATTCAACTATTTTCTTAAGTGTCTCAACATTAAATGGCTTACAACTATCAGTAAGACTTTCTAAATCTTTTGCAGTTTCAACATCAAGAATATCTGTTCTTGTAGATAAAAGTTGACCAAATTTTGTAAATATTGGCCCCAATGATTCTAAGTAGCTAGCTAGTTTTACTCCATTAGGTTTATAGAATATTCCTTTTTGAATACCAAAAAATAACATTCTAAATAACTCATATATTACGATAATAAAATTCATATACCTTTAATGGCTTCTAACCTATCAAGTTTAATAGAAATTTCTCTAAGTCGCTTGCGAATATTTTCATATTCAATATCTGAGTCATTATCAGAGGACTTAAAAAGTTTCAAAACAGAGTATGCAAAAACAGCTGACGTGTTTCCAAAGTATTTATCAATTAAATAAATAATATCAATATTTGATTTAAGAATAATATTTACAAAAACAATAGCTAGTTCAGAGTTTCCAAAAATGAGATTTTTATTTAATTTCTTAGAAACTAGTGAATTTAATAATTCAATTAAAGATCCTCTAATTTCAAATTGAGGATTATTTTTTCTAAAAGATATTTCAGAATCTTTATCATCAATTTTAATGTAGATATTCTTATGCCCTTTTATGTTTATACAAAATTCTAGTGGCGAAATTTCTTTAAAAGATTTTCTAAGATTAGGAGATGACTCCTCAAGATCTTCTAGAAGTCTAATAAATAATCTATTTATATCAATCATTGTAAGCAATATGTATAGCCACAACTCCATTTAAAATATTAAAGAATCTACATTCCTTAAAACCGCTTTGTAAGATCATATTTTTAAGAGATTCCTGATCTGGATGCATTCTTATTGATTCAGCAAGGTATTTATAGCTTTCAGAATCATTTGCAAGAATAGATCCAAGCTTAGGAAGTATGTTAAAAGAATACCAGTCATATAACCTTGAAAACATTGGATTAATTGGCTTTGAGAATTCTAAAACCAGAAGCCTCGCATTTTTTGACAAACATCTCTTCATTTCAGAAAGACCTTTTTGTTTATCTGTGAAGTTTCTTAGACCAAAACCAACCGTTATTAGGTCAAATGAAGAATCTTTGAAGGGCAAGCTTTCACCACTAAGCTGACAAAAAGAACAATTTGAGTTGAAGCTTTCATCAATTGCTCTATTTCTTCCCTCATCAAGCATTTCATAATTTATGTCACTCATAAAAATTTTTGTATTTGGATATTCTTTTGATATTAACTTAGCAATATCTCCTGTCCCGCTTGCTATATCCAAAATGACATCTTTTTCACTAACAGCGGCTAGCTCAACTAATATTTTCTTCCATAGTCTATGCATGCCAAAAGACATTGCATCATTCATAACGTCGTAGTTTTTTGCTACTGAGGTAAAAACCTCTCCAACGTACTTACTCTTGTCAGCTTCGTTAACTTCCTTATAGCCAAAATGTGTCTTTTTGTTTTTGTTATCCATTATCTCTAAATTTTATGAAGTTATTGTATCTACTTTGATTAATTTGACCATTCGCCAGACCTTCAATGACAAAGCAGCCTTTGTTATTAATATGATTACAATTTGTAAATTTGCAACCTTTAGATGCTTCAAGAATTTCCTCAAAACCATTAATAATATGATCTTTACTATAATTTTTTATTTCAATATCTCGCATTCCAGGTGAATCTATTATTTTTGTATTATTTTGCAATTCATATAATGATGATATTGAAGTTGTATGAACTCCTTGCTCTTTAGACAAAGAATTTGTTTTAAGTTTTTTTCCAATAAGCTTAGATGATAGTGTTGATTTGCCTGCACCAGAATTACCAACAAAAAGAACAGATTTGCGTTTTAAAAAATCTATAAGCTCTTTAAGATTATCACCATGCTTTGCAGAGCAATCAATTGTACTTATGCCTAAGCTTTTATAGATATCAAGCTTAATTTTATATTCATTATCAGATTCAATATCGATTTTATTATTAATAATGAAAGGCTCTATATTTGATAGTTTTGATTTTAATATCCATTTATCTATAAATTCTGAAGAAGTTTTTGGTTTTGGCGTAACTATTATTCCTACATGACTTATGTTTGCTGCAAATAGCTTTGTCCTGCTACCATCTGATTTAGAAAGTTTAGTTTTTCTTTCTTGAATGCTAAGAATTTTTCCATTTAGCTTCTTGCTGTCTTGAATAATTTCTAGCTCAACAAAGTCACCAACAACAACGTTTTTTATTGCTAAGCATGAGAATTCACCAAATTTTGTTTTAACCAAACAGCTATTTGAATAAAATTCTACAATCTGTCCAGTTTGAACTTTTTTCATAATAGGAACAAAATACACTAAAGAGGCGATTATAAAAAGATATGAAAACTTTACAATCAAGAGATAATTTAGTCTGGATTGATCTAGAAATGACTGGTTTAGATCCAGATAAAGAAAAAATTATCGAAATAGCTACTCTAATAACTGATTCTAGTCTAAATATTATTGCAGAGGGCCCTAATTTAATAATTTCGCAACCTAAAGAAGTTCTTAAATCTATGGATGAATGGAATCAAAATCAGCACGGATCGTCTGGTTTAACAGATGAGGTCTTAAAAAGTAACGTAACAGAACAAATCGCAGAAATTGAAACCTTAGATTTTATTTCAAAATATGTAGGAGAAAATATGTCACCTATGTGTGGAAATACTGTTTCTCATGACAGACGCTTTTTATCAAAGTACATGCCAAGATTAGAAGCGTATTTTAATTATAGACATATTGATGTCTCGTCTTTCAAGGAAGTTGCTGTTCGCTGGATGAATGAAGCCCAAATTTATGAAAAAAAAGGATCTCATAGAGCTCTTGGAGATATTAAAGAGTCTGTGGAAGAACTTAGATTTTATAAAAAACTATTTATGCCAGAATAATTTATTCTTTTTTGTTAGAAGGTTGAATGTTTAAAGGAAAAGGACTTACTTGACCCTTATTTTCTTTTATTTTTGCCTCGCCAGTTTCGTTAACTTCATCAATTCTCACAATAGAATTTATAGGTATATAACTTCTCTCAACCATTGAAAATTCATTTTTTAATTTTTCTGAACTTGGGTCAACTACTAGCTGTTTATCTTTATTGAAGATATACTCTTCTACCTCGATAAAACCGTACATATCACTTTGGTAAATTTGTTTAGCAAAAACTTCATAAATTTCACCGAGCTGAATGAAAATTATCTTGTAAACATTTTTTGTTTTCATAATACTTAATTATATGGGAATAATGTTTGATAATTAAAGTTATAAAAAGTTAATTAAATATGACAAAAAAATTATTTATAAAAACACATGGTTGTCAGATGAATGAATATGATTCTGCAAAAATGTTTGATCTTTTAGAAGAAAAAGAAAGCTTTGAATTAGCAGAAAATGAAGAGGAAGCAGATCTTTTAATACTTAACACCTGTTCGATAAGAGAAAAAGCACAAGAAAAGGTATTTCATCAAATTGGAAGATGGCGAAAAATAAAAGACAAAAATCCTGATTTGAAAATTGCTATAGGAGGATGTGTTGCATCACAAGAAGGTGAAAATATAATCAAAAGAGCTCCTGCAGTAGATATCGTATTTGGACCTCAGACACTCCACAAATTACCAGAGCTATATGAAAATAAAAATAAAACAAACATTAATCAAGTTGATATTTCATTTCCAAAATTAGAAAAATTTAATCATATTCCTGTGCATGGAACTGGCGAACCCTCAGCGTTTGTTTCAATTATTGAGGGCTGCAATAAATATTGTTCTTTTTGTGTTGTTCCAAAAACAAGAGGTCATGAGGTATCAAGAACAATTGAAGATATTTTGAATGAGATATCTGCACTTGCAGAAAATGGAACTAGAGAGATTCATTTATTGGGCCAAAATGTAAACAATTTCAAAGGCACCTATAAAGGTGAAAAATCTTCTTTAGCTAAATTGATTGAGTTAACAGCAAAAATAGAAAATATTGAAAGGATTAGGTATACAACAAGCCATCCACATGAATTTAAAGACGATCTTGTTGAAGTTTACGATAAGGTACCTGAGCTTGTAAGTCACGTCCATCTTCCTGTACAAAGTGGTTCAGATAGAATATTAAAATTAATGAGAAGACGTTATAACGTAGAAAAATACCTAAATCTTATTGAAAAAATTCGTAAAGTACGACCTGACATGAGTTTTTCTTCAGATTTTATTGTTGGCTTTCCTGGTGAGACAAATGACGATTTCATGGGGACCATGAATGTAATTAATGAAGTAAGGTTTGATGAGTCATTTAGTTTTATATATAGTCCCAGACCAAATACAACTGCATCAGATATGGAAGATGATGTAACTCAAGAAGAAAAAAAAGAAAGATTAAATATTCTTCAAGAGAGACTAAACCAACTTTCATTTGGATTTAGCAGAAAGAAGGTTGGTACATTGCAAAACTGCTTAGTCTATGGACAGTCAAAAAGAGATCCAGGACAATTACAAGGAAGAACTATATGTAATCGAGTTGTTAATTTTCCATCAAATGATATTGATTTAGTTGGGCAAATCATTAATATTCAAATTAATGAAGCACTGCCAAATTGTTTAAGAGGTAATTTACAAAATTAATGTCAACTGATTCATCTTTAACTAGTCTAGAATTACAACCCTCAGATGCAAATGTTATGGTTAGGTTCGTTGGCGAACTTAATGAAAATCTTAAATTTGTTGAAAAGACATTTGATGTAAAGATTTTTCAAAATGGTAATAATCTTAAAATTAAAGGAAACAAAAAAGATGTTGATCTATCCGTAGATGCTTTAAGAAAGTTATACGAAGCAGCAGGCCAAGGAATTGAGATTAATAGCGAAACACTAAATTTGTGCATACAAGAGTCAGATAAAAATATGACTAATGTTATTAAAATCAAAACACCTAAAAAAAGTGTCATTCCAAGAGGAAAAAATCAAAAAACTTATATTGAAAATATTTCAAATAATGAAATTAACTTTGGAATTGGTCCTGCTGGAACTGGAAAAACATACCTGGCTGTTGCACTAGCAGTTGATCATCTTTTAAATGAAAAAGTAGATAGAATTATTTTAATAAGACCTGCGGTAGAAGCTGGTGAAAAACTTGGATTTTTACCAGGAGATTTATCTCAAAAAGTTGATCCATATCTTCGCCCTCTTTACGATGCTTTATATGAGATGCTCGGAGTTGAAAAAACTGAAAAACTTCTTGAAAGAGGTATCGTTGAAATAGCTCCTTTAGCATATATGAGAGGAAGGACACTAAATAACTCTTTTATAATTGTCGATGAAAGTCAAAATACAACGAAAGAACAAATGAAGATGGTTTTAACTAGAATGGGCTTTGGTTCTTATCTTGTAATTAATGGAGATTTAACTCAAATAGATCTTCCAAAAAATATTAAATCAGGTTTGTCAGACGCTATAGAAGTTCTTAAAGATACTGATGGCATAGGCTTTACTAACTTTTCGTCATCAGATGTTGTGAGGCATCCTCTAGTTAAAAAAATTATTGATGCTTATAAATATTTTGAGGACAAGTTAGGTTTATAGGTGAGTCTCAATATTTTAACATCAGGAAATTTTTCAATTTCAACTCAACTTGAGAATAAACTTAATATGGCCTTTTCATTAATTTGTGAGGAAGAAAAGCTCTCCAACTGTTCTGTGAATTTAAAAATTTTAAACAATAATGAAATACAAGAACTAAACAACAAGTACAGAAAGAAAAACTCACCTACAAATGTACTATCTTTTACAAATGAAGATATTTCAAAGTCAATCACAGGGGATTTGGGTGATATTGCAATAAGTTATCAATATTTAGAAGAGGAATCCCGTCAACAAAATAAAAAATTTGATGATCATTTAATTCACATGTTAATTCATGGCGTATATCATATATTAGGGTTTGACCATGAAAATAATGAAATGGCAGCTCAAATGGAAAATAAAGAGATCAAATTACTTAAAAAAATAAATATCGACAATCCATATTAATGAACGAAAAACAAAATCAAGAAGATAATAAGCCTCCGTCGGGGATTATTAATAAATTAAAAAAATATTTCAGAAATCCATTTTTCATAAAAACTCAAAGCGTATCTGAAGTAACTGAGTTTCTAAAAGACGCTGTTGATCAAAAAATAATTGATAAAGAGGCAGAATCAATTGCTAGTAAAGCAATTCGTTTAGGAGATATCACTGTAAAAGAGATAATGATTCCAAAAGTTGATATGGTAACAATACAAGTTAAAGATGATACTAACGAAATTATCAAAAGAATAATTGAATCAGGCCATTCTAGGTATCCAGTCTTGGGTGAGGAAAGAAATGAGGTAGCTGGTATCTTATTAGCTAAGGATATCTTACCAAAACTATTTAAAGGTACTGCCGATTTTGATATTAATGAGATGCTTAGAGATCCAAATGTTGTTCCTGAAACCAAAAAGGCTGATTCACTTCTAGAAGAATTTAAACAAGATAGATCTCATTTAGCAGTAGTTATAGATGAATATGGAGAAATATGTGGACTTATAACAATTGAAGATATTCTTGAAGAATTAGTTGGAGAGATTGAAGATGAACATGACATCGAAGAGCAAGAAATAATAGAAGTCTCAACTAATAAATATAATGTAGATGCAAAAATTGAAATAGAAGAGTTTGTTAGTTTCTTTGAACTTGAACTAGATCCACTTACTATTGATGCCGAAACTTTGGGAGGCTTATTTATTTCTGAATTTGGAGTGTTACCAAAGGTTGGCGATAAAATTAAATTAGAGAATATCTCAATAAAGGTTTCAGACACAGATAATAGAAGAATAAAGAAGTTTATTGTTTCAATAAATAAATGAAGATTTTAAATTTTATTATTCCAGCATTATTTGGATTAATAGGTATTTTTGCATTCGCACCCTTCTCAATTAAATTCTTAATTTTCATATCTTATGGTTATTTGATTCGCTTATTAATATCAAATAATGATGGTGTCTTTTGGAGGGTTTTTTGCTGGGGTTTAGGGCATTGGGGATTAGGAATGTCTTGGATAATAGTGAGTGTTTACTATTATGGAGAAACAACAATAGCAATGTCTTCAATTATATATATTCTGTTAGTTGTAATATTAACATTGATATTTACTTCCCCTCTATTGATACTAAAACCAGCCTTAAGTTTTACTAAAATAAACAACAACTTTTTTAGTGTTCTTTTTATTTCTTCTATATTTGTTATTAGCGAGTTTAGTAGATATTTTTTTCTAAACGGAGTTCCATGGTTAATACCAGGT
>CACMVA010000002.1 GCA_902617045.1 uncultured SAR86 cluster bacterium
GCACAAGAGTTTGATGTTGAGATAATCAATGACCATATTAATGAGGTTTCATTAACTCAAAAACCATTTACTCTAAAAGGAGTAAACGAGTATTCATGCGATTCTCTAATTATTGCAACTGGTGCTAGTGCTATGTATCTTGGTCTTCCTTCAGAAAAAAAATATTTAGGTAAAGGTGTTTCCGCTTGTGCAACATGTGATGGTTTTTTCTATAAAGACCAAGATGTTGCAGTTATTGGAGGCGGTAATACTGCGGCTGAAGAAGCATTGTACTTAGCAAATATATGTTCAAAAGTATATTTAGTTCATAGAAGAGATGAATTAAGAGCAGAAAAAATTTTACAAGATAGAATATTTAAACAAGAGGAAGCTGGCAAAATCGAGATTTTATGGGATACACAACTTAAAGAAGTTTGCGGCGATGATATGGGCGTTACGTCAATAAAGTTAGAGAATAAAGGTTCTGAAATTTCTAAAGAAGTGATGGGTGTTTTTATTGCAATAGGCCATAAACCAAATACTGAAATATTCGATGGACAATTAGATATGGACAATGGTTATATTATCATCAAATCAGGTTTAAACGGATCTGTTACAAGCTCTTCTGTTGAAGGTGTTTTTGCTGCTGGTGATGTATCTGATCAAATTTATAGACAAGCGGTAACCTCCGCAGGATTTGGCTGTATGGCAGCATTAGACGCTGAAAAATATTTATCTGAATCATAATAATGAAATTTAAAGGTTATCTTGTAAGAGAAAACGAAGGGAATTTTAACGGTTCTTTAGAAGATATTGATATACCAAAACTTGAACAAGGCCGTGTATTAATTAAGGTTCATTACTCATCTTTAAATTATAAAGATGCTCTCGCCGCATCTGGAGCAAAAGGCGTAGCATCTTCTTATCCATTTGTTCCTGGAATAGATGTAGCCGGAGAAATAATTGAATCATCAACCCCAGATTTATCCGTCGGCGATGATGTTATTGCAACAGGATATAAAATTGGAATGTCTGAATTTGGAGGTTTTGGAGAAATAGTTCATCTTCCAAGCAATTGGGTTATAAAAATGCCGTCTGAGTTAGATCATATGAAGTGTATGTCATTTGGAACAGCTGGTATTACTGCTGCAGCATGTATAAAAAAAATTGTTGATAATAACTGTTCAAAGAAACTTCCAGTTTTAGTATCTGGTTCCACAGGTGGTGTTGGCTCAATTTCAGTGGGAATTCTTTCAAAAATTGGATATGAAGTTCATGCAATTTCAGGTAAATCCTCACATTTCGATACTCTTAAAATGATGGGAGCTAGTGAAATTTTAGATAGAAATGAATATATGTCAGATCCTATAAAACCCATGGATAGAGCTCAATACTCTGCAGCGGTAGATACTGTTGGTGGAGACATTTTATCTAAAATGCTAACAATGATTGCAAATCATGGTGTTGTTTCATGCTGTGGAAATGTTGCTGGACCAAAATTCTCTTCATCTGTATTTCCTTTTATTTTAAGAGGTATTCAGTTAAGTGGAATCGATTCAGCTGAATCATCCATAGAACTAAAAAAAGACTTATGGGAATTATTATCAAATGAATGGTCGCTTGATCTTTCAAATCAGACGAAAATAGTAAAAATTTCAGAAATTAAAGAAGAAATTGATAAAATTCTAAAAGGTGAACAAATTGGAAGAGTTGTGATACAACATGGAGAATAAATATGAAGGATGACTATAAAGAATACTATGAATCAGATGAAGCAAACCTTGATAGCAAAAGCGATGCTAAGGTTATTTTATTTCTAATTATTGTTGCTGTTATCGCAATGACTTACTGGGTAGCTGTTCAATAATTTATCTTGGTTTCATTCTCATTCCAGAATCTAACCTAATTGTTTCACCATTAAGGTATGTATTTTCTACAATATGAACTGCTAAATCTGCAAATTCATTTGGCTGCCCAAATCTGTGAGGAAATTGAGTAGATTCTAATAAAGGATCTCTTACCTTATCTGGTGCTAATTGCATTAGCGGAGTATCAAAAATTCCTGGAGCAATTGTACATACTCTTATGGCATGTCTTGCAAGATCTCTGGCAGCAGTAATAGTTAATCCAATTACGCCTGCTTTAGATGCACTATATGCTGATTGACCAATTTGACCCTCAATACCTGCAATAGAAGCCGTATTGATAATAACCCCCTTTTCACCTTTTTCGTCTGGTTCATTTTTATCCATTAATTCAGCTGCTATTCTCATAACATTAAAAGTCCCTACAAGATTTAAGTTAACAATAAATTGGAAGGCATCTAATGGATGAGGTGCTTCTTTACCTAATATTCTTCCCGGATATCCAGTTCCAGCACAATTAACTGCAATATGTAGTCCCCCAAAATTATCTTTTATTTTATTTATAGCCTCCACTACTGGATCCTCTTTCATAATATCGGTAGATATAAACATGACTTTGTCTTCGCCGAGATTATTTATTATTTCTAGAGCCTTGTCTTCATTTATATCTAATATGACTACTTTTGCGCCTTTAGCCACGTATGCTTCTACGGTAGCCTGTCCTAAACCAGAAGCTCCACCTGTAACTAATGCTACTTTGTTATTAAGATCCATATTTACTCCTAAATTTTCTAAAAATTATAACTTTTTTTTATATAAAAAAAATAATTACATAATTGGCACACCAATTGCATATATACAAGTAAGTATATTTAACAGGAGAACTAAATGAAAAAATTAATACTTTTATTAACAATGGTTTCATTGCCATCATTTGCTTCAGTAAGCGCAAATGTTAGCTTTGCAAGCGATTATATTTGGAGAGGAATGACTCAGTCCGATGGACCTGCTGTCCAAGGTGGATTTGATTATGCTTCTGATGGTGGTTTCTATGCTGGACTATGGGGATCAAACGTTAACTTTAATGATGGTGCCGGTTCAGAGCTAGATCTTTATTTTGGATATGGATTTGAAGTTGGTGGTGTTGGTGTAGACATTGGTTATATCGAATACAGATATCCTGAAAACGATAGCGATCTAGATTTTGAAGAAATCTATGTTGGTTTAAGTATGGGTGATCTTGGTCTCACATATGCATCTGGTGTTGATGGTGCTCCAGACTACACAGAAGTATCATATGGTATTGGACCTGTCGGTGTATCTTTTGGTCAATATGATGATTACGGTGATAACTTTGGCATCTCCTATGGATTTTCATGTGGATCATATGATTGTGCATTAACATACTCAGATTTTTCTGATGATGGATACGGTGCTGACGAAGATGCATTTGTATTCTCAGTATCAGCGAGCTTATAAGATCTATGAAACTTGTAAGCGCAATAATCAAACCTTTTAAACTTCAAGAAGTTAGAGAAGCCCTTGTTGATGCTGGTATCGAAGGACTAACAATCACAGAAGTTAAAGGTTATGGAAGACAAAAAGGACATACAGAAATGTACAGAGGTGCAGAATATTCTGTTGATACATTACCTAAAATTAAGCTAGATATTCTTGTAGAGGATGAAAACATGAGCACTGTTGTTGATGTTATTTCAAAGACTGCAAATACTGGGAAAATTGGTGATGGAAAAATTTTCGTATCAAGTATTGATGATGTAATAAGAATTAGAACTGGTGAAACAGGTTCTGATGCTATCTAAATAAGGAGAAATTATGGAAGAAATTAAATTTGCATTAGATACATTTTATGCCGTTATGGCGGGTGCATTAGTTATGTGGATGGCAGCAGGATTTACTATGCTTGAAGCTGGACTAGTTCAAAAGAAAGATGTATCTGAAATTGTTACAAAAAACCTAGGACTATATTCAATAGCATGTATTATGTATTTAGTTTGTGGTTTTGTACTTATGTATCCTGGAGGATCACTAATTGAAGGTGTAATACCATCAATTGGAACATCTCTAGGATTATCTACTGCATTACCAAATGAAGAAATTGGAATGCCATACGGAATGGATTATTCCCAACAAGCTGACTTCTTTTTCCAAGTTGTATTCGTAGCTACGGCAATGTCTATTGTATCTGGAGCTGTGGCAGGAAGAATGAAGTTATTACCATTTTTTATATTTGCAGTCATTTTGACTGGATTTATATATCCTATCCAAGGTTATTGGAACTGGGGTGGTGGTTTCCTAAATGCTATGGGATATTCTGACTACGCTGGCTCAGGTACTGTACATTTATGTGGTGCAGCTGCAGCTTTAGGTGTTGTAAGTATATTAGGTCCAAGAAAAGGTAAATATGGATACGACGGATCAGTCAATCCGATGCCAGGATCAAATATTCCAATGGCAGCATTAGGTGTTTGGATTCTCTGGCTGGGCTGGTTTGGATTCAATGGTGGATCTGAGCTTGCTGTTGCTAGTGAAGGAAGCGCTATTGCTGTAAGTCAGGTATTTATGAATACAAATATGGCTGCTGCAGGCGGAGTTGTTGCTGCGCTTTTAGTTAGCTTAATCATGACAGGAAAAATGGATGTAACAATGGCTATGAATGGTGCAATTGCTGGACTAGTGGCTATTACTGCAGATCCATTAAGTCCTTCTGGTGGTATGGCAGTATTAGTAGGTGCTATAGGTGGTGTAATTGTTTATTTCTCAATTTTATATCTCGAGAAATCTGGAATTGATGACCCTGTAGGAGCTATTTCTGCTCACGGAACAGTTGGAATCTTCGGAGTATTAGCAGTTAGCTTTACTGGTGGTGCAAGTTTTGTAACTCAGTTGATAGGTGTATTAGCAATAGCTGGATTCACTTTTATCATGAGTTATCTAACAACAATGGCTATCAATTCAGTAATGCCAATTAGAGCTACAGATGAAGAACAAGATCTAGGTCTTGATGTTTCTGAGATAGGTATAGAGGCTTATCCAGAGTTTAAATAATTTAATTGTAATGACGTCATAGTGCTCCCCCAATAACTAAGTCATAACGTTAAATTTTTTAGAGAAGAGTTACGAAAGTAGCTCTTCTCTTTTTTTATTCTTTTTAAAAGTCTATATTAAAGAATTGGAATATTGATTAAGAAAATATGGTCTCATATCTTCTGGTATAAGGTTCATTCTATTTTCAAGATACTCTATTGCTTCATTAATTTCTTTTGGTGAATATTTACTATTGTTATTTTGTTTACCTTGTATTATAGAAGCAGCATAATTTGTAGAATGTGGTTGATATGATTGTTTTATTGCTTCAGTAATTTGATCAGAACATTCTTCATAAGAATCTGAATCAAAGTGCATTGCTTTACCAATATTTAAATGCACATCTCCTTTTGAGCCATTAATACCTAGAAAAATGCTTTCCATATCTTCTTTTCTTTCTTTTATGTATTTTTGATTAAGGTCTGTTAGGTACATCTCTTTGGCTTTAAGTATATCATTAGGATCTTTTTCATAAGATATTGAGACTGGAATAAGATTTAAACTATTAAGATAATCATTTACAGATAATTTTTTTCTTGCGTTCAAATGAATCATTTTAATCACTGATGGGTCTGTGTAATCATTACCATCTTTTGATCTACCTTGTTTTTGTGCAATCCAAATAGACTCGTTCTCATTAGCTATTGTGTTGTGGATAAATTCTGATGCAAGATTTAAGCTTTTATATATATCTCTTTTTGATTTATCACTTCTATCAATAATAAAACTTTTATTTAATCGCATAAGATCTGATGCCCACTTCTCACTCAATAAATTATTACCAACTGCGTTATAAGTAGTCTTAAAGTTATTTTGATGCAATGTAAAATTAAGTAATGCTGAATCAAGGGTTATATCTCGATGGTTTGCTACAAAAAGATATCCTTTATTAGGATCTAAATTTTCGATACCAGTTATTGAAAATTTTTTGATTGAATTCTTTATTACTTCAGAGACCACTGCTTCAAATGCATCTTGATACTGACTGACACTTTTTATATTTTTAATTCTATTTTTGAGAACAAGGCTAAGAACTTTTCTTGAAAAAGGTAGGTATCTTATTTTGTTAAACCTACCTGTAGAAAATAACATTTTTAAAAATCTTCTGTTATTAGATAGATTTATCAAAACTTGATGAACTTCATCATCATGATATGGCCTTATAGAATCAAATTTTTTCACTGAAATAGTTAACTTCTCATTAAAGAGACATATTTTACAATATTAACGTATACAATATCGATTAATGAAAACTTATCTACAATATGATGGTCTTGAGGTACTAGCTCACAGAGGAGGAGCTGAAGAAGCAGCAGAAAATACTCTTGAATCATTTGAATACTCAATATCTTTAGGCTGTAAATTCATTGAAACTGATGTGCAAGTGTCCTCTGATGGTATCCCATATATTTTCCATGACAATGATCTCAAAAGAATTTGTGATTTACCTTATAAATTTGATAGCCTCTCCAGTCAAGAAATTGATGATTTGAGAATATTTGGTGATCACAAGATTCCTAAATTAGTCGATGCTTTAAATACCTTTCCTTCAACTTCATTTCAAATAGACTTTAAAACAGACGAAGTTGTAAATCCTGCATTAGAAGTTATATCGAAATCAAATGCCTCTGAAAGAGTCTGTGTGGCAAGTTTTAATAGCGAAAGATTAAATAATGTTAGATCAACTCATCCGCATTTGTGCATATCCATGGGTCCCAATGAGGTTGCCAAAACGCTGATGTCGAGTTTTGGTATCTATAGAGGAATCGTTCCTGGTGATTGTCTTCAAATACCTATTAGATATTACGGAGTAAGAATTGTGACAAAAAGATTTGTTAATTACTTAAAATCAAAAGGAATCAAAATAATGGTTTGGACAATTAATGATGTTAAAACATTCAATTATTTAATCGATCTTAAAGTTGATGGAATAATTACTGACAAACCAAAACTTCTATTTGAAACACTTCAAAAATCTTAAAGATACTTTTTTAAAAATCTTGTGATGACAGCATACATTGGGATTATTATTGCTGTGGTAATAAGTAACTCAATACCAGTACTAAAATCAATTAGACTTCTTATAAATGGGGCGATTACAAAGGCTGTTATTGCGCCTAATATGCTATAAAAAATTATTGATTTTATGCTAAATAACTTCATCGGTATCAACAAAATATAAAACAACAATCCCTAATACGAATAAAATTAATAAAGGCAAAAGCATTAATGTTGTATCTTTAAATATTGCTAAGAAAATACCTATAAGTGCTGGACCTATAAATGCTGCAGCCTTTCCGAAGGTATTAAATAAACCAAAAAATGCTCCTGCTTTATCAGACGGAATTAACTTAGCAAATAAGCTACGAGAACTCCCCTGGATGCCTCCTTGAATAAAACCTATTAATCCTGCAAGAATATAAAATTCAATTCCATCAGATAAATTAAACGAATATAAAATTAATATGATGTAGATAATAATTGTTATATTTATTACTAATTTATCTCCATATTTTTCAGCAACAAATGCCCACATCAATGTTGAGGGGAATGCTACGAATTGAACTAAAATTAAAGCAATAATGATTGAGCTTGTATCAAGACCTAGATTTATAGCAAAGGTTGAAGCAAGTGCGATAACAGTATGAACGCCATCTATAAATAGAAAAAAAGCAATCAAAAATATGAATGCATTTCTATACTCTGATACAGATTTAAGAGTATTAACAAAATTTCTAAAAGAATCCTTAAGTACCCTTTGTGATGAATTAACAACTCTTTCTTTGTATGTAATTGATAGAGGTAATAGGAATATTGTCCACCATACAGATACTGTAATAAATGACCATCTTATTGCATCAGCTTGCGAACTCAATCCAAACATTTCTGGATAAAGGCTCATCAAAGCATTTACAAGAAAAAGCAACCCTCCTCCAAAATATCCCCAGGCATACCCGTAACCTGAAATCTTTGAAAATAAATCAGGAGATGAAATTTGAACTAAAATTTTGTCATAAAGAACGTTTGAAGCAGAAAAGAAATAGTTAGCGATACCAAAAAATACTAAAGCATATAACCAGGATCCAACTTGTAAAAAATATAACAAACCAACGCAAATAATGGATATTGAAACCATTGATATAAACATCAATTTAGTAGACTTACTTATATCAGTTATAGCTCCTATGAGAGGTGCAGTGAATAATAAAGTAAGATTTGAAATTACTAGAGTCCAACTTAGATACTCTGCTGATAAAGTAGAGTCTAATGTAGACGCCCAATATTGATTGTAAAAGATAGGAAAAAACGCTGCTAAAACAGTAGTTGCAAAAGCTGAGTTACCTAGATCATAAGATATCCAAGCTTTTATTTCTCTGGATAGTTTTGATTTACTCAAGATTTAATAGTTATGAATTTTATACCATTTTATCTTAAAAAATCGTTTGAAAAAGAATTAATTTTTGATATATTTTTTTTAAGGGGATTTATTATGGATGACAGTTCAACTTTAAAGTATGGTTCTTATTTTGCTATTGGAATAGGAATTATTGTTTTTTTATTAGGTCTAGGCGCTTATATTTATTTTTAACCTGGAGGCCAGTTAAGAGGCCTTCCAGAGATAAGGTGGAGGTGAAGATGAAAAACGCTTTGTCCTGCTTTTGCGCCATTATTAACAACCAATCTAAAAGTTTCGTCTAATCCAAGCTGATCTGCTATTTTCCCAGCTACAAGCATTAAGTGACCTAATATTTCCTGATCTTCATTTGAAGCATCAGACAATTTAGGAATAACTTTTTTTGGAATAATCAGTAAGTGTGTCGGCGCTTGTGGATTGATATCTTCGATAACAATAGAAACGTCATCTTCATAAATAATTTCCGCAGGTATTTCTTTATTAATAATTTTTTCAAATAAAGTTAATGGCATTCTAAATGAAGGTTCTAAAGAATCTAAATCCAATATAAAAAATTGCTGCCGTCATCAAAATAGCTAAAAGTATGATTAAGAGATCTCTTAAGGTCTGAAGAAATCTACCTTGTCTGCTTGCTTTGATTAATTGAAATAACAAAAATAAAACTGCTATTGAACTAACTACTAATATAAACATACTTAACATATTTTTATCCTATTAAAGATCCGACTCCTGTTACCAGTAATGCTAAGGCAATTCCCCAACATGTACATGCGATGACATCAGCAATATAAAATCTTACAGCTTTTAGATCAGAAATACCAAGCAAAAAAGGAACAATAGGCCTTATGGCAGGAACAAATCTACCCAAAATTACAGTGTATTGTCCTGTTTTATCTAAAAATTTTTGAGCTCTTTTTATTGTCTTTTCTCTTTTAGAAATGAATTTAGTTGCTAACAAGCTTGGACCAACAGTTTTCCCAAAAAAGAAGCCAGAAACATCACCCAAATGAGCGCCAAGCATTGCAACCATTACAATTGTGTATAAAGGTAATAGCTCCATATTGAAAACAAAAATGCATACTGAAAACAAAATAGCACTTGAAACAATAATGCCAGATAAAATAAACGATTCCATAAAAGCAAACATAAATATAGCAATCCAAGCTAATTCATTATTATTACTAAGAAAAGACTCTATATTTTCAAACATATGTACCTAAAAAGAGATATTTTACTTCAATATATTTAAGGTGTGATATAAATTAAACTAAATAATTGCTTATGAAAAATATAGAAGAATTTATAGTTAAAGTATCTGAAAAAGATATTGATTTATTAAATAAAAAGATAGATCTAACAAGATGGCCTGATGAAATAAATCATAGATGGTCTCATGGGACGGATCTTAATTTCTTAAAAGAACTAACAAACTATTGGCGAAATGAATTTAATTGGCGAGATCACGAAAAGAAGATTAATGACATTGGCAGCTACAGATATACAACCAAGTCCGGACTTAAGCTTCATTTCCTTCATTCAAAGTCAAAAAACGATAATGCTATTCCATTAGTAATGACTCATGGTTGGCCTGGAAGCATCCAAGAATTTTTAAAAATAATACCAATTATTCAAAAAAACTCTGATATTCCAATTGATATTATTTGCCCTTCTCTCCCAGGATTTGGTTTCTCTGACAAACCAAAAGAAGTTGGTATGGATTCCAAACAGATTGCTATTTTGCAGCATGAGCTTCTAATTGCTCTTGGATACGATAAGTATATTGTTCAAGGTGGTGACTGGGGAGCTACCATAAGCAAATGGATGGCTGAACTTTATCCAGATCATTGTATTGGTATTCATCTTAATATGATTATTGCTTGGCCGCCTGCTGATAAAGATCCATTAGAAAATACCTCACAAGAAGAACAAAAATTAATGGCAAATTTTGAAAAATATAAAGAACAAGGAGTTGGATACTATGAGATACAAAAAACAAAACCACAAACACTTGGTTATGGCTTAAATGACTCTCCTGTTGGACTTGCTGCATGGATTGTAGAGAAGTTTTATGGCTGGTTTGATGGTAAAGAGAACAAACTAGTTGTTTCTGACGATGAAGTTTTGGCAATAGTATCTTTATATTGGTTTAGTGAATCAATAACTTCATCAACAAGGTTATATAAAGAAAATGGAGATTTAGGATTTTCTTTTGAGAACATTAAGCAACCTATGGCAGGCGCAGTTTTTGAAAGAGACTTAATTGCACCTCCAAGAGCATGGGCTGAAGAAATCTATAATGTAGTTCAATGGAATACTCACAAAGGCGGACATTTTGCAGCCTTAGAGCAACCTGAATCACTTTCTAAGGATATTATAGAATTTGTAAAGAAACTAAAGATCTAATTTTTCTAGAACATCAGCAAAAGAAACATATTTAAAATTCTGTCTCTTAACCTTATTTTTACCATCATTTGTTCCATCCTGCAGGACAAATAAACCCATAGGATATTTATTACCAAAATTGAAATTAATAACGTCAATACCATCAGTGTCATTAACATTATCAATGTCCTTGTTACTACCAACTTTAAAACTGCCTAGGTATTTATAAGGCTCTTGTCGATTATAAATATTAAAAGAACTATCACCTTGAGATGAAACGATAACATAGCCATCTTTTTCAGAAGATTTATAAACCGTTACTCCTTCAGGATCATCATCTATATTTCCAGATCTATTATCAATAATAATAGGACTTGAAAAATCTAACTCGTTATTTATTTTATAGGCTCTTAAAATACCTCTATCTTGTTCTTCAGATATAAAAAGAGTTCTATTTTCATCGTCGTAAACACATCCCTCAGATTGAGTTGCATTTCCATTATTAAATGTTGTTAAAAGAGTCATTCCAAAGGGACCATAATTCCACATCTGTACCTTTGATCCCTCATCTTCTGTTAGAAATGCTATTAATCCAAATCTTGAATCAATGCCTGCACAAACTCCATAAACTACCATGTTTGCTTTAGCATTTATGTATGGCTCTTTTGAAATTTCAAAATTATTATCCTTTATAGCCTTATCAATATTAGTGTCTTTATATACCCAAATATCAAGTGTGTTTGTAGTTCTATTTGATGCAAAGATAAATGAATAACTACCTATGTCTTTGTTATCATCATCAGTAACATTCATTGTTCTAACATCAATATTATTGATATCTCCAATTTCTGTGTAGCCTATTTTTTCGGCCTTTAAGTTATATGTATATATGCCACTTCTCTTATCTGTTCCAAATACTAGTGATCTATCTGGATTTAATTTATTTAGCCAAATGGCAGGATCATCTGCAGCATCTCCTTTTGAGATTACTTGAGGAGTCTCGTCGATTGCAGGAACTATATGAATAATTTTATCTATAGGATCAGATACTACAGAAAGCGAATATATAAATAATGTTGTTAATAAGTATTTCATTTCTTATAAAAATAAGGCAAGTTAAAGACTTGCCTTATTATTTAAATTTATTTGAATTATAAATTATATCTTATGCCAATTGAATAGGTTGTTCCATACTCGTCATATTGAGATAATCTGTTTGGAGTTCCCCAATAGTAAAACTCTGGTTCATCAGTTATGTTATTGATATCAAATTTAAGACTTAGATTGTCATTAATTTTATATTTAAGATTAAAATCAATTTGAGTGTGATCATCTGTGTACCTAATATTATTATTATCTAAATCCTCTTGAATGGTTTCGCTATCATCATCTGCAAGGTAATCTAAATAAGGCGATCTTGAAACAGACGATAGCCTTATATCAAATTTATTTTTATCGTAACCTATAGAGATATTAGAAACATCTTCTGATAATTTTCTGAATGGAAATGTTACAGTTCCATTATCTACATCTAATGATGAAGTTCCATCAGTAGTAGTAAAGTTCATTGAAACAAACAGGCCATCAAAGGGTTCTGGCAGCATATTTAGCTCTTGAAATATATTTAATTCAAAACCATCAACATCAGAGTCATCTGTATTTACAAATGTCAATAATTCGTCAAAAAGCAAACCATTTACTGTTGTATTAGCCACTGCAAGTGGATAAATTGCATTTTCGATTTCTTTCTTAAAATATCCAAATGATGCGAAAGAGCCATCACCGTAATATTCAATTGATAAATCAAAATTAGTTGCTTCATACGGGTCAAGATCTGGGTTACCCATCTCACCTCGATAATTACCATCATCTCTTTCTCTTATATCTGCTATCAAGTTTGCTTGACCAAAACCCGGTCTAGATAATGCTCTCCATATTGCGCCTCTAATGATAGTTTGATCATCTAAGAAATATTTAACATTTAAACTTGGCGAGACAAACGTGTAACTCTTTGATGCTGTTAACACATCATCTACATCACCATCATTATATCCAAGAGTATCGAAATCAGTATCTTCAACCCTAATACCTGCTATAACAATTGCCTTATCAAAATCCATTGTACCCATAAAATATATCGCGGTAATATCTTCATTTGTTGTAAAGTCTTCTTCAAAGTTATCATAATCAGGACCACCAGTGTATTGACCCTTTCTTGCATATAAAAGATTTTCATCAGCATGAGGACCGTACTGTTGTCCGGCGAATGGCCAAGATCTTATGTATGGTCCAAATTCAGATTGAAGTAAAGCTTGCACATTATCATCATCAACTTCTATTTGATTGCTATCACCTTTTTTCTCTCTAGACTTATATTTAAAACCATATTTTACTGTTGTTGGAACATCCATAAACGTAAATCCATCTTTCGTCATATCTATACTAAACGCTGTTTCAGTATCTTTGATTAAACTCCAATCTTCTTCCCATGCATCAACATTTAAATCAGCATAAAGCACACCTTGAGCATATGATGAGAGAGATAAACCGACTTTTTGAGGATCTTGATAAAAGAATGAGCCACAAGGACCTCCGCAATCATCAGTATCAATTCTATCGCTTCTAAATGTTACATCAACATTATCTGTATCATTTTCTTCAGCGTAAGAGTGACTAAACTGCACTTCTGCGAACCAGCCGTTTATCAATGTCTCACCGCCCAATATCACGGTTCTTATTTCACGTGTTTCTATTCTTTTTCTAACTTCAGCATCTCTTCTAACTCTATTAATCTCGCTTGAGCCTGCATATACGTTACCGGTTCTAAGAGAGCCAAATTCTTCTTTATTCCTTAATTCATCATCATCATATTTGTTATATAAAAGATTTGCATAAATTGATGTATCGTCATCTATCATCATATCGATATCATATGTAACACCTGTTCTTTCTCTTGTTAAATCATAAAACCTCATCTCCCAATCATCATCAAGAAAGATATTTCCGTCGTCTGTATCCCAAGCTGGAAAACCGGTTTCGTTGTTGTAGGTAACAATCTGCTTAGATGCGTATGTAACACCAAGAACATGTCCAATATTTTCATTAATCATTGAACCATAAGTAAACGCCATTTTTGGATTATCAGAATTTTTAGATTGCTCATTGTATGAAGTGTCTGCTTTAAATTTTAGAAGTGTTCCGTCAATTGAAGTAGCTCTTTTAGTATTAAACTCAATTCTTCCGCCAATTGAGTCAGCATCTTTATCTGCTGTTAGTGTCTTGTATACTTCTATTGAATCTAGCAATTCAGTTGGCAGACCATCAAGCATAACAGCCCTACCTCCCTCTGGAGCAGGAACAAGAGCACCGTTAACTGCAATTGAATTAAGATCACCAGATATACCTCTTATATTTACATATCTGCCTTCGCCTTGATCGTTTTCAACTGAAATACCTGATAGTCTTCTTATGGCTTCAGCTGCTGTTGTATCTGGAAAGTCACCTAAAGCATCAGAATCTACGACAGAAACAATTAAATTTGATTGTCTTTGTTTTTCAATAGCAGAAACAATACTAGCTTTTGTACCAACTACTACAACTTCTTCAACTTGCTCATCGTTAGTATTATTTTCTGACTCTTGAGAAAATAAAGATAGTGATAGAAACAATGGGAATATATATTTTTTCATGAAATCTCCAATATAATGCAGTAATTTTAAATTTAGAGTGCAACAGAAATAACATTAATTTGTGAACATTATGTGAATTTTTTAAGTTCTTTTATGTTTACATTTATAGACATTTGTCCATAATTAAATAGTGGAGACTTTAGCAAAACAAGACAGAAGCAAAGAAAGAATTAATAAAATAATTGATGCTGCAATTAATATTGTTGAAGATGGTGAGATTGATGATCTTACTCTTGCAAAAGTAGCAGAAAAATCTGGTTTAAAAAGAACATCGACTTATAAATTCATACCAACTGTAGATTTCTTAAAAAAACTAATAATCTTAAAATGTATTAATGAATGTCTAGAAAACTTTTCAAAAAACATCTTAAGTGATAGTGATAAAGGAGATCTTATAAAAGTTACAAATTATATTATTTATAATATTTATGAATATTTCTTTTATTCTTCAATAGCACAAAAATTAATTCTTAGTAATACCATAAATCCGCCTTTAGACTCAGATTCAATTCATCAGTTAGGTAATGTCATTCAAGAAACTTACGAAGAATCCATAAGTCTCGATAATGTTTTTAATAAAGAAGGTGTTTGCAGAGTTGTAGCTCAAATTATTCTTTCAATATTTTCATTAAACACAAAAGAAAGTGGTAAATTAAATGATATTGGAAAAATTGAAGCATCTAGAGCTGTGGTTGCATACATGACCAGCTGGATAAAGAGGTAAAATCAAACTCCGAATATTATTCTTAGAAAAACCCAATACAAGATTGTTAAAAAAGCTCCAATTGGAATTGTTATCAACCATGAAGTAATAATTCTCGTTATTGACTTAGTATTTAAATGTTTAGCCCCTTTTGCCAATCCAACTCCAATAACTCCTCCAACTAGTGTATGAGTTGTTGAAATTGGAAATCCAACGTAAGAAGCAACTACAACCGTAGTTGCTGTAGCAAGTTCGGCTGAAAAACCAAGACTAGGCTTTAATGCAGTAATTTTTTCTCCTACAGTTTTTATTACATTTTTTCCAAGCATACTTAAACCAAAAACAATTCCTGTTGCCCCTAAAAAAAGAATCCAAGCTTGAACTGGAGACGAAGTATCTATAATACCATTTGAATTTACAGTGGAGACAATTGCAGCAAGAGGTCCAATTGCATTAGCAACATCATTTGAGCCATGAGCAAAAGCCATTGCACATGCCGAGACAATCATTAAAATTGCAAATGCAGATTCAATTCCATTTTTTTTAATTTTTGAAAAATTTTGTCTCAACAGAATATAAGTAAATGCAGCTGCAATAATTCCAAAAATTGAACTAAACATGTATACATCTGACTCTGATAATTCAAGTCCTATATTTTTAAGTCCTTTTCTTGCAATAACTAATGAAATAATAAAAGCAACATAAAAGCTATATATAGGGATTATGTTAAGGGCTCTTCTGCCTGGATTAGTGCTATCAAGAATAGATTTTTTTGCACTTAAATAAATTAGAAATGCTAATAATCCTGCAATTATTGGCGATGTTACCCAACTTGAAGCTATACCACCTACTGTCCCCCAAGATACATAACTCATTCCTTTTGAAATTGAAACAAAACCAATTATTGCACCAACGATTGAATGAGTTGTGGAAACTGGCCAGCCTCTTCTTGAGGCAATAATTAACCATGTTCCTGCGGCTAATAATGACGATAACATTCCAATAATAAATTTATTTGCATCCTCATAAATTGTTGGGTCAACAATTCCTTTTCTTATTGTTGAGGTAACTTCACCACCTCCAAAATATGCTCCAAGAAATTCAAATATTGCAGCAATAATGATAGCCTGTTTTAGAGTAATTGCCTTGCTTCCAACTGAAGTTCCCATAGCATTTGCAACATCATTAGCACCTATTCCATATGCCATAAAGAACCCAACTATAGATGCTATAATTACTATTGCAAGAGGGCTTAAGAATAGAGTTTCCATATTATTTTTGAGAAAAAATTTTACGCTTAAATGTTATCATTTGTGTTAAGAATATAAAACTTTTAGGTGTCATCTAATTTAAATATAAAATGAAAATTATAAATTTAGATCAAACTGATTATAAAAAACTTGATGCAAAATCTTACGATTTAGAAAAAAGAAGACTAAGAATTGAATTTTTGAAACTTCAAGAAGATGTAATTAAAAATAATAGAAGAATATGTATCGTATTTGAAGGCAGAGACACTGCTGGTAAAAGTACAGCAATTAGATTCTTTTCAGAATACTTAATGCCAAAACATTTTAATTACATTCAGCTAGGAATTCCAACAAAATGGGAATCATCTCACTGGTTCCAGAGATGGAAAAAGGTAATTCCAAATAGCGGTCAAATTTCATTTCTTGACAGATCTTGGTATACACGAGCAATAACTGAACCCATTATGGGTTATTGCACTGAAAATCAATACAGAGCATTTATGAAAAAAGTTAATAATTGGGAAGAGCAATTAATAAGTGATGGAGTTGAATTAACAAAATTTTATTTTTCACTATCAAAAGATCAACAAAAAATTAGAATGAAAGCAAGAAAAAATTCTGAACTTAAGTATTGGAAGCTTACAAAAAATGATGAAAAAGTAATTACTAAATGGAACGCCTTCACATTATACAAAGAGCAGATGTTTGAAAAAACTGGAACTGAAGTTAGTCCATGGGTTTCAATTAATTCGAATAATAAAATGATTGCGCGGTTAACATCATTAAGATATCTATTGAATAAAACTGAATATCATGGGAAGAAGATTCTTAAGCCTGCAAAATGGTCAAAGTCTTTGAATAATTATTCAACAAGTCTAGAAGGAGTTAAATTTGATAACCTTTCATATGAGCAATTTATGATCATAAGCAAATATAGCGACGACATATAATGAAAATTGCTTCCGTAGATATTGGCACAAATGCAGTAAAATCTAAGATTTTTGAAACAACACCCACCTCAATTAAGTTTATTGATGGAATACGTTCCCCAATTCGTCTTGGAGCAGAAGTTTTTGAAGGGGGAAAGATATCTGATAAAAAACTAAGAGAATTAGTAAGTACGCTAAAAAGATATCAGAAAAAATTTACTAAAGATAAAATTGATCAATACGAAATTATTGCTACTAGCGCATTAAGAAATACCACTAACTCGGAAGAAGCAAGAACATATATAGAAAATAAAATTGAACATCCAATTCGAATAATTTCAGGTCTTGAAGAAGCTCAGTTAATAGGTTTTCATCCAAAGGCACAAAAAGAAAATAATAAAGCATATGTTGATGTTGGTGGGGGAAGTACTGAGATCTATATTTACAATAATCCAAAACATTCAATTCAATCTTTTCAATTAGGTGGTGTTAGATTAATGCTTAAAAAAGATAAGAGAAAAGAATGGGATAGATTGGATAAATGGTTAAAGCAATTCAATGATATAACAGAGATCATAGGACTTGGAGGTAACATTAGAGCCTTTTTAAATGCTCATAAATTAAAAAAAATGAAATCTGATGATTTTTTAAAAAAATATAAGAATCTAAGAAATCTTGAAATAGAAGAAAAAATTAACAAGTATGGATTTGCAAATGATAGAGCTGACGTCATTGATTTTGGATTAAAAATCTATGAGAGAATTATAAAAAAATTAGAGATTAAAACTATACAATCAACCAAATGGGGTGTCTCTGATTCAATTGCAGTTAAAATTTTCCATGAAATTTATTCAAAAAAAATATCAATATATAATGAAAAATGAAATTAAATAAATATATTTCTGAGTTTTTAGGAACAGCTTTTCTATTCTGTGCAGTTGTGGGCTCCGGAATAATGGCTCAATCACTTACCAATGATGAATCAATTATTTTGTTTGTTAATGCTGTTATAACTTTTTTCGCTCTTTATTTCTTAATTTCATCATTTGAGTCATACAGTAATCATTTTAATCCAGTTGTATCTCTAGCATTTTTTTTAAACAAAGAAATTTCTTTTAAAGCGTTTGTACTATTTACACTTTTGCAGATTTTAGGAGCAATCATTGGAGTTTTGACTGCAAATATTATGTTTGATGTTGAATTATTTCAGCTCTCTAATAAAAACAGGTCTGGATTCAATATTTATCTTTCCGAAATTATTGCTACTTTTGGGTTGGTATTTTTTATATTAATTTCAAATAAAGATAAAATTGCATTAATTGTTGCATCATATATTGGTGCAGCATATTGGTTTACATCATCTACATCATTTGCAAACCTAGCCGGCACGATTGGACGTATGTTCTCTGACAGCTTTGCTGGTATAAGCCCCGAAAATGTTTTCTCATTTGGTTTAGCACAGATTATCGGATCAATTATAGCGTTTATAGTTTATAAATATTTCTTTAAAGATTGATTATAAAAAGCTCTGTAAAAGATCCGTTTTCGTTTTTTGAATAAGTAACTTTACTAAAATCTTTTTCTAACATAAAAGCTATCTTATCTGAAACAGAAAAAGATTCTTGTAAATTTTTAGTTTCAAAAGAAATTTTTAAATAATTATCAATATTATCTACTTCAAGATTTTTTATATCTAAATCTATCGAGTTGTCTATAAATGATTTGATTTCAGCAGGATCATTTGACTGATTAATAAATGAATTACTTAGCTGTTGAGCTTTTAGAACGACGTATTCATAATCAGATTTAGCTTTTTCAAGTTTTTTTGATGAAAAATTCAAGGACTGAATTGTATTAGTAAAAATAAAAAATAATATTAATGTAACAACCATTAATAAAGTAGCCAATACTAAATTTCTTTCCCTATTATTTAAGCTACTCAAAAAGTTATTCATTGTAAAAATCCAATCTTAATCTCACCAGAAATCAAATTTTCATTTGAAGCTAAATTCTCATCTATAATTTCTACATTTAAGCTTCCAACAGTATTTTTAATCAATCGATATTGAATCTCTGGTAACCCCTCTAAAAATAGTACTGCCTCATTTGAATTAAAATCTATATCTAAACTTTTAAGATAATTTTCACCAAGAGAAACCAAAAAGTTAAAATTACTAAAATTCGAACTAGAGTTTTCTATTTCTGCTAATGGAGTAATAGATATTTGATTAATTAGTTGATCTATTTGAATCTTTGGGGTCACTACTCTATTAGTATTTTTATCTATTGCTTTAAAAATATTAAATGTTTCTGATTCGTATATGCTTATTTGCTTATTATTTTGAGATAAAAATAAATAAGGAAGAGACAAAGAACAAAATATTAGAAATGTGCATAAATATAACTCCATTCTTGTGAAATTAAGTTTATTAAAAATATTTTTAATAGAGACTTCAAACTTAAATAGATTTAGTTCTTTAGCATTTTTATTGCTAACAAAATCAGATACATTAAATTCCTTTTTAGTCTTAAATATTTCCAAGGCCTTCACATCATTATCACAATAAATAGTAGGATCAAAATCTGGATAGTTATTTTTCACTGTTTCAATATATTGATTTAATGAATCATGTTCAATTGAACTACCTGTGCCATTTTTGAAGGAAAATAAAAACTTATTATTAAATTCTGTAATGGTATCTTTTCCGTATTGTCTATTTAAAAAATAATCTGGCAAAACTAGAACTTTACAATTCAATGAATTTAATATGGTATTTAATTCTTCATACAATGTTTTATTAATTACAAAACCATTTTTATCAAAAATGAAAAATTCGTTCTTTGAAATATCGTCAACGATAAATGAATCAATATCTGACATGAAATTAGCTAGATTATTTTGTTTTGAAAGATTTTCATTATTCTCAAAAACATAGCTACTTATAATTGAAGATGGAACAAGATATATAAAAGTATCTTTTTGATTCAAAGAATCAAATTCATTTAAATTTGAAAAAGTGTTTCTTTGTTTATAGTTATCTGAGCTATGGTGATATTTACCATTACTGAAACTTAAATTATCTGGATATGCAACAATCGTACTCATCAAATTCCATTATAAATTCTTGAGATAATAAAACCATTATTATTGCCCTCAAAAATTAGTTTACTTATAGAGGATGAAACAAAATCTTCAAAATTAATCTCTGTATTAATTTCATAAATATTTGAATTAAATTTAATTTCTCCATATGCGTCCTCAAAATTCATATCAGGAAAATTATTCTTGAAGTTAATTAAATCGTCAAAACCTGAATCTGGTATATTATCCAAAATATACTTAGCCTCTTGTAAAGATATATTTGGAAATAAAGAGCTCAATAAATAATCGTCATTTATATTGAGGGTGTTAATGTTAATTGATATTTGATTAGCTTCAGGAAGAGCGCAAAAATTTTTTTGCATTATTGACCAATCAATTTGTTTCACTGCTGGGATACTTTTTAACTCTTCTATAGAAACCATTAATCTCATTCCAGTGTATTCTTTTGGATTATGAAGTGGTCCAGAATAATAATAATCCTCAAGACCATTAGCCCTTGGATTTGAATCATAATCAATCCAGTCAATGACCTGATCTATAATCTCTTCAATAACATTATTATCTACTTCTTCTAGTGAGAGAATTTTTTTGATTGATGCCGTAGATTTTTTATTTTCAACGAATTCACCATTATCGATAAGAACAATAGAATTTATATTTAGGCAATTACTTGCATCTGAGATTCTTACAACAATATCTGCACCATTAAGATTATAATAAAAGCTTTCTTTAAGAAGAGGATTGTTTTTTGATATTTTATTTTTATTAAATCTAAGTTCTTTTTTTATTTTTTCTTTTGATAATGCCTCAATGTTTCTAAAGGCATTTAATGATAGTGATTGAAATTCAATATATTGTGCTCTTTTTAAAGATAAGAGATATTTATTTCCAAATAATATTGCTACTGATGATAGTAGCAAAACTATTAATAGTATTGAAATAAGAACAACTCCTTTAGTACTTGAAGACATAATCAAAATTTGGTTCTATTATCCATGTGTATTCTTTATTATTTTTTGTAAACTCGAGCTTTATTAATTCTGGAATTTTTCTTTGAGTGATTGGATCGACCGGCCATTCTTGATACCACATTTTCTCATGCAAAAATCTTATATCTATTTCAGAAACTTCTTCAATTAAATTTGTTTTGAAGCTTTCATCAATATTTATTGGATTTGATGAAAAAAATTGTTTTCTAATCAAATTGTTATTCTCAAGACCATACTCAACTCTTTTTACAGGCGATATCTTATTTGAAATTGATTTAATCTTAGTATTAAAAGATATTTTTTTATCAAGATTGCTTCCTAAAAATGTTAAATTCATAGGGTTTCCAAAATTATCTCTTAGTGGCACATTTATAATTTGTCTTATGTCTCTTTTTAAAATTATTGATGATAAATTTAATGAGCGTGATACTTTAAGACGCTCTGAAGAAGTTCTTTCAATCTCAATAGAGGACTGAAGAATGTTTGATGAAATGACTGCAATCATAGATAGTATTACAAGAGAAACTAAGATTTCAATTAAAGTAAATCCCTTCTTCATTTAATTAAATAACCTTTTGTTGAATAAATATACTTATCTTGTCCTGCAAGCTTAATACGTACTTCATATTCAAAATAATCTTCATTTGAAGTATCGTATATTTCTTCATCCCAAACCCAATTTTGACCTCCCATAATCATTTCACCTTTTCTGTTTCCTGATCTTAGAGGTTTTTCAATTGTATTTAAAAGTGCAATGTGATTATTTGCTACCTCTTTAGCCAAATATCTCTGTTCAAGGTCATAGCTTGAAACTGAGGTAGAAATTATTAGATTGTAGATTGTTATAACCGAAATACTTAAAATAAATAAAGCAACAACTACTTCAATTAAACTAAACCCTTTTTTAATAACTGATAATTTCATCCTTAGTTTTTCCATTGCTAAAAATAATTATTCTTTGAATATATTGTGGGTTGTAAATATCTATTTGACCGCCAGAGTTTTCTCCAGATGGGTAAAAAATAATTACTGGTGTATCTAGCATTTGATTATCAAGTTCTATGATTGACCCATCTACAAATTTAAATGTTTTCCTAAGTGAAGTTGTATCAGACCAAAAAGTATTTTTGTAACTTGAATCAATTTCGTTTTGATTTTCTTCTGTAAGATACTTTGCAAATTGATTATCAGAACTTAGGTATAAGCCAATAATTTTTCCTGTAATAATACTTTCCTCCGTTAAATAGCTTACAGTTTTTTGAAATGAATTAGCTTTTTTCTCTATTAAATCAAACGTGCTAAAGTTTAAGGTAATTAATGTTGATGTTATTCCAATAATAATCAGTACGACAAGTATTTCAATAAGAGTAAAACCTGATCGATATCTTTTATTGTTGCATCCAATTTCCAACATCAGCATCCTCACCAGATCCTCCTTCAATGCCATCAGCACCTAATGTATATAAATCATATTTTTGAGTGCGTCTTGAAGGATATTCATAGATATATTCTCTTCCCCATGGATCTTTTGGAATTGCCGATATATAACCACCTTGAGGATACAAAAAAGGATTCTTTAATTCAGAATGGGGTTTTACTAGAGCATCTAAACCTTGTGAAGTAGAAGGATAAGACAATTCGTTAAATCTATATAACTCGAGTGCTTTATTAGTGTTTGCCATATCAGCCCTAATTTTTTCAAGATTCGCTCTTTGAAAAACTGGATCTACACTTACAACAACAACTGTCGCTAAAATACCTAAAATAACCAAAACAGCCATTAATTCTATAAGTGTAAAACCTTTTTCGTTATCTTTTAGTTTCATATTGCTAATGTATTCATTTGCATAATTGGTATTAGTATAGCTAGAACTATCATCATAATAAATCCACCCATAAAAATTATTACTATTGGCTCTAAAAGTGATAAAAATACAGACCTTTTATTTTCAATTTCAGATTTCATAAAATTCGAAACCTTATTAAACATCTTCTCAAGATTACCAGACCTGTAACCACTTGAAATCAATTGAATAAAAATATCTGGGAAAACTTGGCCATATTTCATAGAGGCTATAAAGTCTTTTCCTTCAATCACATCATTTTTGGCATTCATAACAATATTAGATAAATATTGATTGTTGAAAATCTTTGAACACTCCCCTAGAGCTATATCTAGATTAGTACCTGAAGCTAAAAGTAATTCCATAGTACTGGAAAATCGTTCTAATTCTGAATTAAGAATAAAGTTACCTAAAAATGGAATGGCAAGAATCTTTTTATCAATAAATATCTTATTATCTTTATTATTAGTATATTTCTTATAAAGGTAATATAGGCCTACAGCAAAAAAAAGTACTACTATTAATATTGGAATAATATTATTTGAGATTCCAATTAAAAACTTTGTTATAAATGGTAGCTCGGCTCCCGCCTTAATGAATTGATTGACGACTTGAGGTAGAACAAAAGCAAGCAAAGATATAATTACAATAAGGGAAAATCCAATCAAAATTAATGGATAAGTTAAAGCTGATATTACTTTTTGTCTTATTGAAGCGCTTTCCTCAAGATAATCAGCAAGTTTGGAAAAAACAGTATCTAAGTTACCTGAAGAGTCCCCTGCTGAGACCATTGATATATAAGTATCTGAAAAAACGCCTGGAAATTTTTTCATTGAATTGCCTAATCTTTTTCCTTGTACCAAGTCTTCTTTGAGGTTAAATAAAACTTGTATTAAGTTTTTATTTCTAATTTGTTTTGCGGTGATATCGATTGAATCCACAATTGGTGTGCCAGCTTCGAGTAATGTCGCAAGTTGTCTAGTCATCAGCACAATATCTTTATTTTTAATTCTTAAAGTCTTGCCTAAATTTTTAGATTCAGATATTTTTAACGGTGTTAAATTAAGATCTTTTACTAACTTCCTTGCTTCTCTCTCTGAAATAGCACTGATGATGCCTTTTTTCTTAGTACCAACTTTATTAATAGCTGTATAACTATATGCTGGCATCTTCTTTTATATTATTTACTCTTATTATCTCTTCGCATGACGTTACTCCACTTACTATTAGGTCAATAGAAGCTTTATCTATAGATTGATTATCTTTAAAGACATAATCTGAAATTTCATTTTCAGAGGCATTATTATGAATTAAATCTTTTAAAGTCTTGTCTATTTGAATGCATTCAGCAATAGCAATTCTTCCCTGATAACCAGTATGATTACAATGATCACATCCTTTTGCAGAAAAAACAGATTTATTTTTATCCAGTCCAAATATATTTACAGATTCTGAAGTTGGCTTATTTTCAATTTTACAATGAGAGCATAGCCTCCTCACAAGTCTCTGTGAGATTATTGTTCTTAAACTTGATGCAAGTAAAAAGGACTCGATTCCCATATCTCTGAGTCTAGTTATTGCAGCAACCGCACTATTAGTGTGAACGGTTGATAGAACAAGATGCCCAGTCAAACTAGACTGAATTCCTATCTGAGCGGTTTCAATATCTCTCATTTCTCCAACCATAACCACATCTGGATCTTGTCTCAAAATTGCTCGTAAACCTTTTGCAAATGTATAGCCTGTTTTTGTATTCACCTGGGTTTGACCTATACCATGAAGAGTATATTCAATTGGATCCTCAACTGTAAGAATGTTTTGAGATGAATCACTTAAATATCTTAAACCAGAGTAAAGTGTAGTTGTTTTTCCTGAACCTGTGGGTCCAGTGAAAAGTATAATTCCTTCAGGATTTTTAAGAGAGCTTTTATAGTTTGAAAGAATTTTCTCAGGTAATCCTAAGTCATCTATATTTATTTGTGCAGCTTGTTTATCCAAAATCCTCAGTACAATTCTTTCACCGTATGATGACGGAAGCGTTGATACTCTTACATCAATATTTTTATCTCCAAGAGACAAAGATACTCTTCCGTCTTGTGGCAATCTTCTCTCCGATATATCAAGACCAGAAATAATTTTGATTCTTGAAATGAGAATTGATGCAATCTTACTATCTTGTCTAAGTATTTCTTTAAGAATGCCATCAATCCTGAAACGTATTATTAAAAAATCTTCATAGGGTTCAAAATGAATATCAGATGCCCTGCTTTTAATTGCTTGACTGATAACACCATTGATTAGCTTGATGATTGGCGCGTCATTATTTCCGCTTAAAAGATCTTCTGTAGCGTTGATACTTCCTGCAAAATCTTGCAGATTAAATTCATCAGTTAATTCCTCAGAAATATTTTTCTGATGATCGCTTGAGGTGAATGAATTAGTAAGAATTTCATTAAATTTATTTGAATCACATAACTCAAATCTAAAATCAGAATTTAAAAATCTTTGAATTTCTTGATAAAGATTAAGTGATATAGGTTTTGGCGATGAGACTACAATCCCTTCTCCATTTTGAAAAGCAATTACTTCATTTTCTTTTACAAAATCATATGGAAAAATATCTGTATTTATATTTTCTTTAATCGAGTTACTCACTTTTAGTCTTTGGGATTAGTAAGATCTATAATAATATTATCTTTAAGTTCTTGTTCAGCCTTAAAATAATTATATTTTTCAAGTGAAATCTCATTTGCGGAATCTGAATCAGTAAGAATCGTTGGTTTTAAAAAAACCATTAGATTTTTTGTACTAGTACTTGTTGAAGATGATTGAAAAATCCTTCCTAAAAGAGGTATGGATCCTAAAATTGGAACCTTGGAGACTACCTCTTGAACATCTTCATCAATTAGTCCACCTAAAACAATTATTTGATTGTTATCTACTAAAACTGTTGTTTCTATTTCTCTTTTATTTGTAATAATATCTAAACCACTTTGAGCAACTCCAGCTATACCTGAAACACCTTGCTTAATTGTTAAAATCACTGAGGCTCCCTCATTAATCTGAGGAGTTATTTCCAATTCAATTCCAACCTCTTGTCTTGATGTTGTTCTAAAAGGATTTGAATTATTTGTTCCTAGACTTTCTCCGGTTGTTATTGGTATTTCTTGACCAATAAACAATCTTGCTGGTTCATTATCCATAGCAAGAATTGAAGGAGTCGATAAGATATTTGAATCTGTATCATCTGCAATTGCATTTAAAATTCCAACAAAATTATCATCTCCTTTTGTTAGATCTCCGAAACCAGCTACTAGGCCTTGAGTATTTAGAAGAGATGAAATTGCCGTTGTTGTCAAAGTGACGTCTTGCTCATCGTCAGCTGCACCAGCAATTGCAAGCAAGTCTGCACCAGAACCAGAAAATCTTGTAATTCCAACTGGAATACTATCTTCGTCATTACCTGAATAAATTGCTTCTACTCCAAGTCTTCTTGCAGCACTTTCAGAAAGATCAACTACAATTGCCTCAACCAATACTTGAGCCCTTCTTATATCCAATTTAGCGATAATATTTCGAATGGAGTTAAGATTTTCTTCTGCAGAAGAAATAATAAGGGCATTAGTTTTCTCATGATGAGTTATAACTGTTTTTTGTCCCTCAATATCACTTATAAAACTTCCAGATATTGAGTTAAGGATTCCAGCAATATCAGAGGCTTGAGCATATTTAAGGTATATAACATCCATAGAATCGTTTGACATAATATCTTTATCTAATGAATCTAGAGTGGACATAATATTTCTGGTAATTAAATCATTAGCAGATAGTATTACTGAATTTGAAGGTGAAAAAGGAATTGCAATAAATTTATTTATTGTTGGATTGTTTTGAGCTTTTAATCTGTCAAGAATTCTTACAGCCTCAATAGAAGATAAGTTTTCAAGCTTAATTATAGATATCTTAGCTGTATTATTTTTATCTAAGTCTGAGAGTAATTCTTTAATCCTTTCAATATTACTAGCTCGATCAACGATTAGTATTGAGTTTACTGAAGGAATACTGGATAAATGAGATTGTCTACCAGTAATGGGTTTTATCATTGGAAGAATTTCTTCGGTAGATCTATTTATTAAAGGTATTACTTCTGTTTCAAAGCCACCTCCATTTGAATAATCTCGAGTCTGATCACGTGTAGCTTCATTTTCAGGAACAACTCTAACAAAACTGTCTTCAGAAATCGCACTAAATCCATTCACTTGAATAGTTCTTAGATAGACGTCCCAAATTTGATTGCTATCTAGATTAGCATTTGAATATATTGTTACCTTTCCTTTAACTCGCGGATCCAGAATAATAGTTTTTTTTGAAAATTGTGCAATATCTTGAGTTACTTTTCTAATATCTACATCTTCATAATTCAAAATATATGAATCTTGGGAATATAAATTTTGTGCAACAATAAATATTGTTATTAATGTGTATTTAGTTACAAATTTATATTTCATAAGCTAATCCCAACAAGATTTTCAATTTTATATAATTTTTTATCTTTGCGAAATACTACTTCATCCTTTGAAACTTCAATTAACTCATATACTCCTTCAAGTTTTTCACCTTTTGAAACCACATACTCCTTATTGCCTTTTTTTAAAATTACTGAAGAATTATTTGATCCTGCTCTATAACCAATTAATTTATAATCAAAAGTTAAGGGACTTTCAATTTGATTATTGTTATCCCGAATGTCATTTTGATTACTTTGAAATTCAAAATTTGTCATATCTGGCACATTTATATTTTCAATTATTGGTTTATTGATGAAAGAAATAAATAAAAGACATAAAAAATAAAGCGCAGGAATAGCCAGAATTATAATTATCACTTGTTTAAATCTAATAAAATTCATAATTAAAATGAGCTACTTAGTGTAGCTCATTTTTGTGATATATAAATTAAAAACTTAATTTAAAGCCTAAAGATACTGAAGTTCCAAGATTATATTGATCATATATTACAGTATCCGCCATTGCAGCATAATACTCCTCATCAAGGATGTTTCTTAATTCAAGTGATATCTTCAAATCAGAATCATTGCTAGCATATGATATTGTTTTGGAATATACAAAATCTACTAGAAGTGGCGGTTCCTCATATATATCTGGAAGAACGTCAATACCCCTCGCTCTAACTCTGTCACTTACATAATTAACTATGAGTGTTCCTTGAGTGCCATTTTGTAAATCGTCCCATCCAAGTTGAAGGTTTGCAATTTCTTCAGATTGTCCTTGAAGTCTTGTATCTCTTCCATTTGCAAACAAGCTGGCAGCATTAACTTCTCTTCCTTGTGTATTTATATAAGTATCCGTATCACTGTAAATTACCTCAGAATCAGTAGCAGTAAAATTCATTTTTAAAATAAATTCCTTAGTGCTACCCCATTTTGAATCAGGTAATAGATCTTCATAAATTCTTTCATACTCAATTTCAAAACCAGTCACTTCAGCTGAAGGTACGTTTTGATATGAAGTAATAATTAAGTCACCAGATTCATTTACAACTTCTTCAATTGGTTTTGAAATATCTTTAAAGAATAAGCCTGCTGTTAAGAACTGGTTAAATCCCCAATAATATTCAACTCTTAAATCAATATTGTCTATTTCAGAATTTTCCAAGTATAGCGAACCTGATATAACCCTATCAGTATCAACATCTATAAATAATGTTGGGGATAGCTCCCTAAATGTTGGTCTCGCAATAGTTTGAGAAAGACCAAATCTTATTTGAAGATTTTCATCAAATTCAGGTAAATAAGTTAATGTGAAAGAAGGTAAAGTGTAATCTTCATCAATAACTTTCTCTATATTGTTGTCAACAATTTGGAATACATCATAAGTGTTTACCATTTGTTCGCCGTCTTCGAACCTTAAGCCTGCTGCCAATCTAAAATTTTCATTTAAATAAGCATCTAGGTTGAAATATAAAGAGGAAATTTCTAAATCGCCTTGATAGCCTGCTGGCGATGAAGCTGCAGTATTTTCAATTACTATTAATCTTGATGGATCAAAATTTTTATCTTCAAATATATAATCAATTCTGTTGTCTAATCCATCGGTTGGTATTGGTCCACCCTCAGCTAAAAATCTATAACTTCTAACCTGTGCATCTCTATAGTTATTTGATTGATCAAACCCTGTCTTTATAATTACTTCCTGGTCTCCAAGTTGTAATGGGAATGTTAAATCGAGACCAAAATTCTCATTATCATCATTTACATAGCTAAACTGTGTTTGATTTCTGCCTGTATTTACATCGTAACGATAAAAGCCTCTATCATCAGTATCTTCATAGAAGACTACTCTTTCGTATGGTGCATATCTTGAAGCATCACCACCTGCAAGCCTTACATCAAGTTGTATATCATTTTGAAAAAGATAACTATAATTAAGTTGGTGATTTTTAAGCTCTCTTTCAAAAAACTCAGTGAAATCTTCTCTGACATCTCCTGAGTCAGACGTATCATATCCTTGAAGGGTTCTTGCCTCTTTTGTACCTTTATGAATATACATGCCAGTATATTTAAGTTCTGCAGAGTCTGTCTCAATGCCTGCAACAGCCATAAGATATGAAGTTACATTATTTGAGGTTGATTTAAATGTCTTATCATTTCCCCTTATAACGATAGAAGTACCATCTCCTTGAGCTTGAATATCGCCAGTTTGTCTGATTCCTTCTTGAGTTTCCCAAGAGCTTTTTACGCCAGCTGTAAGAAGAACACCTATAGTTGCAGATTCATCATCAAGAATATCTTCAATGCCTATATTTAGTTCATCCCCATAGGTAAAACTTACCGAGTTATCCAAAGGCACATCACCTTCTTGAATAACCCAAAGTTCTGAATTAACAAACTCTCGACCTGCATTTGCAAGTTGATAAGTTTTGAAATTTGACCTATCTAGCTTTTGATTGCCATTTATTGCTCTTTGAACAAATGACGGAAAATCTCTTGTACCATCATCATATCCAAGATCATCGTCATCACCACCATCATACAAAAGGCCATCTGATAGGGATGTTTCGGAATTGTATCCTGATGAAAAAGATAGATCTAAAATTCTCTCTGAAGGAACAGCTTTGGTATTAATCTCTATAATACCGCCACCAAATTCACCTGGCATATCTGCTGAGTAGGTCTTTTGAACGATTGATGATTCAATAAGCTGGGTTGGAAACAAATCTAAGGGAACTACTCTTTTAAGGGGTTCTGGGCTTGGAAGACCTGAACCATTTAAAGTTGCAGCAGAATATCTCTCTCCAAGACCTCTAACATAAACATATTTGCCTCTAACAAGACTTAAACCAGTTAATCTTGTTAGAGCTATGGCAATATTATCATCTCCTGTTCTTTCTATTTCAGATGAATCAAGAATCGCAGAAATTTCAGAAGTATCTCTTTTTTCATCTGGGATAAAAGAACCACTTACAACCACTTCCTCGATTTCTTGAGACATACTAAAAATTGAAAACAATGAAAGTCCAATAATAATGTTGTACTTAAGAAACTTTAATGTATTTTTTGATTTCATTTATCTCTCCATTAAATATATTTTTTTAAATACAACCTTATTGAACTTCTATAGTTCCAGACAAAGTCCAGTTCTTATACCAAGTATCAGTAGAACTGCTAACAGCCCCTATATATGTTGGTGTTGTAAACCAACTGTCACTATTATAAGTATCGGGTATTGCTGTTACTGCAGCTGCATTCTCAGCAGTACCGTTGACCACCCCTGATAGTGTATTAACATAAGAACCTCCTCCAGAATTTGCACCATAGAGGTTGTTTGAGCCGGCTTTTACAATCGCATCAACTTGAGCGATTGTTGCTCCACCAGATGATGCATCTGTTTTGATATAGCCAGGGCAATCCATTGCGACAGAGTTCATAGAAAATGTAGGTGTTACTGCACCTGCTTGAACAGTTTCTATAAATGTTGTTTCAATACAATTTGTAGTTCGGCCTGTTACAGCACTATTTACAATTGCAACTCCATTTAGATATTGACCTGAAACACCCTCTTTTAATTTGAATATTTCATCAAATCCTTTTGAAATAAATGTGAAGTTTGAGACAACAGCATTTGATCTAGGTTCTGTAAGATAACCGACTGCTGCATCAGAATTAGTGTTATCTGACTCAACAATATGATCACCTTTATCATTAGATTGTTGAACAATTACGTATTGAAGCCTGCCTTGATAACCCCAGTCTATATCTAAATTGTCATCGTCAGCACCAGTACAAACAAGGTATTTAACATCAACTGTTCCTCCAAAGAACTCAACACAGTCATCTGCATTATTATGAACTTGGATATATGAAACATCTGTTCCACTCCCAACACCACCGAATGTTATTCCATTAAGTTCGTTACCAGGAAAAACTTCATATCCTGCGTATTGTACTCTTACATATTTTAAAGTTCCGCTACTATCAGTTGGAATTTCACCACCCATAGTATCTCCAACGGATCCTTCAACGTTCTTTTCACAAGGGTTAACTCTTGTTCCAGCTGTTGATGAAGTACCTGGTGTTGAGAATGAGCATTTATTAATAGGAGATTTTCCAAGCAAAACTAATCCGCCCCATAAACCTCTTGTATTAACAATATCTGCTTCACCTAAAATGTCCTGTCTACCAGTCATAATAATTGGTGCGGATGAAGTTCCAACTGCGCTAATTTTAGAACCTCTTGTGACAACCAAATAATCGTTTCCAGATTCTCCAAAAACAGTAACACCAGGTTCAATTGTTAATGTAGCACTAACGCCACCTGTTTTTGTTCCGTCTGATCCCATATCAATACCTACAGCAACCTTGCCATCCAATTTATAATAGTTTCCAGCTACTAAAGTTAAATCGGTTGTTAGAACTCCAGATAATGAACATACCTTCCTTCCTAGGAGCACCTCTGATTCTAGCGTTCCAGCTGGACATTCAGGATCTGTGAATAATCCTAAAGTCCAACCAGAAGCCCAGTTGTTATCTATATCGGACCCAGGGGAAAATGCTCCAATATAGTTTGTAGCTGAAAACCAAGTGTCAACAATATATCTCTCCTCTTTTGAGCTATAAGTTGGACATAAATCTGTAGGTGTTCCTACTGCATGAGGTCCAACTGCACACATACCCTGAACTTTTGATACATCAAAAGCAGAAGTGACTGCACTCTCGTTATCTCCTAAAAAGAATCCTGAAACAAGAGTATTTGTTCCAATTACTAAATCTGTTGCTCTTTCTTTAATTGAAGCCTCTAATTGTTCTGCGGTTACTCCACTAGAAGAGGTATCAGCCTTAAAAGGAGATGTATCACCTGCAGCATCCATAAAGACGGAGTGATGCTGAATTTTTGGTGTTATGGCGCCATCTTGGATAGTCTCAATATTAGTAGATTCAATAAGATTTTGAGATACGTTATTTTTTACAATACCATTAATGTAAATACCAGAAACTCCCTCTTTATATTTTAGAGGTTCATCAGCACCTTGAGCTAAAAATGTAAAATTTGAAACCATAGGACGTGATCTTGGTTCTGTAAGATAGCCTACTGAGCTATCTGAGTTAGTATTATCTGACTCTACTACGTGATCACTTGCATCTGAAGATTGTTTAACAACTACAAATTGCATTTTTCCTTGGTATCCCCAATCGATATCGAGATTGTCATCACCAGCGTTTGTGCAAATTAGATGCTTAACATTGACAGTGCCACCAAAAAACTCAACACAATCATCTTGGTTGTTATGAACTTGAACAAAATCGACTTCTGTAGCATCACCAACACCACCAAAAGTTATGCCATTTAATTCATTGCCTGGAAAAATCTCATATCCTGCGTATTCAACTCTCACAAAATTTAATTTACCTGAATTATCATTTTTGTTAGCGCCGCCCATTAGTGCGTTTGAACCCTCAACAACTCTTTCACACTCTGCAGTACCTCTTACATCGTTTGAACACTTATTGATTGGTGCTTGACCTAGAATAACCAAGCCGCCCCATAGACCTCTCTCTAATTCTCCAACTGTGCCTTCAATTGCAGTATTGTGTGTAAATCTAATTGGTTTTGATTGAGTACCATTAGCTATAATTTTTGAACCCCTGTTAACAACAAGATAATCCTGAGAAACTTTTCCTAAAATCACAGCATCAGCAGGTATTGTTAATGTAGCTGAAACACCACCTGATTTTGTTCCATCACCACCCATGTCGACACCAACATCAACCTTTCCAAGCATTCTATACATAACATCAGCTGTGAGAGTAAGGTCACTAGTAATAGGTCCTTGAATTGCACAAACTGTGTTTCCTGCAACTGGGGATCCATTTATTATAAACGGAGATTCCGGACACTCTCCAGAACGAACATTGCTGCCAGCGCCGCCTGAACCACCGCCACCAGTAGGATCATCTAAAGATCCTAATTCACCAGGTGATACAATACTTGTATCGCCACCCCCGCCACATGCTACGAGTATAAATGTTGATAATATTAAAGTTGTTTTTTTGATAGAGTTAAAAATCATAATAAGCTCCTCCTGAGATTACATAATGATATTTAAATCTAGTTGAGTTACTAAGGATTGAACTTAACGAAAATTAAAAAAACAATTTTGTTACAAAATTTTTCAGATTTGTTACAGATTTATGAAGTTTTTAAAGGTAAAGTAAACCAAAAGATTGATCCCTGAGGTTTTGCATTTTTTACTCCAACCTCACCATTTAAATTATTTACAAGATTTTTTACAATAGCAAGACCTAGACCACTTCCTTTTTCCTCAGTTGCTCTAGCTTCAGCCGTTCTGTAAAACCTATCAAATAAAAAGTCTTGCTCTTCATCAGGAATGCCTCTTCCACTGTCTTTTACACTAATTTCTAAATGATCTTTTACTTTTTTTGTAGAGATATTGATTATCGATTGAGAATCAGAATACTTAAAAGCATTTTCAATTAGGTTATTTAGAATTCTTTCAAGAGCATTTTTATCTGCTAAAACTATTTTTCCTTTAGAGCAAGAGCACATAATAGATATATTTTTTCTTTTGCCAAGATTTTTTAGAGAATCAATGGCTTTATTGATATGTTTATTTATGTCAAGTTCTTCAATATTTAGTTTTAGCTCTCCATAATCGATTCTTGATAAATCAAGTAAAGAAGATACCATATCGCTAAGTCTTTCAGCGTTATGTAAAATAGCCTTTGCAAAAACTTTTGACTGTTTTTTGTCATCAAGCGCACCATCGACAAGAGTTTCAGAATTTGCCATGATAACACTTACTGGTGTTCTTAATTCATGAGAAACATTTGATATAAAATCTCTTCTCATAGAGCTAAATCTTCTTAGTTGAGTAATGTCATGAACAACCAAAATAAATTCTTTTGTAGTTTTAGATTGATTTATTGTTGCAAGAACCCATCTAGTGCTTCTATCGTTTAACTCAATTTCAAATTCAATATCGGCTCTTTTTTTCTTTTTCGCCCTTTTTAATAAATAATTAAGTGATTTGATATTAAGGTCAGTAATTTTTTTTCCAACTAATTCATTTTTATTTAAGATCAATGACACTTGTTCATTTTCATATGTGATTTTGCCATCTATATCAGCAACTATAATACCCTCTCCTAAATCATCTAAGACTGAACCAAACTGGTCTCTTTGTTTAGCAATTAAATTGATTTTTGATTTAAGCTCCTCTGAGATTTGTGAAACACTTTGGGCAACATTACCAAATTCGTCAGTCCTCTCAGTAGGAAGTGCTTTTAAGTCTTTCTTTCTTGCCTTTCCATCTGCATCTGCAATTTTTGAAGTTGCATAAGCTAGATCTGCAATACTTCTGTAGGCATAGTTCGCGGCTATACCAGATGCTATTGATGTAACAATAAAAGCAACCAAAGCAATTAAAATTATAGAAAGATTTAAACTTCCTATTGCAGAATCAACATTTACATAGGGAACTGCTATTCTAATGACATTTGGACTCACATCATTATTATCCAAAATAGCGTAATACATCTGCTGTTGTTTTACAGTATCGCTATAACGAATAGACCAGCCTCTTCCTTTTAAAAAAGCGTCTTGAACCTCAGGTCTATTAATATGATTATCCATGTCATTAATATTCTGAGTGTCAACATCTGAGTCACCAATTACTCTACCATCAGACAATATAAGTGTTACTCTAGAATTTGAAGCACTACCCAGTCTGTCAGCTAAAGAGTCAGCTTCATTAAGATCTCCAATTGCATCAACTTCATCAACAACTTCTGCAAGAAGAGAGGCTTGATTTTGTAACTCATTAATAATGTGCTTTTGAAAGGTATCGGTGATATCTCTTTCAGCAATAATGTATGAAACAAAAATACCTAATCCTAGGGATATAAAGATAATTAAAAATAATCGGGATCCTATTCCCATCTATCTAATCCGGTGATCTAGAGAATTTATAGCCAACGCCTCTAATAGTTTGAACATATTTACCCATTGGCCCAAGTTTTTCTCTAAGGCGTTTTATGTGAGTATCAACAGTCCTTGTTGTAACTTCAGAGCTGTAACCCCAAACGTCACTGAGCAACTGATCTCTAGATTGAACTCTTCCTCTTCTATCAACAAGTTGTCTCAACAATCTAAATTCTAAAGCTGTTAAATCTATTTGATCATTGTTAACTTGAACTTCGTGAGATTCAACATCAATACTTAGATCACCAAATTGACGCCCAACCTCTAAAACATCTTCTTTTTTTTGACCTCTTTTTAATATGGCTTTAATTCTTAAAATTAATTCTCGAACACTAAAAGGTTTAGTTACATAATCATCAGCCCCTAATTCAAAACCAACCACTTTATCAACCTCATCGTCTTTAGCGGTTAGGATAATTATTGGAATGGTTTCTGTCTCAGGATTAGATTTCATTTTTTTACACAAATCTAAACCTGAACCATCAGGCAACATAAGATCTAAAAGAATCAAAGAATACTTATTTAAATTTAAAACAGATTCTGCCTCAGATAATGAAGATGCGCTTGTCACAGTATAGTTTTCTCTTGAGAGATTATATTCCAGATTTTTTCTTATATCTGGCTCATCTTCAATAACTAATATATTCACAGTTACCCCAATATTTAAAATGTATTTTTACTTTTTTTTTGATATTTTGAAAGTAAAAAATAAAAATAATTTACTCTTGAGTAAAAATTTCTCTTAGAGCTGGCTTGTCAAATTTCCCAGATGCTACAAGAGGAAGATTTGAGTCCATGAATTTAATTAGAGCTGGAATTTTAAATGCCGCCAATTTGTCAGATAAAAACTTTACTAAATCATCTTTATTTAGATTAGATCCTTCTCTTAAGACTACTGCTGAGCATAAAATTTCTCCCAGTCTTTCATCAGGAATTCCAAAAACTGATGCTTCAAGAACATCTGGATGTTCATATATAGCATTTTCAACTTCAGGGCATGCAATATTTTCACCACCTCTAATTACCATATCTTTAATTCTGTCCACGATGTATAAAAAAGGACCATCAAATTTGCCCATATCTCCAGATTTAAACCATCCTTCATTATTAATACATTCTTTTGTCGCATCCTCATTTTTCCAATATCCCAACATATTTGATTGAGATTTAATTGCAACTTCACCGATTTCACCTTCAGGTAATTCATTCCAATTGGAGTCAATTATTTTTATTTCTGTTAATGGTGGAACAACTCTGCCAGCAGAAGACGGATTTTGAATATATTCATCGCCGCTTGCAAGTGTTCCTAATGCATTTGTTTCTGTTAATCCGTATCCAATACCAGGCCTTCCTTTAAAATTCTCATCTAAAAGTTTTACATGCTCTGCTGGCCTTGGACCACCTCCTCCACCTAATACTTTCAAAGAGGAAAGATCATATTTATCTCTATCAGGATGATTTAATAACTCCCAAGTTTGTGTGGGAACCCCAGTTATATCCGATACCTTTTCTTCACTAATTAGTTTAATTGCATCACCAGCATCCCATTTTTTCATCATAACAACCTTTCTTCCAACCAAAATTGACATTAGAAATGCAACATGACTTCCAGTGGCATGAAATAAAGGAACACATAATAGAATTGAAGATTCTGAACTTGCCAATGGAGTTGCATCTTTGCCAAGTCTTGCTTCTCTTTGACTTAAAACAGTTGAAATAAATGCCCAACTAAACATTGAAGATATAACTCCACGTTGTGATGATAATACTCCTTTTGGTTTCCCGGTTGATCCAGAAGTATAGTAAATTGTTGCATGGTCATCTCTATTAATATCAATATCGGGCCATTCTTCAGAGTGATTTTTTGTGAAATCATCAAATGATTCGAAGCTATCATCAGGCGTGTAGGTGGTTATAATTTTTTTTACACTTGTTAGAGATTCAAGTCCTTTTAATCTTTTTTGATCTCCAAATAATACTTTTGCATCGCAATGCTCCATTGCGTAAATTATTTCATCAGGAACCCACCAAGAATTTAATGGAACACAAACTGCGCCTATTCCAACAATACCCATATATGCAAAAATAAACTCTGGGTTATTTTGCATACATATTGCAACTCTGTCCCCTTTTTGAACCCCTTCTTCGATAAGAGCATTTCCAACTTGAGCTGCCTTTGAGATTGTTTCTTTAAAAGTATATCTCTCAGACTCATAAACTAAAAAATCTTTATCTGCATGAAGTAAGCCAAAATCAAAATATCCTTTTAAATTGTCAGGAAACGTTACATATTCGCTGAAAGAATTACCGTTTTCATCCTGAGTTTCTCGTGTTTCAAAAATTTCGCCAGGTTTGGTTAATTCAGATACGATTTCATTGAATAGTTGATTTGAATCAGTCATTTTATGTGATTAATATTATTTTACTTTTATAAATATTATTATAACGATACTATATTTAATATATAGCATATTAAAATACTAGCTTAATAGAGGAGAATGAAATGAATTTAGACTTTGCATCAGTCTGGGAGATGATTTCAGATATCGTTCCTGAAAATGACGCCTTGATATGTGGTGACGAAATTATTTCGTGGAAGGATTATGATTTGCAATCAAGTAAGATTGCAACAGCATTAAAAAATGCTGGATTAGGTCCAAACTCAAAGGCAGGACTTTATTTAAACAATTCAAATGAATATCTTATCGGTCAAAATGCAATCTTTAAGATTGGTGGTGTTCCAATTAATGTTAACTATAGATATGTCGCTGAAGAGTTAATTTATCTCCTTGATAACTCTGACTCAGAGGCTGTCTTTTATCATGCATGTTATAGCAGCAGAATTAAAGAGATTTCAGGCTCGCTTCCAAATATTAAAGCCTGGATTGAAATTGCTGATGGTACTAAATCAGAATTTGATGATTCACTAAAGTTTGAAGAGCTACTTGATAGCTGTGATCCTATGGAAAGAATTCATAGAGATCCAAATACCATTTATATGCTCTATACAGGCGGAACAACTGGAATGCCAAAAGGAGTAATGTATAAACAAGGTGAATTCCTGGTTTTTCTTTTTAGAACACTGAAAGCAATGGGTTATGACGTTCCAGAAGATATAAATAATCTAGAGGAACAAATTCATAACTTTAAAAAAGATAATACATTTATAAAAAGTTTAATTGGATGCCCGCTTATGCATGGAACAGGAATGTGGCTTGGCGCTTTTTTACCTCTTCTTCTTGGTGGTACAGCAGTTACATCTCGTAATTTAGGATTTGATCCTGATCAAATGTGGACACAAGTTGAAGATACAGGAACTACAAATATTGTTATTGTTGGTGATGCATTTGCAAAACCAATGTTAGACGCTTTGGATAGAGCAGAAGAAACCGGAAAACCATATGATTTAAGCAGTGTTAAAGTCATTATTTCTAGTGGTGTTATGTGGAGCGAAGAAATTAAGAATGGTCTTTTAAGGCATCATGATATGATGCTAATGGATACAATGGGATCAACAGAAGGAGGTATGGGTAGTTCGGTGTCTACCAGAGACAACCCACCAAAAACTGCAAAATTTTCAATTAACCCAGGTGTAATTATAATTGCTGATGATGGTGAGATTCTAAAGCCAGGTTCGGAAAAAATTGGTCTAATTGGAACAAGTGGTCTTGTTCCAGTTGGTTATTATAAAGATGAAAAAAAATCTGCAGAAACATTTAGAGAAGTAAATGGAGTTAGATATAGCTTTCCTGGTGATTATGCCAAACTTGAAGAAGATGGAACAATAACTCTTCTAGGACGAGGAAGTAATTGTATAAATTCTGCTGGAGAAAAAATATATCCCGAAGAAGTAGAAGAAGCTATTAAAAGAAATGACGAAGTCTTTGATTGTCTTGTTGTTGGAGTTGATGACGAAAAGTTTGGCCAAAAAGTGGTAGCTGTTGTTTCTCTTGAAAATAATAAAGATATTAATGAAGATTCTCTAGTAGACGCAACCAGATCATATATTGCTGGTTATAAACTACCTAAGAAAGTAATATTTGTGGAACAAGTTGAGCGTGCTCCAAATGGCAAAGCAAATTATAAATGGGCCAAAAATATTGCTAATGAAAGTTTTAAATAAGAAGAATATTTCGTTTGTTGTTGCATTGATTGCATCAACGCACCTTTATACAACAGAACCTATAGCTTACCTTAATTCCTTAGGTTACGAACCTGCTCAAAAAGAAATAGCCTCTAGTAAAAACGGAATGATAACAACTCAGCATTTCTTGGCTACTCAAGTTGGAGAGAAAATTCTAAATCAAGGCGGTAACGCATATGATGCATCTATTGCAGTTGCTTTTACACTTGCAGTAGTTTTGCCAAGAGCAGGCAATATTGGTGGAGGCGGTTTTATGGTGATTTATGATAAGGAAACAGAACAACCTTACACCATAGACTTTAGAGAAAAAGCACCTGAGCTATCAACAAAAGATATGTATTTAAATAAAGATGGTTCTTTTAATGATAAAAACCTATCTACAGTTGGTTATTTAGCAATTGGGGTTCCAGGAACAGTAGCGGGTTTGTGGGAGGTTCATAAAAAATTTGGATCATTACCATGGAATGAATTAATTGAAGATGCAATTTATTATGCAGAAAACGGGTTTGAAATAACTCCATTTCTAGCAGATATATTATTAGGATATAGTGAATCCCTGTCTTTATTTGCAGAAACTAAAGAAATATTTCAATTACATTACCCTAATTTCAAAAATAAAACACTTGTTCAAAAGGATTTAGCAAATACTCTTAAAATAATTGCATCTAAGGGAAGGAAAGGATTTTATGAAGGTGAAATTGCTGAGAAGATATCTAGTGAAATTAAAAAAAATAATGGTCTTATTTCAAAATCAGATCTAAAAAATTATTCTCCAGTTTGGAGAGAACCGTTAATCTCAAATTATAGAGATACTGAGATTATTACTATGGGACCACCCTCCTCAGGAGGTCTTCACGTAATACAAATGCTAAACATACTTGAAAATTATGATCTAAAAAAATTTGGTCATAACTCACTAGAGTATATAAATTTATTAACTGAGGTTATGAAATTTGCATATGCGGACAGATCAAAATATTTAGGCGACCCAGACTTTTATGATGTTCCTATAAAAAAAATAATCAGTAAAAAATATGCCAATGACATCAATAAAAATATTCAAATTGGAAAATTAACACCTGTTAATGAAATCAATCCTGGAAAATATATGGATGGTGAAAGCCATGAAACAACCCATTTTTCTGTAGTAGATAAAACAGGTAATGTAATATCTATGACATACACTTTAAATTCTACATTTGGCTCAAAGGTTGTTATTGAAGGAACCGGAATACTAATGAATAACGAAATGGATGATTTTTCTGCTGCTCCAGGAATACCAAATCAATTTAATTTACTTGGAGCAGAAGCAAATGAAATAGCACCATTTAAAAGGCCTTTAAGCTCTATGACTCCAACAATAGTGCTCAAAGATAAAGAATTATTTTTTACAACGGGAAGTCCAGGAGGAGCAAGAATAATATCAGCAGTATTACAGTCAATTGTAAACATTATAGATTTTAATATGAACTTAGAAGATACAACTGCAGCAAAGAGAATTCATCATCAGTGGTATCCAGATATTCTTGAATATGAATTTACATTAGATAATACAATTGAGAAAAACCTAAAAAAAATGGGATATAAAACTGAATCAAAGCTCCCTTTGACATGTCTTCAAACTATAATGTTTAGTGATGGTATGTATTATGGATATGGAGATTTTAGACGAGTTGATGCATTAGCATCAGGAAATATAAATGATTGATAAATTATTAATAATTGGTGCTTACGCATTGCCTGTTTTATTTCTTTTAACATTTTGTTTTTATATTACAAAAAAATAGAAATTGATTAATATATATAATCCAGTTTTTGTAAATATAAGTTCGTTTTCAATTGCAGATTTAATAATAATTTCAATATTTTTTTTATCGGTTGGAAGCTTCTGTTCGACAATAATTTATAGGCTTGCTCCTAATAGTCAATTTCCTTTATTTAAAATAAGATCTTCTTGTCCATCATGTTCAAAAAAAATTGATGCTATTAATTTGATACCTTTATTAGGGTTTGTTATTCAAAGTGGAAAATGTAAGTTATGCAATTCAAATATTTCAAAATTTTATCCGTTTACAGAAATATTTTTTTTATTAATTGGTATTTTACTTATAACTAACTATGGAATTGGTCTATCAGCTATTGTCTATACAATAATTATTTTTTGTTTCTATATATTATTTTTTCTTGATTACAAATATCTATATTTACCTGTATACATAAATTTATTAATAGTACTTATAGGAATAACTTTTAATGCTAAATATCAATTATTCATTGATGAAACTTTTTTGATCTTAGACATCAAGCCGATTTTTTTCACCATTTACGGCCTTTTTTTTGGTTACTCTTCACTTTGGTTAATAAATCTTATGTTTAAAGTTATTAAGAAAAAGGATGGTATTGGCGGAGGAGACTTTATCTTGTTTGGTGGAATTGGTTCGATCCATGGTCCAATAGCCTTACCAGTAATATTATTAATAGGGTCTTTTTTGGGATGTCTTTACTTTATATTTTCTAAGAAAACTACTGATAGTGAGTTGCCATTCGGATCTTTTTTAATTCTAGGTTCCTTTGTCTATTTTGTATTAAATTTAATGAACTTTTCTTTAATTAATTAGTCAAATATTTAAAGGCCTTTGAATATCCTCACAGTTCATATCCCCTGGGTCTTAAAAGCAGGCAAAATATGCCTGCTTTTTTTTGATTGTAGGTTCTGATTACTCAGAAACTTTTATCAAAGGTTATTGGAGCGGGTGACGGGATTCGAACCCGTACCAATAGCTTGGAAGGCTATTGTGCTAGCCGTTAACACCACACCCGCTTTAGTCGGGAAATTATAATAAAAAAGGGAGCAATATGCTCCCTATTTTTATAAATACTCAAGTTATAAGAAAAGCATCATATGCCCTTGCATCGATACATTTAGCATTTTCAATAAACTCTTTTTTAATATTTTCTGCTATTGGGTTTTTGATCCAGTTTGAGCTAATCTCACTAGAAAAATTTTCTTTATAAATATTATTTATCCATATGAAAGAATTTGGATTATCTTTTTTATGAAGATATAAAGCTTCGTACGATATGTTTAGTGATTTTATCTCCAAAGCAAATCTTTCTATTGCAATTCTAAAAGTTCCATAGTTATATCCCTCGTTATATTCACATCGTAAAATTTCAGAGACATAGTCAGTGTTATTTATTTCAATTTCATTTGCTAATAAGCTTTGTCCGTAAAACTCCTCCTTATCAAATTTACAACTAGCAATTTCATCAAATCCCCTTCTACTTAATCTATCAAGAATATAGTTATATATATCCTGATCTGAAAAGTTTTTTACGTTGATAATAAATTGATTCACATAATTTGGCTTAGGGAAATAGACATTAATATCGTATTTTACATTATTTTGCTCTAAATCTGATCTTACTAATGTTGAGAGAAACGATTCAAGATTAAGCAAGGTATAACCATCATTAAGCTTACATTCAAAAAATTCTGCTGAAAATTCAAAATTAGGTTCTATTAATAAATTTGCCTCTATTTGTTTAGTATTCTCGGACGAGCAAGAAATAAGTATTAATGAAATTAATGAAATTATCTTTGGAGAATTCATAAGAAAGATTATAAATAAACTTAATATTATTTGTATTGTTTAAATAAAAAACCCAGAAATATTTCTGGGTTTTTATAAAACTTTATTTAATTTTAATTCATCACTATTACTTTGTTTCTAAATAAAGAATCACATTGACCAGAATATAGCCTAGCAAGTTCATGTTTTTGGTTTTCATTAAGATAATTTACTTTTAAATCACAAGTTAATACATCATTAATCAGTCCTGAATTATTGTGTTGCAAATAATCACTATAAAGACCGTATAAAACTACATCGTGATGATTTGATGGTATTTCATCACTAATTAAAATATAGCCTCCATCTTTTGATAAATAACATCCAATAGAATATTTAGGACATATTTCAGATACTTTATCTTTATCGTAAATAACATCTATATAAGGTGATTCTAATTCAAGATCACTCTTTGCATCGTTAAAAATTACTTCATCCGATTGAACATCATAAAAACTAAATAAAATAAATGAAAATAAAGTTAAATTTGATAATTTCATAGCTCCCTCCTATGTGTCAATTATGTGACAGATATGCAAATTATGTTACATAAATGTAACATAAATGTCAAACTTGTTCTTGTATGTTTTGTTTTATAGAATGTCCTTACCAACCCCTTTTATAAAAAATGAAAGTTTTAAGAATTGTTTTTGCAGACCAATTATCATTATCAAATTTAGCTTTAAATAACCTAAATAATGATGATGTTTTATTATTTTATGAGCCATTAGATACTTTTTATGAGATAAGGCATCATAAACATAAAATTACACTTCTAATATCATCTCTTAGAAAGTTAGTTACAAAAGTTAAACATACCAATATCATTCATCATAAAATTACTAAAAAAAATAACCAAAACTTAAAAGATGCTTTATTTAAAATTGTTGATAAAAACAATATAAATAAAATTAAGATTTCAAAACCATCAGATTTTAAGATTTATAAAGACCTCTTATTTTTTTCACAATCAAACAATATCGAATTAGAAATTTTAGAAGATAAAAAATTTATCTCAAATGTAGAGGATTTTACTGATTGGGCATCAGATAAAAAAACAAGAATACAAGAATATTACTATCGTTGGCTAAGAAAAAAATACAATATATTTATGAATGATGAAGGTAAGCCTATTGGAGATAAATGGAATTTCGATAAAGATAATAGAAAGGGAATTAAGCAGCTTCAGTCGGATATTCCTGAAAGAAAAAAATTAGTGCCCGATCAAATAACTTTTGATGCCATGGTTGATGTAGAGGAATGTTTTCCAAATTCTATTGGTACCTTGGAAAACTTTAATTGGGCTACTACTCATGAAGAAGCTGAAAATTTGTTAGATGACTTCATTGAGAGATATCTTTTAAATTATGGATCATTTCAAGACGCGATAAATAAAGAAAATACTTTTATGTTTCATTCATTACTTTCTCCTTATCTTAATTGTGGGCTTCTCGATCCCAAAATTTGTATTGAAAAAGCAGAAAAAAAATATTACGAATCAAATGGAGAAATTCCGGTAAATTCTGTGGAGGGATTTATAAGACAAGTTTTAGGATGGAGAGAGTTTATTAAGGGTGTATATTGGGAAAATATGCCTAAGTATAAAAATCTTAACTTTTGGTCTCATAAAGGTAAGTTAAATTCTAATTGGTATAAAGGAACTACTGGCATCCCTCCCCTAGATGATGCAATAAATGAATCAAGTAAATTTGCTTATTCTCATCACATAAATAGATTAATGATCATTGCAAATCTTATGAATCTAACAGGTATTAATCCTAACGAAATGTATAGATGGTTTATGGAAATGTATATCGATTCATATGATTGGGTTATGGTTCCAAATGTATATGGTATGGGTTCATATGCTGATGGTGGAATATTCTCTACCAAACCATACATTTGTGGATCAAGTTATATGCTTAAAATGTCTAACTATAAAAAAGACGAATGGTGCGATACGGTTGATGGCTTATATTGGAGATTTGTTGAAAAGAATATTAACTTCTTCAAAGCCAATCCGAGGTTAGCAGTTATGACTAGGTCCTTAGAGAAAATGAATAAAGAAAGAAAAAAAGATATATTTAAAAAAGCAGAGATATTTATTAAAGAAAATACCCTAAGGGATTAATAATCAAGACCTTCAAGTAAGAATGGTATGGCATTTTGAGACATAATTGTTGTGTTATGGTCTAAATTAGAAATGACTTTATAGCGCCATCTAAATGGAATCTTATTTTTTTCACTAAAATTAACTATATTTTTAAAATAACTGGTCCCCCTATCAAACCTATTTGTACCTTGTTTTCTTGCACCTATACTATTATTTAGTGATTCATGATTTGGATCATTGTCTTTAGCGCCAAGTATAAAAAGAACTTGTCTTGATAAAAACCATTCATATCTGTCTCTATCAATTGGCATATTTCTCATACCGTATGGAAAAGGCTCATTATTTAGAAATGTATACCAGCCTGCGCTTCCAAGAACAGCTTTATCAATTTGTTTATCATCGCTAAATAGCATATATCTGTGAGTAAATTGAGATCCAGCTGAGAATCCAAATATTGAATATGACGAACTACTCAAGTTGTATTTACTTTTAAAATATGAAAAAAATGAGGACAATGAGTTTTTTAAGTTATTTGATTGGTCTTTTAAAATTTTTCCAGAAGATGTTGCCATTTGAAGTGTTGCAAAATTTGGATAGCTAACCTTATCAAAATATGGTGCCACTAAAATTACATTTTTATCTTTAGATGGTTCTATCCACTGATTGAGATATTTTTCAACGTCTCGGGAATTTCCATGAATAATAAATAACACTTTTGTGTTTTCATTAATTTCTTTTGGAAGAACATACAATATTTCTACATCGGGTTTATTCCAAGATGCATATGTGACTTTATCTACAGAATCAGATAAAAATTCATTTGAAAAAAATAGAAATAGAAAATAAATCAGGCTTTTTTTTGTGAGCATGATTTATTCTAACAATGAATTATAAATATTGGGTTAAAATAAATATATTTAAGCGAAGATAATTGAAAAAATATTTAGACATCGTTAACGAAGTTCATAAATCTCCCTACAGGCTTACAATTGTATCTAGCGGAGGTGGAACTAATGCCATATCAGCTCTTCTAGAGGTTCCTGGAGCAAGTAATACTATTTTAGAGTCACATATACCCTACTCAAAAGAATCTATGAACTCTTTTTTAAACAAAAAACCTGATCATTATTGTTCTTTAGATACATGTTTAAATATGGCAGCAAACGCTTTTAAAAAATCTAAACAAATTAACACTACGTCAAAAACAAAACATCTCCTAGGAATTTCTATTACAGCAAATCTTGCAACAACTTATGAAAAAAAAGGAGATCATAAATTTTTTATTGTTGTTCAGGCATATGACTATACAAAATATCTTGAATGCTATTTAGATAAAGGCAAAAGAACAAGAGAAGAAGAGGAAGAACTTATCACTGCATGTGTTATTAGTCTTTTGGCAGATTCATGCGGTTTTGAATATAACATTCCTGAAATTGATGAAGATATATCAATAAATAAAGTTAGCGCAGAAAAATCATGGGTAAAATTATTTAATAACAAAGTAGGATTTATATCCAATAATAAGAGCAACCCAGAGCTCATATTTCCTGGCTCATTTAATCCTCTACATGAGGGACACATAAAAATGAAAGAGTTAGCTGAAAAAAAAACCGGTATGCATACTACATTTGAGATATGTGCTAATAACGCTGATAAGCCGCCATTAACATTTTATGAGATAAAAAGAACTCTTGATCAATTTCAAAATGATGAAAGTTGGATGCTCACCTCTGCTGGTAGATTTAGTGAGAAAGCTGAGATGTTTCCAAATTCAGTATTTATAATTGGAGCGGATACTTTAATGCGGGTATTTGACGAAAAATTTTATAAAAACTACAAAGATATGATGAATCATATTCAAAGGTTTAACGATCACAACATAAATTTTCTAGTATTCGGGAGAAAGATTAATAAAAAATTTATTTCACTCAAAAACTTAAATGTTCCAGAAATTATTGTAGATAGATGTACTGGAATTGATGAAGAAATGTTTAGAGATGATATTTCTTCGACAGAAATAAGATTAACAAATAATTAATTATGAGGCGGTAATTTAGCTTCAACAAACCATTCGTGAACTCTTTTTACAGGATTGAATTTTTTTAGTCTCATCTTTTTATTTTCAAGAGTAAACTTTCTTGTCTTAATAGCTGTGTAATGATAGGTATGACTATCACGTGTTTCATCTTCAGGTATTAAATATACTTTAGTTTGTTTTTTATCTGCCATTATGGGTGAAGATTATACACAATCTTTTGTAATAGTCTTAAATAATTTGAGATTTCCATACAAAGGAGTTCTTTCTTTCATAATCACATTGATAGATATCATATCCAAAATATTTTTATGAGCATCTTTTCTATTTCCTAGAAAAGCATTATTAAAATCATTTTTATTTATGTCTTTATAAAGGCTTCGAATCAAGCTTCCTGCAAGAAAAATACCCTCGCCTGGTAAAAATGTTAAAGCTAAATCTGATAAAGTTTCTGCAAGAGATTTAATGAAGCCGTTTATTACTTTTACAGCGATTTCATCATTTTCTTTAAATTTCTCGTATACACCTTCAGATGATAATTTTTTATTAGTTTTTAATTCATATATCTTTGATATTGCTGTGCCTGATACAAGATCCTCAAGCACCAAAAGACTATCGTCTTGAATATCATAATTACGTTGCAATTTTAGGCTTGAATTAATTGTGTTTCCTATTTCTGTTGGAAAAACAATTTCATCAATGGATACTGCAGCTCCCAAGCCCGTTCCAGGGCCTAAAAAAAGTTTTGTGTTATTGAATGCTGATCCATCTTTTAATGTCTCAATTTCCTTAGAGATATATTCATAACTATGAGCAATAGCTTCCCAATCATTAAGTATGATGCATTCTTTAAGATTTAAATTTTTTTTTAACTGATTTGAATTTATTGAATAATCTCTGTTAGTCATTCTAATTGAATTGTTTATCTTTGGGCCTGCAATAGAAATGATTAATATATCTATTTCGTTATCAATAACTAATTTTCTGAGAAAAGATTCAAAATCTAAGGTATCAAATTCTGTTTTATTAATTTTTGAAATATCCTCTTGGTCATTTGAAGCAATAGCATATCTCATATTGGTACCACCAATATCAACTAAGAGCCCTTTATTCATTTGTTTCTTTGTATGTTAATCCATATCCATATTCAAATTTTGGAGAATAGTTCTTGTCGTTAAAATTCAATGGATTATCAGAAGAAGTGCTTGGCCAAGAAAATGATAGCTTGCCTTTAAAATCATAATTAATAGATCCATCAAGATTGCTGAATATAACGTCATTCATTCCTTCAACTGCTGTTCCTGGTAACCAAATGGAAACAAATGAGTCAGAATATTTGATTTCCTTATCTGTAATTAAAGGTCTTCCTGTTAAAAATAATGAAATCGTTGAGATATCCTTTTTACTAAACTCTTTTAATAGTTTTATTAAATTTTCATTGGAATTTGAAAAATTGAGTTCATCAATATCTCCTTCTCCCTCAGCATATGGAGTTTCACCATATACAAAAATTACATAATCAGGTTTTTGTGAGTATGAGCCATCACTGGAAAATTCAACATTACCGCCAAGATTCAGAATATGTTGTGATAAAGACTCATAAATACTTTTGGTATTAGGGAAGTCTTCGTTGGAAAGTGAAACTCCCTCCCAGCTTTTTCCTTGCCACGTAATGGTCCAACCGCCCATTTGATTTTCGATTTGTTTGGATTGGTCTCCAATGATTAAAAAATTCTTCTTTGGATTCATTGGAAGGACATCATTATTTTTTAACAGCACTATAGATTCTCTTACTGCTTGTCGTGCAAGATTTCTATGATCTGAATTTCCAATATAATTCTCTTTATAGTTATGGGGTGCTCTGTTATCAAAAAGTCCAAGATGTTTTTTAACTTTTAAAATTCGTGAAACTGCATCATTGAGTCTTTCTATTGGAATTATTCCTTTATTAACCTGATCAAGAGTATTCCAATAAAGGGATTCCCACTCAGTTGGAACCATAAAAATATCAACGCCAGCATTTAATGCTTGTGGACAATTTGCATCCTCACAACCTGGTATCTGTCCATGTCCATTCCAGTCACCAACTATAAAACCATCAAACTCCATTTGAGTTTTTAAAATTTCTGTTAATAAATATCTATCTCCATGTAACTTTTTGCCATTCCAAGAATTGAAACTTGCCATTATTGATAATGCACAAGAGTCAATGGCATCATAATATGGAGTTCCGTGAATCTCTTTAAGTTTAGATTCTGAAATTATTGTATTACCTTGATCTATTCCTTGATCAGTTCCGCCATCACCTAAAAAATGTTTAGCGGTAGCTAAGACTTTATTTTTGCTAAGGAAAGAATCTCCTTCGCCTTGTAAACCTAGTATAAAGTTCGTTCCCAATTCAGATACTAAATTATAGTTTTCAGAGTATCCTTCGTATGTTCTTCCCCATGTATCATTTTGAGGTACAGCAATTGTTGGAGCAAAAGTCCATATAATTCCAGTAGATGCAACTTCTTTTGCAACAGCACTTCCAATCTTTTTTATCAGACTGGGATTTCTTGTAGATCCAAGACCAATATTATGAGGAAAAATGGTAGCGCCAATAACATTATTATGGCCATGAACAGCATCTGTTCCCCAAAGAATTGGTATCTTAATCCCATTAACCTCTGGAGACGCATCATAGAAGCTTTCACTTAAGTCTTTCCAATCTTGAATGTCACTATTTTTATTTTGATTTGGAAATCCACCACCGCCATTGAGAATGGTACCTAGTTGGAATTTTTTTAATTGAGCTGGCGAAATACTATTAATCTCAGGCATTATTATTTGACCGACTTTTTGTTCCAAGGTCATTTCATTGACAATTTTATTCACAAAAGATGAATAATCAGGAAGTTTACATTCATTATTATTTGACCAATCAACATCAGCAACAATATACGAATTTAAGAAAATTAATATTAATATTTTTTTCATGAATGCTTATCCTAAAGTTACATAAATCAAAGTAAGAATACTGACAATAATAAAACTATTAACATTAAATGCTTTTGATGTTTTAAAGTTTATTCCGTTTAAGTCAATAGCTTTTTCTTGATCTAAATACCCTTGAGCTAGAGATGTTAAGAAGCATCCCATTCCCGAAGCAAAGAAAACAACACCCATTCTGTGAATGTATGGGAAATCTGGAAAAGATGCTTGGATGAATATAGACATAACTACTGAAAGTATCGCAGCTACAAGCACTGAAAGAGTTGTAGCTTTTTTCCAAAATAAAGCCACAAGAAATATTACAAGTATTCCAGGTGTAAATAAACCAGTAAAATTTTGTATATATTGAAAAATTTCATCAGAGTTTCCTAAGATGGGTTTTGCCATTACTAGCGCTATAAGCATGGACCCAACCACAGCACTTCTTCCAATTAATATTAAAGATTGCTGTTGAATTTCATTTTTTGAAAATGATCTACAGATATCCATTGTAAAAATAGTACTAATGCTATTTGTCATAGATGCTAATGAAGAAACGATAGCAGCTATTAGTGCAGCAAAAGTTAATCCTAATAAACCACTTGGCAGTAACTCAATCATCATAGTTGGATATGCTTGATCAGTCTTGTCTAAAACTGGAAATAGAATTGCGGCACATATTCCTGGTAAAACTATAACTAAAGGCATTAAAAGTTTTAAATAAGCTGCAAACATGACTCCTTTTTGAGCTTCTTTAAGAGATTTAGCTCCAAGAGCTCTTTGAGTGATATATTGATTAAATCCCCAATATGCAAAATGTCCGATCCAAACTCCTGCACCAATTAGAATCCATATCCCAGGCAAGTTATTATATGACGGATTGTCAGGAGACAATATCATGTCAAATTTTTCGGGCATCTGTTGATAAACTTGAATCATTCCTGCGGTGATATTTCCATCACCTATTTTAGTCAAAGCAATATATGAAACTGCTAGTCCACCAAAGATTAACAAAATTACTTGAACAATATCAGTCATTGCTACTGCCTTTAATCCTCCTGAAAGTGAATATGCTAAAGATAAAAACGCAAGAAGAATCATTCCATTTACTAAGGACATTCCTGTCAAAGTATTTATTGCTAGGGAACCAAGCCAAAGCACCGCAGTAAGGTTTACAAAAATGTATACGGTTAACCAAAAAAATGACAGAACTAAGCTTACTCTCTTATCAAATCTTTGTTCCAAAAATTGTGGCATCGTATATATTTTCTTTTCCAAAAAAAGTGGTAAGAAAAATTTAGCCATCACTATAAGAGCGATTGCTGCAGTAAGCTCCCATACTGCGATTGCCATTCCAACCACAAAACCTTGACCTGACATTCCAATAATTTGCTCAGCTGATATATTTGCTGCAATCAGTGACGCACCTATAGCCCACCAAGGGAGAGATCTTCCTGCAAGAAAATAATCTTCAGCACTTCTTTCAGATCCAGATTTTTTTCTAGAAACATAAGTAGCGAGTGAAATAATACCGATACAATAAAGCCCAATGATTATCCAATCTAAAGTGTAAAACATGATTCCCTATTAATATGATGTGTATGAGTATTGTAACAATTTATTAATAAAAAAATTAACTAAAAATTAATAATTTGAATTGCTTCAGAGTGTTTTTCAGAGAATATGCCAGAGACCATGACAAATTTTAATTTGTTTTTTCTATGTAATTTTTTTAGCACATCCCTAACATGCTCAAGAGTCTTTTTATGATTATTTAATCTCTTTAAATAGAAAGGAATAACAGAACCCACTAAAGACAATTGATTTAAAGTGTTTATGTTGTTGGTAAATGTGTAGATTGGAATATCTTTTGGTTTTGCATTTGATATATAACCAGCAGTTGATCCAGTTCTTGTAATAGCAATTATTCCATCGGCATTTATGGACTCACTTAAGTCTCTAGCAGCAACAGCAATTGACTCCCAATCTGAGTGTGTTATGAGTTCTTTTTCATATTCTAAAGTTTTAAATTTTTCTGTTCTTTTAGATATAGATTTTAAATATTTCACACATTCAACTGGATATTTACCGATACTAGTTTCTCCAGACAACATGATGGCGTCAGCACCTTCATAAACAGCATTTGCAACATCAGTAACCTCTGCTCTTGTTGGTGTTGGATTTTCTATCATTGATTCAAGCAAGTGAGTAGCAACAATGGATCTTTTGCCCCATTTTGCACAAGAATGCATAATTTTTCTTTGAATATTTGGTAAGTCTGTAAGACTAGTTTCGATTCCTAAATCACCTCTTGCTACCATGATGCCCCAAGCAGATTCACAAATTTCATCAATATTATCTAATCCCTCTTGATTTTCAATTTTAGCAATAATTTTTGACTCTGATTTTTGTTTAAGAAGAAGGTCTTCTAATATTTGAAGATCTTTTTTATTTCTGACAAATGAAGCAGCAATAAAATCTACATTATTTTTAATTCCAAAGGTAATGTCTTTAATATCTTTTGAAGTTATTGAAGGCATATCTAATCTTACGCCGGGCAAATTAACATGTCTTTTTGAGCCTACCTTTCCTCCGTGAATTACTTTACAAACTAAATTATCTGATTCTTTTGAAAGAACTCTAAAACTAATTAATCCATTATCCACAGAAATTCTTGAACCAACATCAACACTGTGAACAAGACCTTTATAATTAACCTTTATGGATGAGGTTTCTACATCAACCTCATCACGGACAGTTAATGTAACTTTATCACCAACTTTGAGATTAATGGGAAGAGAGGTATCACCTGTTCTTATCTCTGGACCTTGAGTATCAAGCAATATTCCAATGTTAGATGACTTGCTATTTTTGGTCTCATTAATACTTTTAATTATATCTATAATCTCTTTTGCATTTTTATGAGTTGCATGGGACATATTAATCCTAGCAACATTCATACCAGCTGAATGAAGTCTGGATAATGTTGTCTTATTAGAGCTCTGTGGTCCAATAGTGCAAATTATTTTTGTTCTTATAAAAGCCATAACATGAGGATATTAATGAATAAATGACATTTTGCAAGGCAAAAAAAAACAGAGACAAGCTCTGTTTCTTTCAATCGATTCCTCAGGGGTCTAAAGTGAGATTTTCTTTAGCTCCTTGGATTCTTTCTCCTGAATCCTTGGTGGATCTGCAAGCTATTTTTTATCATCGACTCTTGCAAATGCTTTCACCCTTCGGTCTCTCCGTCTGGCTTCTCTCTAGGTCTTCCGTCTGCAGTTGGTCACTAGTCGGTTGCCATCCGTACTTTTAATATTACTCTTACTAAATTAGATGTCAACACTTTTTTTTAAAAAAGTTTAATATTTTTTAATAGCTTAAAAAAGATATTTTTTATTTCAATTATAAGTATAAAATATACTCATATATGCATGTTTTTTTACCAAAAACTCCACCAATTCGTAATTACATAACTAAGGCCAGATCGTTATCTAATTTAACTAAAGTTGCTTCTGAACTTCCAAAACTGCTTTTAACCAATAAAGTTCAAACAACAATTAATAATTTAAAAAAAGATGAATTCTCTATTGATTCTTTAATTAACAAAAAAAGTGAGAAAGAAATTAATCTAGCAATGGTGCATTTAAGTTTTATTGCGCATGCGTTCATTTGGGGCGGTCATAAACCTCAAAAAATCCTTCCGGAAGTAATAGCTAAGCCCTGGGTTAAATTAGCTAATTATTTACAGAGGCCACCAATTTTAAGCTATGCGAGTTATTGCTTACATAATTGGTACAAAATTAATAAAAGCGAGCCAATATCTCTTAATAATGTTGCTTTGATTAATAATTTTCTTGGAGGTGTTGATGAGGATTGGTTTGTAACAGTTCATGTATGTATTGAGGATGCTGCCAGTGAAGCAATTAATGCAGCATATAAACTTTCTCGATTAGAAGAACATAATAAAGATAATGATTTTTTAAAGCATTTACAAATAATTTCTAAGTCTCTAAAAAAAGTAAACTTTATATTTTCTAAAATGCCTGAAAAATGTGATCCTTATGTTTATTATCATAGAGTTAGGCCGTATATATTTGGAACCAAAGATAATCCTGACCTAAAAGAAGGTTTAATATATGAAAATCAATACAATAATAAGCCTCAATTTTTTAGAGGCGAAACAGGTGCACAAAGCAGTATTATTCCTTTTTTAGATGGAGCTTTAGGTATATATCATACTAATGACAATTTAAGACACTATTTAAATGAGATGAGAGATTATATGCCGACAAATCACAGAGAAATGATTGAATATGTTGAAAAAAAATCCTGTGCTAAAGAAATTATTTCAAGATCAAAAAATCTCATAAAAGCATACAATACCTGTCTTGAAGAAATTAGAAAATTTAGAGCTCAACATTTGGAATATGCAGCTTCATACATACATAAGCAAGCTCAAATCAAAAATCCATTTGGAACTGGCGGATCTACAATTAGAGGGACTGGCGGTACACCATTTATGAAATACTTAAAAAAGCACAGAGACGAAACACAAAAACAAAAAGTCTAAGCTCCTTCTACAACTGCAAATAGCCTATTTGCAGATTGCTTAACATGCCTCAAAGCATCCTGATATTCTGGGGAATTGTAAGATTTAAGGGCATCATTATATGAATTAAATTGGACTATAACCGTTCTTTCATAACCAGAATTTTCAAACTCCTTTTGCTTGCCACCTCTTACTAAAAATTTTCCATTAAATGATTCAACAACTTTTGTGGCTTTTTTTATATATTTTAAATATTCTTCTTGATTATTAACATTTGCTCTTACAATCCAATAACCTTTATTCATGTTATTTTCTTCTTAATCTCATTTCATGAAGTATTGGTTCAGTATAGCCGCTTGGTTGGTATCTCCCTTTAATAGCAAGTTCGCATGCTGCTTTGAATGCAATGCTATCGAATGAAGGAGACATTTTACGATAATTAACATCGTCTTTATTTTGACTATCAACAACTTTTGCCATTTTTTTCATTATTTCAACAATCTCAACTTCTGAGCATAGTCCATGGTGTAACCAATTTGATATGTGTTGACTTGAAATTCTACATGTAGCCCTATCCTCCATTAAGCCTACATTATTTATATCAGGAACTTTTGAACATCCAATACCTTGGTCTACCCATCGCACAACATAACCCAAGATCCCTTGAGCATTATTTTCAAGTTCTGCTGTAATTTCTTCATCTGTTGGCAATTCATTTTTTTTCATAAATGGAATCAAAAGTAAATCATCTAGTTTTGCTTTTTCTCTTTTTATGATTTTATCTTGTTCATCTTGAACTGATATTTGGTGATAATGCATTGCATGGATTGTTGCAGCTGTTGGAGAAGGTACCCATGCACAGTTAGCTCCTGCTTTAGGATGAACTGTTTTAGTTTTATACATATCCAACATTTCGTCTGGCATTGGCCACATTCCTTTACCAATTTGAGCATTACCTTTAAATCCTGTCTCCAAGCCAATATCAACATTCCAATTCTCATATGCATTAATCCATTTTTGCATTTTCATATCTGCTTTTGTAACCATTGGTCCAGCTTCCATACTTGTATGAATTTCATCGCCTGTTCTATCAAGAAATCCTGTATTAATAAAAATGACTCTATGTTTTGCAATTTCTATACATTCTTTTAGATTAACTGTTGTTCTTCTCTCCTCATCCATTATTCCTAATTTGACAGTGTTTTCAGGCAAATCAAATATTTTTTCAATTTCAGAAAATAGATCACAAGTAAACTGAACTTCTTCTGGTCCATGCATTTTTGGTTTTACAATATAAATACTTTTTGTCTTAGAGTTTTTATAAATTCCATTACCAATAATGTCATGAATAGCAATACATATAGTAAAGAATGCATCCATAATTCCTTCAGGAACTTCATTATTTTTCTTATCTTTGATTGCTGGATTTGTCATCAAATGGCCAACATTTCTTACCAGCATAAGGCTTCTTCCTGGAAGCAGGATCATTTTTCCATTTTTTAGTAAATATTTTCTATCAGGATTAAGTTCTCTTGTAATAAACTTACCACTTTTATCAAAAGATCTTTTTAAATTTCCTTTCATTAAGCCTAGCCAGTTTCTGTAAACAATAATTTTATCTTCTGCATCAACAGCTGCTACAGAGTCCTCACAATCCTGAATTGTAGTAACAGCAGATTCCATTAATATATCTTTTATGCCTGCCTTATCTTCTTGACCTATAGGATGCGACCTATCAATTTGTATTTCAAAATGAAGGTTATTATTTTTAAATAGAAGTCCATATGCGCCCTCACCCTCATCTTTATAACCTACATATTGATCAATATCCTTTAAATTTACTTTTTTTCCATCCTCCAATTTCATTGATAGCTCACCATCAATAAATTGGAACTGGATAACCTGATCATATGAGCCTGATTGCATTGGTATTGTTTCATCAAGAAATTTTTTAGCAAATTCTATTACTTTGCCTCCTCTTATTGGGTTATAACCTCCCTCTCTTGTTGCACCATCCTCATCAGAAATTATATTTGTTCCATATAAAGAATCATAAAGACTTCCCCATCTTGCATTGGCTGCATTTAAGGCAAATCTTGCATTCATGACAGGTACAACCAATTGAGGACCAGCAATCTTTCTAATTTCTGGATCTACATTCCATGTCTTGATCTTAAAATCACCTGCTCTTGGTTGTAAATAACCAATATCAGTTAAAAAATTTTTATATTCATCTAAATTAAATTCTTTATTTCTATTTTGAATGTGCCAATCATTAATCTTTTCTTGTAATTCACTTCTTTTAATTAATAGATTTTTATTTCGACTTGAAAACTTTTCAACAAGATTTTCAAAAGAGCTCCAAAAATAATGAGGTGAAATATTTAGACCGGGCAGAACTTCATTCTTTGTAAAATCTTCAAGAGATGATGATATTTTTAAATTAATTTCTTTAGCAGAATGATTAGAGGATTTAAAAAATTTAGAAAAAAGATTCATTTTTGGATTATAACAATTTCAAAAAATATACCAATTATAAATAATTTACTTTTTTAACATTGATGTTACATCATAAGACCATATTTGATTAGTTCGATACTTAATAACATTTGTATATTTCATTAATATGTTTCTTAAATAAACTAAGAATGGATTACTTAAATGATTTAACTTACCTTGATTCAAAGATTTGGTATAAATTGACTGTACTCTATTTATTCTGAATTTATTATATTCATTTTGTGCCTTAGGTAAGTCGTTGTTATATTTGCTCAACATATAACCATATGTATAGGCATCTTCCAAGGACATACAAGCACCTTGTCCAATGAAAGGAACCATTGGATGAGCAGAATCTCCAAGATAAGAAATATTTTTATCAATTAGAGTCAATGCATTTGGTCGAATATATACTCCCCATTTATAAACACCATCATTTTTTTTAATAGATTGATATTTATTTAATATTGAATGAGGTACTTCTGTTAATAAATCACCAAAATCTCCTTCTTGTTTCCAGGATTCTATTTCTTTGTTTTTACTTTTAATAGCTGCAACAAGACTTATCCTTTTTTTATCAATCGGATATGTAACAACATGAAAATTTGAGCCAAGATGAAAATGAATATTTTCTTGATCGGATTCAAATATTGTTCTCCAGATATAATATCCACTATAAATCGGCTTAACGGATGAAGTAGATAATATGCTTTGGCAAGTTGATTTTATTCCATCACAGGCAGCGATATGACTCACATCATATGAATTGTTATTAGAAAAAAAAATTTTATTTCTGTGTTGATTAATATTTTGCAACTCGTGATTAAAATAAATCTCACCTTTTAAAGATAAATAATTATCTAATAAAACTTTATATAAGTTTTTTCGCGATGCGGTCGTAATATCAGTTGAAATATGATTAATTTTATTATTATTATTTGAAAAAAAAATAGCCTTTTTTGGTTGTCTAGAAATATTATTAAAGGCTTCAAGAACATTAAGATAATCTAGAACCCTTAATCCATTATATGAGATAGATATACCAGCTCCTTGTTCTTTAACATTGTTAGATTTTTCAAAAACAACGCATGGTATGTTGTTAATGCGTAATATATTTCCAAGTGTGAGTCCGGCTATTCCAGCTCCGATAACTGCAACATGATTAGAATAATTTTTCATATAAAAATTTTGCAAAAAAAAACAGAGACAAGCTCTGTTTCTTTCAATCGATTCCTCAGGGGTCTAAAGTGAGATTTTCTTTAGCTCCTTGGATTCTTTCTCCTGAATCCTTGGTGGATCTGCAAGCTATTTTTTATCATCGACTCTTGCAAATGCTTTCACCCTTCGGTCTCTCCGTCTGGTTTTCCCTCTAACTTCCCGTCTGCAGTTGGTAGCTAGTCAGTCGCCATCCGTACTTTTAATATTACTCTTACTAAATTAGATGTCAACACTTTTTTTACAAAAAAAATAATTTTTTTTCATTTGTCTTAGAATATAAAAAGGGAGTTATAAAACTCCCTTAAATTAATGAGAAAATATCTTAATCAGATCCTGAATAATATAACCATTCAATTCTGTAAGTTGACTCTGGGCCACATTTTGAGATAGCTCTAAACTCATCCCAATAACCATTTTCACTCATCATTTCCCTATAAGAAGGAACTGATGAAATTATATCAGCTCTTTTTTTAGCACTATAGTAATGTCGCATAATCACAAAGTCATAGCCTACATCTGCATCAAAACCTCTATATGGTCTCAAATAATGCTCTCCATAGCCTGCTCTGTTTCCAAGCTCAATTTCACTTGCCTCAACTCTTGCATTTAGTTCAAGCAATTTTGCCATAGTTCCACCGGTTTTAAATGTGCACTGTCTAAAATCTACAAAATTAAATCTGTCTCTTTCGTCTTCAGGTACTCTGATGCCTCTTGCACGAACACCCATCATTGATATACTTCTGTCAGTATTAACAGCTTGATCATCAAATTCACTATTTTCCTCAGCCCATTTTGGATAATCATTCATGTAAGCGCCCCACTCTTTATACTGATCTTGGCCAGTAGGCCACCAACCATACTCTATGATGTCGTATTCAGTTTCTCCAGCCCAGATTGGAACAAAAAGCGCTCTCCCGTATTTTAGATTGTTTTCTTTTAAGAATTCTAAGTACTCCATATTCTGAGCTTTTACGTCTTCATATGTTTTACCCTCACTGATATTTCCAAAGAAAAATTCTGCTCTGTAGGTGTATTGCTCAGAGGTCTGAGCAAATACATTTCCTACAGAAAATAATAAAAGTGATAAAATTAAAAATCTCATATTTTAATTTTTTACAGGAACTATACTGTAAGATCGTTCGTTTTCACAAACACCACCAAGGTCCTCAAGAGCTTTAAGCTCCGGCATCTCTCCTGCTTTTTCAGACCAAAAATTTGTCCAATTTTTTCCATAATCAGATATTGTTGATGTTGTGACTAATTGAACATAGTCATAATCCCAATCAGAGCTTGTTCCTGCTCCTGGAAAAATCATTTTTCTTCCAGCTACATCACCAAGTTCTTTTGCTGCTTTTGCATATGCATAATATGCATTATAGACGTCTTCTGAGGTAACCCCGTCTCCTAATTTGCAGTCGGTATAAACCGCATAACCAGCTTGACCATCAGGAGTTTCTGAAACTGTTCTTTGCCATGTATAAATTGCTTGATTTCCGGACTCAAGAATCGTATTTAACTCAGCTTGAAGTTTCTGACCATTGTTGATCCAATAATCATTGCCACCATAATGTGCTTCAGGATTTGGACTAATACCAACCCAAACAAAATCATGTGGTAATTCACCAGAATGATAATATGGGACTAACATTGCAGATCTATAATCTTTTAGTGCCTCACTTTCTTCAGCCCATTTAGTCCACTTTGCAGCCCATTTCATCATATCATCCATATCCTTGCCTTCTTTAAATGAACTAACATAATATTCAGCTACATTTGGTTCATAACCTGATGATTCAACATGATCATCTGCTATTACTACAAAACTGAAGAGCAAAGATATACTTAAAAGTAATTTCATAATTATCTCCCTATTATTTAAACACTTCTAATATATCATCAAGATTTAAAATTTTTGTTAAATTTATGTATATTTTTTGGAACTATTCTATTAATCCGTAAATATTGTATCTAGATACAAAATCCCAAATCTCAAAAGATGCATTAACATTATATGATTGTGTTGTTGGCCAATCGTGCCCCATTTCTGGATGAAGAATTAATTTAACATTTACATTGTTTATACAGTTTATATATGTTTCATACGAAACTAATGAATAATTATCATATTTAATGATTGTGTCTGGATCATCGCCACATGAGTTATAGTTCACCCAATAATTAATTACATCAGGAATACTTTTTGATCCTGCGTTTCCATCATATGGAACAACAAAGTCTAACAATCCATGAATTTGTAAAATAGGTGTTGGATGAATTGGATTACAGTCATCATAAGTACCATTTGTCATTGATCCAGTTACTGATGCTATAGCTGCAAATTTACTACTGAGATTACAGGCTAAGTGATATCCCATGTAACCGCCATTAGACATTCCAGATGAATATATTCTTGTCTCATCTATTTCAATTTTATCTTTTACCAAACGAATAATTGTATCTACGAAATCGAGGTCATTTATAGTACTTTTAGATGTCCAACCACCCACATTCCAGTGTGAAGACAAAGTAGCTGTTGTTGCTCCTTGTGGATAAATAACTATAAAATTATTTGAATCAGCTAATAGAAAATAATTCGTGTAACTTAAATGCCTCATTGCTGAAGAGCCATAACCATGAAAAGCAAATAAAATTGGAATACTCACATTTGTATTTAGATTATTTGGAATGTAGATATAATAATATCTATCTAAATTATCATGCTTTAAATCACATCTCTTCATCCCCGTTCTGCTAGTATCAATACATGTTTCATTGTATGAATCATCATTATCTGTTTCAGGGGGACTTATACTTTCTAGGTCTGAGGAGCCACCGCCTCCACATGATGACAATATTAAAACTAATAAACCTAAATAATAAGTTTTCACAGGTACATATTAAAGCAGTAAATTTAATAAAAAAAGGGAGCATAAAGCTCCCTCTTTAAAATAAAATTTACTCAGTCTGTATTATATGCTTTGACAGTTTGTATTATTGAGATATTTCTAATTTCTCTATTACCATCAACCTCTTTTGAGAACTCAGCAAATGAATCACTTGAATATAGCGTTTCAGCAGACTGCATTGCTTCAGTCATACTACCGGCACTTGTAAATGCATAATGTGTATAATAATTTACACTTCCGCCCATTTGTGCCCTTAATCCATAACTTCCAGCAACATTTCCAGCTTCTTCTTGTGCTTTGGTTACTTTTGAGTAAGCCTTTGCGTAAGAAGCAGCATCATCTACTTTCATTCTATATATTGTATAAACCTGATTATTCTCTGGATCATAATTTCCACCACTTATAAGCTTCATGTTTAAAGATTGCTCAACAGGCTCAATTAAACTGGCTGTTTGTGCTAAGTGGGCCTGAAATATTGGATCAGAAAAAGACTCTGTTCCTTTACCAAGACTTTCAGTATCCTCATAGTTTAAAACAACGATATGAGTAGCATCATCATAACCATTGAAAACATATTGATGTAAATTTACAACTGCTGGAAATGATTTACCCCAATCAGAATCCATTAATTCATCCAAAGCTTTAACATACTCTGATGGGTTTGAAACAGTGAAAGAATAAGTTGCTATATACCCAGCAGAAAATACTGACTGCGAACTAACAAAAAATAATGCTAAAAAACTATAAATAAATTTTTTCATAAATCTCTCCTATTTAAAATATTAATATAACAAAGTTTTTCAAGAGAAATTTAACAATTATGTATATTTTATGATTATAAAATAATGGTGCGGTACGCCGGTCTCGAACCGGCGGCCTTCTGCTTGGCAAGCAGACGCTCTACCAACTGAGCTAGTACCGCATTGGAGAGTTAATATACTCTTTTAAATGACTGCTTTCAACAGATTAAATTTAGATGTTACTGAATTGATATTTCTTGTATATCCTTTAATTTTCCGTTGACATCTCTCTTAGAAATAATGAAAGATGATGGTTCTATATGCAAAGGAATAGCTACTTCTATTTTGGCTGATCGGACCGGCCCACCCATGTATTCTCTATCCTCGTAACCTATATGTTGATAGTTGGCATAAAAAGGATTACCAATACCTAATGTATAGATAAATTTACCGTCCTTACCATAAACTTTTATTGCATAGGCGTCCTCATCAGTCAAAAATTTAATCTTCTTGAGAGATCTCTCTTTTGGCCTATCTATTGAGATTTTATCTATTGAAAAACTTTCTGGTGATCCATCAAAAACAAAAATGTAAGACTCATCAAAGGGATTGGCATGAATCTTATTTAACTGCTTATATACCTTTTCATCATTAGAATATATTAAAAGGGGTAAAGCAAAAATTATTGCAAATAAGATTTTAATATGCATATTTACCATCTCTCCCAATTAATGCCCCAGGTACCCCCCATTGGGCCATTGATATAACCGTAATCATATTGAGTTCTATCAGTGGGATTGTATCCCCATTGCTCAGTATCGTAATCATACCAATAGAAGTCTGAGTTGAACAAACCTTCATAAAAATCATCAATATCTGTAACATCATCTGGAGCTGAAACAGTTCCTGTTAAATCATCCACTCTCCATGTATAAACTTTTACAGAATTATCAGACGGCCTATTGAAAGTAACTTGAGTTTGGTTTTCTAAAGAAGGATCTTCAACGCCATCTATGTACCATTTTAACTTTAATTTTGAGGTGTCATATTCAACATCTATATCAATATCAAATCCAGATTTTATTCCATTTGTATCTTCTGTGAATCCTACATCATCACCATATACAAAACCTTGATTGTGTATCGATCCTATAGCAAAACCCTCAACATTAACCTCACCATACTGATCAGTATTAACTTCCATAATTGTTAAGAATTTTGGTCTATAGTTATCAAATTCACCATAATAATTTCCCTCGAACAAACCTACTTGATTGCATTCGGGATTCCTCCCAGTTCTATTTCCGTTAGAATCATAAACATTATATAAACAGTCACAAGTTTCGGGATTTGTTTCATCTTCATAGAGACCAATAGATCCATCTGACCAGTTGTAGCAAACTTTAAAATTTTTTCCTGGAACATTAGTTAAATCATTAATATGATGTCTCCACTTCACCAAAGAAGGATCTGATTGAGTTGTGGTATTAACATTTCTGTCTGCCCAATAACTAACATCTCTATCATCGTCAGTTATATATTCGTCTCCCATCTCGCCATGAGCATGTCCTAATTCATGCATTAAGACATATTCTGTTCTTGAACCAATAGGTTGAATATTTGTATTACCAAGATTAACACCTCTTCCTTCTATAGTTGTTAAAACAGAAACTAAATCATTATCTTCGTAAAGGTCATCAAAAACAGACATATTAATGTCGCCGGAACCAATACAATAAACATCTTCATCCCAGTCATAGCATCCGGTCTCAATTGAAGCTAATGAAGAGCCATCAGGATTGACCGGTTCTGCAACAATAATATCGAAATAACCCGTAAAAAATTCTGATACATCTGATTCATTGAGGCTATTGATTGACCTTAATAAAGCGTCTCTAAAACTTTCTGTATCTGAGGTTGTTCCATCATTCAGATTTTCATCTAAAGAGTCTGCTACAAATAAGTAATCAGTCCTTCCAAACGAAGAACCTCCTCCAACAAGATAATAAACATAATAATCTTTATTTGTTGTTGATCCTGAATCAAATCCATCACTTTTATCATCATCCATAGCAACAGTTACGATTTTTTTATCTGCTATAAACCAAGTATTAAAAACGTCAGAACTTGTAAGACTTCCGTCTGAAACAGTTATTTCTGCTTGAAAATATCCTGCAGTAGATAAAGATGCAAGTTCTAAAGTGATTTCTCCAACTCCCTCTCCAGTAGATTGGAATGTAGTTGGAATGGTATTTTGATTTACAGATGCTGAAAAGACTAAATCTAAATCGTCATTATCAATGTCATTGTATGCAACATTGAACTTTGGATTTGATTCAAACATTAAATTATTTTTATCTAAGTTAGCGGTAGAGGAAATTAAAATTTCTGGACTATCATTTACAGCATTAACAGTAATTGTTACTGTACTGCTTCTTGTTATATTTTTTTCAACTGCAGTTACTGTATACGTAAATTGATCTTGTCCAAAATAATTAGAATTCGGAGAGTAAGTAATATCGGCATTTTGAGAAAAAGTTAAAGTTCCGTTTGAGGTCGAATTTGTTAATGAATACTCCAAAGTAACAGACTCATTGACTGTTGCAGCAACAGATCCGGAATATACAGAGTCCTCATTGATTGAGAAAAAATTTTGAGCCAAAGTCAATGCAAATGGTATTGAAGGTGAGCCACCACCACCACCTCCACCACAAGAAGAGATTACTAATGTGCAAATCAGAAGATATACATGACGCATCTTAATATTATATAAAAAAAGAGGGCTCGAGCCCCCTTTTTTGAATAAGTTTATAAAAAATATTAAAACTTATATCTAAATCCGAACCTATGAATTGGGCCATGATCTTGAGATAAAAATAACATTTCTTTATATCTTGCATATAGTCTTGTTGGTTCATCATTTATATTTTGAACCTCGTAGAATACTACTGCGTCTTCTGCAACATTTAATGCTAATGATAGATCCCATTGGTTTCTTTCCTCAACATAAAGTGGTTGATCATAGTTTCCAAAACCAGCAACGGTTTCTCCTCTAGTATTTAATGCAACCCTTGCAGTTACAAAAGAATCTTCATAAAAGAATGAGAAGTTGCTAGAATCTCCAAGTCCAGGGAGGATAAATTGACGAGATGTATCATCTCTGTCGATATCTACATCTCCGCCAGATACAAATGTTGCATTAATTTGTGTTCCAAATCCTGAATCTCCAAAAAGATGCTGCAACACAACTTCAAAACCATCAACTGAACCAGACTCTAAATTAAGTGGTCTCATGATTTCGAAAATTGCCAGTGGGTCTGCGCTAGTGCCATCCACATAACCAGGCTCACATCTCCACCATCCATCATAATCACATTGTCCCCATGGAAACCCATTAGTTACATCAACTCCTCTAGACATTGCTACAGCTACCCAACCCATATGCTGATAGATATTCATCCAGCCCTGTGACCATAATGCTTGTTGTGATACACAATCTTTTGAACCCCACTCTCCTGGAAAGCCAGGATCTGGTCGTCCAGCTTGATCCCATGCCTGAACACATTGTTGAGCGTATGCGCCAATTTCACCATTAGCAGGATTTGTTAATCCACTTATTGATCCTGTAGAGACATCAGAACTAATAAAATTATCAATATCCTTTTTAAAGTAATTTATAGAAAAATAACTTCCTTCATCATAATAATATTCATAAGCTAGATCTATATTCTCTGACTCGAGTGGTTCTAAGTTTGGATTACCACCTGTGGCAGTAGGTATTAAATAATCTCTATTACCAAACTGAAATGAACTTCTTAGATCTTGCAAAGAAGGACGACCCATTGACTTACCATAACTAAACCTCAACACAGTGTCTTCATTCATCTCATAAGCCATAGCTAACTGAGGAAGAACAATGTCATTACTGCCAGATCTAGCAGCAGGTACTTCACCACCGCTAGGATATATAAGTCCATTAACCATATCCCATCTAATTACTGATGGTGTCGCTTCAAGAGCGGTTGAAGTTGTATCCGACTCTTCATAACGAACGCCAGCAACAACATTCAGTGGTCTGTCATTTACAATAAATTCCATATTAACCTGAACAAATAATGCATCTAATGTTTCTTCAATCTGATCATTGATATCAATAGGTCCAGCTGTAATATCTCCAAAAAGGGTCTGCCACTCCTCAATTGCGAGTTCTTTGTTTAAATCATAATAATATAAAGTTGGTAAACTATTAGGCAGGAATGCATCCATAAAACCATGAGTGGATGTTTTATTAAATATTGCAGAATTTGCAGCTGTTCCTGGAGTAGCATTATTTATTTGCTCCATTCTTATATCGTTAAAGATCGAGTCAGCTCTTGATATACCAAATTCAACAGATTTTATAGAATCACTTATTGCGCCATCTAAGTTCTCCCACTTACCTTTAATTTGTAATTGCTCCATCTGATTTTCTTTAAATGCATCTCTGTAATATAAAGACCCATATGTGTAATCATCCTCATCAAATGGTCTATCGTAAGCGAACGTATTTATTCCTGATTCACCACCATTGAAATGAGTTAAGGTAGCATTTGCAGGAGCAACAAAACCTAATTCATTAGGAAGTTCAGTGCCTTCCTTTTCTGCTGATGAGTCATGATAATCAAAAACAAAAGAAAGATTATCAGAAAAATCCCATTCTAAGTTTAATCCCACTGAAGCATTTTCATTAACAGTATCACCCCATAATAATTGATGGTCATATCCTCTATCACCTACTACGACATCGGTGTAAACGCCATTTTTATTAATTGTTCCTTGGGTAGTAGTCCAGCCACCTAACCATGATCCAAACATCTGACCGACTGAGCTAAACTCTACTTTTGAATATGTGTAATCTAATGTACCCATTAAATTATCTGAAAATGCATATTGGAAAGTAACTTGAGCATTTGTTCTTTCTCTATCATTTTCTTTAATTTGATATGCTGATGGTTCTTGATAAAAAGTCTTACCGTCTGATCTTTGATTGCCATTTGTAATCCCAGAAGCATTTTTATCAACTCTTGAATAACCCTCAACAGCAGCTAAATCCTCAACAGTAATCCAGTTAGATTCTCTTGTGCCTTCTTCAACATTATTTCTATCTTGGAAAGAGCCTGATACTGCAAAACCAAATTTTCCAAAATTTGAACTATGAACAAAGTTAAATTCAGGTTTGGTTCCATCCTCACTAGTTGAATCCTTTAATAAGTCTACTGAGAATGAATTTAAAGAACCATTTATGGACAATGGTTTGGTTGTAACCATATTAATTGTCGAACCAATTCCTCCAGATGGAAGTGAACTATTCGTAGATTTATAAACTTCTACAGCAGATATACCATGAGATGATATATCACCAAAATTAAAAGATCTTCCTCCACCCCATTGACCAGGTACAGTTGGCATCTGACGACCATTTAGAGTAACTAAGTTCAGTTCAGGGCCAAATCCTCTAACGGCTACTCTCTCACCCTCAACATTACTTCTATCAATACCTATACCAACAACTCTAGCTAATGATTCAGCTAGGTTATTATCAGGAAATTTACCAAAATCTTCTGCAGTAATAGCATCAACTACTCCAACATTATTACGTTTTATGTCAATTGCACTGATCAAGCTCTTCTTAATTCCAGTGACAACAACTTCCTCTACCTCATCCTCAACATCATTATCTTGAGCAAAAACTACTACAGATAAAGGTAAAATTAATATTAGTGATAATAAGTACTTTTTCACGACTACCCCCCTAGGCATGCATTAATGTAAACTCATTAAACGAATTTGAGTCCTTTATGTCAACAAAAAAGGCATATAATATGAATATATTTTTATCCATTTGGTTAAAAGGTTTTTAGAATTCTAAAAATTTAAGAGTTTCCTCACCAAACTCTGACCACCATTCCATTCCCATAAGGTGTATCTTCTCTAAATTTTCCTCAGAATCGTCATCTAAAAATCTATTTACTGGTCCCAATGGAGAGTTTATTCTCAAGTAATTATCTTCAAAAAAACTATCAGATATTTGATTATGAATTTCTGAATCTAAAATCATCCCTATGATGTCATTTCTTAACCATCCAACCCCACCCCAATTTGTTGAATTTTCTCCATCAATTTTTGTTTTATTTTGACCAGAACCTAAACTTAAAACTTTTATATTTTTAGTTTCCAGTATTTTTTTAGAATATGCATAACCAATAAGAGTAGGATTATTAGAAATAATACTTCCGTCAATCATCCATGACTTATCTTGCATTTGATAGGAAGGAAAATACATTGGAGCTGCGCTTGAAGCTGCAATAGCATCTTTAAATGTTATATCTGGGGTATTAGTTGTGTCGAAAATTGTATGTAATCTTTTTTCTATGTCATATGCATAGCATAAAAAAGGTTTGTTTGATTGTTGTAAAGTGTTTGATCTAAAGATTTCATCTAAAAGTTTTAGCCTACCATTACTTTCGTATCTTGGTCTTGCTTGTATTAATGATGCTTTGTCCCAGAAAAAAGAGCTTCTCATAATTTGATCTAAATAGCTTTTGGACCAATATCTTTTAATTTTGTCTGCAGTAAATCCACCATATGCAAAACAGGCAGCATTAAAGGCACCAGCACTTGTTCCGATGAACATATCAAAAATATCTGAAACTTTTTTTCTACTTTCTGCTTCAAGTTTCTTTAAAAAAACCAAACCAGCTATAGTTCGAACACCACCTCCATCGAAGCATATTATTTTTTTATGAGAAAAATTTGATAAAAAGCTAAAAAAATTTTTCATTCAGTTATATTTCTATCTAAAAAAATAGCTGCATCTTTTATTCCGCCAAGATTTGTAACATCTTCGTATCCAAGATCAATTAGAATATCTGTAGCATTTTGTGAGCGTCCTCCACTTCTACAATATAAATATATTTTTTGATCTTTTTTAACTTCATCAATTATTGAAGATATGATTTGCCATTCAACATTAGATGATTCTTCGATATGGCCTGCATTAAACTCCGCAGACGTTCTTACGTCAATTACAATGAATTCATCTGCAATAGTGGTGATGCCAAATAATATTAAAAAAATATAGAAAATCTTCAATTGAATTTATTCCCAATCACTTAAGATGATATCAGATGCTTTTTCTCCAATCATGATTGTAGGTGCGTTTGTATTTCCACCAATCAAAGTTGGCATTATTGATGCATCAACAACTCTTAAACCTTCAATACCATGAACCTTTAATTTATTGTCAACAACTGCCATATCATCAGAGCCCATTTTGCATGTTCCAACAGGATGATAAACCGTATCAGCATCTTCTCTTATTGCCTGCTCAATATCTTTATCATCATCTATATTTATAGGTCTTTGTGTATGATTTGAAGTATATTTTGCAACAGGCTCCTTATTTAAAATACTCATCATCTTCTTGTAACCAGCAACAAGATCCTTTACATCATCAGGATGAGATAAAAACTTTGGATCTATTAATGGATCATCTAGAGGGTCTGCTGAATTTAAAGTAACCTCGCCTCTTGATTTTGGTCTTAATAAACATACATGACAACTGAGGCCGTGACCCCAAACGGATGTTCTGCCATGATCAATTACCATTGCAGGTGCAAAATGTAATTGAATATCTGGAATATTTTTTTCATCACTTGATTTAATAAAACCTCCAGCCTCAGCAACTGTGGAAGTAAACATACCAACTTTTGCAAAAATATATTTAACAATTTCTAAAGGAAATTTGTAAAAAATTGATTTAAGAGAAAAACCAATTAATTCAATAGAGTTATATTTATGAACAGAAAGATAATCAATGTGATCTTGAAGATTCTTTCCAACTCCAGGCAACTCATGAACGTGCTCAATATTGTGCTTAAGAATTTCTTCAGATGGCCCCACACCTGATCTCAATAATATTTGTGGTGAACCAAATGCACCAGAGCTAAGAATAACTTCTTTCGAAGCATGAATTGTGACTAATTCTCCAGCTTCATTTAGACACTCAACACCAACTGCTTTTTTATTCTCAAAAATAATTTTATTGACATTAGTATCTGTCATTATTGTTAGGTTTTCTCTCTCAAGTGAAGGAACAAGATAAGCTTTTGCTGCACTGCAACGCTTTCCATCCTTTTGAGTAGTTTGATAATATCCGATACCCTCTTGATTTTCTCCATTAAAATCATCGTTATAACCAAATATTTCTGATCCTGTCTTAACAAAATCATCTGTAGGAGTGTTTTGATTACGAATCTTACAAACATTCAAAGGACCATTTTGTCCATGATAATTATCATCAAATATCTCATTGTGTTCAGCTCTCTTAAAATAGGGTAACACTTCATCATATGACCAACCTTGATTCCCTAATTCAGACCAATGATCGTAGTCCCACTTATGGCCTCTTACATATAACATCGCATTAATTGAACTTGAACCACCTAATGTTTTTCCTCTAGGCTGAAATCCTTTTCTATGCTCCATTGATTCAGTTTCAACTTTATGTGTGCCGCCAGCAGAATCAACAACCTCTTGAACAGGCTGAGCAACTACTTCTTTTTCAAATTCTTTTTGAGGAACAGTTTCATAATTCCAGCTGTATTTACTACCATCACCAAGAAATGCAAAACCAATTGGTATATGAATTCTAGGATCACTATCTTTTGAGCCTGCTTCAATCAAACAGACATTAAAATTAGGATTTTTACTTAACTTACTCGCAAGAACGCATCCCGCAGAGCCAGCACCTAAAATAACAAAGTCATATTTATCCACTTTAAAATTTCCCAAAAAAATCAAACAATGTATTTAGTTTATGATTTAGAATCATAGCTGTAAACTTAGTTTACAAATTTTTTATATGAACATATTTTATATATCGTCGTTAATCTGGATTCTTATTGGCATAGGAACTTTTGCGTATTTATTTTTTGAAAGCGCACCATACGGTCGTCATATTAAAGATGGTTGGGGAATAAAAATTCCTGCTCGACTTGGGTGGGTTGTAATGGAGTCACCGTGCGTAATTTTAATGATAATTTATGCTTTAATTGTTAGGGATCAGCTTCTACTCATTCATAAAGTTTTCCTTATCATTTGGTTAACCCATTACATTCATAGGACGTTTATATATCCTTTCTTGATTGAAATGACTAACCCTAAAATGCCAATCTCTATTGCATGTTCAGCTTTCTTTTTTAATCTTATAAATGTCAGCATTCAAGCATTTGGTATTTTTTATTTTACGCAATATTCTGAAAATTGGATTTCAAGTCCAGTCTTCATTGTTGGATTATCAATTTTCTTATTAGGAATGTATATCAACATTAGATCTGATTACATAATAATGGGAATGAAAAAAAAGAAAGGGCCTGGTTACCATGTTCCGCATGCATTTTTATATAAATATCTTTCTGCTCCTAATTATTTTGGAGAAATAATAGAGTGGATGGGATGGGCAATACTTACTTGGAGCGTATCAGGTATTGTGTTTTTAGTTTGGGTAATTGCAAACCTTTTCCCAAGAGCTTTATCACATCACAAATGGTATAAAGAAAAATTTAGTGATTATCCAAAAAATAGGAAAGCTATAATTCCAGGAATTATTTAATTAATCCTAATTCTCTTATTTGCTCAGCGATTTCTACAATAGATTCTTCTGCAGGTCTTGGTTTCCAGCCAAGAATATCCCTAGCGTTTGTTGCATCCCTGACACTTCTCACTCTTCCAACATATGGAAGAGAAAATCTTAATTCTTTACTAAAAACTGCAAGCAAAGGAGTAATCCAAGCTGGAACACTGTATTTTGGTGCTTTATCAAAACCATTAGCTCTAAGGATTTTTGCTACATCCTTATACCAAAGATCTTTTTCGCTTAAAGCAAATCTTTTACCATTGCTATTTGGATTTTGCATTGCAAGTATATGTGCAGCTGCAACATCTCTTACATCTACGTATCCAAATTGAATTGGAACTCCGACTGGCATTTTTCCAGTTGCAACTAATTCAATAGCTTTATTAGATTCTCCAATATCTCCTGATAATGAAGGGCCAATTACCAAGGCAGGATTTATTACTGCAAGTTCAAAAGGATTATTTTCTTCTTTTACAAAGTCCCAAGCAGCCATTTCTGCAAGAGTTTTACTTTTTGCATAGTGATTAATGGTGTCTTTGTTTGGATCTGACCAGTCGCCTTCATCATAGTATTCCTTAAGTACAGTTGTTTCAAAAATTGCAGCAACTGAAGATGTAAGAACTACTTTTTTTACATTATGTTTTTTTGCAAATTTTAAAGCTCTTTTTGCACCAGATACTGCTGGCCCAACAAAAAATTCCTCTCCATGATTTGCTAATGCCAGGGGGGATGCAACATGCATTAAATAGTCACAACCATCCATGCCCTCATCCCAACCATCATCCTGAGTGAGATTAAAAGTAAAGATTTTAAGATTTTCTGTAGGAGTATTATGTTTTTTAAGAGCATCATATATTTCATCTTTTCTTTCAGGTGATCTTACAGAACCGTTAACAGCATACCCTTGATCAAGAAGCTGTTGAATACAATGCAAGCCGATATATCCTGTTGCTCCTGTTACTAAAACTTTTTCCATATTAAATCCTTATATTATTGAGTATCGAAATTATATCTTGATTTTTCAATTGCTGATGCATATCCAATTATTATCTTATCGGTCCAGCGATCTCCAATAATTGAAATTCCTACAGGAAACTTATTAATTTCAAAGTAAGGAATTGTTATATGAGGCATTCCATTATGCGCAGCATATCCTCCATTACCAAATTCAATAGTGTTTTTAATAGCAACATAATCTCCTCCATCATAATTAATTTTCCAAGCAGGACCTCTTGTCAGACCGATAAATGCATCTAAATCATATTTATCTATGAGAGCTTTTGTAGACTGATAGGACTTATTTATTTTGTATTTGGACCATAAATATTTTAGATAACTAGTACTTACGATAGACTTATAAAAAATGTCTTGTCCAAAATATGGCATAACAATATCTTTATTAGCATTATTGAAATCAATAATGTCCGTAAGTTTTTTCATAGAAGAATTAGCATTGTTTAGATATTCTTCAAGTCCCACTCTGAACTCGTATAGAAGAACGTAAGATTCAGCATCTCCAGGGTAATCTCTATCATCGTCTATCAAAATTAGTTCACCGCCTAAAGAATTTACAATTTCTTGTAATTTTTCATGTAAATCAATAACTTGTGGATTTGAATTTTTTGAATCCAATAAACCTAATCGAATACCTTTCAGAGAAATATTATTAGTTGCACTTGAAAAATTAAAATCAAAATTAGATGGAATTGAAGAAGTGGCAGGATCATTTTCATCATATCCTGCAATAACTTCTAGTGTTTTTGCAACAATATCAACACTTATACCCATTGGCCCAGCTGTGTCCTGTGAGGATGATATTGGAATAATACCAGATCTACTAACCAAGCCTGTGGTTGGCTTCATGCCAACAATTCCGTTTATCGATGATGGACATGAAATTGATCCATTTGTTTCAGTACCAATTGCAATATCTACAATCCCCATTGAAACAGCAACAGCAGATCCAGAACTTGAACCACAAGGATTATATGCATCGTCTATAAAATGCTTTGTTTGGCCACCAAGACTTGACCAACCGCTAACTGAATTATCAGATCTAAAGTTTGCCCATTCAGATAAGTTTGCTTTACCAAGAATATAGTAATTTGCACTTTTTAATTTATCTATTATGAAAGCATCGGTATCTGCAATGTTATCTTTTAGTGCCAAGGATCCAGCAGAAGTAACTTTGCCAGCAATATCGATATTGTCTTTAACAACAATATTAATTAAATTGGCGTCATTTGGATTATCGTAAATCTCTATTAAAGAATTCTTATCATCATCAGATGCGTTAACAAATAATGAAAAAAATAGTAAAAATTTATATAAATTTAATTTTTTAAACATGTCTAACCTAAAAATTATTCTAGAGCTTCTTTTACTCCAGGATGAACAATTCTTCCGTCAAGAATATTTAGACCATTTCTTAAATGTTCATCAGAATCAAGAGCATTTTGAATACCATTATTTGCAAGATTTACAACGTATGAAAGTGAAACTTTGTTAAGTGCTTCAGTAGCGGTTAACGGAACAGCGCCTGGCATGTTAGTAACACAATAGTGAACAATATCATTCTCTAAAAATGTTGGGCTATCATGTGTAGTTGGTTTACTTGTCTCAAAACATCCACCCTGATCTATGGAAACATCAACCATTACAGTGCCAGGATTCATCGAAGACAACATTTCTTTAGTAACTACCTTGGGAGCTTCCTTGCCGACAACATACACGCTTCCAATTACCAAATCAGATTCATTAACTGAAACTTGAATTGAATCTTTTGTCGATAAAATATATTCAATGTTTTTTGTTCCATATTTTGATTTGAGATCATCAAGTTTCGATTGAGAGGAATCAACAACTTTTACAAGTGCTTTATTATCAATTGCCTTCAAAATAGACTGTGTCCCAGCAACACCAGCACCAATGACAGTAACCACCCTTGGATCCATGTCATCCATATGACCAATCATCACACCCTTTCCTTTATTGTGCTTAAGTAAATGGTAAGAGCCAACAACAAATGCAAGTTGTCCTGCAATGGTACTCATAGGGGCAAGCAATGGCATAGATCCATCTGATGAAGTGACTGTTTCATAAGCAATACCAGTAACTCCAGTATCAATTAATTTTTTTGCGTTTTCAGGATCTCCAGCAAGGTGCAAATAAGTAAATAGGGTTAAATCACTATTTAAAAACCTATACTCATCTGGAATTGGCTCTTTAACTTTTACAATCATTTCAGAAGATTTATAAATCTCTTCTGCAGAATCAATTATTTTTGCACCAGCATTTTGATATTGATCGTTAAAAAATCCAATATTTGCTCCGGCGTTATTTTGTATTAAAACATCATGGCCGGAATCTACTATTTTCTTTACTGAATAAGGCGTCAGACCTACACGATTTTCATTGTTTTTGACTTCGGTTGGAACTCCAATAATCATAGTATGTAAAATGTACCACAAAAAAAAGAAGCTGCGTAAAGCAGCTTCAATTTTTTATGTTTTACTTAGTCTCTTGAAGTAAAGTCCGGCATAAAGTCTTTTGCATCGCTATTGTAAAATGTCCAACTATGATAGACATCTGCTACTTCAGCGCAGGTTGCAAATTCACTGAATAACGGAAACATTTCGTCTCTTACATCATTTTCAAATGATTCAGCTGCTTTATCCATAGAATCCTTGCTATCGGTAAAATTAGCCCACAAGAAATCAATATCAGCTTCTACGTGAGAACCATCCTCGTTTTTATGTGCAAAATAATTTCCAAATGAATAGTTAGTATCACTATAGTCAGAATTGCTTACAGCATTTACAAAACCTGGTAAAAATTCCTCAGCATCTGCTCTTGTTGAGTCCTCAATATAGTTACATTGATAAAATTCACTGTAAAAGTATCCACTCTCGTTGGTGCTTCCATATGTACCAGGTGCAATTGGATAGTCAGCATCGAAAGAATTTCTACCCTCACCATCACACACCATTACATTTGAATATTGCTCAGCCCAAGCTTGTGCATCTTCATTTTCAACCCAAGCACCCCACTCTGCATTAGCTTCTTCTTCTGAACTCCAATTTAGTTCCCACCATAGCGTATCACCAAAAGCATTCGTTTCAGCTGCAGGAACATACCCCCATGCACCTAAAAGCGAATCTGCTGTAATCATTTTTTGCCAGTCAGCTATCATCTTCATTGCATTTTCAGCATTAAAATCTGATCCAGCTGTACATGCCATAAACTCAGCATAAGCTTTACCTCCACCAGCGCTATCTGATGATGACTCAACAGTCATCTCATTTGAGCAACTTGCAATAAATAAAGCTCCAATAACACTAGCTAGTACTAGTTTGTTTTTATTTAACATATTTTTCTCCTCTATATATGTTTCTTATGATTCAACATGAAACAATTTTGTATAAATTCTCCATGTATTATCTTTTTTTAAAAAAGAGAATGAATCAATAAAGATCATTCCCAAGTATGCCTCTCTAATTTGAACAATTGCTGTATCGCCAACGATTTCACATGAAATTATTTCAAGAAATTCTTTATCGCCTTTTTCTTTTGGTGAGGGTTGTTGAGCTGATACAAACTCAGAAAACTCATCTAAGTTCATTTCATGGAGTCCGTCAGGTAAGTATCCTGAAATCATTGCATTGTTGTCAAAAGCCTCTTTAATTTTTCCTGAATCAGATTCGCAGCATCCTGCATAATAAACATCAATACATTTTTCAATTTTTTCTTTATCGGTCATTATTTATTCTTCCTTTGAAATCCATTCATTAGAGTCCTATGATCATTCGTGTAGGCTTCCATAGCATTTTTTAGATCATCATTTGTGTCACCAAGAACTTGAAAGCTCTTTACAATAAAAGTTTCAAGAAATTTATCTCTGTGAGGCGCATCTGCAAATGCATTCATATGAAATATAGCGTCCTCATTTGAATGATATACCTCCATTAAAGATACATTTTTTTTGTCCTCTGAAATCCAATATTTGTAATACATTGTCTTCGGTTCAGTCTCATTAACAGCTGCTACTAAATAATCTACAAATTCTTCAACACCATCCGATTTTCCATCAGCAATTTCTAAATCCAAATAAAAAATTATTGGATTCTTTTCATGATGCATACCAAATAGCAAGCCTGGTAATATTAAGACTGACAAAAATAAATTTTTCATATCAAACTCCTCTAGTTATAAGATACTACTATATTTGTGATATTTCGATATTTTTATGTTTAAAATATATGAATATTTTTATATAACTTTAAAAAATGAGTAAGGCTAAAAATTTAATCCATAAATGGCACGAAGTCATTGAAAGTGATGATCTTAAAATGTTAGATGAAATTATTGCTGATAAGGCTGTATTTTCATCACCGGTTGTCTTCAAGCCAATGGAAGGCAAAGAAATCACAATGATGTATCTTCATGCTGCAGGTCAGTCTTTTAATATGGAAAAGTTCAAATATACAAAGGAAATTCATGATGATATGAATTCTGTATTAGAGTTTGAAACATACATAGATGACATTTCAGTAAATGGTGTTGATATGATTGAATGGAATGAAGACGGCAAGATATGCAACTTTAAAGTCATGATTAGACCATTCAAAGCAGTTCAAAAAGTTCAAGAAAAAATGATAGAGGCTTTAGAGAGTCTTAGTTAGCTTTTATCTTTGGGTCTTGATTCATTAACAACAAGCTCTCTTCCATCAACTTCAGTTCCGTTTAATGCTTCGATAGCAGCTTCTGCTCCATCGCTCATTTCAACAAACCCAAAGCCTCTTGAACGACCAGTTGCTCTGTCTGTAATAATTTTTGCAGAATCGACTGTGCCGTATTCAGCAAAAACGTTTTCTAGATCTTGGTCTGTTAATCCCCAAGAAATGTTTCCGACATATATATTCATTTTTTATCCTAAGTGAGAAAATGAAATCTTACATTAAATATAGAGATAATAGTAAAAAAATTTAACTTAATTTACGTATCCAAAATAAACAAATATTGACCATAGAGAAAAATAAATTATTGCACCGACTGATAATCCAATAATTAAAGTAGATATTTTTGTAAATAATTTGTTCATTCGCTTATAGTATCAAAAGTTATACTATGAAACTATGAAGATTGATTGGATATTAATTGGCTGGATTATTGACATGATTTTAAATGGTATTGTGTGGCTCATTATTGCTGCTCTTGCTCTTCCACTAATTGATAAGACTGATAGATGGACAAGAAAAGCTGTTAAATTAATGGGCAGTGCTGATGATTTTGTAAGAAAAGTCTTAGAAGATCTCTTTGAGTTGATTGAAAAAAAGAATTTACAAATTCTGGCAGCTTTTATATTAATGATTATTTTTGGTGTCCTAGCTCAAATAGGCTTAATACCAAAATTAATAACTTGATAAGTTCATTTTCGAAAAAAACTATTTCCAAGTCCCGTATTCACTTCTTCCTTTTCTTCTCAATCCGAAAGGACCAGCAATAAAAATTGTAATTGGCTTGATGCCTGGCTCTAAGTCAACTCGGTGTAAATTGTCAGCACTTCTAAAACCTACATAAAATCTTCCACGCCATTTTCTTTCTTTTTTAATGTTTGTCTCCCAATAACCGCCACTTAAAATAAATGTAATATATGGACAAGGGTGATTATGCAGTCCAACTCCATGGTCATTATCAATAATACGATGAATGAATATATTGAAAGGAAACCATTTTGGTCTTTTTCTAAATAGCAAATAATACCTGTCAGTCCATGGTTTAGCTAAATGATATTCTGGGTGTGAAGGACCTCTGTCCAACACAACTCTTTTTCGTCCTAATTTCTCTAAAATCTTCAGAAAAAACATATAAATAATAATGCCATAGCAGTTTGTCAAAATAAAATAGATTGTTTAGGATAATTATTGTGAATAATTGGGTTAATTGGGTTATCTTTGGTTGCTTAGCAATATATATTTTTGTATATGTAGTTAAACTGGCATACAGCTGGTTATTTATGTACACAAGGAACATCGGTACTTCTATCTTTCGGTTCTAATGAATTAATCTTCCATCCATCAGAAGTATTGATATAAACATAATGTGTCCTGCCTTCGAAAAGCAATTTATCATTGTTATCGTATCTAGAATAATCAGCGCATAATAAATAAGTATCATCTTTAACATTAGTTACACTAATATTATCTATCACGCTGTATGCGTAACCTTCTTGTATATTGGCTTTGAGGTCTTTAAAAAAAAGAATTACATCTTCATTTGTTTCCGCAATGTCATTAAATGATTTTAAATCAACTGGGGTATCAAAATAACTAGCAATACTTTCAAAATCATTGGCAATAAAATCATCTACATAGAGTCGATATAATTTTTGTATTTCAAATCTATTTAAATCATCTTCATTATTTACAGAACAACTTACTGCAAAAAAGACACAACAAATCATTATCAACTTTTTCATAACATCTCTTATTAATAGATAATCTAGATAGATAATGTCAGGCTAGCTTGTGAAGATAAATTATATATTTTATGTATATTTTTTATAGCTAATTAACACTCCAAAACCTCAAAACATTCTCAACCACTAGGTAAAAAAGCCCACTAATGTGGGCTTTATAGTAAATTGGCATCCCGTAGGGGAGTCGAACCCCTGTTGCCGGGATGAAAACCCGGTGTCCTAGGCCTCTAGACGAACGGGACAGGATAAAAAGTGTATTATATGGAATCAAATAAGATTATCAAATCAAAATTATTTTAATTTTTTCTTTATTCCGGACAAAAAACCCCTCATGAAACTTGCTTCCATTTCATCAGGCTGAAGTCTTGTAAACATCCTTTTGATTCGCGAAATAATTTTTTTTGGATTGTCTGGATCTATCACGTCAATATCTACAGCAGTTTCAATAAAGTGGTCAATTAATCGTTGTAATTGATCAGAATTAACTTCAGGATAATCTCTCCATTCTCTTTTACTATCATAAGATGACGCTTTTAAAATTTCATAACAAATAATTTGAGCGGACATTGCTAGATTAAGAACTGGATATTCCGGATTTGCAGGAATCTCAATAAGTTTATTTGCTAGTTCCAATTCTTCGTTTGTAAGACCCCTATCCTCTTTTCCAAAAACTATTGAAACTTCTTTTTTAGAATTAACTACATTACAAATATCATTTGCTGCTTGTTCAGCATTCATTATCGGCCATTGAATAGATCTGTCTCTTGCAGATGTTGCATAGACAAAGGTGCTATCTTTTATAGCATCTTTTATAGAATCAAAAATATTTGCGTTTTCAAGAACATCAGTGGCATTACCAGCTAGAGCAGTTGACTCACCAGATGGAAAAACTCTTGGGTTAACAAGTGATAACCTCTGTAATCCCATAGTTTTCATTGCTCGGGCTACAGAGCCAATATTTCCAGGATGGATAGTATCAACTAAAACTATGTTTATTAAATTTGTTTCCAAAGTCATATAACTATTATCCTCATTTCTATTACAATAGCGACATGTCAAAACAAGCTTTGTTAAATATAAACCTTTTGGCTGCGCGTAAGGGAGCAGCAGAGTTAGAATTTGCTGTAAAAAAAGTACACAGTTTAGATTCATCTAAAGGGACTCCAGATGGATACATAAAAGCAATTGAGAAAAGAGTAGAAGAATTAGTTTTTGAGGAAGTTATGAAATTCCAAAAAGAAGATAATTTTTTAAGTATTCATAAAGGACATATTGTAAATAATTCAAATATTACTTGGGTGCTAAAGCCGATTGATGGAGTTGAAAATTTTATAAATGGTTATCCACACTTTTCAATTTCTTTATGTTCAATGACCGATAATGAAATAACAACAGCTGTGGTCATTGATCCTATCAGAAGAGAAGAATTTTCAGCATCTATAGGCGGTGGTGCGGACTTAAACAATAATAAAATTCGAGCAAGCAAGCAAAATTCGTTAGAGAATGCGATGCTATCTTTTAAGAAATCCAAAAAAAATGACGAATTCAATTTTGATAAAGCTTACAAAGAGCTTGCTAATCAAAATTTAAATATGCGTGAAAGCGGATGTCTTTCTCTAGATCTCTCATACGTTGGCGCTGGAAGATTGGATGGAGTATGGGGTTATGACGTGAGTCTTATTGATTTTGCCGCAGGAGGTTTAATTGCCCAAGAAGGAGGTGCTTTGGCTAGTAATTTTAATGGAGATCCAAAGTTTATAATGGAAAATAATATTATTTCTGCAACTTCAAAAATTTATAAATCTATTCTGAAATCAATAAAGCCAAATCTAATAAATTAAGGCATTCCATCAAAGTCTGCACCTTCAGGTTCAGGAATTGCTAAATCATCTTGAGTAAGTGTTAAAGACATTAACATATTGGCAACAACATAAATGGAAGAGTAAGTACCTATCACAACCCCAATTATGAGGGCCAAACTAAAGCCTCTTATTAATTCTCCACCAAAAATAAACAGCGCAAATAATACAAGTAATGTAGTAAAAGATGTGACAAGGGTTCTTCCAAGCATTTGATTAAGTGACAAATCAATCATATCCATAGGTTCCAAAACTCTCTCAGTTCTAAAATTTTCTCTAATTCTGTCTGATACAACTATGGTGTCATTAAGAGAATAGCCTATTACTGCAAGCAGAGCTGCAAGGACTGTTAGGTCAAAATCCCATGAAAATACTGAAAATATTCCTAGAATTATTACTACGTCATGTGCCAAAGCAGTCACAGCTCCCAGTGCAAACTTATATTGAAATCTAAAAGCAACATACATTAGTATCATGAATAGTGCCACTATCATTCCTAGACCACCCTGATCTCTTAATTCATCTCCAACTTGTGGTCCAACAAATTCGACTCTTTTAAGCTCAATAGGAATTTCTTGATCACTTAAAATATTAAATATACTTTCTCCAACAAAACTATTACCACTTTGATCAGCAACTTTAATTAAAACGTCTAAATTGGTTCCAAAATTTACAACTTGTGAGTCAGGATATCCATTGTTATCAAGTTTGATTCTTATTGATTCAAGAGAAACCGGAGATTCATAAGATACCTCAATCAAAGTTCCTCCACTAAAATCAAGGCCTAGACTTAAACCTCTTAAACCCAAAGATACACATGATATAAAAAATAAAGTAATTGAAATAAGCCCAGCTATTTTCCTAAACTTCATAAATTTAAATCTAATATCCATTATATTTTTAGTTCCTGAATATTTTTATTACCGTAGACAAGATTAACCATTGCTCTGGTACACATAATTGCCGTAAACATTGAAGTAACAATTCCAATTGAAAGAGTAATTGCAAAGCCTTTTACAGGACCAGTACCAATAATATATAAAATCAGCGCAGTAATTAATGTAGTAACATTTGCATCAAAAATAGTAACAAAAGCTCTTGAAAAACCATCTCTTATAGCTGACTGAGGATCTTTTTCTTTAAGCTCTTCTCGAATACGCGAGAATATCAGTACATTTGCATCCACTGCCATACCAACAGTTAAAACAATGCCTGCCATGCCTGGTAAAGTTAAAGAAGCTCCTAATAGAGACATTATTCCTGTGATTAAAACTAAGTTTAGAATTAGTGAAATATTAGCTGCGATGCCAAATACTCTGTAATAAAAAATCATGAAAAGAACTACTAATGCAAAACCAATAACAATAGATTTCATTCCTAATTCAATATTTTCTTTACCTAAACTAGGTCCAACAGTTCTTTCCTCTACAAATTTCATAGGAGCTGCAAGTGCTCCTGCTCTGAGTAGTAAAGCTAATTCACTTGCTTCAGCTGGAGAGCCAACGCCAGTAATCCTAAAACTTGTTCCCAATACAGCCTGAACGGTTGCAAGGCTAATTATATTTTTTTCAATATAAGATGTTTGCTCAATAACTGACTCACCCATCGCATTTGTTACTAACTCTGATTTAGTTTTTTGTTCTACAAATAAAACACCTAAACGTCTTCCAATATTTCCAGAGGTTGCCTTTTGCATTGCACGACCTCCTTCCATATCAAGAGTTATATTTACTTGTGCGAATCCACTTTCATCAAATCCTGTATTTGCATTAGTAACTCTATCGCCAGCAACAATAACAGACCTTTCCAAGAATGCGGTTTGAAATTCGTTTTCTTTAAAATTAAATTCTTCTTTTCTTAATGGTGAGGTCCTCGCATTAGCTTCCATTCTAAATTCAAGATTTGCAGTTTTACCTATTATTTTTTTAGCTGCTGTTGGATCCTGAACACCAGGTAATTGAACAACAATTCTGTTGCCACCTTGTCTTTGAACTATAGGTTCTGATACACCTAATTCATTAACCCTATTTCTTAGGGTAATTAAGTTTTGTCCGACTGCATAGTCTCTAATTTCCCTTAAGGCTATATCAGAATATTCAAGCATTAAAACATCTGAGCTTGGTCTTTCAGTAATAATGTATTGAACGCCATTTATTACAGGACTGTCATCTCTAAATTTCTTTAAACCTTTGTTATAACTTTGATTATCGCTAAATTTGAAATGAAGCTTCAAATCCTTAATTGAAGATTCATCAAATTTTATTCTCTCTTCTTTAAAGGTTTTTCTGTAGGTTTCTAAAAGCAATTCAAGCCTGCCCTGCTGAGCTGTTTCAATATCCACTTCTAGTAAAAAATGAACTCCACCAGATAAATCAAGACCAAGTTTTACAGGATTAGCTCCAAGATCTTTTAGCCATTGTGGAGTTGCTGGCTCTAAAAATAAAGCAATTATTACTTTATCTAATAGAGCATTTTGTAATACTGTTTTTGAACTTAGCTGAGTATCAACATCCTTAAACTTAATAACGATTTTATTTTCTCTCAAAAATATATCTTCATAATCAGTTTGAGATTCTTCAAGGATACTTTGAAGATCATTCAATAATGATTGATCTGCTGATCTACCTGAATCTGTATAAGCGACTTGAATAGATGGTTGTGTAGGATACAAATTTGGAAGTGCATAAAGTGATCCAACTACCAACACGACTAAAATTAGCAAATATTGATATATGGAAAATTTATTCACTTAACTACTTAATTGATTCTATGGTGCCTTTTGGCAAGATGTTTGCAATTGCTGATCTTTGAAGCTTGAAAACAACATTTTCACTTACTTCAAGAGATATATATTCTCCTTTAATAGCCTTAACCTTTCCAATTATTCCACTTGCTGCAATTACTTCAGCTCCAATTTCTAGTTTAGAAAGCATTTCATTGATTTCTTTGTTTCTTTTATTTTGTGGTCTGATAATTACTAAATACATGAATAATAGTAAAAACCCTAAAAAAATTAGTGGTGAAAAAAGTGATGGTGCTGCGCCTTCCATAATTTATCCTATATTGGCCCGTCGGGCATATCTAAATTTCGTTTATTATAAAAGTCTTTTATGAACTTCGCGAATAAATTATCTTTTATTGCACTTCTAATATCATTCATTAATGACTGGTAATAAGAGATATTATGATAAGTAGCCAACATTGCTCCAAGCATTTCATTAGTTCTATGTAAATGGTTGAGGTATGCCCTGCTGTAATTTTGAGATACTTTATTATTACAATTCACATCGATAGGATCATCACAGTCTTTATATTCTGCATTTCTAATATTAATTACGCCTTCAGAGGTAAATAATTGTCCATTCCTGGCATTTCTTGTTGGAAGAACACAATCAAACATATCAATGCCATACCTTACAGCTTCAACAATATCTTCAGGAGTACCAACGCCCATCAGATATCTTGGTTTATTTTCAGGCAACTTATCACACATAAACTCTAATATTTCAGTTTTCTCCTGTTTAGATTCACCAACACTTAATCCACCAAGTGCAATTCCATCAAAATCAATTTCAATTAATTTGTTTAAAGACTCTTCTCTCAAATCTTTGAACATGCCTCCCTGAACAATTCCAAATAATGATGATTTAGATTTATGCGCTGCTTTGCATCTCTTTGCCCATCTCATAGAAAGTTCCATTGATTTTTTTGCTTCTTCATAAGTTGAAGGATAATCAGTGCACTCGTCAAATACCATAATAATATCTGAGCCAAGATTCTCCTGAATCATAATTGAATCTTCAGGTCGCATGAAAATTTTTTTACCATCATATGGAGAACTGAACTTAACACCATCTTCAGAAATTTTAGCCAAATCGCCAAGGCTCCATACCTGGAATCCTCCTGAATCAGTAAGAATAGGTTTATCCCAATTAATAAATTTATGCAGTCCGCCTATATTCTTAATTAATTCATCGCCAGGCCTCAGCATAAGATGGAAAGTATTTCCAAGGATTATCTCTGAACCAGTCTCATTTAAGTCTTCAACAGTTAAGCCTTTTACAGATCCGTTAGTACCAACTGGCATAAATGCTGGCGTATTGATTTTGCCTCTTGATAGTTGTATTTCAGACGCTCTTGCAAAATTGGATGTATTTTTAGTTTTAAACTTCATTTTTTTTTAAAAGCATAGCATCCCCATAAGATAAGAACCTATATTTCTCTTGAACTGCTATATCGTATATTTTCATTGTATTTTCAAAACCAATAAATGCAGAAACTAACATTAATAAAGATGATTTAGGTAAATGAAAATTTGTTATCAGCATATCTACTGCCTTGAATTCAAAACCTGGATATATAAATAAATCTGTAAAATCTTTGTAACCTTTTTCCTCGATAAATGCAGTTTCTAGAGCTCTAAGAGTTGTTGTTCCAACAGCAAAAATCTTTTTACCATTATTTTTAGCTTGTTTAACTTTATCCACGATCTCATCATTCACTTCAACAAACTCTTTATGAATCTTGTGATCTTTGATATTTTCAGTTTTAACAGGCTGAAATGTGCCTGCCCCCACACTCAAATTAATAGAAATAATATCAACTCCAATGTTTTTTATTTTTTGAAGTAACTCATTATCAAAATGTAAGCCTGCTGTTGGAGCAGCAACTGAATTTTGAAAATCTTTATCTTCATATACTGTCGCGTATCTTTTTTTATCTATTTCTTCATCATGTCTTTTAATATAGGGAGGTAATGGAACATGTCCAATATCGTTAAAAATAACAGATGGTGACTCAACAAATTTAACGACAAAAAAATTATCTTTGCGGTCAATGCATTTTGCCTCATATTGATCAAAGAACATTTTAGTTCCTGCTTTAGGAGGATTTCCTGATCGAATTTGAACTAAAGCTTTATTGTCATCTAACTCCCTTTCAAGCATTAGCTCAATTGAGCCACCGGATTCTTTCTTTCCATAAATTCTTGCAGGTATTACTGAGGTATTGTTGTTTATAAGCAGATCTCCTTCATCAAAATAATTTGTTATATCCTGAAATGTTCTATGTTCAATTTCATTTAGTCTTACTAAAAGTCGACTTGAACTTCTTGAATCAATTGGATAATGAGCGATTAACTCATCTGGCAATTCGTAATCGAAATCAGAGGTTTTCATGTTGGCTGATTTTAAAATAGATAATACTTAGCTACAATGCTAGTCTGGCCCCATTGGCGGAATTGGTAGACGCGCGCGATTCAAAATCGCGTTCTTTCGGGAGTATCTGTTCGACTCAGATATGGGGCACCAATCTAATCAAAAATAATCAAAAATATGTTATATCGTAGTAAAACTACAAAATAAATACTCCGAAAGTATTATTAAATCAATAAATAACATAAATTTGACATTATTTAAGTTTTTTTTGTTAAATACACTACATCAAGCCGCTTTGCCATAAATTTGGTTAGTTTGGGCACAAACTTTTTCTTACGCTTTATGGACGCCCGGCAAATGAACTAAAGGAGAAACTATGAACACTTTAAACAGGGTAGTTCTGTTGATTAGTATTTTCGTCATTGCCTCATGTGGTGGTGGTGGCGGAGGCGGTGGCTCAGAGGATTCTTATAATTCTCCCCCACCCAACAGTGCACCAACAATTACAAATACCGTCTTAAACATTAGTGTTGTTGAAAATCAAACTTCCGTATTTACAGTATCAGCCTCTGATCCAGATGGAAATACCATTACTTATAGCTTAACTGGTACAGACAGCAATCTTTTTGGCATTACTATGGAAGGAGTTGTAACTTTTAATAATGCGCCTGACTTTGAAAATCCTTCAGATTCAAACTCAGATAATGTGTATGAAATTACAGCGAATGTATCTGATGGATCTCTTTCAGATTCAGCAGATTTTATGATTACGGTTACAAACGATACTTCAGATGATTCTACAACTGAAGGTTTCAATGGAACAATAGCTGCAGCTGGTCCAGTCCAAGGAGCAACCATATGTATAGAAGTAAATGCCGGAACCTGCACAGGAGCTCAATTTACTACTACTTCTGCTCAAGATGGTACTTTTTCATTAACAGTTGACTCAGGCACTACTGGAGTCCTTCGAGGCGAAGGTGGATTTGACCCTGTTACAAATCTTCAATTTGGTGAGGGCGATAGTCTTGCCCTGGGTCAACCTGTTACTGATCAAAATGTAGTTATCTCTGTTATCAGCGAATTTATGAATGAAGGTTCTACTACTAACTATGATGCATATAAAACAAGTTTAGGAATTGATTCATCATTTATGATTAGGTTTGATAATCCATTTTCTAATCTTGATAATGCTGCAAATAATAAAGCAGCTGTCGTTAATACACAGTTGTTTGTTTTAGGTAAGGTACTAGAGTCAATTCACACTATTAATAGTGGCAGTGGTGCTCGTTTTAAAGTTTCGAATGCTATTCTTGCAAGATCAGGAACAGAGACATCTCTTGGCGATACTACTTTTATTAAAGATCTTTTAACAAATTATGACGCTGACTTTTCGCCATCAAGTCAACAACTAATTGATTTATCCTCAGGCATATCTGCTTACATGCAGAAAATAAATGCTAACTCCTCTAATTCACATTCGCATTTCATGCAAGTTGGTGTGTCTGAGCTTTCTACTCTTATGAGTGCTGTAATGAGTGGAACTGCCACCTCAACTGAATTAGATAAATTAGTTTTCAACACAATAGATTGGATTAATGAAGATACTGCATGGAGTGGCGGTACGATAACTGATAATGAATCAAAACTTAATGAAATGTTTTACACTCTCTCAAATAATGGCAGTGCTAATTATGTAGTTGATAATATTAATCCTTCAGATACAGAATTTATTATTTATGTGAAAGAAGGAGACGTGATTAAGTTTGAAGCAGCAACTACTGTTACATCAAATCATCCATTTAAAATGTCTACTGTTCAAAATGCCACAAGCTCAGATTCTGGCGAAATTGGAACTGCAGAAGGATGGAATCAAAATACAATGACTTTAACAGTTAGTTCGTCAACTCCAGAAACTATATATCCCTATTGTGATTTTCATTCTGGGATGTATTCTCGAGGCAAAATTGTAAAAGTGTCATCTTTCACCCAATCAAATATTGATGTTACAAGTGCTACCGGTGCACTTCAGGTCAAAGGAACCGTAGCTACCGGTCCCTTTAAAGGTGCATCTGGTTATACTTATAAAGTTTATCTTAATTCTCAAGGTGGATCAGAACATACTCACACCTTTCAAGAGTACCCGGGTATAACTTTTTATATGCCTGCTGATCAAGGTTACCATGGGTCTGAATCCTCCAGTTCAGATACTCCATTCAAAGCTAAATCTCACTACTCATCATCATCTAGTGACGATACAACTAGCGATAATTATTAATTTCGTCTAACTGCATTTTATTAAAATGCGGCCAAATTGGCCGCATTTTTTAATATCTTCGAAGATTTTTTGCTAGCTTTTTAGCATATCTTTTATATTGCTTTATGGCAGAATTATAATCTATGGTCTGATAGGTATCAGCCAAAGAATATCCATCCCAATAATATATTGTATAAATTCCATCTTTTTTTAATTCCAGTTCAACTGAAGCTGGATCTGCATTTTCATTTGAATTCTCAAAAATAATTACTTTTTTATCAAAAACTTCACAAGAGGTATTATCTAAGTCACTGAAAAAGGATTTGTGAAGATTATAAAATTTTATCTTATCTTCACTTATGTTTGTTTTGGTCATATGAATGATGTCTGCCAACTTTAAAAGATCTTAATTCTGAATGCTTTGTTTTTCTTCCCCTAACTCTTTTACGCCATAAATTAAAACTATTTCTATTGAGGTTGTCTCTCATGATCTTCACAACTTGATCATGAGATATATTAAATTGTGACTCAATCGCATCAAATGGAGTTCTGTCTTCCCATGCCATTTCAATAATTCTTGATATGTCAGCTTCGGATAATTTCACTTAATTTGATAATAATACTATGTTATTAGCTGCATTATCATAGGTAAAGTAAGCATCTTGTAGATGCCTTTTTCCATTAGGAATAAAAGGTTCACGAGCATGCAGAACCCTTAAACTTGCAACTACAAGGGCCTCTCCTCCATTAAGTCTGAAAGTTGAACGATATTTTTTGTTATGAACTCTCAATGAAATTTCATGATATGCCTTATAAAACTCTCTTATGCCCTCTTTTCTTGGGTCTATCATTTGCATTAATTGATTTGAAAATCTGAAACTTTCAATTGTTCCATCTGTTGCGCACTTAATAAGAGGTGCTTCAGCATATGTTTCATTTTCTTCATCGAATTCTCTAAATGGTACATTAAAATTTTTAAGAATTGAGAAATACTCAGGCATCTCATCTTTTAAATCTTTTGCCACTTGCCAACCATCAACAATTATTGACTCACCACCTTCACACTCATTTTCTAACATATGCAAAACCTGAATGCTTGGTTGTGACTTATAACTTGCAAAATCGTTATGCGGCGGAAGTCCTTTTGGTGTATGAGCAACATTATATACATGGCCTGTTACAGAAACATTATGAATTCTCTCGAAAAGAACTTCATTTATTGGTCCAAGCCTTTTAGCAAGATATTCTAAAGAATTTGATTCCTTTGGTGCATCTTTAAGAATAATTACACCAAATGTAACAAAGGTTTTAAGAGCTTCAAGTGCTATTTCTTTACTATTTAAAAATTCTGTCCAATTATATTTTTCAGGCTGAAATCCCTCTGGCCATTCACATTGATCTGGATAGCGCGGTAAATATGAGTTTTTTATTAGATCTATTGGAATAAATGATTCATGCCCGTCAGGCCAAATAATATTAATATTATTATCAATTTCTTCTACATGAACTGGAACTATATCTACTGGAACTGAATGCAATAAAAATTGTTTTTCCTGTGTTTCAGTAATTCTGCATTCATCGCACTGACAATTATCTCTCAGCCATAAAAAAGGCAGATCAAATTTATTTTTTTTGACAGTTAAAATAATTGAATCTTCTTTAATTTCTATCATAAATAAATATCAAATCTAGTTGTTTTACCTAATACCTGATAATTAATATTACTATAGTTTTTTCTGTACTTTAAAGGCCTTTTTAAGATGATTTTTTTATACTCAAGATCAAAAAAATCCTTAACTAAGTTTTCACCGCTTTCTGTTAAATTTTCAATCTCTAATATCCTTTTAATATTTTCTAATCTGCCTGATTTTTTGTTTTTTTTATTCAAAGATGGATACATAGGATCCAAATAAATAACATCAAATCCTTTTGACATGCCTTTGTAAACATCCAATGAATTATCATTTAAAAATATTAAATTTTTTAATTCTGGTATCTTATTTTGAGCCCTTAATATCGCATCATTAACCAAAGAGTAAATAATTTTACTCTGCTCTACGGCAACAACTTTGTGACCCAATGAGAGAAAAATCATTGTATCTGTTAATAAGCCTGCAGTTGAATCAAATATCGACAGTTGTTTATCAGTCTTGCCTAAAGCTTTTCTTAAGTTGCTCTCATGATTAACTCTTTTCAGTCTCCATCCAAGTGTCCCTTTCAAAAAATCTACGTGCAAAACTTCTTTTGGGTTTATAGAATCTTTTACAAAAGATAGTCCATTTTTGTCGTATACAAAATAATTATTAGAAGTTGGTTTGTCTGTAACTTTTTCTAATTTAGAAAAGTTTGTAATACTTTTATGTGCTTCTTTGGTGATATCATCCTTGATAAAGATTTGCATCTAAATTATCAATAAAAGTATGCCAAGCAAAAATCTGTATGCAACGAAAGGAATCATCCCTATTTTCTCAACAAGCTTAAGAAATAACTTTATTGTGAAAAAAGCAAAAATCATTGATGTAAAAAAACCAATGATTATGTTAAGTAGATCAAAACTAACATTTTGATTATTTAAATCAAAAATGAGTAAAGTTAATGCGCCAAGAATTGTTGGAATTGCAAGCAAAAATGCAAATTTTGAAGCATCTTTTAGACTTAATCCAATCAAAAGACCTGCTGTGATTGCAGCTCCAGATCTTGAAGCGCCAGGTATCAAAGCAAAACATTGAAATAGTCCTATAAAACATGCCCCTAATATAGTTATATTAATTAATGTTTTTTTACCTTTATTTTTTAGAAAAGCAAAAAGCAATATTGATGCGAAGATTAGGTTTGAAATCGCAATATCATTAATGCTAAATATCCTTTGACTAATTAAATCTTTAAAAATAAATCCTAAGATAACTATTGGTATAGTAGCGATTATTAATTGAATTGCTAAGTTTTTATCTTCATTAAAATTATTGGTTACAAGAAGTGATTTACACATCAGAAAGATTTCATTCCTAAAATAATAAACTACTGCTATCAATGTTCCGGCATGAACTGAAATATCAAAATATAATCCTAAATCATTTGAACCAAATATTAGTGTTGGGAACAACAAATGAGCAGAACTAGAAATTGGCAAAAATTCAGTTAAGCCCTGAACTAAGCCTAAAATAAAACTCAATAATATATCATTCATTTAATTTTCTAAATTTAACATCTTCTTCATAAGTTGGATTAACATTTTTAGGATTAAATCTTTTATGGGCATCTTCAGCAGATAAAAATTTCTCTTTAGCAATTATTACTAGTTCCTCTACATCAAGATTATTTTCAGAATTATCTTCAATTAAAATTAGTGGTTTTTTAAGAGCGGTTGCAATACCTTTTAAAAAACTAGCAGTGATTCTTGTGGCTGTAAATGAATTTTGGTTGTTCTCAAATGCAAATAAATCAATTTCATCCAGATGAAATGTTTTTCTGTGGCCTAAGTTATCTAAAAACATGTCCCAATTTGGTCTATCCTTTCGGTCATGATCCATTGTGAACGAAATAACTTCATCATTCAGCATTAAACTTATACCGGTTCTATCACCAGAACTTTTTATGGCTAAAATTTTCATATCTATACTTGAGATGATATTGCTCTAAAAACTTCATCTACAGAATTAGAACCATCCACTTTTATGAATTTTAATAGTCCGGAGTCGCTTTGACCTTTATAAAAAGTTGTAAGAGGTTTTGTTTGTTCGTGATATACATCCAATCTCTTTAGGACTGTATCAGGCTTATCATCCTCTCGTTGAACTAGTGGCTCACCCGTTTCATCATCTAATCCGCTATTTTTTGGTGGATTATGATCAATGTGATAATTTCTTCCCGATGCAGGATGAACTCTTCTACCAGACATTCTTTTAACAATAATTTCATCCTCTACAAAAATTTCAATTACGTGTGTAAAGTTAATTTTCATGTCAGAAAGCTGTTCAGCTTGTCCTATTGTTCTTGGAACGCCGTCAAACAGAGATCCATTTTCACAATCTGGTTTTAGAAGCCTTTCTTGAATTAAAGAGCCAATAATATCATCAGAGACTAAACCACCAGAATCAAGAATCTCTGAAACCCTTGCGCCTAGGTCACTGCCTGATGCAACAGCCTCTCTAAGCATATCGCCAGTACTGATTTTTGGGATATTACATAAATCGCATATCAAATCTGCTTGAGTGCCTTTACCTGCTCCAGGAGGACCTAATAAAATAATATTATTCATGTTTCTAATATCGCAATAGCAATTGCATAATCTCTTTCATCTGCAAGACTAACATGTGTTTTAGTTATACCCAAGTCACATATAATTTTCTCAAGTTTATTAAGCGCATTAAAAATTGGAGCACCGTTTTTATCTCTTAGAATTTCAATATTTTTAAAATTAGTATCATTTCGAATACCTGTTCCAATTGCTTTTGCAATTGCTTCTTTGGCTGCAAATTGTTTTGAAATATATACGATTTGTTTTTCATTTGTTAAAGAATCATAAAATTCTTTTTCATTATGACTTAGTATTTTAGATGCGAACTTGTCTAGTGAAGTCATTGTCTCAATTCTCTTGATTTCTACAATGTCTGTTCCAATTCCAAATATCATTTTTTTATTGATTTAAAGATTTTTCGACTAGCCAGATCTTTTCCCTCAAGGCATATACCTATTGCTTTGGTTGTGATTTCTTTAAGGTATTTTAATGGAACATCTTCAAGCCTTCGTTTTTTAATGTTCATAATATCTTGACCCTTGAAACTTGAATTATTTGATTTCCTAAATCCTCTTTCCGATACAAATACATATGATAATTCTGCTTCAATTGGGTCATTTGAATCAATTTCTGAATCATAATCAAATCCATATCCAAGCATATCAAGTAAATCTAGCTCAAAATGTCTAAGAGATATCTCAAGATTATTATTTTTATTAATTTTTTTTAAAAATTCATCATATAAAACAAACAATTCCTCATGTTTAGCATCTTTTGGAAGAAGTTTCATAAGAAGTTCATTTATATATAGCAGACTATAGCTCACCTTTGAAAAAGTATTCGAGTTACTTGCTAAATCCCTATCAATGCTTGTAAGTGTTTTTAATTCAGATCTTCCTGAGCAAGTTATTTTTAATTTTTGAAATGGTACTAAATAACCAAAAAATTTAGATTTTGGTTTTTTTGCACCTTTAGCTATAAAAGATATCTTGCCACTTTTTTGAGTAAAAACATCTGCGATAATACTTGTTTCACCATAAGATCTTTGATGCAAAAGGAAACAATTATCATTGTTACTTTGACTCATAATTGCCTCCAACTCCCAGGCTTTGAATAAAACCTGAGTCTGTGTTCCAGTTCTTTTTAACTTTTACCCAAGTTTTAAGAAAAACTTTTTTATTAATAAGTTTTTCTATATCAGACCTAGCCTGCTTACCAATTTGTTTGAGCACTTCTCCACCAGAGCCAATTACAATTTGTTTTTGTGAGTTTCTATTTACATATATAGTTGCATAAATTTCAGTTAGGTCATTTTTGTGATCAATTTTTTCTATTTCAACAAAAGTATCGTGCGGAAGCTCATCTCCAAGCTTTCTGATAATTTTTTCTCTTATTAGCTCAGAAAAAACAAATTTTTGATCATTTTTATGAAAAATTAAGTCATCTGAATAAATATGAGGATTTTGTGGAATATTTTCTTCAATGGTGGACATAAGCTGATCTATGCCATCTTTTGTCTTTGCAGAAACCAACATAATTTCTTGAAACGTATGAACTGAAGCAATCATCTCTAGAAATGGAAGCAATTTATTTTTATTTTCAACTTGATCGATTTTATTTATCACGCAAAAGACTTTTTGATTTGTATCTTTCAACTTTTTAATAATTAATTCATCATTTTTGTCAAAACTTAGTCTTTGAATGACAAAAAGAACTAAATCTGAATCCTCAATCATACTTTGCGCTGATCTATTTAGAATTTTATTCATAGTCTTTTCTGACTTGATATGCATCCCAGGAGTATCAATAAAAATCATCTGTTTATTTTTATGGGTTTTAACTCCAAGAATATTATTTCTTGTAGTTTGAGATTTTCTTGAAGTGATAGACACTTTTTTTTCTAAAATTGCATTGAGAATTGTAGATTTACCAACATTAGGCTTACCTATAATTGAAATATAACCACAATATTCTTTAGGCATTATTCTTTTTAAGATGCGATAAGGCTTCCTTAGCAGCTGCGATCTCAGCCTGCCTTTTAGAATTCCCAGACGCCATAAATAGACCTTCAGGTAATTCGAGTCTGCAATCAAAGCCCCTATTAGATTCACTTGTTATGTATATAGGAAGTTTTAATTTTTTTGATTGAAGCAGTTCCTGCAGTTCTGTTTTAGAATCTCTAAACTCTTGGTCTGCTTCAATAATTGATAGTTCTTTAGAAAATAATTTTAGAATAAAGTTATCTACACTTTCCCAATTGCTATCAAGAAACACTGCTCCAATAACAGATTCAATTGATCCTTCTAAAATTGAAAATTTTCTGCTATCAGATAAATTTGCAGTGCCTTTGGATATTTCAATATATTGAACTAGATTTAATTCAGATGCTTTTTTTGAGAGAGTTTCTCCCTTAACAATAAATGATCTCATTCTTGTCAATAATCCTTCTCTTTCGTTAGGAAATTTTAAAAAAAGGTATTTCGATATAGATGAATTTAAAATTGAATCACCTAAGTATTCTAATCTCTCATTATTGCTTTTATTATTAGAGCTTTTATGAGTTAAAGCTAATTTTAGTAGATTAATGTCTTTAAATTCATAATTGATACTTTTTTGAAGATCTTTTAACGACATTAGTTAATTTTCCCAGCTTTATCAAATGATGGGAGGCAAAACCAACACTCCCATGTCATCCATAAGTAATCAGCCCTGCCAAAAAAATTTTCTCTTGGAACAAACCCAACATCTTTGGTGCTGTCATTAGAATTATCTCTATTATCACCCATTACAAAATAATACCCTTGAGGTACAGTCCACTGCTCAGGAGGCCGTTTATTTTGGCCTCTTATGTTACGAATAACATAACTTGCCTCACCAATGCTTTCTGTATACAAGTCTCCAATAGCCTCAAACTCCCTTATCTCAGAATTGCCATTACTGTATAAAAAATTCCTTTTTGTAATTATTTCTTCGGATTTGATGAATTTTCTATCCAAAAGCTTATCATTTATATAAATTTTCTTATTAATAATTCTTACCACGTCTCCTGGCTTTCCAATTAGTCGTTTTATATATGGAATAGGATTATTTTCGGGAATAATAACGACTGGATCACCATATTGTGGATCTTTAGCAAAAAATCTTGGCATGCCTACTCTTTGAACTTTGAGGCCATAAGCAAATTTATTTACTAATAAAAAATCGCCTTTCTTTAACTGAGGTTCCATTGATCCGGATGGAATTTGATATGGCTCATATAAGAAAGTTCTTAAAATGAAAATCAAAAATATTGGTATGAAGTAGCCTCTTGAGGTTGAAACTATTTCTTTATTTTTTAGAAAATAACCAATTATTATTACTATTAGAGATATTAAGGATCCAAAAAGTAAAACAATACCCAAGTCACCTGAGTTATAAAAAATACTCAGTAATAAAGCTAAACCAGATATAAGAGAAATAGACGAAATATACCTTACAACAAAAGGCTCAACTTCATTTTTTTCGATAGAAAATTTTATCCAACTAAAAAGGCAAATGGCCATGCCTATAAATCCTAAAAAAAATAGTGGATCAGTTAACATTTATTGCTCCGAGTTAAAATAATTTAAAAAAGCGTCTTGAGGTATTGATACTTTTCCAAGTTGTTTCATTTTCTTTTTACCTTGTTTTTGTTTTTCTAATAATTTCATTTTCCTAGTAACGTCACCACCATAAAGCTTAGCGGTTACGTTTTTTCTATAAGCTTTCACAGTCTCTCTAGATATAATTTTAGCACCAAGTGCTACCTGAATAGGCACATCAAACATTTGTCTAGGAATTAATTTTTGAAGATTTTTTGCTATTTCTCTGGCTTTTGAAGTAGAAAATGATTTATGTACTATCATTGATAACGCATCGATCTTATTATTATTTATTAGAACATCGATCTTGGTTAAATCTGACTTTTGAAAGCCTATTAGAGAGTATTCTATTGAAGCAAAACCTTTGGTCGAAGATTTAATTTGGTCAAAAAAGTCAATAATTACCGAAGATAATGGCATTTCAAAGATAATTGAAACCTGATTACCAAAATATTTCATATCTTTTTGAGTACCTCTCTTTGAGGTACATAATGTAATAATATTTCCAACATATTCATTTGGAGAAATAATCGTGATATTGACTATGGGCTCCCTAATCTCATCTATTTCGTTAGGAGTTGGCAGTTGAGAGGGGTTATCGCACTTTAAAATCTCTCCATCAGTTTTTAATACCTCATACTCCACTGAAGGTGCTGTTGATATTAAATCAAGATCATATTCTCTCTCAAGTCTCTCTCGGACGACCTCCATATGGAGTGTGCCTAGAAAACCGCATCTAAAACCAAAACCCAATGCATCTGAAACTTCGGGCTCATATATTAAAGAACTATCATTTAAAACTAATTTTGATAAAGCGTCTCTGAATTTTTCATAATCATCTGAATTTAGTGTGAACAAAGATGCAAAAACTTTTGGATTAACTTTCTTAAAGCCCGGTAAAGCTTTTGTGGACTCATCATTGGAATCAATTAAGGTATCGCCAACAGGAGCTCCCTTAATATCTTTAATTCCCGCAACTAAATATCCTACTTCACCTGCAGAAAGTTCTTTTTTTGATACTTTTTTAGGAGAAAAAACTCCAATGTCATCAACAATGTGTGATTGACCATTTGAGTGAATTTGGAACTTTTGACCTTTTTTAATAGTGCCATTCTTAATTCTTATTAATGAAACAACCCCTAAATATGAGTCAAACCAAGAATCAACTATCAACGCTTGTAATTTTGCATTAGGGTCGCCTTCAGGACTTGGAATCTCCTCAACCAATTTTTCTAATAAATCATCTATTCCTACTCCGGTTTTTGCACTCACCATAGGTGCCTCAGAAGCATTAATACCAACCATTTCTTCAATCTCTAATTTCACTCTTTCTGGCTCAGCTTGAGGTAAATCAATTTTATTAATAACTGGAACAACTTCTAGTCCCTCCTCAACAGCCGTGTAACAATTAGCTAGTGTCTGAGCCTCAACACCTTGAGATCCATCAACAACCAAAAGAGCACCTTCACAAGCAGATAGTGATCTTGAAACTTCATAAGAAAAGTCAACATGTCCTGGGGTATCAATAAAATTTAAAAGATATTCCTCGCCATCTTTTTCATATGTCAGAGAAACTGCCTGAGCTTTGATCGTTATTCCACGCTCTCTTTCAATGTCCATAGAATCAAGGATTTGGTCGGCCATTTCTCTTGATGAAAGTCCTCCACAAACCTCAATTAATCTATCAGACAGTGTCGATTTACCATGATCAATATGTGCAATAACTGAAAAATTTCTAATGTTCTTCATAATTTGCAGCTATTTTACAAGCAAACTGCAAAAATAAGTAAAGAATAGTATTTATTAATTAAGTGTTACTGAGCGAATTAGCCTAGTGCCATTTCTTATTAAGTGAATGGCTATCTTATTATTAGAAGAAAAATTGCTCAGCGCTTGATTAAATGAATCTACATCATAAACCATATATTTTTGCCCTTTATATTGGATCATTGTGATTACATCGCCACGATTAACTTTTCCTGACGCTGCTGAGTTAGGATTTACTCTAGACACTATTACACCTTCTGGCATATTTATCATTGAAGGATTGTCTCTATCAATATCAGCAACTTTTAATCCAAGAGGATCTGATGATTGTTGTGTTTTAGCTGGAATAAATTGCTCGCTAGTTATTGGAAGTTCACCCAATACAAAATCTAAAGTTATTTCTTTTCCATCTCTTATAACTTTTGCTTTTGCTGAAGAGTCAGGCTTAATCTGGCCAACAACATGCGGAAGATCAGAACTGAACTTAATTTCTTTACTATCAAATTCAATTATTACATCTCCAGGAACCAATCCTGCATTGTCAGCTGACTCACCCTCTTCCACATCGTTAATAAGGGCTCCATAAGGTTTATTCATGCCTAAAGCATCTGCTAAATCACTATCAACTTCGCTCATTCTTACTCCTAAGTAGCCCCTTGATACTTCACCATTGTTAATGATTTGATCTGCTACATCCATGGCAACATTTATAGGAATTGCAAATGCTAAACCTTGATATCCACCGCTCCTTGAGTATATTTGAGAATTGATGCCTACAACATCTCCATCGAGGTTAAAAAGCGGTCCACCAGAATTTCCTGGATTTATAGCAACATCAGTTTGGAGAAATGGAACATAATTACCAATATTATTATTTTGAATACTTCTTCCCTTAGCGCTTACAATTCCAGCAGTAACTGAGAAATCAAAGCTAAATGGTGATCCAATAGCTATTACCCAATCGCCAACATTTAACTTATCACTATTGCCAACATTCACAGCGGGTAAATCTTTTCCATCTACCTCTAATACAGCAAGGTCTGACAATGGATCAACTCCAACAACCTTCGCTTTGAACTCTCGCCTGTCTGACAAGGAGACAACAACTTCGGTTGCATCTTCAACAACATGAAAATTAGTAAGGATATAGTTATTTTTAAGAATAAATCCTGAACCAAATGAAACTGATTCTCTTTTTTGTTGAGGCATCTCCCTAAAATCTCTTGGAATTCCAAATCTTTCAAGCATTTCATCAGGTATGCCACCGTAACCAAAAGAAGACCTTTGCGAAACTTCTTTCTTTGCTGTGATATTAACAACTGCAGGTGCAGATTGATCAACTAGTTCTGAAATATTGTCTGGAAGTTGAGCATAAAGACTTGTAGATGATGTAAGAATAATAATTAGAAAGCTGTTTATTAATGTTTTCATATGTTTACAGGTGTTATTTATTTAATGATTTAGAAATTTCTAAAGCTGATGTTAAAGATATATTGCCATATAGTGTTACTACTTTTCCATTTTCAAGTGGGACAAGATAAATCATTTTGTTTCCGTGTTTCCAATATCTAACTTTTTTAAGACCAAAATCTTTATTTTCAATACGTAACTGAAATTTTTCTTTTCCTTTTGTATATGAGAAGCCATCACTGGTATTAATGTTAAACCCAACATTTCTTAAATCAATTCGGCTTGTTGATTTCATATAATTTGGGTCATTTAAAACTTTCATAACATGATCAGTTATGTATTCCTCAGATCTCTGAGCAATTAATTGTGCCTCTTTACTATTTATTGCAGAAGATATTTGATTTGTTGAATCGATATTTTCATTCAATCTTGAGAAATCTGAATAATTAACAAACATAAGAGTTAAAAGTACTGTTGCTGCAGCAGTAAGCCCATTGGAAAGCCAAACATTAGAGAAAATGTTCTTAAATGAATTTTTATAAACAATTTTTGGTTTCAATTTGCTAGATCCTTGATTAACAGCAACATTTATTAGACTGTATAAAGATAATTGCTTTTGCATGTCTTTATTGTTATTAACAATTTCAATCAATTCATCAATTTCAGAACTATTTAGCTCTCCATCGTACATTGCAGAAATTTTTTCTTTGATGTTATTCATTATTATTAGTTATTTCCTTTTCTATAAAATCAACTATTGATTCTCTAGCTCTAAAAATTCTAGAACGAACTGTTCCTATTGGTGTTTCAGTAATTGCAGCAATATCTTCATAGCTCTTTCCCTCTGATTCTCTTAATATAAATGCCGTCCTTAGTGATTCAGGCAATGAGTCTATAAAAAAACTTATCTCCCCAAGTGATTCATTATGAATTACAGCTGATTCAATATCATCAAAAGAACTAATGTCTATTTCTGCCTCTTGAATTGAAGTATTTATTTTTTGTTTTTTAAATCCTGAGCTAGCAACAAAGTTTTTGGCTAGATTAATTGCGATTCTGTAAACCCATGTGAAAAAAGCACTATCTCCTCTAAATGTGTCGAGTTGTTGCCAAACTTTGATGAAAGTTTGTTGTGACAAATCTTCAGAGTCCTCTTTAGATTTAATAAAAGAAAAAATAGAAGCATAAACTCTTGGATAGTACTTGTTCATCAGAATGTTAAATGCTCCATGACTGCCTTTTTTTGCCTTTTTTATTAATTCGGAATCAATATCACGTGAATTTTCTTTCATATAAATATGTTTCCTATTTTTCTGACAGGTAAATTGTCTAAAAGTTTCCTAGTTCCGTAAAAGTTTTTAAATTTTTAATAATAAAACTTTCGTGATCTTTGTTGCCTATAGGTTGATTCTTAAAAATAAAGTCATATAGTCTTTGATCATCATAATCTAATATTTCATCAAATAAAGATAAATCGTTATTACTTAGATTTTTAATAGAATTTTTTGAAAACTCTCTTAAAAGCAAGTCGATTTCTCTCATTCCTCTTCTGCATTTCCACTTAATTCTGTTTATTTCGTTGCTCATTGGTTAAAATAAAGTTTTATTTCATAATTTTACTTGAAAATAGACACTGATAATAACCTTATAATCCCAGGATCACTTGAAATAAGCGACTTAAAAGCTATCAAAGTTATCGGGGAACCCAATAAAGTTGAAGATTTCCTTCAAGGACAGCTAACATCTGATATAAGTCTACTAAATAATGGCGCGTCTCAACTGTCTTGTATATGTGATCATAAGGGTCAGATTATTGCTGATTTTATTGTTTTAAAACAAGATAATGACTTTTTTATAACAATTCAAAAAGATTTCATTAGTATTTTTACAAGTGAGTTAGAGATCTTTGCAAAATTTGGCTCTGTGAGCTTTGAAATTTGTGATCACAAGATTATTGGGGAAATTAATAATAAAGGCGATTCAAATAATTTTTACTACTCAAATGATGAGTTTGAATTGAGCTTATACCTTAAAAAGTCAAATTATAAGAACAAAAATTCTATTAATTTAGATATGTGGAATGCTGCCAACAAAATATTAGGTATTTTACATCTTGATAAATCTCATTCTGGTAAGTTTAGACCGCTTGAAATAAATTTTGATAAGAACAGAGTCTCTTTTGAAAAAGGATGCTTCAGAGGGCAGGAGATTGTCGCTAGGATGAAATATTTAGGTATTGATAGAAGAAAATTTTGTACTTTTATAGTTAATAATGATTTTGTTGAAAGTAATCTTATTAAATCTATTGGAAAAATTATTAATTTAGATGATAAAAAAGTGTTTAATGGAATTGTAAAAAAAGATGATATTGAAGAAGTGAAGAAAATTTCTGGAATTATTTCAATTTTATAAAATTACCAAATAATTTTACCTAAATTATGTTCTTCTAAATATTTATTACATTTTGAAAAATGTTTTGAACCAAAAAAACCCCTGTATGCAGATAATGGCGATGGATGTGCAGACATTAGAATTAAATTATGTTTGCTATCAATAAATTTTAAATATTTTTTTGGATGATTTCCCCATAAAATAAAAACTATATTTCTTTTTTTTTGCAAAACTTTTAAAGTTTCTCTAATAAAAATTTCCCAACCAATATTTGAGTGTGATCCAGGTTTTGATTCCTCCACAGTTAAAGATGAGTTCAGTAAAAGTACGCCTTGTCTTGCCCAGCTTTTTAAACAACCATCACGATTTTTAGATTTACCAACATCATTTTTAATTTCTTTATAAATATTTTTTAAAGATGAAGGTATTGGTTCATTTGGTCTTACTGAAAAAGCTAAGCCATTTGCAACACCTTTTTGAAAATATGGATCTTGTCCAAATATCACTACTTTTGTTTTTGAAAAAGAACAGTATTTGAATGCGTTAAAGATTTGATTGTAAGGCGGACAAATGATCTTATTGTTTTCAATTTCTTTAGTTACAAATTTAATTGGGGCATCAATAAGTGACGAAAATGAAGTGTTTTCAAATAAATTTTTCCAATTTTCTTGTATATGTAAATCAATGTTTTTTTTGTTCATTTTTGCAATAAATTTTATCCACAGAAACTGTGGATAAAGTTATGGATAACTTTATTTATACCATATTAAGTGGCTTAAAATAAGGGTTTTTTCTAAGTTGTATAAATTTTGTACAAAAAACATAAAAATAACCTTATATCAATAGTTTACGAATTTTTAATTAATTATATGTATAAAATTTATATTAAAATATAATCCCTCTAATAACACTCTTTTATTCTGTTGACAAGTATATTTTTAATAAAGTTATAAAAATTAAATATTAAGACAAATGTTTTTATAAAATTTGGACTTTTTTTAGCAAATTCTTACACTAAAAACTCTTTTCATTTTTTTTATAGTATCTATTAGTTTCTTTGATGGCTGTAGCTGAAGATCAATTAAAGTTATAGCAATTTCATTTCTACTTTTGTTAATCATGTCAGCAATGTTAAGATTTTCTGAAGCAATTTCTCCAGTTATACGACCTATTACTCCGGGCTCATCTTTATGAACTATAACAAGCCTATTTTCTGTTGTCCTTCCAAGTTTAACTCGAGGAAAATTAACAGAATTTATTATTTCTCCATCTTTTAAAAATCTATTTGCTTGTTCTGCTGCCATGATTGCACAATTAACTTCTGCCTCATGAGTGCTTGCACCAAGATGGGGCATTAAAATAACATCTTCATATTCATTTGATCTTTTTATCATTTCTGGTGTTGGGAAATCAGTCACAAAACAACTGATATTTTTATTTGTGAGAGCTTCTAAAACATCTTCATTATTTACAATAGCTCCCCTTGATAGGTTAATTAACTTTGCTCCTTTTTTTATGTACTGAAGATTATCCTTTGAAATTAAGTTTTTTGTTTCATCCACCAACGGAACATGAATTGAGATGTAATCAGAATTAGATAATAGGTATTTTAAATCGTCTGCTTTCTCAACTTCTTTTGGTAATTGCCAAGCAGAATCGATAGAAATCTTTGGATCATACCCAATAATTTTCATTCCCATGCTCTCAACTGATTGGGCTAAAAGAGATCCAATTGATCCTAATCCAATTATTCCAATTGTTTTACCCTTTAACTCACTCCCTTTAAACGTTTTTTTATTTGATTCAACCAGGTTAGTTACATCATTACTGTTTTTTTCTTCTATATTTTGTGTGAATTTGTGTCCTTGAATAATACCTCTTGAAGATAACAACATTCCACAGATAACAAGTTCTTTGACTGCATTAGCATTTCCTCCTGGAGTATTAAATACTACAACACCCTTTTCAGTAGCCATACTTATAGGAATATGGTTTACACCTGCCCCTGCTCGACATATACATTTTAGTGATGGATTAAAGTCTTTCTCAATAAGATTATGGCTTCTTATAAGTAGTGCATCCGGATCATTATCATTTTCTATAAAACCATTGTCTTTAAGACAATTAATTCCTTGCAGAGCAATATTATTAAAGATTTTATATGTATACATTTCGATAAGATTAATTAAAACAATAGTAGAAAAACAGAAGCATTATATACAAAATTGACATATATTAACTGAACATATGAGTATTCACATTAATAATTTAACTTTTTCTCATGATGATTCGGCGCTATTGCACGATTTATCTTTCTCAGTTGAAAAAAATCAAATAGGATTCGTGTCAGGAAGTAGTGGTATTGGTAAAAGTACCCTCTTTAATATAATTGCAGGACTTATTCTCCCTGAAAATGGAAAAATAATACTTGATGATATTCTTCTCAATGATAAAAATTTCTCACTAGAGACTGAAAAAAGGGAGATTGGTTATGTTTTTCAAGATTTTGCATTATTCCCACATATAAATGTCAAAAGAAATATTAAATATGCAATTTCTTCAGAAGTTAGTGAACTCTTTGATGAATTAATATCAAAACTAGGTCTATTAGAGCTTTTAGATAAAATGCCTCATGAATTATCTGGTGGTCAACAACAAAGAGCGGCTCTGCTAAGAGCTATTTTAATGAAACCAAAAATTCTTCTGTTGGATGAACCGTTTTCGAATCTTGATAAAGATAATATTATTGCTGCTCAAAAAATAATTAGTCAAATCATAGGCTTATATGATATACCTTGCTTAATCATATCTCATGACATTCAATCAACTGAAAATTTTCAAATAGATAAAGAAATTATAATCAGCTAGTTGTTAGCGATTTTTCAACATATGATTTCCAATTATTAAAGGCCCTATCATAAGTTTTAGTTAACTCAATATTTGGTGTAAAAACATTCATGTCATCATTTTTTGCATTGATAATACTTAATCCAGAACCAAGCATGCAAACTTTACATGCGCCAATAGCAGTTGATTCAACATTTTTTGGCTGAATGATTTTTTTATTAAGAGTATCTGCAAGTAGTTGACAAAATGAGTTATTTTTTACCATGCCGCCATCTACTGAAAGATTGGTTATTTGAATATCATACTTTTGCAAAATGGCAGTAATTTCTTTAGTTTGAAAAGATATTGAATGGAATGCAGCAGTTACCATATCTTCTATTGAGGAATCCTGAGTAAGCCCATAAAAGCCTCCTCTGATATCTGAATTCCAATAAGGAGCACCCAAACCATTAAAAGCTGGCAAAAAAAGAACATTATTGCTATTACCTTTCTTATTAAGATATTTCTCGCTATCTTTGGCGCTTTCAAAAAATTTCATTTTATCTCGGAGCCATTTAATTATGGTTCCTGATGAGTAAATGCTACCTTCAATGGCATAATGAACTTTATCATCTAATTGATATGCCACCGTTGTTAGCAGGCCTTCGTCAATATTTAAGGGCTTTTCTTCTGTATTTACCATTAAGAAACAACCTGTTCCATATGTAGATTTCATATCGCCATTATTAAAGCAACCTTGTCCAACAAGAGCTGCTTGCTGATCACCAATAACACCTCTAATGGGTATCTCACAATTATTTATTGTTAAATTACCAAAATCGCCATCACAACTTAGCACTTCAGGCATCATGGTTTTCGGTATTTCAAATAATTCCAATAGCTCATCATCCCATTCCATACTTTTTATATTAAAAAGCAATGTTCTTGATGCGTTTGTGACATCCGTGAAATGATTCTTTTCTTTGGAAAGCATATAAATAAGATATGAATCAACAGTTCCAAACAATAACTCACCTTTACTCGCTTTTTCTCTAGCGCCCTCGACATTATCTAGAATCCACTTGATCTTTGTTGCTGAAAAATATGGATCAAGAAGTAATCCTGTTTTTTCTTTTATGACTGGTTCATGCCCATTTGATTTCAGATATGAGCAGTATTCATGTGTTCTTCTATCTTGCCAGACAATTCCAGGATAAATTGCTTCACCAGTTGATTTTGACCAAACTATCGTCGTTTCTCTTTGATTTGTAATACCACACGCTTCAAGACCTATATCAGCGTTTACAACTTTTTTAAGTGTATTTGTAACTGTTTCTATTATTTTCTTTGGCTCTAACTCAACCCAGCCATCTTCAGGATAAGTAAGATCATATTCTTCTTGTGCATCTGTCACTAAATTTAAATTTGCATCAAAAATTATTGATCTTGAACTTGTGGTTCCCTGATCTATTGATAAAAAATTTTTCATATCATCTCTCCAATACTAATTATCCACAATTTATACACTTATTTCCAACAGTATAAAAACACCTTTTATACACTATATTGTGTAAAAAAATGAAATTGTCACAATATATTGTGTTTTTTTACTTGATTCTTTATCCACAATAAGTATAGTTAGTCAGTAGGAGAAAAAATTAACGTTACTGCAGAATTACTTAAATTTTTCCAAAAAAAAGAAACAATAAAGCTTTAGATAAAAGAAAATGATTAGCGGATAAAGAAAAATGGAAGTTCAACAACAAAATCAAAAAGAAAATATAAATCAATCCATAAGCGATATAGAAACAACAGCACCAGGAAAGCTAAGAGTTATAAAAAGAAATGGGAAAGTTGTTCCTTTTGAGGACGACAAAATAAAAGTGGCAATAACTAAAGCATTCTTAGCTATTGAATCTGGAAATGCAGCAGCAAGCGAAAGAATACATAAAAAGGTTGGTGAACTTACAGATGCTGTTGTAGAGGTTTTCAAGAGACGTATGCCCTCTGGAGGAACACTTCATATAGAGGAGATACAAGATCAAGTAGAACTTCAGCTCATGAGGTCAGAGGAACTCGATGTTGCAAAAAGTTACATACTATATAGAGCAGAAAGAACACAAGAGAGAAAAAAGGAGAAGGTTGAAATAGATCTACCTGATGTTCCAAGTATAAATATTACAAAAAGCGATGGAAGCCTAGTACCTCTTGATGTGGAGAAAGTTGCAGGATTGATAAGTGATGCATGTGAAGACTTGGAAGAAGTATCAGTTAATGAGGTTTTAGATGAAGCTTTAAAAAATTTATATGATGGAGTGTCAATTGCGGATATGAGAACAAGTCTTGTAATGTCAGCAAGAACAAAGGTTGAGAAAGAACCAAATTATTCTTTTGTAACAGCAAGAATACTCATGGATCAAATAAGAAGTGAAGCATTGAATTTTCTTGGTGTTGCTGAAGAATCAACATATCAAGAAATGGAATCAAACTATCCAAAAGCATTTAAGGCGTACATAGATAAAGGAATAGAACTTGATATATTAAATCCTGAACTTAAAACCTTTGACCTTGAGAAGCTTGGAAAGGCAATAGATTTTACTAGAGATAATCAATTTACATATTTAGGCCTTCAAACCCTTTATGACAGATATTTTATTCATTGTGATGACGTAAGATATGAGTTGCCTCAAGTATTTTTTATGAGAGTTTCAATGGGACTTGCAATAGAAGAAGAAAACAGAGAAGAAAGAGCAATAGAATTCTACAAGCTACTTTCTAGCTTTGATTATATGAGTTCTACACCAACTTTATTCAATTCTGGAACAAAAAGACCACAATTGTCTTCATGTTATTTAACAACAATACCTGATGACTTAGATGGTATTTTCTCTGCAATGAAAGATAATGCATTATTGTCAAAATGGGCTGGAGGCTTAGGTAATGACTGGACTCCAGTAAGAGCAATGAACTCTTACATCAAAGGAACAAATGGAAAAAGTCAGGGTGTGGTTCCCTTCTTAAAAGTAGCAAATGATACTGCTGTTGCAGTAAATCAAGGCGGTAAAAGAAAAGGCGCCATGTGTGGTTATTTAGAAACTTGGCATTTGGATATTGAAGAGTTTTTAGAGCTTAGAAAAAATACTGGTGACGAAAGAAGAAGAACGCATGATATGAACACTGCAAACTGGGTGCCTGATCTATTTATGAAAAGAGTAGAAAAAGACGAAAACTGGACACTTTTCTCACCTGGAGAAACACCAGAACTACATGATCTAATTGGTAAAGCTTTTGAAGAAAAGTATGAAGAATATGAAGATAAGGCAAAAAATGGTGAGATGGATCAATTCAAATCTATTCCAGCAAAAGAGCTATGGAGAAAAATGCTTACGATGTTATTCGAAACAGGCCATCCTTGGATTACATTTAAAGACTCTTGCAACCTAAGATCACCACAGCAACACTCAGGAGTTGTTCATTCATCAAATCTTTGTACCGAGATCACACTAAATACAAGTGCTGATAATGAAATTGCTGTTTGTAATTTAGGCTCTGTTAACCTTGCAAATCATATGAAAGATGGAAAGCTTGATGAAGAAAAAATTAAAAAAACTGTTTCTACAGCTATAAGAATGTTAGATAACGTCATAAACATTAATTATTATTCTGTCGATACTGCTAAAAATTCAAACTTAAAACACAGGCCAATAGGACTTGGCCTTATGGGTTTTCAAGATGCACTTTATTTACAAAATATACCTTACTGCAGCGACGAGGCTGTAGAGTTTGCAGACAGAAGTATGGAACTAATAAGTTATAACGCAATATATGCCTCAACAGAGCTGGCAAAAGAAAGAGGTGCATATGAGAGCTTTGACGGATCCTTGTGGAGTAAGGGGATACTTCCAAAGGATTCATTAAATATTCTTGAGGAAAACAGAGGAAGTGAGTATCTAAATGTTGACAGATCTGAAACATTAGACTGGAAGACACTTAGAAAGAAAGTTAAAAAAGATGGGATGAGAAATTCAAATGTTATGGCAATTGCACCAACAGCTACTATTTCGAACATAACTGGTATAACACAATCGATTGAACCTACATACCAGAACTTATATGTAAAATCTAACCTGTCAGGTGAGTTTACGATTGTAAATCCTCATCTTGTAAGAAAACTAAAAGAATTGGATTTATGGGATGATGTAATGATTAATGACCTTAAATATTTCGAAGGAAGCTTATCAGAGATTTCAAGAATACCTGAAGACATCAAAAAGCTTTTTTCCACTGCATTTGAGGTTGAGCCAAGGTATATCGTTGAATCTGCTAGCAGAAGACAAAAATGGATAGACCAAGCTCAATCACTAAATTTATATATTGGAAATGCTGATGGTAAAAAGCTAGACATAACATACAGAATGGCATGGTATTCAGGTTTAAAAACAACCTATTATCTGAGGTCAATTGCAGCAACATCAACAGAAAAATCTACAGTTCAACAGGGTAAATTAAACGCAGTAAGTTCTGATGCAAGTCAGGCTTCAACAAAGGAGCTCGGTGCGCCAGCACCAGTTCCAACAGCATGCTCACTGGATGATCCAGATTGTGAAGCATGTCAATAAATTAAAAGGAGAAAGAAATGTTAAATTGGGATGAATACGGAAAAGATGAAAATTCCACACCTCCGGTTGTATCAGAGCAAAAAACTGAAGTAGTTAATCAAACTACTGAGGTAAGACAACCTGAACCTCCTCAGCCAGCTGAGTCTGCAGTATCTACCGAACCATCTAATATTGGTGAAGGATCTAGAGCAGAAGCAGCTCGTAAAGCTGTAAATAGTCTAGATGAAACAGCTGGCAACGAGGAACTTGATGAAATGATGGCTAATGCAGGTCGAGTGCAAGTTGATCAAAAAATGATGATCAATTGTAAAGCTGACCTAAATCAGTTGGTGCCATTTAAATATGATTGGGCGTGGCAAAAATATCTTGATGGAAGTGCCAATCACTGGATGCCACAGGAAATAAATATGACAAATGATATTGTCTTATGGAAATCTGAAGACGGATTAACAGAAGATGAGAGAGTAATTGTAAAAAGAAACTTAGGCTTCTTCTCAACAGCTGATTCTCTAGTTGCAAATAATCTTGTGCTTGCATTATATAGATTAATTACAAATCCTGAATGCAGACAATATATTCTCAGACAAAGCCTTGAAGAAGCAATTCATACTCATGCATATCAGTATTGTATTGAATCTCTTGGAATGGACGAAGGAGAAATATTCAACATGTACAGAGAAGTTCCATGCGTTGCAAGAAAAGCATCATGGGGCCTTAAGTACACTCAAGAAATTTCTGATCCAGACTTTAAAACAGGTACTGTCGAAACTGATAAGCAACTACTAAAAAATCTCATAGCATTTTATTGTGTTTTAGAAGGCATTTTCTTTTATTGTGGTTTTACACAGATTCTCTCCATGGGAAGAAGAAATAAAATGACAGGAACAGCAGAACAGTTTCAATATATCTTAAGAGACGAGTCTATGCATGTAAACTTTGGTATCGATGTAATTAATCAAATCAAAATAGAAAATCCTCATTTATGGGATGATCAGATGAAAGCTGATGCGGCGCAGATGATTCTTGAAGGAACTGAGTTAGAGATTCAATACGCAAGAGATACTATGCCAAGAGGTGTATTAGGAATGAATGCATCTATGATGGAAGAGTATCTAAAATTTATTGCAAATAGAAGACTCACACAGCTTGGTCTAGATGAAGAGTTTACTGGAGTATCAAATCCATTCCCATGGATGTCAGAAATTATTGATTTAAGGAAAGAGAAAAATTTCTTTGAAACAAGAGTTACTGAATATCAAGTTGGTGGTGCGTTAAACTGGGAATAAAACTTGAAGCTTTATTCAAGCCCAGTTGCTCCTAGCCCGAGAAAGGTTCTTATCTTCATTGCTGAAAAAGGTATTACAGATATAGAAGTTAAGAACCTTGATATAGGGAAACTAGAGCACAAAACACCAGAATATAAAAAAATTGCTCCAAATTCTCGTATACCTGCACTCGTTTTGGATAATGAAGAAGTAATACTTGAAACAACTGCTATCTGTCGATATTTAGAGTGTTTACATCCTGAACCAAACTTGTTTGGGGATAATGCAGATGACATCGCACAAATTGAAATGTGGTATTCAAGAATTTCTTTTGAATTAATGATGCCTTTAATGCATGGATTTAGACATACTCATCCACATATGAGTGCACTTGAAAATCAAAATAACGAATTTGGATTGGCACAAAGAGAATTAGCACTTAAATCATTAAAATATTACGATGAAATAATGGTGGATAAAGAATACATAGCATGCAATAAGTTTTCATATGCTGATATCCAAGCTGTAACATCACTTCAATTTCTTGTTCGCCTTAACAAGATAGATATAAATGATTATAAAAATTTATCCAATTACATAAATAATATTGCAAAAAGACCTAGCTTTGCTTGATAAAGCTATTTGTTGATTAATTCAAAAAATTTAAGAGTTTGTTCTCCTCCATTTTGAAGAGCTCGTGCATCTGTCATATCAGAAATTTTGTCCCAATTAGCTTCGATATTTTCAGGTGTCATGTCTTCACCCATACCCAAAGATACTCCCATAGTTTCATGTATAAATATTCTAGAAAAAACTCCTGCACCAGCAGCCATTATGGTTCCGTTAGGTGCATTTTCGCTTGATAAATAAATCACTGCAGGTGTAACAAATTCTGGTTGAAGATTTTTGCCAAAGTCTTCTGGGATTAAACCCTCGGTCATTCTTGTATAAGCAACAGGTGTAATAGAGTTTGTAAAAACATTTTTACTCTGACCTTCAATTTTTAAAGTATTCATAAGGCCAACCATTGCCATCTTTGCAGAGCCGTAGTTAGTTTGGCCAAAGTTACCAAAAACACCGCTAGAGGAGCTCGTAAAAACAATTCTGCCATACTCTTGCTCTCTCATTATAGGAAAAATTGTATGTGTACAATTCAAGCTTCCTTGAAAATGAACATCCATTACTAAATTAAAATCTTCTAAGGTTACTTTATGAAAACTTTTATCTCTAAGAATTCCAGCATTATTTACCAAAATATCTATTCTTCCCCACTTTTCCATGGTTTGATTAGTCATTTCTTTTACAGCATCCAGATTAGTAACACTGGCACCATTTGCAATAGCTTCGCCACCTTCAGATTTAATAATATCTACTACCTCATTTGCAGCATCACTGGCACCACTACCATCAACACTTCCACCAAGATCATTTACAACAACTTTTGCCCCTCGTCTTGCTAACTCAAGCGCATGTTCTTTGCCTATACCACCACCAGCACCTGTGACAATTGCAACCCTATCATCAAATCTTATTGACATGTTCTTTCTCCAAAATAATAAAGTAAATTTGAAATCGAATTGAAGATATTTTAATCAAAAAAAATCTCATTTACTACGATATAAAACTAAGGATTCCAATTCGATTTAAGAATATAATGTATCATCAGTTTTTTAAAAGGATTTTTAATGAGTAAATCTATAAAAGTTGTTGTTACTGGAGCTGCAGGACAAATTGCCTATTCTCTAATACCAAGATTAGTCGATGGAAATACATTTGGAGATAAAATTGTTGATCTTGCATTAGTTGAAATTCCTCAAGTTGTTGATAAGTTAAAGGGTTTTGTCATGGAGCTTGAAGATTCATATTTTTCAAAAATGGGAAAGGTTACTTATACCGATAATTTTGAGGAAGCATCAAAAGATGCAGACTGGTTCTTGCTAGTTGGAAGTATACCTAGAGGCATTATTTATAATGGAAAGAAGATTGAAGAAAGATCAGATCTTTTAAGTATTAATGGTGGTATTTTTGTTCAACAAGGTGAAGCAATTGGAAAATATGGAAAAGATGACGCTAAGATCTTAGTTGTTGGTAATCCTGCAAATACAAATGCTTTTATTGGGAAAGATGCTGCTAACAATGACAATCAACTTTGGATGGCAATGACAATGCTAGATTCTAATAGAGCTAAGTCTATTCTTGCAAAAAAAACAAACAATAATGTTTCTAATGTTAAAAATATGATTATTTGGGGAAATCATAGTCCAACTATGTATCCTGACTCAGAAAATGCACTAATCTCTGGAAAGCTTGGTAGCGAAGTAATAAATGATATGAATTGGATAGAATCTGAATTCATTCCCACAGTGCAACAAAGAGGAAAAGCGGTTATAGATGCCAGAGGCGCATCTTCTGCGACATCTGCAGCAAAAGCAGCAATAGATACTGTTATTGCATGTGAAAAGCCAACTGGTTCAGGTGATTGTTTTAGTGCAGCTATTGCAAGTGATGGTGCATATGATGTTCCTGAGGGCATTATCTGTGGTTATCCCTTAATTACTCTGGATGATGGATCAATAGAAATTAAAAGGGACATTTCATTATCGGAGTTTGCAAAATCTAAATTTAAGATATCTATAGATGAACTTTTATCAGAAAGAGAGGCTGTAAAACATCTCTTAAAATGACAAAAAAAGAAAAAATTCTTCATAGTTATATTACAAACATTATTGAAGATGAAAATCCTAAAAACATTTTCATACTTACATCACAAGATATATCTAAGCTAATTAAAAGAATAGAAAAATTAAGTGTTAATGGGTTATCTATTGGTCCCAATATTGAAAAATTATCTGATGAAAACTTTGATTTATTTATTATTTTGGATGATATACATGCATCTGAATCGAATATTGGAACAATAAAAAATCTTTTAAGCCATAAAATCGCAATTTTTAGTAATTTTGAAGATGATCAAGAAACAAATGAAATTATGCTTAAACTTGGGTTCCAAACAGAACTAATTGATAAAAATAATAAATTAAAATGTTTCTCATATAATTTGAAAACTTATAACAACAAAAGAACCTGGAACAACCCAAAGGGTTGGGCTAATCCTGAAAATTTTGATAAGTTTAGATGGTGATAAATTTAAACTAAGATTTCAATTGAGGAAATAACAAAACATCTCTAATAGAAGACTGATTAGTCAATAACATAACTAGCCTATCAACACCCATTCCAACTCCTACTGCTGGCGGCATACCATGTTCAAGCGCTGTAATATAATCTTGGTCATAGTCCATGGCTTCTTTATCTCCAGAGTCTTTTGCGGCCACTTGTTCTTCAAACCTAGTAGCTTGATCATCAGGATCATTAAGTTCACAAAAACCATTAGCAAACTCTTTTCCGCCTATAAATAATTCAAATCGATCAGCATAATCTGGATTTTCTTCATTTCGTCTAGACAATGGCGAAACTTCAACAGGATATTCTGTAACAAATGTTGGATCGATTAATTTGCCTTCTGCAGTTGCTTCAAATACCTCCAAAAGAATTCTGCCAATACCCCAGCTTTTTTCAACTTTTACTTTATTGCTGGTCAAAATATTTTGAAGTTTTTTCTTATTACTTAAATCATCTTTACTTAATTCTTTATTAAACTCTAAAACTAAATCTGAAAGAGTTGATTGTTTAAAATTATTTAGGTTAACTTTAATATCTCCCCATTCAATTTTCGATTCACAGTCAGCTGCTTTAGCAGCATTTAAAATAATATCTTTTGTTAAATCCATTTGATCTTGCATGCTTGCATAGGCTTGATACCACTCCATCATGGTAAATTCTGGATTATGTTTTGTAGATAAGCCTTCATTTCTGAAACTTCTATTAATTTCAAAAACGCGTTCAAAACCTCCAACTAAAAGTCTTTTTAAATAAAGTTCTGGCGCAATCCTTAAATAAAGATCTTGTCCCAGGGCATTATGTTGAGTTACAAATGGACGTGCTACTGCACCGCCAGCTAAAGGATGCATCATTGGTGTCTCAACTTCTAAGTATCCAGATTCATTCATTTTCTTTCTTAGAGAATCAATTATTTTTGTTCTTTTAATAAAAACTTCTTTTGTATCATTATTTGTCATTAAGTCTAGGTACCGTTGTCTATATCTTGCTTCAATATCTGTTAAACCCTTAAATTTTTCAGGCATTGGTCTTAATGATTTTGTAATCATTTCTAAATCCCATACATCAATTGTTAACTCATCTGTTTTAGTACGAAAAAGAGAGCCTGACACACCAACAATATCTCCAAGATCCCATGTTTTAAAATCTTCATAAACACTCTCATCAACATTATTTTTTGTCACATAGATTTGAATGTCGCCAGACGCATCTCGTAAGGTTGCGAAACTAGCATTACCCATCACTCTTTTTAGGACAATACGACCAGCCACAGAAATATTTTTAATATTCTTCTTAGCTAAATCATCTTTTGAGACATCTCCATATTCTTCATGAAGACTTAATGCGTTATTTTTTGGTTTAAATGAATTGCCGTATGCATCTCCTCTATCTCGAAGTTGATCTAATTTTTTCCTTCTCTCTTCAATGAGGGCTTTTTCGCCACTTATATTTTCTTTATCCATTTATATGCCTGCTTTTAAGGATGATTTCATAAAATCATCTAAATCACCATTTAAAACTGCTGTTGTATTGCCTGTTTCATAATTTGTTCTCAAATCCTTGATTCTTGACTGATCCAGTACATATGATCTTATTTGACTACCCCATCCTATGTCTGACTTACTGTCTTCAAGAATTTGCTGTTCTTCATTTTGCTTTTGTAATTCTAACTCGTAAAGCTTAGATTTTAATTGTTTTAATGCATTTTCTTTGTTTTTATGTTGAGACCTATCACTTTGTGATTGAGCAACCAGTCCAGTTGGTAAATGGGTTAATCTTACGGCTGAGTCTGTTTTATTTACATGCTGTCCACCAGCTCCTGATGCTCTATAGGTATCCACTCTTAAATCTGCTTTATTTATGTTTATCTCAATGGAATCATCTATTTCAGGTGATATAAATACAGAGGCGAATGAAGTATGTCTTCTATTTCCTGAATCAAATGGAGATTTCCTTACCAGTCTATGTATTCCAGTTTCAGTTCTGAGCCATCCATATGCATGGTCACCATCAACATAGAGTGAGGCTGACTTTATGCCAGCAACATCACCATGTGATATTTCAACCAAATCAGTGGCAAAACCCCTACTTTCTGCCCACTTGGTATACATTCTTAAAAGCATTTCAGCCCAATCTTGTGCTTCAGTTCCTCCTGAGCCTGATTGAATTTCTACAAATGCAGATGATGGATCCATTTTATTGCCAAACATTTTGCTAAATTCAAGCTCTTCAAGTGCGGACACAATTTCATTTCTTTCATTTAAAATATCTTCTATTGAGCTATCATCGTTTTCTTCAATAGATACTTCGAGCAGAACAACTGAATCAGAAAGTTTTCTAGATACGTCATCAAATGATTTTATACTTTTTTCTAATGTTGTTTTTTCTTTGCTGAGTTTTTGTGAAAGTTCTAAATCAGACCATACCTCTTCTTTCGATAGTTCACTATCGATTTCATTTAATCTGGTTTTTTTATTGTCGATAAGAAGAATATTGTCTTTAATATCTTGTAATCTTGCTTCCATTTCGGACAAAGAAAGTTTTAACTCTTGAAAGTCCATAATTAATTATTATCTTTTATAAATTCAAAAATTGAATTATCAAATGGGCTTAATTTAAATGAAATTTCTTTCTTATTTAGAACCTTTTGCAAATTTTTAGGTACGTTGGTTAAATTAATATCAGCTTTTTCGAGAGCATTTGGAAATTTAGCTGGATGAGCTGTTGCTAAGATAATTGTATTATTTTCTAATCTATCATTAAGCTTAGTTACCGCATCAGCAGCTACAGCTGTATGAGGATCCATTATGTAGCCTGAATTTTCGAAGTATGTTTTCATGCATTTGAATGTTGAGTTATCATCAATGCTATAGCTCAAGAAAAGACTTGCTGACTTTTTCCAAATGTCTTCATCTAATCTGATACTTTCTGTAGGAAATTTAGAGTATAAATTCAAGCACTTATTTGAATCCCTATTGAGGTAAAAATCATAAATTAATCTTTCAAAATTGCTTGCAACGCTAATATCCATGCTTGGTGAAATTGTTTCACTTACCTCGTTTTTAGAATAATCATTATCTTTAAAGAACCTATGTAAAATATCATTGCTATTAACTGCAACGATTATTTTTGACAGTGGCATTCCCATTTTTGAAGCTGCGTAGCATGCAAACACATTTCCAAAGTTGCCTGTTGGAACTGAAAAATTTAATGGTTTTGAAAATTCATTTGCTTTTAATGCAGTATAAAAGTAATAACATATTTGACCTATGATTCTCACCCAATTTATTGAATTGACTGCCAAAAGATACTGGTTGTCTTTAAGGAAAGATCTATCTTTAAACCCCTTTTTTACAACATCCTGACAATCATCAAAAGTTCCACTTGCAAGAATGGGAAAAACATTTGATTTATCTACAGTAGTCATCTGTTTTCTTTGAATCTCTGACATATTGCCATCTGGTATAAGAATAAAGCTTTTAATGGCTGTAAATTCTTTGCATGCATCAATCGCCGCTGATCCGGTATCACCAGAGGTGGCACCAAAAACAATGGCAGTTTTATTTTGATCTACCAATGTTTTATTAAAGAACGCGGCTGCAAGTTGTAATCCAAAATCTTTAAATGCTGCGGTAGGGCCATGAAACAACTCAAGTACAGACAGAGATTTATTTATATCAACAATTTTTAAATAATCTTTTTCTTCAAAGTCATGCCAAGTGTTATCTAATACCTCATGCACTTCATCTTTTGAAAATGATGAATCTGTGTACATTGGCACAATATATTTTGCTACATCAATAAAAGATTTAAGACTTTTTAAGTGGTCTAAGTCCACTTGAGGCCAAGAATTAGGCATAAATAGACCGCCATCATCTGCTAGACCTTGCATCAAAACCTCTTCAAATGTCTTGTTATTATCATTACCCCTTGTGCTATGAAATAACATTTTATTGTGGTTCGATCCTGATAGACCTTATTTTATTTACTGAATCCAAATCCAGAAGATTATCAACTAATTCTTGATAGTCTTTTTCTTTAAAAGGATCTGTAATAATTATAATTGGCACTAAGTCATCGTTAAGATTTTCTTTTTGACTTATTGACTCAATGCCGGCACCTTTATTTTCAAAAATAGATGAAATTGAATCGATTACATCAGATAAATCACTAACTTCGATATAAAAATAATATTGAAAGTCTAAATCAATAAAATCAAATAGCTCACTGCTCTCATTAGCATTATTAACTTCTTTTATTTTTGAATCTGATAAATAAATTAAGTCAGAAATAACACCAGAAGCCGTAGCTTCCTGTCCAGCTCCAGATCCTGCAACATGAAGAGTACCCAACAAATCAGTTTCTACTTCAATGCCATTCCTAACTCCTTTTAAGTTAGCAAGATATGAATCAAGCTTCACAAGGGATGGATGTGCTCTTAAGTCAATTGAATTTTTCATTGATTTTGCAATTGCAAGATGTTTGATTGTGTAACCCATTTCATGGGCATACTTAAAGTCATCTTTATGAATTTTATTAACGCCCTCAATATAAAAATTTTTTGGTGGCAAAGAACTTCCAAAGGCAAGTGAGGACAAAATACCTATTTTGTGAGCGGCATCTGTACCTTCAATATCAAATGAAGGATCAGGTTCAGCATATCCCTTTTCTTGAGCTAGTTTTAGAGTTGGTTCAAATTCCATTCCCTCTTCCATATTGGACAAAATATAATTAGAGGTACCATTAAGCATACCTGAAATTTTAGAAATTTTACTAGCAGCTAGCTCCTGATTGAGAAGTTTAATTATTGGTGTGCCTGCACAAACAGAAGACTCATATAGTAACTTTACTCCGTTTTTGTTTGCTACTCTAAAAAGCTCATCTCCGTGATTGAATATAACTGCTTTATTAGCAGTAACTACATGTTTTTTAGCATTAAGTGCTTTAAGAATTAGATCGCGAGCAACGTCAACACCTCCGATAAGCTCAACAACAACATCAATGTCATGATCTATGACTTTAAAGATATCTCTTTCTATAGTTACATTACCTGGATCACATTCAGGATTATCTCGTCTTGCCCCGATTACAATAATTTCAATTTCTAGATTACCTCTTTTTTTAATTTCTTCATGATTCGTTTCAAGAGTTCTAAAAAGACCAGTAGCAACATTTCCCCATCCACATATTCCGATTCGTAACTTATTCATTATTAACTCTTTAGTTTGTTTAGCAAATCTTCTGGTGAATAATATCCAGGCAAAAGTTCGCCTTTGCTTGTAATAATTGCAGGAGTGCCTGTAATACCCAATTGTTTTCCAATTGCATAGTGTTTTGCTACGGGTTGAGATTCACAAAATTTAAGTTTTGGCTCTTTCCCATCTTTAAGACTGGTGAGGACTGTTTTTGTATCCTCTGAACACCATGCACCTACCATTTTCGTAAAAGTATCAGTTCCCAAGCCTGATCTTGGAAATGCAGCATATCTGACGCTGATTCCCAAATCATTATATTCTTTTATTTGTTTATGTAATTTTCGACAATATCCACAATCAACATCTGTAAAAACAGTTATATCGAACACTTGATCTTGAGACTCAAAACTAATAAGACTATCTTTTTTTATATCTTTCATTAAAGATAATCTTCTTTTGGCTACATCTAGGTCAGTAATATTTTCTATGACAGGATAATTGGTGTATGCTGCTCCAAATTCATTTCCTCCAGTCATAATATTTTTTGAGTTTATTTTGAACATGTTTCCATATATAAAATATGTGCCCTCCTCAGAAACATAAATTGGTTGTATATCACCGTAAAATACTTTGTATATGCCGGGGAATTCAGATTTTTCTATAGATACAATATTTGATCCTTCTGGAAGAATTAAAGAAATTTGATTTTTAATATATTCAATTTTTCTTTTTTCACTAAAATTTGAGAGTTCCTCACTAATTGAGTTTAAAGAGATTACTAAAGTTATAGCCAAAAAGTAGCCTTTCATCATATTAGCCCCTCGGATGATGTTTTTTAAGAACATCACTTAACCTTTGTTTTGCTATATGAGTATATATTTGAGTGGTTGATAAGTCACTATGACCTAAAAGAAGTTGAACAGATCTAAGATCAGCCCCTCTATTTAGTAGGTGTGTTGCAAAGGCATGTCTGAGAGTATGTGGAGATATTGAATTTTTCAAATTCTCCCTTATTAGATAGACCTTCACTCTTTGCCAAAAAGCAATTCTACTCATTTTTTTTCCTCTATTTGAAAGAAAAATTTCCTTTGATGAAGATTGTTCTCTGTCATTTAAATAAGATTTTAAAGAATCTAGAGCTGTTTCTCCAAAAGGAACTAATCTCTCTTTAGATCCTTTCCCAAAAACTTTTACTACACATCTTTTCATATCAATATCAGTTATCTTTAGATTTACTAACTCAGATATTCTCATGCCTGTAGCGTATAACATTTCAATCATTGCCTTATCCCTATTTTCAATTTTATTTGTTACATCGGGACTGTTAAGTAATTTATCAACTTCAGCTTCTGACATAGACTCTGGTAAATATTTCTCTTGCTTTGGAGTAACTAAGTCGTTTAGAGGAGAATTTTTTACAAAATTTCTTTTAACTAAAAATATATAAAATGATTTGATTGATGATATTTTTCGATTAACTGAGGAGCTTCTCATCTTCCTTTTAAATAAAAATGATATGTATTGATTGATATGGTCTTCTTGAAGATTTTTATATTTAAGATCTTCATTATCTAACCATTGAAAAAAAGATGAGATGTCGGCTTCGTATGCTTTTACTGTATTATTAGAAAGTCCCTTATCAACTAAAAGATAATTCAAAAAAGACCTAAGATTAGAATCTTCCTTGTTAGATGTTTGCATTTTATTATTCTAGACGTTCTTTGATTCTTGCAGATTTACCGGATCTTTCTCTGAGATAAAATAGCTTAGCCTGACGAACATCACCTTTTCTTTTTACTTGGATAGAATCTATCATTGGGCTATGAGTTTGGAATGTTCTTTCAACACCGATTCCACTTGAAATCTTTCTCACTATAAAAGAGGAGTTTAGTCCAGCTTTTTTTACACCCATCACGACCCCTTCAAAAGCTTGTAATCTTGTTCTTTCTCCTTCCCTAACTTTCACAGATACAACAACAGTATCTCCTGGTCTGAATTCAGGAAGATCAGTTTTCATTTGTTTTGATTCAAATTCATTGATTATTTGAGAAGGTGTTTTCTCTTCTAAAGAAACTGAAAGCGCCTCTTCAGCAGGTGCTTCTTCTTCAGCAGGTGCTTCTTCTACAGGAGCTGCTTCTTCAGCAGGTGCTTCTTCTTCTACAGGAGCTGCTTCTTCAGCAGGAGCTGCTTCTTCAGCAGGTGCTTCTTCTTCTACAGGAGCTGCTTCTTCTACAGGAGCTGCTTCTTCTTCGGCTGGAGTATCTTCGTCAATAGATTCTTTTTGACTAGCAGCAGATTCAGCCATTACTGTTGCTGCATCATCAACTGCGCTTGGTGATGGTGATTCATTAAAATGAATATCCCAAGCATCTAATAATTTTGCTTTTGTTAGATTGATATCTAGCTCAAGTCCATTTTCTTTTGCTACCGCAACTATGTCAGCTTTTTTCATTTTGTTAAGAGCTGATTTTGTAGGAATTTCTCTAGTATCTTCTATCCTAGTTTCTTCTTTTTTTGGTTCTTCAGGCGCAGATGAACCACCAAATAATCGGGAAAAAAAACCTTTTTTCTTGTTTTCTTTACTATCACTCATAATATTCGCCTAAAAAGGGCTATAGGATAGCCTTAGATGACCATTCTTCCAAGAGTTTTTTTTGTTTTTTTGTTAATTTTATTTTTTTAAGTAAATCAGGTCTTTTTTTAAATGTTTTAAGTAATGACATCTCAGATTTCCATGCCTTAATCTTTTCGTGGTTTCCAGATAATAATACTTCAGGAACCTTGTTAGAATCAAAAATTTCAGGTTTTGCATAAACATCTTCTTTGAGTAATCCATTAGAAAAAGTATCTTTCAGATATGAATCCTTATTTCCAAGAGTTCCTGGTAAATGTCTTGAAATTGCATCAATTAAACATATTGCTGCGTACTCTCCACCACTCAAAATAAAATCTCCTATTGATACTTCCTCATCTACATAGTTATCAATTACTCGTTGATCAATTCCCTCATATCTTCCGCATATTAATGTCATATTTTTGAGTTTAGATAATGAAATTACTTTTTTTTGAGTTAGTAATTGTCCCTGTGGTGACATATAAATAACTGGTCCAAGTTTTCTTTTATCAATACTTTTAATAGTCTTAATCAATGGTTCTGCCATAATAACCATACCTTCCCCACCTCCGTATGGCTTTGAATCAATGTTTTTATGCCTATTAGTAGCGTTTTTTCTTATATCAAAAGGTTTAATTGACAATATGTCTTTTTTCATGGCTTTTGAAATCACACCAGAATTTAAAATTTTAAATATTTCTGGAAAGATTGTTAAAACATTTATATTCATTCTAGTAATCACTTTGCCAATAAACTTTAAGGACTCTTTCTTTCTTATCAACAGAGTCTATAAATTTTTCTTTTATAAATGGTATGAGTCTTTCTTTTTCGTCAACAGAATCAGGTGTTGGTTTAACTATTAAACAATCATTAGCACCAAAGTTATTAAGTTCTTTCACTTCTCCTAAAATTTCATTTTTATTGAGTCCAATTACGATCATTCCTTTTAAATCATGCCAATATACCTCATCAGATTTAAGCTCAGGAAGATTTTCAGAAGAAATGTAAAGCTTTATGTTGGTGTATTCTTTAATTTCATCAACACTATCGACGTTTTTTAGTTTAGCTAAAAATTTTGAATTAATTTTTTTAATGTATTCGATTGATAATTTATTTTCATTATCTATAAAAATATCATCAATATAGTTGAGAATATTTTCCTTTGGAGAGCAGAATGAGTTTAGGAAAAATTCTCCCGAAAGACCTCTAGGTTTTCCTATATTAGCAATACAAACTTGTTTATTTTTTTTCATCTTCTGAAGAATCATCTTCAGCTGGAGGTTCTTCTTCGGCTGGAGCTTCTTCCTCTGCAGGTGCTTCTTCTTCGGCTGGAGCTTCTTCTTCGGCTGGTGCTTCTTCCTCAGCTGGAGCTTCTTCCTCTGCAGGTGCTTCATCAGCAGGTGCTTCTTCTTCGGCTGGTGCTTTTTCAGCAGGTGCTTCTTCTGCAGGAGCTTCCTCAGCAGGAGCCTCTTCAGCAGGAGCCTCTTCAGCAGCAGCTTCCTCAGCTTCTTTTGCTAATTTTTCTGCTAATGCAGCTTTTTTGGCAGCAGCTTTAGCCTTTTTTGCTTCAACTTTTGCTGCGAATTCCTCTGGTGTTAATTTAGCTTCTTTAATTAGCGCACTAACCCTTTCACTAAGTTGTGCACCCTTTGATACCCACTCATCAATTTTTTCGAGATCAATTCTAAGTCTTTCCTCTTGCCCATTTGCTGTTGGATTAAAAAAACCCAATCTTTCAATAAATGCTCCGTCTCTAGGACGTCTTTCGTCAGCAACAGTTATAAAGTAATAGGGATTTTTCTTTGCCCCACTCCTTGCTAATCTTATTATTACCATACTAAAAAATATTTAAATTTGTTTAAAAAGATGTGTATTTTAGGGTAACCTTGCTAATATTGATAGTATTATTATGCAAAGTTTTAATTAATCTTATTTTTTAATGAGTTTTATCGCCCAAGTAACTATAAGTATAGTTATATACTTTATTATTAGATTCTTTTATCAAAAAGAAAAATCTTTGTATTTTGCTGGATTTATAGCAGCATTTTCGTATGTTTTAATTTATTTGGCGACTTATGAAATTATAAGTATTATGCCTACTATTCATTTTATGGTAACTGGATTAAGCCTACTTTTCATATTTATCGCCTACAATGAGATTATTATTCTAGAGAGGAAAGTAAGAAAAGTTAAAAAAGGTGAGTTAATAAACATTGAGCCTTTCTCTGTTGAAAGAAACTACAAAATCGTATTTAAACTTCTTGGAATAGGATTAATTTTTCTATCATTAGCTTTAGTTTCAGGATTTACTTTGCAAACTATTTTTACTGCTAATTTATTATTTAAAGCAATTTTCACATTCATTGCTTGGATTATATTCTTAATAACATTTATTGGCGTTCAATATGCAAATTTCCCAATTAAATATGCAACAAGAAGCCTATTTGTATCAATGTGGGCTGTCTTAGGTGCGTATTACATGAATTCATATTTGGTCGGTTCGTAATGCAAGAAGATCCTTCGTTAATAGTTCTTTTTTCAACATTAATATTTTTATTAATTCTTAGTGGATTTTTTTCTGGTTCAGAGACTGGAATGATGGCTGCGAATAAAATAAAGTTAAGAAACTTATCAAAAAAATCTAAAACTAGTGCTAAAAGAGCTTTGGATCTTTTGAAAAGACCTGATCAGCTACTTTCTGCAATATTAGTTGGAAATAATTTTGCCAACATTTTAGCTTCGGCAATTGTAACTATAATGATGCTTAATTACTTTGGAGGAAACGTTGTTCTTGGATCAATAATCTTAACGATTGTGATTTTAATTTTCTCAGAAATTACTCCAAAGACAATGGCTGCTATAAAACCTGAGAGTTTTGCAACTAGATCATCTTTCATATTAAATATTCTTGTATACATTTTTAAACCTTTGATATTTCTTACAAACTTCCTAAGTAAGCAAATTCTAAAAATATTTAAATTAGATGCCAAAGATGCGACATTAAATGAAAATCTCAATACCGAAGAACTTAGAACACTTCTTGAGGAATCTGGAGAGCTAATTCCAAAACAATATAGAAAAATGCTCTCCTCAGTTCTTGGTATGGAAGAATTGATTGTTGAAGATATTATGATCCCTGCTTCAGAAATAATTGGTATCGATGTAAATATGGATTATCAAAATGCAACAAAAATTATTCAATCAACTGAATATACAAGACTGCCAGTCTATAGAGACTCTATTGATAACATGATAGGTGTGCTTCATCTAAAAGATTCTCATGCATTTCTTAAAAAATTTAATGAACAAAAAGACATAAATAAATTGCTTCAAAAAACTTATTTTGTATCTCAGTCAACACTGCTAATGAAACAATTGAGGGAGTTCTTAGCTAGTAATCAAACCATTGCTCTTGTTGTTGATGAATATGGAGAGATTGAGGGCCTAATATCAGTTGAAGATATTTTCAAAGAAATAACAGGTAAATTTGGCGGTGATAAAGAGGAGCTTGAAAGAGAATTTATTAAATTAAAAGATGGGTCTATATTAACTGATGGTAATTCTAAAATAAGGGATTTAAACAATTATGTTAATTGGGAAATTCCTGAAACAAACTCAAAAACAATAAATGGGTTAATAACTGAATATCTTGATCAAATTCCTCAGGCTAATTTATGTATTGAGATAGATAATTATAGATTTGAAATTCTCGAGTTAGAAGATAATTTAATTTCAAAGATTAAAATAAAAAAAGGGAGCTAGTGCTCCCTAGAAAACTCAATGAATCCTATAAAAAATCAGTAATTAATTTAAAGATTATTGCCAAAACAAAAGAGGATGTTATGACTGCTCTTACGCTGGCTATTACTGGAAGCATCTTGCCCCATATAGCATTAGCTTCAATTACAAAGATTATAGCAAGACCGATAATAAGACTTAAACTACTCCAATCTTCTAAAACCAAATAAGAACCAGGTGCATGAGCCGAGTAAACCATATACATCAGCATAGGAACAGAAAATAATGTGTTTGTTCTTGATGCTAAGCCTGCTTTTGCAGCAGCAGTTGCTACATCACCATCTTTCATACCAAGGACAATTTTTTGATTTCTCCATATAATTCCCCATACATTGAGCATCATTATTGTTCCCATTGTCACACCTAATATTATTTCTGTACCAATTCTTGCTGTTATTTGATGAATAAGGATCAAGCCTGTTAAAAAAGTGAAAAATGCTGCCCACCTAAACCACCATAGCGCATTTGGTGCTAATTTTTTCATTACGTCTGCTTTTGCATCAGGATCTGCAACTTTCACATATTCAGTTTGAACAAAATTAAAATAATACAAAAGTCCAATCCATGCTATTCCAAAAAGAATATGGAATGATCTAAAAAAAGCTTGATCAGTTAGTAAATCCATAATAACTCCTCTAAAGTGTGTAGTTATATATTAATTGAAATAATAATTGAAATCTAATAAAAAACGGGGATAAATCCCCGTTTTTTTTAAGTACATGTTGTATTACATCATACCGCCCATACCGCCCATACCTCCCATATCTGGCATTGGTGGCATAGGTGTATCATCTTTAGGCACGTCAGTTACCATTGCCTCGGTAGTGATCATCATACCTGCAACTGAACCAGCAGCTTGGAGCGCAGTTCTTGTGACCTTAGCCGGATCAAGAATACCCATCTCAATCATGTCACCATACTCACTTGTTGCTGCATTGAATCCAAAAGAATCTTTACCATCTATAACTTTATTAACAATCACAGATGGTTCTTCTCCAGCATTTGAGACAATTTGTCTTAAAGGAGCTTCAAAAGCTTTTTTAGCAATGTTAATTCCAACATTTTGATCATCATTTTCGCCTTTAAGCTTTGAAACAGCCTCAAGACATCTGATTAATGCTGATCCGCCTCCAGGGACAACTCCCTCCTCAACAGCAGCTCTTGTTGAGTGAAGAGCGTCTTCTACTCTTGCTTTTTTCTCTTTCATCTCTACTTCAGAGCCTGCACCTACTTTAATAACTGCAACTCCTCCGGCAAGCTTAGCAACTCTTTCTTGAAGTTTTTCTTTATCATAATCTGAAGATGTTTCCTCAACTTGAGCTCTAATTTGATTAACCCTAGTAGCTATAGAATTTTCATCTCCAGCACCATCAATTATGGTTGTATTATCTTTATTTAAGACAACTCTTTTAGATGTACCTAAATCTTCAACAGTTGCTCCTTCAAGCGAAAGACCAACTTCTTCGGAGATAACAGTTCCACCAGTAAGTATAGCTATATCTTCTAGCATAGCTTTCCTTCTGTCACCAAAACCAGGAGCCTTACAAGCTGCAGCTTTAACAATACCTCTTAAATTATTAACTACTAAAGTAGCTAAAGCTTCACCTTCAATATCTTCAGCAATTATTAAAAGAGGTTTACCAGCTTTAGCAACTGATTCTAAAAGAGGTAATAAGTCTCTAATGTTAGATATTTTTTTATCAAATAAAAGAATATATGGTGTATCAAGTTCAACAGTCATATTGTCTTGATTGGTTATAAAGTAAGGAGAAAGGTAACCTCTATCAAACTGCATGCCTTCAACGACATCAAGTTCATTTTCAATACCACTTCCTTCTTCGACAGTGATTACACCCTCTTTTCCAACTTTTTCCATAGCTTCTGCAATAATTTCACCAACTGCGGTGTCACCATTAGCAGAAATTGTACCTACTTGAGCAATCGCTTTATCATCAGTACATGGAACACTTAGTCCTTTAACATGCTCAACTGCACTAGACACAGCCTTATCAATTCCTCTTTTAAGATCCATTGGATTCATTCCAGCAGCAACAGCTTTATTACCTTCATTAACAATAGATTGAGCCAAAACAGTTGCAGTTGTAGTTCCATCTCCAGCCTCGTCAGAGGTTTGAGAAGCAACTTGTTTAAGCATCTGAGCACCCATATTTTCAAATTTGTTTTCTAATTCAATTTCTTTAGCAACTGAGACTCCATCTTTAGTAACAGTTGGAGCACCAAAAGATTTATCTAATACAACATTTCTACCTTTTGGTCCTAACGTGACTTTAACCGCATTAGCAAGAGTATTAACTCCATCAAGCATTTGCGACCTGGCATTATCACCAAATTTAACATCTTTAGCTGACATAATTTATCTCCCTATTCTTATAATTTATTCAACAACGCCGAAAATATCTTTTTCACTTAGAATAAGATATTCTTCGCCATCTAATTTAATTTCATTGCCGCCATATTGGCCAAAAATAACCGTATCACCAACTGATACATTCATAGATACAGACTCACCTGAATCAGAAACCTTTCCAGGCCCAACTGCTACAACTTCTCCTTGAGAAGGCTTTTCTTTTGCAGAACCTGAAAGGATTATTCCACCTGATGATGTTTCCTCTTCTTCAGTTCTTTTTACAAGAACATTGTCGTGTAATGGTCTTAATTTCATTTATCTCTCCATATAAATTACTTAAATTAATCTTATCCAATAATTAAGGGCTAAAAAATATAAATCAATAGGCAATTTAACTTTTTAACTTATTAATTAGAAGCGCAATTGTAACTCCAAAAAGGTTTGCAAGTAAGTCAAAATACTCAAAATACCTATTTGGATGAAAATAATGTATTAGTTCGATAAACGCCCCAAATAAAAAAATATAAATAGCTAAGGTCAAATTAGAAATTTTGAATTTACATATAAAACCAACAAAGCAAAGGTATGCATAAATTGATAAATGAACTAACTTATCAGACAACATAGATAAAGAATTAAATCTTGGAATGTCATTAGCGTTTACGGTGCTTAATATAAATACAACAATAAGTGAAAAATAAAATATTTGCCTGCTATATTTCATTATCTAGTTATTTTATTAAATTAAAAAAACTTCTATTTTGATGGATCATTAGTATTGCTGGCAAAGCTAAGATCGATGTAAATATATAAAAAGACATCCAGCCATAGGAAAATCCATACAAACTTTGAAAGTTTTCAACTATTAATCCAGAAAATCCTGCAAATATTTTTCCTAAGAATGCCATTAATGAGGTCAATAATGCGTACTGAAATCCTGTGTACTTTTGAGAAACTAAACTAGTTAAGAAAGTAATATTTACAGTACCTACAATTCCTGCTGCAATGCTATCGGAAGCTACAATTGAAGCCAACAAGGTCAGATTTTTTTCACTTAAAGCTGCATAAGAAAAAAATAAGTTTGTAAACATGACTAAAATACCGCCAATAATTAATGACTTATATAAACCAATTCTTTTTATTAATATGCCACCCAGAAAGACTCCAAAAATTGTTGCAATTAATGCGACTACTTTCACAATGTAACCTATTTCCTCAAGCGTATAGCCCATATCAATATAAAAAGGATTTGCCATTGGGCCCATTACAATATCAGTTAATCTGTATGTGGCTACAATTAAGAGAAGAATTGAAGCCATCTTTATTCCAAATCTAGAAAAGAAATCCTTTATTGGTTCAATTATTGAATTTATATGATTTAACTTCTGAAGATCATGATTTTGTGATTCACTTGAAATGAGCATTGATAAGACTATGTTCACAATAAATATTAAAGCCATTAATTGATAAGCAAATGACCAAGAGAAATTAGCTGCGATTATTAGTGCTAAAGAAGACCCTACTAAGATTGCAATTCTGTATCCAAACTGATAACCAGCTGCTAAATTTCCTTGATCTTCTAGCTTTGCACTTTCAATTCTATAGGCATCTATTGCAATATCTTGTATCGAACCTGCCAAAGCAATAATTAGAGCAATAAATGCAAAAAGAGAAAGATTTGTTATTGGATTTATAGTTGAGAGTATAAATAAAGAAATAATTATTATGATTTGCATCAAAACAATCCAACTTCTTCGTGAACCAAAAATATTAAAAAAAGGTATCGAAAATCTATCTATAAATGGTGCCCAAAGAAATTTAATTGAATACGCTAAGCTAATCCAACTTATAAAACCAATAATACTCAAATCTATGCCTACATCCCTTAACCATGCAGTGAGTGTTATTAGAATTAACACATAAGGCAAACCAGAGGCAAATCCAAAGCCCGAGAATGACATTATTTTTAAATAGTCATTCTTAATCATAGTGCATCTAAATATCTTCGCCATTCAAATTTATCACCAGGATCTGTTTTCCTTCCAGGTGATATATCAGAATGGCCAACGATATTTTCCTTATTTATTTCTGGATAATTTTTAATAATCAATTTTGAAATTTTAATCAATGATTTGTATTGTTCGTTTGAATAAACATCACAGTCTGTTCCTTCCAGCTCAATTCCAATTGAATAGTTATTACAATCTTTAATGCCCTTAAAAGATGATTCGCCAGCATGCCATGCTCGCATGTCTAAAGGTACAAATTGAATAATTTCACCAGTTCTCTTTATATAAAGGTGAGATGATACTCTTATATCTTGAATCTCTTGAAAATAATCATGATCAGATATGACGAGTTTGTTCATAAAAAAATCTTCTACATAGTTATTTCCGTAAACATTTGGCGGAAGGCTAATTGAGTGAATTACTATTAAGCTTATTTTTGTGTTTTCAGGTCTTTCATTAAAATTTGGAGAATCGACGAATTTAATATTTTTAAAAATATGATTTTCAATTTCCATTTATCTCAATCCAGGAGGCATTTTAAAATAAACATTCTCAGTATCTTCGCCATCCTCAATAAGCTTTGCTCCAAAATAATCTTCAAGAGATTTTGCGATTTCCATAACTCTTGATTCTGGAGCAGATGCTCCAGCTGTAATAGCAATATTTTTACATTTTTTAATATCCTCAAGATTTAAGTCTGAAAATTCATCTATTAAAGTTGATTTACAACCACATTTTTCAGCAAGCTCTTTAAGTCTATTCGAGTTTGAGCTATTTTTTGATCCGACTACAATAATATAATCTGATTCAAGAGCTAGCTGTTTTACAGCATCTTGCCTGTTTTGTGTTGCATAACAAATATCATCTTTTTTTGGAACTTCAATATTTGGAAATCTTTTTCTTAGTATATCTATTATCGAAATTGTCTCATCAACACTTAGTGTTGTCTGAGTGACAAGAGCAAGACTTTCGCTATTGTTTACATTAATATTTATTGCATCATTCTCATCTTGAACTAAATATATTGAACTATTTTCCGAATTTATATGACGGCCCATCGTACCCTCAACTTCTGGATGGCCTTCATGGCCAATTAAAATAATATCTCTATTTGCTTTAGCATGTTTTCTTACTTCCATATGAACTTTGGTAACTAAAGGGCATGTGGCATCAAAAAAATTTAGATTTCTTGCCTTAGTAGTCTCCTCTACTTCGCTGGATACTCCATGGGCACTAAAAATTACTAATGAATCATCAGGAATCTCATCAATTTCCTCCACAAATACTGCACCCCTATTTCTTAAATCATCCACAACTACTTTATTGTGAACAACTTCATGTTTCACATACACAGGAGCTCCATATATATCAAGAGCTTTATTTACAATGTCTATAGCTCTATCAACACCAGCACAAAAGCCTCGTGGGTTGGCTAATTTTATTTCTTTAGTCATTTCAAATAATCTTTAAATTCAAAGTATATAATTAACATTGCGCCTATCGTTATAAATGCATCAGCTAAATTAAATACAAAAAAGCGAGTAATTATATATTTTCAAATGAAGAAAGTCTGTTACGCTCCCATCATTAATTCTATCAAGGACATTGCCAATCGCGCCGCTAGTTATAAATGACAAAGCAATTTTATTTCTGTCTTTAGTTTCATTGATGATCATCCATAAAAGATAAAGAGTAATCAATATAGTTAATATCAATAATAAATTTGAAGCCAACTCACCCTTATTATCAAAAATTCCAAAAGCAATTCCTGAATTGTAAATTAGTAGAAGTTCAATGAAAGGAAAAAAAGTTTTTATTGATTCTCCAAATAACAAATAACTATTTGCAAAAACTTTTGAGGATATATCTATTAATACTAGGAAAAAAATAACTAATATAAATCTATAGCTATACAGATTTTCTTTGCTCGCCATCATTTTCTATATTATCAATGCATCTATTACATAACTCGGGATGTTCTTTGTTTGATCCCACTGATGAACATCTATGCCAACATCTTACACATTTGGTATTATTTGAAGGATTGACTTTAATTTTAAAGCTTTTTCCTTTACTTAGGTTTGCCTCTGAAGAGATAAATAAAAAGTGAAGTTCTTCTCCAAGCTTTTTAAGAATACTCATGTCATCTGGAGTAGCTTTAATATCTACAATTGAATCAAGTGATCCTTTAATTGTATTTTCATTCCTCATTTCCTCTATTGTTTGATTGACAGCATCTTTAATCTCAAAAATTCTTTTCCATTCAGATTGATTAATATTTGATTTAGAATCCTCTTCAAAATTTTCAAAGTTGGAGAGAAAAACAGAGTCTTGCTGACTATTCAATCTGTCACTTGTTTGCCAAATTTCTTCTGCAGTATAGGAAAGTATTGGAGAAATAAGCCTTACTAAAACATTCAAAATACAGTCAAGGCTTGTTTGACAAGATCTTCTTGCTAAAGAATCATTTTTGCATGTATAAAGCCTATCTTTAATTACATCCAGATATACTCCTCCTAATTCGTTAACACAAAAATTATGTATTTTTTGAATTGCTTTATGGTAAGAAAAAGATTCATATAAGCTTATGACTTCTTTTTGAAGGGTTTTTATCTCATTTATAATCCATTTATCAAGTTCAACTTGATCTTCAAACATAATTTTATCTTTATCACTAAAATCGCTTAAATTTCCTAAAATAAATCTAAAAGTATTCCTTATTCGTCTGTATTGATCTGAAGTTCTCTTCAATATTTCGTCAGATGCTACCATTTCACTTCTAAAATCTGTTGAGGCTACCCAAAGCCTTAAGATATCTGCTCCTAGGCTATCCCAGACTTTCTGCGGAGAGACAACATTTCCAAGTGATTTTGATTGTTTTCTTCCTTTTTCGTCTACAACAAATCCATGAGTAAGAACCGTTTTATACGGCACTGATTTATTCATTGCTATACTTGTTAATAATGATGATTGGAACCATCCCCTATGTTGATCTGAGCCCTCTAAGTAAAGATCGGCAACAACATTAGCGCCAAATCTTTTTGCAGAAACTGCGAAGTGGGTTACCCCAGAATCAAACCAAACATCAAGTGAATCAGAGGTTTTAATATAATCTTCATGATCATCGATATAATCTTTCAAATCTAAGGTATCCCAAGCAGAAATTCCATCTTTTTCAATAATTTGTGCAAATTTTTCAAATAGACTATCTTGATCAGGATGTATTTCACCAGTATCTTTATGAACCACCAAAGTTATAGGAACACCCCAGTTTCTCTGTCTTGAAATACACCAATCAGGCCTATCGGTAAGCATAGATTCAATTCTTTGAAGGCCCCAAGAGGGTTCCCAATTAACACTTTTAATTAGCTCAAGAGCATCTTTGTTTAAGTTATTTTTATCCATAGAAATAAACCATTGTGGAGTAGATGTAAAAATTAAAGGCGTTTTTCTTCTCCAACAATGAGGATAAGAATGATGATAGTCTTCGATATTAATTAGAGCGTTATGTTCTTGTAATTTTTCAACAATAAGCGGGTCTGCTTTCATAGCTGGTAGTCCTGCAATAAAATCAAGCTCATCTTTGAAGAAACCCTTATTATTAAGCGAATGGATAGTTTCAATATTGTTTTTCTTACATATTAAATAATCATCCATACCATGAGCAGGAGCGGTATGAACACAACCTGTTCCTGTTTCAGTAGTAACATGATCTGCATGAAGTAGAACTGATTTTCTTTTTAAAAAAGGATGGATAAGGTCAATATCAATTAATTTATTGCCTTTTATTGTCGATATAACATCAAATTTTTGCTTCCATCTTTTGGAGCATTGATCAATCATCTCAAATGCAATTACATAAAATTTATTTTGCATACTAATGAGTGAGTATTCGAATTCAGGATTAATACAAACAGCTACATTTGAAGGAATTGTCCATGGCGTTGTTGTCCAAATAACAAAGAAAATTTCGTCTAGATCCTTAAAACTAAACAAATCTTTTACCTTCTCTAAAGATGAATCATCTACTTTGAATGAAACATCAATTGCTTTTGATGTTTTATCAATATACTCAACCTCTGCCTCTGCTAGTGATGACCCACTTTCTTGGCACCAATGAACGGGCTTCTCACCTTTTTCTAGGTGACCTTCTCTAAAAATAGCACCTAAAGACCTAACAATGTCTGCTTCAAATTTTGGATCTAACGATTTATATGAATTTTCCCAATCACCAAATACTCCCAATCTTTTAAAATCATTTAATTGATTATTAATTTGGCTTTCAGCATATTCTTTACAGGCTTTTTGAAAACTTTCTTTATTTTTTACGAGTTCGCTATTTTTTCCATGTTTCTTTTCAACATTAAGTTCAATTGGAAGTCCATGACAGTCCCAACCCGGCACATAAGGAGCATTAAATCCTTGAAGGGTTTTAAATTTTATAGTTATATCCTTAAGGATTTTATTAACTGAGTGTCCTAAATGGATGTCTCCGTTTGCATATGGAGGCCCATCGTGTAAGAGAAATAGTTCTTTATTCTCATATTTTTTTCTAATCTTTCCATATAAATCTGTTTTGGACCACAAATCCAATATCTCTGGTTCTTTTCTGGGCAATCCAGCCTTCATTGAAAAATCAGTATCTGGAAGATTTAATGTATCTCTATAGTTAACTGTCATTGGAATTTTGTAAAATATTTTTTGCTATTGATATGTCCTCTTGGATTTGTGATTTTAACATGTCTAAATTATCAAATTTCTTTTCGTCTCTTATTTTTTCTACAAATTTGACACGTATTCTCTGAGAATAAATGTTCTCATTAAATTCAAATAAGTGAACTTCTAATACTGGTTTTTCACCACCAACAGTTGGTCTAACACCCATATTAGCTATCCCATTTAAACTCAGATCATTTAATTTGCATTTAACTGCATAAACTCCCTTAATTGGCAATCTTTGATTAGGTAGCCATATATTTGCCGTTGGAATATTAATCGTTCTTCCTAAATGTTGCCCATGAACGATTTTTCCTGAAAATGTATATGGTCTTCCAAGTAATTTTTCAGCATTATTAAAATTGTTATTTAAGAGTTCCTCTCTTATTCTTGTGCTGCTTACTCTTTGACCATCCAAGGTTATTGTTTCGGTGTTTTCTACCAAAATTCCTTTTTTCTCTCCCCAATTTTTTAATAAATCAGTATCCCCTTTTCTGCCTGCTCCAAATCGGAAATCATCTCCTACAGTAAAACTTACTAAATTTATTGAATCTAAAATTTGAGAAATGAAGTCATCAGGTGACATTGTTCTAAGTTTGCTATTAAATTTTAAAAAACAAGCAAAATCTATTTTACTTTTCTTTAGAAGTTGAAATTTTTCTCTCCATGGGCATATTCTTGGAGGTGGAATTTGATTTTTATCTCTTACTTTAGAGAAATACTCTGCAGCATGGGGCTCAGTAAAAAAAACTATTGTTTTTGCATTATATTTTTGTGCATTATTTTTTATTTTTTCTAAAATTGCCTGATGTCCTAAGTGCAATCCATCAAAATTCCCTATTGTTCCTGATAAAAGAACATTGGAATGTCTTGATTTAAATAACTTTAAGTTGTGTTGACCTCTTATTAAATACATTTTAATCAAATAAAAATCTGAGTGGTTTATTTAACATTAATCTTGAAATTGAAAAATAAATAACAACAGAAGCAAAGACTTCAATTGATAAATAAAATATTCTTTCAACTTGGGTTAATTTCATAAAATTTATCTCTGAAGTATAAAAATATAAAAAAATTATTAAAAATAAGCTCGAAATAAATAAGTTAAAACTAAATTTATTTATAATACTCCTTGATTTAATAAACCCATCTCTATACAAAACAATTTCTAGAGTTAATACGCTAATTATAGCTGCTAAAGAACTACCAATTGCAATGCCTACGTGTCCATAATCTAAAACAAATGCTAAATAATAATTAAATATCACATTCAAAAATAACGATGCTAGAGCAACGTACATTGGTGTTTTGGTATCCTTTCTTGCAAAAAATGCTGGAGTTAAAACTTTCATAAGCATAAAAAAGGGCAATCCAAATGAAAATGCCATAAGGCTATAAGATGAATTAATAACATCTATTGATGAAAAAGCGCCTCTATAAAAAATAGTACTTATCAAGTCTTCTGCACAGAAAAACAAACCTATTAAAGATGGTAATCCAATATATAAAACAAATTTTTGGCCCTTTTGTATTCCTGCAATAAATTTATCCTTTTCATCATTAAGATCAAATTTTGATAGCGTTGGCAGTAACACTGTGCCAATTGCAATCGCAAAAATTCCCATTGGAAACTGAATTAATCTGTCAGAAATATATAGCCAAGTTGGACTTCCTGTTTCTAGCAATGATGCAAAAATTGTATCTATAAGTAAATTAATTTGAATGATTCCGCCAGCTAAAACTGCAGGAACAATTAGTTTAAAAAACTTCTTTATGCCTGGGTTATTAAAATTAAGCCTTGGAATAGGTAATCTGTTAATTCTCCATAAAGGTAAAATTTGAATGAGAAGCTGAACTATACCTGCTAACAACACTCCCCACGCAAGAACATAAATAGGCATTTCGTACTTTGGCGCAATTGCTACTGCAGCAATTATTAGGGATAAATTAAAAAAAACAGGTGTGTAAGCTGGAATTGAGAATCTCTTATGAGTATTTTGAATCCCGCCTGCAAAGGCTACCAGTGAAATTAAAGCTAGATATGGAAACATTATTCTCAAAACATTAATTGCCAAATCTTTTTTTACAGGATCAAAATAAAAACCAGGAGCAAAAATAAAAATAAATATTGGTGCAAAAATTAATACAATTAAAGTAAAAATAAATAAAGTAGTTATGAGAATTCCAGCAAGGGAATTTAAAAACTCAAACGTACTGTCTGAATTATTTTCTTTTTCATAATCACTGTATATTGGTATAAATGCTTGATTAAAAGCTCCTTCGGCAAAAAACCTTCTAAACAAGTTTGGAATCTTTAGGCAGATTACAAAAATATCATGAAATATTGATGCACCCAGAAGGTTTGTTGTTGAAATATCTCTAATCAAACCAAATACTCTTGAGAGGCCTGTTCCAGAAATAACTTTTCTTAAATTAGTGAATAATCCGCCAGAAGATCCTTTATTTATATTATTGATTTTGTTCAAAATCTAAAGATGCAGAATTTATACAATATCTCAAACCAGTTGGTTGAGGTCCATCATTGAACACATGTCCGAGATGAGCGTCGCATTTAGAACACTTTACTTCAGTTCTAGTCATTCCAAATGAATTATCTTCAAACTCATTAATACAATCACTATCAACAGGAATAAAAAAGCTTGGCCAACCGCAGCCAGCATCAAATTTGGTATCTGATTCAAAGAGACTTTCTCCACAACAGATGCATTTATAGATGCCATCTTCATTAAAGTTCCAGTACTTGCCAGTGAATGGCCTTTCAGTTCCAGATTGTCTGGTTACCCTAAATGATTCATCGCTGAGGAGTTTTTTCCAGTCATCGTCTGTTTTAGTATGATTCGACATACCTAATTGTAATTAAAAAGAGTGTAATTAGATAGAAAATAGATTATCAGACTTTATGAAGATGAATTGTTAACAGGAAATAATGAATTTGCACTTTTCAAAAAATCATCAACTAATTGTTCTGTTGGTTCATATATTCGTCTTCTCTTATCTTCTAAAGAGGATTTCTCACTAATATATCCAAGTGCAACTGCTTGCTTAAGAACTTGGAGGCGCTTTATTCTGGAAGCATACTTCTTTGGAACAAGTGAAATTGCATATTCCTGAGACATCTCATTGTTTTCTAAATGCTCCCACATGAAACTCATTAAAAAATAAAATCTGTAAGTATCAGCTTGAAAAAACTTCAGAGAATCTGGATTATCAGGATTATCAAGGGTCTGGCTTAAGATTGTCCTTATAATGTTTTTAGCATTAGAAATGTAACTATTTTTTTGTAAAGTATTCAATTTAGTTTTAATTTAATAATCACTTATATAATTTTTTGTATGCAATCTATATGCCAAAATTTGTATAGATACTATAAAAAGTTTATATATTTAAATTTTATATATATATTAAAAAAGATCGATGTTAAATTTAAGCGACAGATATTGAAATTATTTGTTAAGATTTTGTGAAATTTTTAGATTGTCTTATCTTTACATTTATAGATAATTTTAGTGAGTATTGTTAGGAAAAATTATGCTTTTTAGCCAATTTATGAATGTATTATTTTTTAACGAATATCTATCAAGCATATCAAAATCATAAGCTAATTTTTTTGGATCTTTAAAAAAATCTTTTCTTGTATTAAATTCTCCTTGATCAAGTTTCTTTACAAGTTTTGCAGGATTTCCAGCGAAGACACAATTTTCGGGAACATTCTTAGTTACAACAGCCCCCGCTCCTATAATACTATTTTTTCCAATAGTAACTCCCTTACATATGATTGCACTATCACCTATCCAAACATTATCTTCAAACTTAATTGGTTTAGTCTTGCCTACTGGTTCAGCTCTATCATATATTCCATGCCAATCAGCATCAGAAATATATGCTCCATGAGCAATCATACATGCATCACCTATTTCAATTTTTTCAGCTGATATTATTCTGACTCCAGGAGTTATTAGAGAATATTTTCCAATAGATATTTCACCTTTATGTTCACCAATACTCCAAGCAGTTAGTTGGACTTTTGCATCACTTGCCCCAATTATTGTTGGATAATCATCAATGCTTACGTTATATCCAAATACTTTTATATATCTTGGTTTAAAATATGCCCCACCTTTTCCAAGGTGCTTAAATTGAGGTTTTAAAAAATGCCTCACATATATTTTATTTAACTTAGTGGTATATTTTTTAAGCCAATATGGTCGATTATCTTTTCTAATAATTTTCTCCTAATTTTGATATTTTAATATGATAAAGTACGCAAAAAAAATAATAAAAACTTAATTTAAATATGGGCAAATATTTTTTTGAATTCAAACAATTAATAAGAATAGGTATTCCAATTTTTGGTTCACAACTCTCATATACATTAATGGGTGCAACTGACACTATTATTGCAGGAAGAGCTAGCGCAAATGATCTTGCAGGACTTGCAGTTGGAACTGCTTTTTCTAATACAATATGGTTTTTCTTTACAGGAATAATTTTTGCTGTAACGCCTATTGTTGCTCAATTATATGGAGCAAAAAAGTTTTTAGAAATTGGTCAAAAACTCAGAGAAATTTTATGGGTTGCTGCAGGACTTGGACTTTTTATGGCATTCATATTTTTCAACATGGATATAATTATAAATTTACTACCCATAAAAAGCTCAATTACATCAATAACTATAGATTATTTAAAAGCTGTCTCAATCGGTTGGTTTTTTGTAACTATTTTTACTTGTTTAAGATGCTATAGCGAAGGTATGACATATACCAAACCAGTCTTTTATATTGCCTTTGCTGGAATGCTTTTAAATATTCCATTAGACCTAATATTTGTCTATGGTTGGTTTGGTGCACCAAAACTTGGTGGTGTTGGATGCGGTATTGCTACAACTATAGTTTCTTTCATAATGATGATATCGATATTTATTTACATAAGTTTTTCAAAGAACTATAAAAAAACTCAACCTTTCTCAAAGTTTTCAAAACCCTCTTTGGCAACAACTAAAGAGGTCCTTAAACTTGGTTTACCAATTGGTCTAGGTATTTTTATTGAATTAAGTATGTTCTCTGGAGCTGCAATAATATTAAGTGTATTAGGAGAAATAGTAGTTGCAAGTCATTCTGTTGCGATAAATATTGCAAGCCTATTCTTTATGGTTCCTTTAGCCATTGGATTGGCCTCTTCAACTAGGGTTGGTAATTTGATAGGTGAGAAAAATCCTATTCAAGCGAAAATTGCAGCAACATCTACAATAATGTTATGCATCTCAGGCGCTCTAATTAACAGCGTCATTATTATTTCATTTGGATCTTTTATAGTTGGTTTGTACACCACTGAACTCCCAGTATTGGAATTAGCAGTGAGCTTGATATTGTTTGCGGCAATCTTTCAGCTACCTGATGGAATTCAAATGGGTGCTTTAGGAAGTCTTCGTGGTTATAAAGATACTTTTATCCCAATGATTTTATTATTAATTTCATATTGGGTATTTGCAATGCCGATTGGTTATTACCTTACTAATTATGGATTTGGTGATCCTTTAGGCGCAAAGGGTATGTGGTTTGGGATGATTATTGGATTAACGATCTTTTCTTTTTTATCAATTTTTAGACTTAGGTGGGTAATGAAATCAAATATAAAGAGAATTAGTGTTGAAGAACCTCTGCCACTTTAGAACCTATAGAAACTAAATTATCTGCAATGTGGACTCCACATTCCTTTAGTTTTTCGATTTTATCTTTTGCAGTACCTTTTCCTCCAGCAATTATTGCTCCTGCATGTCCCATTCGTTTACCGGCAGGCGCAGTTTGTCCAGCAATATATGAAATAACAGGCTTAGTAACATTATTTTTGATATATTCTGCTGCAGCCTCTTCAGCATTGCCACCAATCTCTCCAACAAGAACAATTGCTTCAGTTTGATCATCATCCTCAAAAAGCTTTAACATATCTATGAATGATGATCCTGGAATTGGATCGCCACCAATACCCACACAACTGCTTTGCCCAAAACCAAGATCAGTTGTTTGCTTTACTGCCTCGTAAGTTAGGGTTCCAGATCTAGAAATAATACCTATTGAACCTGGTTTATGAATATTACCAGGCATAATTCCTAATTTTGCCTCACCAGGTGTAATTACACCTGGGCAATTTGGCCCAATTAATCTTACTCCTAAATCATCAATTCTTTTTTTTACTTCAAGCATATCAAGTGTAGGGATGCCCTCAGTAATACAGACAATTAATTTAATACCAGCTTCAGCTGATTCTATTATGGATTCCTTACAAAATTTTGCTGGTACAAAAATAATTGATGCATTTGGATCTAATTCTTCAACAGCTTCATTCACAGAATTAAATACTGGTTTTCCTAAATGTTCCATACCTCCTTTTCCAGGTGTAACGCCGCCAACAATATTTGTTCCATATTCGATGGATTGTTCTGAATGAAGAGTACCTTGAGACCCTGTGAAACCTTGAACAATCAATCTGGTATCTTTGTTAACTAGAATACTCATTTAGCTAGTTCCACTGCTTTCTTGGCTGCATCAGCTAAATCATTAATACTATCTATTTTGATATCTGCTTTTGATAGAATTTTTGAACCTTTATCAGCACTGTTACCCTCTAATCGAACAACAACAGGTATTTTTACTTCAACTTCTTTGATAGCTGCAATGATTCCTTTAGCAATTAAATCACACCTTACAATGCCTCCAAAAATATTCACTAAAACAACTTTCACGTCTGGATCTTCGAGTATTATCTTAAATGCTTTAGCAACTCTTTCTTGGGTTGCAGTTCCTCCAACATCTAGAAAATTTGCAGGATTGCCTCCATAAAATTTAATAGTATCCATTGTACCCATCGCTAAGCCGGCTCCGTTTACCATACAGCCTATATTTCCATCTAAAGAAACATAACTTAAATCATTTTTTGCAGCCTCCGCTTCTTGAGGGTCTTCTTGAGTTTCATCATACATTTCTAGTAATTCAGGATGCCTAAAAAGTGCATTTGAGTCTATGTTAACTTTTGCATCCAAACATAATAGATCTCCGCTGTCAGTTATAACAAGTGGGTTGATTTCCAGTAAGCTCAGATCTTTTTCTACAAATAATCTCAGAAGATTGTCAATCATTGAAATAAATTGATTAGTTTGAACATTATTTAATTTTAAAACTTTTGCAATATTTAGAGCGCTATCAGGTAAAGATTTATCGCCATAAACTACACCTTGATAAATAATCTTTTCAGGCATGTTTTTTGCCACATCTTCAATATTTACACCTCCTTCGCTTGAACCAATAAACACTATTTTTTGTGAATCTCTGTCAATAACAGCACTTAAATAAAGTTCTGAAGAAATATTTGTACATTCTTCTATTAGAATTGAATTGACAGGTTGTCCCTTGGCGTCAGTCTGATACGTTACAAGGTTATTTCCAAGCCACTTTTCTGCAAATTTTATGCCATCCTCAGCAGTGTTAATTAATTGAACTCCGCCAGACTTTCCTCTGCCTCCTGCATGAACCTGAGCCTTGACTACCCAGCTTGTGCCACCTATTTCATTGCATGCATCTGTAACTTCATCAGCCCTATATATAATTTTTCCCTTTGAAACAGGTAAATTATATTCTGCAAATAAGGCTTTGCCTTGATATTCGTGAAGGTTCATTATTTTTTATTTCCTATATGAATTGCCTGATTATTTACGGATAAAGCTGCCTCATGAAAAGCTTCTGAAACTGTTGGATGACTAAACATAGTTAGTGCAATATCTTCAGCACTTGAACCAAATTCCATTGATATTAAAGCCTGTTGGACTATTTCTGCTGCTGCTGGACCAAAAACATGAACTCCTAGAATAGAATCTGTTTTTTCATCTGAGATCACTTTAACAAAACCAACTGATTGATCTACCGCAAGGGCTCTACCGCTAGCAGCAAATGGAAATTTACCCACTTTGTATTTGATACCACTAGATTTCAATTCATTTTCATTTTTTCCAACCCAGGCTATTTCAGGATGTGAATAGATTACATTTGGAACTAAATCATAGTTAACTTCTGCTTGTTTATTCGCAATTCTCTCAGCAACCATAATTCCCTCTTCACTACCTTTATGAGCAAGCATTGGACCCCTAACAACATCACCTATGGCCCAAATATTTTCTACGGTAGTTTGACAGTATTCATTAACTTGAATAAAACCGTTTTCAATTTTGATACCTAGATTTTTTGGAAGAACTTTATCTGAGTTTGGCTTTCTACCCACAGCAACTATTAACTTATCGAATTCAACCTCGATTTCTTTTCCTTTATGCTCATATTTAACTTTTACTGAATTCTTTAGCTCTTTTGTAAAAGTAACTTTTGAAGCTAATTGAATATCTAATCCTTGTTTTTTAAATTCTTTGAAAGATTCTTTAGAGATATCTGTATCAGTCATAGGCAAAAAGTCCTCTAGTGCCTCTATAACAGTTACTTCAGAACCTAGTCTAGACCAAACACTTCCAAGCTCTAGGCCAATAATTCCAGCACCAACAACGCCCAATCTTTTAGGAACATTATCGAAAGCTAAAGCTCCAGTACTATCAACGATATGCTTACCAAAACTTGCAGCAGGAATTTCAATAGCAGAGGAGCCTGTGGCGATAATTATATTCTTAGCGTCTACTTTTTCAGAAGAACCATCCGCCTTATCAATTTGAACAGTATTTTTTGAAATTACTTTTCCTTTGCCACAAATACTTTCAACTTTATTTGTTAAAAATAATCCATCTATCCCGCCAGTTAGTTTTGAAACAATGTTATCCTTACGCTCCATCATTGTTTTTAAATCTAATTTCACATCTCCAAGTTGAATTCCATGATCGCTTAGATTTTTTTTAGCTTCATAATATCTATGTGACGAATCTAATAAAGATTTTGAGGGTATGCATCCTACATTTAAACATGTTCCGCCAAAGTTAGGCTTACCTTTATCATTTGATAATTCTTCAATACATAAAGTTTTGAGGCCTAGCTGAGAGGCTCTAATTGCAGCAACATATCCCGCTGGACCGCTACCAATAACAACTACATCAAACATATTTTCTTAATATTATAAATTTAATAACAATCTCTCAGGAGATTCGAGCTGTTCTTTAATAGATACCAAAAAAGTAACAGCTTCTTTTCCATCAAGTAACCTATGATCATAACTCATAGCAAGATACATCATTGGTCTTATTACAACCTCGCCATTTATCGCAACAGGTCTGTCTTGAATTGCATGCATTCCCAATATTGCAGTTTGAGGTGCATTTAAGATAGGCGTTGAAAGCAATGAACCAAATATACCTCCATTTGAAATGGTAAAGGTACCTCCTTGCATTTCATCGATTGATAATTTTCCATTTCTTGCCTTGTCGGAATATTCAAGTATCGATTTTTCAATCTCAGGAAGTGATTTTGTATCTGCGTCCTTAATTACTGGAACGACAAGACCTCTTTCAGTAGAGACTGCTACACCGATATCTTGAAAACCATGATAAACAATATCATCACCGTCAATGGATGCATTTACAACTGGGAATTTTTTCAAGGCTTGAACTGCAGCGATAACAAAAAATCCCATAAAACCAAGTTTTACACCATGCTCTTTCTCAAATTCTGATCCATATTTTGACCTTAATTCTTTAATAGGCATCATATCAACCTCATTAAAAGTAGTAAGCATAGCTGTTTCTTGTTTAACTGAAACCAATCTTTTAGCAATAGTTGATCTTAGTCTTGACATTGGCACACGCTTTTCTGGTCTATCTTCATTGATAGAGGAACTTGTAAAAATGTTTTCTTCTTGGTTTTCAGTATCCAAATGATTGATTACGTCGGCTTTAGTAATTCTATTCCCTTTACCAGATGGTTTTATATCATCTGAATCTATATTTTCTTCAGCAATTATTTTTTTAGCGGCTGGGCCAATTTTATTTGTAGATTGTTTGTTTTTAACAGGCTTTATTTCTGTCTTTTTTTCTGGTTCTTTTTTATCTTCAACATTGTCATTGGTTTTTTCTTTAGCTTTTGAAGATTCTCCAGATTCATCAAATTCACCAATAACTTCGGCACTTTCTACAATTTCACCTTCATCTTTAATTATTTTAGAGATCGTTCCATCAGACTGCGCAATAACTTCAAGAACCACTTTATCAGTTTCTATTTCAGCAATAACATCGTCTTGACTGACATTATCGCCCTCTTTTTTTACCCAATTAGCAATTGTTCCGTCAGCAACAGATTCTGGAAAAGTAGGTGCTTTGATTTTAATACTCATTTACAAATTGCCTCATTAACTAGATCCTTTTGTTGTTGAAGATGAAGCTTCATTAATCCAACTGCAGGTGCTGCTGCTGCTGGTCTGCTTACCAAACTAACCTCAAGACCATCACCTAGCCTATCTAAAACTCTTTGAATTCTGTGTCTATGGCTAAACCACGCACCTTGATTTAAAGGCTCTTCTTGACACCATATAAATTCTTGTACATTTTGATACTTTGTAAGGATTTCTTCAAGGTCATCATAAGGAAATGGATACAATTGTTCTATTCTAACAACAGCAATATCTTCGCGGTTTTCTTCTTTTTTCTTTTCAATAAGATCATAAAAAACTTTGCCTGAACAAAGAATTAAGCGTTTTACCGCCTCAGGTTTTTTTATATCATCATCAATTACACAATCAAAATTTCCGTTTGTTAATTCGTCTAAGTTAGAAACAGCCATAGGATTTCTGAGTAGGCTTTTTGGTGATATTACAACTAGTGGAGTTCTCATTTTTCTTATTGCTTGTCGTCTTAAAAGATGAAAAATTTGTTTAGGAGAACTTGGAACACAAACTTGTATATTCTCAGATGCACATAATTGCAAAAATCTTTCAATTCTTGCGCTGCTATGCTCAGGACCCTGGCCTTCGTATCCATGAGGCAAAAGCATTACAAGACCCGATAATCTTTCCCATTTATGTTGTGCAGAAACTATGAACTGATCAATTACAACTTGAGCTCCATTTGCAAAATCTCCAAACTGAGCCTCCCAAATAGCAAGACCACTTGGCCAAGTAGCAGAATAACCATATTCAAATGCTAAAACTGCTTCCTCTGATAATAATGAATCATATATATCAAACTTAGATTTATTTTTTTCAGCTATATCCGATAAAGGTATGTAACCCGTTCCATTCTTAGAATCAAAAACACAAGCGTGTCTATGTGAAAAAGTTCCTCTTCTGACATCTTGGCCGGTTAATCTTATCGGATAACCTTCATCTAGAAGAGTTGCGTATGCCATTGTTTCTGCATATCCCCAATTTATAGGAATTTCTCCATTATTCATTTTCGATCTATCATCAAATATTTTTTTAGCTTGAGAGCCAAGATTAAATGATTTAGGTACCTTACAAATAGCTTTACCAAGCTTCATAAACTTGTCTTTATCAAACTTAGTATCAACTTTGGGCCACCACTTAACATCCATGTATGGCTCCCAATCAAACCAAAGTTGATCATTTGGATTTTTTGCTAAATTTTTTGCAACGCTTTCTCCACCTTCAAGAGATTTTCTATATTCACTTTTAATTTTTTTTGCCTCGTCAGACGTTAATATTCCATGATCTATTAAATTTGTTTCATACTGATTTAAAACAGATGGATGTTTTGAAATTTTGTTATACATCAAGGGTTGAGTAGCTGAAGGATCATCAGCTTCATTATGTCCTCTTCTTCTGTAACAAAATAAATCAATAACGATATCTTTTTTAAATTTGTTTCTATACTTACAAGCAATTTTTGCTGCATTCACAACCATCTCCGGATCATCACCATTCACATGAATTACAGGGGCTTGTATAATCTTTGCTACATCAGATGAATAATCTGTTGATCTTGAGTCGTTGATATTGCTTGTAGTGAAACCAATTTGATTGTTTACAATAATATGAATCGTTCCTCCAACATTGAATCCCCTTGTTTGAGACATTTGAAGTGATTCCATAACAACTCCTTGCCCAGAAAAAGAAGCGTCTCCATGAAGAAGAATTGGCACAACTTGTGATCTATCTTTATCTCCAATTCGATCTTGTCTAGCTCTCACGGAGCCAATTACAACAGGATCTACAATTTCTAGATGAGATGGATTATTAAAGAGTGAAACATGTACTTCACCGCCAGGTGTTTCAAAGTTTGATGAGAAGCCCAAGTGATACTTAACATCTCCTGTAGAAGCGCCCTCTAGCTCAGTGTCTTCATCAAAAGCAGAGAATAGTTCTGACGGAAGTTTACCTAGTACATTAACTAAAAGATTTAATCTCCCTCTATGAGCCATTCCAAAACATAATTGTGTAGCTCCCATTGATCCACAGTTTTGAATAACGCTTTCAACCAAGGGTACCAATGCTTCAGCGCCATCAATTCCAAAACGTTTCATTCCTGGATATTTTGCAGACAAGTATTTTGCAAGACCCTCAGCAGAATTTAGTCTTTCATAAATATTTAGTTTTTCATCGGGATTGAAGCTGTATTCAGTTAATTTCGACTCAAATTTCTTTTGAAACCATCTTCTTTCTTCTGAATCAAGAATATGGTTACACTCAATTCCAATATTTCCACAGTAAACTTCTTCTAATCTAAGTAAAATATCTCTTAAGGTTAATTTGTTTGAATTCGTAAAGGTATCTGTATAAAACTCTACATCTAAATCATCATGCGATAGTCCATGAAACTCAATACTTAGATCCTCTATTATCCTTCTCTCCATCATACCAAGAGGATCAAGATTTGCTTTTAAATGCCCTCTATTTCTATATGATTGAATAAGCCTAATAACCTTACCCTGTCTTTCATCTATTGTTTTTTTGCTATTGTCGGATACCTCTACCTTGCTTCTTGAAAAGTTTCTAAATTCTTTGATTATTTCTTGATGAGATATTTCTCCATTAGAGTTTGAGTTCTTTGGAAGATTTGTAAAAAAATCAAGCCACTCTTTTGATAAATTTTCAGGATTGTTTATGAAAGTTTCATAGAGACTTTCAAGATAGGCTGCATGTCCTGCCGAGACATGTGAGCTCCCCCAAAGCTCCTTCATAGATATTGTCATTTTGTATTTTACTGTCTTTGTTTATACCCCGTCAGAGACAATTATATCCTTTTTATTTTTATGTAACATTGATTTTATCTCACCAATTGCCTTATTTGGATTAAGGCCTTTTGGACATACATTTACACAATTCATTATTCCATGACATCTGTATACACTAAATGGGTCAGATAAAGCCTCTAACCTTTCTTGAGTTTTCAAATCTCGAGAATCTGCGAGGAATCTATATGCTTGAAGAAGCGCAGCTGGTCCGACAAACTTATCAGGGTTCCACCAGAATGATGGACAGCTTGTAGAACAACATGCACATAATATGCATTCATAGAGACCATCTAATTTATCTCTTTCCTCAGGAGATTGAAGTCTCTCTTGTTCCGGTGCAGTTGTTTCGTTCTGTAAAAAAGGTTTTATCTTCTCATACTGAGCATAAAACTCTGTCATATCAACTACTAAATCTCTAATCACAGGCAAACCTGGTAGTGGTCTTAATTCAATTTTATTCCTCTTAATGACGGAAGAAATTGGTGTTATGCAGGCCAGTCCATTTTTACCATTTATATTCATACCATCTGAGCCACAAACTCCCTCTCTGCAGGAGCGTCTATATGATATTGATTGATCTTCTTCCTTTAGTAGATGTAATAAATCTAAAACCATTATGTCTCTTTCAGGCTTATCAATTACGTAGTTTTTCATGTAAGGAAATTTATCCTCTTCTGGGTTATATCTATACAAACTTACCTTTAACTTATTACCAAACATTAATATGTCCTTACTTTTGGCGGAAAAGCCTCAACCTTATTGGGTTCAAAATTAACTCCCCTTTTAGAAACTTTTTTTGAGATAGGATCATATATAGTATGACATAACCAATTTTCATCATCTCTGTCAGGATAATCATCTCTAGCATGTGCGCCTCTACTTTCAGTTCTCTGGTATGCAGAAATTGCCGTTGATTCTGCAACCTCAAATAGATTTTGTAATTCAATTGCCTCAACTCTGCTTGTATTAAATGCATCACTTTTATCTTTTAAATGAAGATTATCAACTTTTTCTTTTAGCTCATTTAATTGATCCAAGCCTTTCTTCATAAATTCACCTCTTCTGAATACTCCAAAGTAATTTTGCATACATTCTTGGAGTTCTTTTTTTACATCTGCTGGATCATGTCCGTTAGAAGAGTCATTTAGTTTATTTAATCTTTCAAGTGACTTTTCAATATCACTTTTAGTAGCAGAATCTACACCACCACCTGATTTTAGTTCACTCTGAATATGTTTTCCTGTTGCCCTTCCAAAAACAACCAAATCAAGAAGCGAGTTTCCACCCAATCTATTAGCTCCGTGAACAGAAACACAAGCAGCCTCGCCAGCAGAAAATAATCCAGGTATTAAATGATCCTCATCATTAATTCTTGTGAATGCTTGTCCAGAAATGTTTGTGGGTGTACCACCCATCATATAATGGCAAGTAGGCACAACTGGAATTGGTTCATAAATAGGGTCAACATGTGCAAAAGTCCTAGACAATTCACATATACCTGGAAGCTTAGAATTTAAAACTTCAGCACCTAAATGATCAAGCTTAAGATAAATATGATCACTTTTATCTCCACAACCTCTACCTTCTAGAATTTCTAATACCATTGAACGAGCGACGACATCTCGACCAGCTAAGTCTTTTACATTTGGAGCATATCTTTCCATGAATCTTTCGCCATCTTTATTAATCAAAAAACCACCTTCGCCTCTACATCCTTCTGTAACAAGAGAACCTGCACCATATATGCCCGTAGGATGAAACTGCCACATTTCCATATCTTGTGCTGGGAATCCTGCTCTTAAAGCCATTGCTAAACCGTCACCGGTATTAATCAAAGCATTAGTAGTAGATGCATATATTCTTCCGGCTCCACCTGTTGCAAGAACAGTAGCTTGTGCTTTTAAGTATGCAACCTCGCCATTTTCAATTGAAAAAGCAATTACTCCAGTAACTTCATCTTTTGAATTTTTTACTAAATCTACAGCAAACCATTCATTGAGAAAATTAGCACCTTCTTTAACATTATTTTGATACAAAGTATGTAATAAAGCATGTCCAGTTCTATCTGCTGCAGCACAAGTTCTTGCAGCTTGACCACCTTTACCAAAATCTTTTGATTGGCCTCCAAACGGTCTTTGATATATTCTGCCATTTTCAAATCTTGAGAAAGGAAGTCCCATATGCTCTAGTTCAAATACAGCTTTAGGTCCTTCAGAACATAAATATTCAATAGCATCTTGATCTCCAATAAAATCAGCACCTTTGACTGTATCGTACATATGCCATCTCCAATCATCATTTGGATCAGCGCTTGCAATTGCACATGTTATTCCGCCTTGTGCTGAAACAGTATGTGATCTTGTCGGGAAGACTTTAGAAACTACGGCGGTTTTTAAGCCTGATTTAGCTAGCTCAAGAGATGCTCTCATTCCAGAGCCTCCTCCGCCAACAATTAAAGCATCAAATTCAATTTTTTTAATATTATTAGTAAAGATATTATTCATATTATTTATAATTAAATATCATCATATATTATAACCATATTATATATAAAATGGCAGTTAAATACACAATGCCTAACAATCCAAAAATTAAATAATAAACATGTCTCAAGGTATCAGCCCTTCTTGAAAGACTTACACTTAAAAAACCAAGAGTTCTTTTTGTTAAATAATCTGTTCCAACTGTCCAAAGTCCAATGAAGGCATGTAAAACAATAACAAGAAATACAATTGAAGATAGAAATCTGACTTGAAATGAGAGAAAAAAATCAGACCATGAGAAAAAATTAATGTCTTGATTGGTGAATATAAAACTTAATATATAAATAAGATAGCTGAGAATTACTATTGAGGTGTATCTTTGCGTATACCAAATGAATGAACCTTTCATAAAAACAAATATCCAAAAAAAACTAGTGAAGTTGCTATCCATAAAACTATCATAAAAATAGATGAATAATATGCTCCATTTAGAGATTCACCTATATGAAAAAAATCCATAATTAAATGCCTAATACCGGTAAGTATGTGATACCAAAATATAGAAATACTTAAAAATATAAAAATAGAAAATGCAGAGATTGATGTAATTTCAATTATGAGTCTCTCAAAAGAAGCCTTTGAAGTTATTGATTGATCAATCATGTATAACATCAAAGGAAGTGTAATAAAAAAAACATACATGCCAGACAATCTGTGGGTTATAGATGAAAAGGCAGACATAGGCAGTCTGATTTTTGTTAAATCTAGATATACTGGTCGTTCTTGCATCGTGTGCTAAATTATAAATATAAATAATTTATTATTAGGTTGAATTATAACGCAGATTTTTAGTTCAAATTGATAATTAGAGATTACTTTTTTGATTTTTTGATATGCTTTATCAATCGTTTTCTTTTTTTTACCTGTCTTTCTGAAAGTTTATTTTTTTTACCCTCATAGGGATTATCAGATTTTCTGAAAATAATTTTAAGCTGAATGCTTTTTAAATCTAGTTCAGTCCTGAAGCAGTTTTCTAAATATTTACGATAATTTTTTGGTATTTTTTTATCTTGATTGGAATGAATAATAAAAGTTGTTGGATGAATTCCTCCAAAATGGACGTGCTTAAATTTAATTTGTCTACCAGATATTGATGGAGGAGGATTTGTTGTTATAAATTTTTCTAATAATTTATTAAGCATTGATGTCGTAAAATTTCTTTGAGATTTTTTTATAATCTTTTTGGCTAATTTAAAAACTCTATTAAAACCTTTCTTATTTAATGCGGATATTTCAACTTGTTCGATATTTCTTAGAAATTCAGATTGCATTTTTTTTGTAAGATATTTTATTTTCAATTCTTTTCTACTTACTAAATCAACTTTATTTAATGCAAAAAGCACTGGTTTTCCATTATCAATGATCATGTTGAGTATTTTCATATCTTGGTCTACGACCCCGTCATCAATGTCACAAATGAAAATTACAATGTCGCTTTTATCAATAGCATGCATTGCTCTTACAAATGAAAAATATTCAACTTTATGATTTCGTTTGTATCCTTTTCGAATACCAGCAGTATCAATTAAAATAAATTCTTCATTATTAAATATAAATGGAACGCTTATTGCGTCAATAGTTGTTCCTGCAATTTCGCTAACTATTAATCTGTCCTCATTTATTAAGTTATTTATAAAAGTTGATTTGCCAGCATTTGGCCTTCCAAGAATAGCGACTTTTTTACCCTCAGGAAATTCAATATGAGCTTTTGTAGATCTTTTTTCGAGCTCTAGCTTGATTTTATTTAAATTTTTTGAGTGTTCAGCACTAATTTCTAAATAGTTCTCAACTCCCTTCTTCTTAAGATCTTCTTTTATATGGCCATCAGATTTTTTGTCAATCTTATTAAGGATTGTGATGTATTGTTTATTTAATTTTCTTAACTTTGAAATAATTTCAAAATCAAGATTACTCAAATTCTCTGAACTATCTAATAAAAATAAAACAATTTCTGACTCTTCAACTGCTATCCAAGCTTGATTAGAAATTGCTTCTTTAATCTCATCAGTATCTTTTGCGATTCCTCCAGTATCAACCAATAAAGCTCTTTTATCTTTAAGTTTCAAAAAACCATAATTTCTATCTTTAGTGAGGCCGGGAAAATCTGAAACTATTGCGTCTCTTGAGTTTGTAAGTTTATTAAAAAGGGTTGATTTTCCTACGTTAGGCCGACCAATTATTGCTATTGAAGTAAACATTTTTAAAATTCATTTTATATATTTATTGAATGAAGGTTGAACGCTTCATCTATTATATATAGGCTGTCACTTCTGCTTAATATTGATTTAATTGGTTTTCTTGAGATTTTTTTTCTGCCAATAGTTTTTCCATTTAATGTGTCGATTACATGAACATATCCCTCAAAATCTCCAACAACAAGACTACCCTTATAACTAACAGCATTTGATAAATCTCTGTTTATATAATCTTCATTAGTCCATGATTCTTGCAATGTCTTAAGCGCAAAACTTCTTAAACCAGAATTCGCTTCTACAATTGTTAACATTCCTCTGGAAACAATCGGGGAATAAAATGATGAGGTCTCATAACTCCACACTGACCTTTTTTGAGCAGTATCAAAAATATTTAAATTACCTTGATAGTTTGTGGTATAAATCAATCCTCCATCTACTACAGGACTGCTATCAGAATCTATAAGGTTCTCTAATTCTGAAACTCCTTTCACATATGAAATTGCACCATCCCATACTTGAAATCCAGAATTTAATTCAAATACACCCAACCTTCCATTATCAAATGAAACATAGACAAGATCATCAACAATTACTGGGCTGCTACTTCCTCTTACCGTTAAAAGAGGTAATTTAGATCTATAGGACCATAAAATTTCGCCATTTTCTCTATCAAGCCCTAAGAGTTCTCCAGAGCCAGTCTTAACAACTACAACTTTTGCATCAATTGCAACTTTGCTAAGTACTTCACCTTTTACATTAGTGGACCATAATTTTGATCCATCATTTTGATCAACAGCAATTACATTTCCATCTATATCTGAGACAACTACTAAACCAAACCCAGCAGATGTCCCAGAAGCTAAAAAATTAAGTTCAATAGACCAATTCCTATCTCCGGTGGATGCATTGATTGATGATACATTTCCAGAAGCATCACTAAAAAAAAGATTTTGTGCACTAAAGTCCGGTAAAAAATTACCGATTTCGTTTTCTCCTTTAAAGGAGTTTTTCCATTCAATAACAATATTTTTCTGATTTGAAAAAGCAACAAGTTCCTTTGGTTCATCTGGATCTATTTCGTCACTTTTCCAGAATCTTAATCCATCCATTGATGAACATGAGCTGATAATGAAAATAGAGCAAAGTACTATTAAGTTTTTGTATTTAAAAGATTTCATTTTACATATCAATGTTGGAAATCTTCATTGCAATAATAGTTTGTGAAGATTCATCAGAATATTTATTTGCAGCTTTTTCATATTGAGATATTGCTAAGTCGATTTTACCTTGCTCAAGCAAAATATCTCCAGTTAGCTCATGAATATAGCCATTTGTGTCTGATGATGAATATAAATCAATCATTTCAAGAGCTTCATCATGTTTCTCTATCGAGAGAAGTATTCTTGAGGCACTTACCCTTGCAATTTTGTTATAAATTTTATTTCCATTAAATCCATTAGTTATTTCAATGAGTTTATTAAAATTGTCTAGCGAATCCATATAGTTATTAGAATTTGCATCAAAATTTGCTTTACTAAGTAATGCTAATTGCGTATATCCAGTATTTTTATAATCATTTAAAAATTTATCTAGTAAATTATTTAGATTTTCGTTATTTGGATTTTCTTGAGATATTTCTCCAAGCCATTCTTTGTAGACTAAAGCTGCCTGCTCAGATTTCTTTTTTTCTATCTGATTATTTACAACAAAATAAGTAACAGCACCAAGAAGTATAACAGCCAACAAAATAAGTAAATTTTTATATTTATCAATAAATTTTAAAAATGGAGCGAATCTCATTTCATTTTCGTATACGTTATTCATTTTTAGCTCTAACTTAAATTTTTAATAAAGTTTTCTATTTCGTTTAAATTCATAGTAGATTGATCTGAATCTTCTTTATTTAGTGGTTTTATAATCACTGTCTCTGATTCTATCTCATCGTCTCCTACTATGAACGCGTATGCAGCCCCATTCTTATTAGCCCTTCTCAATTTAGATTTTAAGCTTCCTTGAGATAATTGAACATCAATATCAATATTTTTGTTAATTGATCTAAGTTCGTGCGATATTTTATATGCTTTTGCTTCAGAATTACTAGAAATAATTATGAAAGAAATTAAAGTTCTATTTTTATTTTCTTGATATGAAATGAGAGCAAGTCTTTCAATACCTATAGCCATTCCTATAGCTGGTAGATCTTTGCCTCCAAGTTGTGCACTCAAATTATCATATCTTCCACCGCCTAAGTATGCATCTTGAGCACCTAAATCTTCTGATATTGCCTCAAAAACAAAGCCAGTATAATAATCCAAGCCTCTAACTAAGTTGAAATCTATTTGAATTTCACATTTGTCAGAAAATAATTCCTGTATAGATTTTAATAACTCTTTTGAATTATCTTGCAGATAGTCTGAAATTGAGGGCGCCTTCTTCAAAATCTCTATAGTATTTGGATTTTTTGAGTCTAAAATTCTTAAAGGATTACTATCTAATCTTAATAGATCTTTTTCATCTAAATTAGATTTCATTGGTGTTAAATAATCTACAAGCGCCTTACAAAATAATTTTTTCGTACTAGAGTCTCCAAGATGATTAATTTTTATGAGCGGTTTTCTTATTTGTAATTTTCTATTGAGTTCACATATCAGAGAAATCATTTCAAATTCTGGAGCACCTTCTGGATAACCCAAAATTTCTATTCCAGCCTGATTGAACTGTCTATATCTTCCTTTTTGAGGTCTTTCATATCTCCACATTGGCCCTAAGTACCATAACTTATGAGTTTCTCCATCTAATTTTTTTTCAATAATAGATCTCATAACACTAGCAGTTCCTTCAGGTCTCAATGTTATGCTTTTGTCATTTTTATCTGAGAAAGTATAGAGTTCTTTATTGACTATATCTGAAGTATCGCCTACAGATCTCTTAAAAAGGTTTGTATTTTCCAGAGCAGGTGTTCTGATTTCAGACATCGCATAATTAGTAAAAATTTCTTTCAATATTTTTTCGGTTTGAAATACTTTATTGGCTAACACATCCTCATCTGCCTTAGTCTCAATCAAATCAGTCATTCCTGTTAATGAATTAATCTTTTCCATATTAACTTCTCAGAATGATCTTTTCAGATTCAATTTTTTGTTTTGAGATTTTGGATCTCACCTGTTCTTCAAGCTCATCAACAAGATCCTCATTTGAAATTTTTTTGTTGGGAGTGCCGTCAATATACAGAAGATTATTAGGGCTTGCTCCAGTTAGTCCAATGGTTGCCGCCTTGCTTTCACCTGGACCATTTACGTAACAACCAATAATAGCAACCTCAATATCATCTGAAATATCCTCTAACCTTTGTTCAAGTTCGTTAACAACTTCAATAACATTAAAATTTTGTCTTGAACAACTTGGACATGCAACAATTTTAACCCCTCTACTTCTTATGTTGAGGCTCTTCAATATATCCCATCCGATTTTAATTTCATCTACAGGATCAGATGCTAGAGAAATTCGTATAGTGTCTCCAATTCCCTCTGACAGAAGCATCCCAATACCTATAGATGACTTTACCGTTCCAGCTCTGTAACTTCCAGCCTCAGTAATTCCTAGATGAAGAGGCTGATCAATTATATTTGAGATTTTTCTGTAAGCTTCTACTGTCATTTCAATATTTGACGCCTTAAGACTCATTTTGTAATTTTCGAAGTTAAATTTATCTAAAATATCAACATGTCTAAGGGCAGACTCTACTAAAGCATCTGCATTTGGTTCACCATATTTTTTTTGTAGGTCTTTTTCTAGTGAGCCAGCATTAACTCCTACCCTGATTGGAATATCATTATCAATTGCAGCACTTATAACTTCTTTTACTCTGTCTTCTTTTCCAATATTACCAGGATTTATTCGAAGACAATCTGCAGAATCTGCAACTTCTAGAGCTATTTTATAATCAAAATGAATATCAGCTACCAATGGAATATTTACTGCATTTTTGATCTTTTTAAATGCTTTTGCCTCTTCAAATCCTGGAACAGAGACTCTAACAATATCTGCGCCTGCTGCTTCAAGATCCTTAATTTGATTTATTGTTGAAACCTCATCACAGGTGTCTGTATTTGTCATAGATTGAATTGATATTGGATTATTGCCTCCAACAGGAACATTTCCAACCCAAACGACTTTAGTTTTTTTTCTTTTGATCCAGTTACTCATTTAAAAATTAATGGTATTTACCCCAGTTAGTCTATTAGCATTAGTCAAAAAATCTATTTCAGTATTATTATATGACCCTTTAACAAAATCAGCATTACCAACAATTATTTTAAAAGGTATTTCAATTTGGCGTTCATAAATATCTCCATTAGAAAATATCTGTGCCTCAATGAGCTCATTTTCAACATATAACTCAATCCAAGATTCTCCTGAAAATTCTAAAATTAGATTTTTATTTATGTTTTGTACATTGGTTAATGAGTGATTTTTTTGATTCACATTTTCTACAATTTCTGCAACATTATCGATATTGATATTTTCTTGTGGAATAACATCAGATTGTGGTTCAGTTTTAACTAAATAATAAATTCCAAAAATTACCATTAAAGCTAAAGCAACAATTACATATAAATTATTAAAAATAAAATCAAAATTATTTTCAAAAGCAATCTCATTGGAAATTTTCTTATGTTTTTTCTCTATTTTTTGATCAAAAAGACTTGGAAATTCTGGTGAAATTTTTAAAAAATTTTTGTATTTATTAAAATAAGCTTTTGCAAATGATTCGCTTGGAAAGATACTATAATTTCCTTTTTCTATTGCTCTGATATAGTCTTTATTGATAAATAACTTTTCAGAAATTTCTTCAATTGTAAAACCAATATTATTTCTTTTATCAGAAAATTTTTTTCCTGTTTTTACAGAACTAGCTGACTTTAATTCGTTACTCATTGTATTGATCTATGCTTAATTAAATTCTTGCCCTTTATTGTATTTGAGAGCTCTCCAACTAATTGACCACAAGCAGCATCAACACCATCTCCCCTCGTGACTCTTAATGTTGTAATAAATCCTTTTTCTATTAAATATTTTTTAAAAGATTTCATTGTACTTTCCTTTGATCGTCTGTAGTCAGAGCCATTAAAGCTGTTAAATGGTATTAAATTAATCTTGCATGAAACATTTGATAACAATACTGCTAGTTTTCTAGCATGATTAATTGAATCATTTACTCCATCTATCATTATATATTCCATAGTAATATTTTTTTTTGATTCGAAGTGACTTAAATAATCCTTACAGGCTTTGATTAATTGTTTTATAGGATATTTTTTATTGATTGGGACTATTTCATCTCTTAATTTATCATCAGGCGCATGAAGTGATATTGCAAGTGAAACATCAATATCTCTTGATAGTTTATTAATCTTTGGAACTATTCCAGAAGTGCTGATAGTTATTCTTTTTCTAGAAAGTCCATATGAATTTTGATGTTTCATAATTTTAGCCGATTCTATAACAGCATCATAATTTAGAAGAGGTTCCCCCATGCCCATAAAAACTACATTTGTAATTGGTTTATTGTTATTAAAGTTAGCTAACCACATTTGACCTATAATTTCATCACTACTTAAATCTTGATCAAAACCCTGAGCTCCTGTTGCGCAAAAAGTACACTGCAAAGCACAACCTGCTTGTGATGAAACACATAACGTTCTTCTATTTTTTTCAGGGATTATGACCATTTCAATAATTGAACCTGAATCGAGTTTTATTAGATATTTTTTTGTGCCTTCATCAGAAATGTATTCTTTATAAATTTCGGGTGGTTTAATTATTGAGACAGAATTTAATTTCTTTCTTAGGTCTTTATTAAAATCTGTCATGTTGTCAAAATCTATGACGCCTTTTTGATGAATCCAGCTAAGCAATTGCTTTGCTCTATAATCGGGTTCACCTAGCTCAGAGAAAAAGCTTTTAAGCGACTCAAATGAGTAACCCAAAAGATTAATTTTTTTTGACAACTTATTTATTCAATATTTCTTCTGTATTAAAGAAATACTCAATCTCCCTTTTAGCACTTTCAACAGAGTCTGATCCATGAACAGCGTTTGCATCAATGCTATTAGCAAAATCTGCTCTAATTGTTCCTGGAGCAGCTTCTTTAGGGTTAGTGCTACCCATCAAGTCTCTATTTTTTTGAACTGCATTTTCACCTTCTAATACTTGAACAAAAACTGGTCCTGAAGTCATGAATTTTTTTAGATCGTTAAAAAATGGTTTGCCTTCATGTTCAGCATAAAATCCCGATGCCATTTCATCTGACAAATGAACTAATTTACCCGCAACAAGATAAAGATTGTTTTCTTCAAATCTTGATATTATTCTTCCAATTACATTTTTACCTACTGCATCTGGTTTAATAATTGAAAGTGTTCTCTCGATTGACATATTAATATCCGTAAAAAAATAATTGACTATTATATTAAAGTTATTGACTTTCTTCTATCCAATGCATTTGAATAGCTTCGAGAATTTTTTCGTTAGATTTTTCAGGATCTCCTACAAAATTATCAAGGTTACAAATCTTTTTATGTAAATCAGGAAAGCTAATCCATTGGGGATCCATGTCAGGAAATCTATCATTTAGCTCAATTGCTATATCTAGAACATCAAGCCAATCAAGATCTTGCATTAATGATCTTCCGATACCATATTGATGTTGTATTTAGGTAACTCTATTTCGATCTCCTCATTATCTGGAGGAACAGCTTGGCAACTTAACCTTGATGTTTGCTCTAAGCCCCAAGCCTTATCAAGCAAATCTTCTTCTATATCACTTGCGTCTTCAAGTGTTTCAAAACCTTTTCTAACTATGCAATGACAAGTTGTGCATGCGGCTGACATCTCACACGCATGCTCGATTTTGATATTATTTCTTAATGCTGCCTCACAAATTGTCTCTTTTGGTAAAGACTCTATTTCAGCACCATTGGGGCATATTTCCTCGTGAGGCCATATCTTTATTTTAGCCATAATCTAAAGTGTAAAACTTTCGCCACAACCGCAAACAGCTTTTGCATTTGGGTTTATGAATTTAATACCTTGGTTAAGACCCTCATCAACGTAATCAACCATACTGCCTTTCAAAAAAGAAAAGCTGTTTGAATCAATAAAAATTTTAAAGCCGCCTTTCTCATAAGTTATAAAATCATCAATAATGTCATCAACAAAATCAAAAGTGTATTCATAACCTGAACATCCTGCCTCTTTAATGCCTAATTTGATACCTATACCCTTTCCTCTTTCCTTTAATACTTTTGAAAAATGCTCAATCGCACTATCTGAAAAGTTTAGATCTGTGGAATTAAATGTTTCCATAACTTATTTATTGTTTTGCTTCGTAATCCTCAATTGCCTGCCTAATTGAATCCTCTGCAAGGACAGAACAATGGATTTTTATTGGTGGTAACTCTAAAGCCTCAACAATTTCTACGTTCTTGATTGCTTTTGCTTCTTCTAGAGTCTTACCAATTAGCATTTCAACAAGTTCGCTTGATGATGCTATAGCAGATCCACAGCCATATGTTTTGAATTTCACATCCTTGATTACATGAGTATTGCCTTTTGGTTCACACTTGATTTGCAACTTCATAACATCACCACACGCTGGCGCTCCAACCATACCTGTTCCAACATTTGCATCTTTTGGATCAAATCTTCCTACTTTAAATGCTTCAGGGTTATTTAATGTATTTTCAAATTTTTCTACTACTTTTTTACTATATGCCATGTAGTTCTCCTAATGTGCGTTCCATTCAACTGTATCTAAATCAATTCCATCGAGATGCATTTCCCAAAGCGGGGAAAGCTCTCTGAGTCTTTGGACGACGTTGCCAAGAATATCTAATGTATTATTTACATCATCATCACTTGTAAATCTTCCAAAAGAAAACCTTATTGAGCTGTGAGCTAATTCATCTTTTCTTCCCAAAGCTCTTAATACATATGAAGGTTCCAAACTAGCTGATGTACACGCAGAGCCAGATGAAACTGCAATGTCTTTTAATCCCATTATTAGAGACTCACCTTCAACAAAATTAAAACTTACATTTAAAATATTTGGAACTTTATTATTAAGATCACCATTAATATATACATGATCAATTTCTTTTACTTTGTCTAAAAATTTTTCATGATACTTAGAGATTTTTTTGTGATCTTCTTCCATTTCTTTATTTGCCAAGCGGAATGCTTCGCCCATACCGACGATTTGATGAGTTGCTAGAGTTCCAGATCTCATGCCTCTTTCATGACCACCTCCATGGATTAAAGCCTCAAGTCTAACCCTGGGTTTTCTTCTTACGTATAATGCGCCAACACCTTTTGGCCCATATGTTTTATGAGCAGAAAAGGACATAAGATCCACTGACATTTTTTCTAAGTCAATATTCACTTTTCCTGTACTCTGAGCAGCATCAACATGAAAGAAAATTCCTTTATCTCTGGTAACATCACCAATCTTTGATATGTCATTGACTGTTCCGAGCTCATTATTAATATGCATAATTGATACTAGTACAGTTGAATCCTTTATTGCTGCCTTCACTGCTTCTGGGCTTATGACACCTTTATCATCCGGATCGAGATAAGTAACTTCGAAACCTTCTCTTTCCAGTTGCCTGCATGGATCTAAAACTGCTTTATGTTCAATCTTTGAAGTAATAATATGGTTGCCCTTAGACTTATAAAATCTAGCAACGCCTTTTATAGCCAAATTGTCTGCTTCTGTTGCACCAGACGTCCAGACAACTTCTCTTGGATCACAATTGACTAAATTTGCAACATGAGATCTTGCTTCTTCAACAGCTTCATCAGCCTTCCATCCAAATCGATGTGAACGTGAAGCAGGATTTCCAAACTCTCCCTCAGGAGTCAAAAACTCCATCATTTTAGATGCTACTCTAGGGTCAACTGGGGTTGTTGATGCGTAGTCTAAATAAATTGTGGATTGTGTGCTCATCTAATTTATCTCTTTAACCTTAATATATGGACTATTATTAGTTTCTACAAGGCTCTCTATTGTTATTTTTTCTAAATAATCTTCAACAACGATATTTAACTCATGCCATAAATCGTGAGTACTGCACTTTTTACCATTGTGGCATGCAGAAGTTCCTGAACATTTCGTAGCATCAAGCACCTCATCAACGGCATGCATGACCTCTTTTATTGAAATACTTGATGGATCTTTAGCGTATAAATATCCACCATTTCTTCCTCTTATACTCTTAACGATGCCAGCAATCCTCAGCTTCCTGAATATCTGCTCAAGATAAGTTAATTCAATATTTTGATTTGCTGAAATATCACTCAAGGAAACTGGTCCTGAGACCTGCAAAAAACTTAATTCTGTAAGTGCGCTAACAGCATATCTACTTTTTGTAGTAAGTCTCACGGAGTGAATTATAAATACCTGACTAATTTAGTCAAGTTTCTATATTCATACCTAGTCTATCTGCGACTTGGTGATATGATTCTACGACGTCACCTAAACCTTGCCTAAATCTATCCTTATCCATTTTTTTCAAAGTTTCTGAATCCCATAATCTACATCCATCAGGAGTGAATTCATCAGCAAGGAGTATTTTATCTTTGTAGAGACCATACTCAACTTTAAAATCAACCAATATAAGACCAGAATTAAGAAATAATTTTGACAATATTTCATTAACTAAATATGTCTGTTTTTTCATTTCTTGTATATGCTCATTACTGGCCCATCCAAATGAAATAATATGTTCGTCATTAATTAAAGGATCTCCAAGATCATCATCTTTAAGGAAAAATTCAAATAATGGATTTTCTAGCACCAATCCATCTTCTGTTCCTAATCTCTTACATATTGAGCCTGAAGCTCTATTTCGAATTACACACTCTATTGGAAACATATCCAATTTATAAACAAGTGAATCTGTGCTATCAATTACTTCTATAAGATGAGATTCAACTCCATTATCTTTTAGATGATTCATAATGAATGCATTGAATTGATTATTGACAGCTCCCTTACCTAATAAAGCTTCTCTTTTTTTACCATCAAATGCCGAGGTATCATCACTAAAATGCATAATTAGATGATCCTCATTCTCAGTTGAGAACATCGACTTAGCTTTACCTTTTGTTATTTCATTAATTTTTTTCATTAACTTAAAGACTCATTTATTTTTGATAAAAGTAATTCTGATTCTTCAATATTACCATTTTTTGATATTGCTCTTACATAAGATTTATTATTTTCTTGGGTGATGGTTATTTCAAATTGGGAGTCCCCTCCAAATTCATTATTTTGAAAATTATCACTTGAACTTCTGCCTCCAAAAAGTCTAAATCTTCTTTCATCTTTTTCAACAAAACTTACATAGAAAGTTCCATTGCTTCTATCTCTATCATTTGTAACTATTTCAGCAGCATCTAAAGCTCTACTAACAGAGGACCAAGCACGATCAAAGTTTAAATCTAAAGATATGACAGTCATTCCGTCTTGAGTAAAAATTTTTGCTTTCTTCATTTCATTTAAATTTTGTGCAGCAAGTGATGTGCCTGAAAAATTAGATAAAGAATCTGCGTAATAATCTATCATTTTTTCCATTTCCATTTGAACAAACTCAGGATCGCTTTCAATATCGCCACTAATTTTATTAATCTTGTAAAGAAAAACCTCTGTGGATGCCTCCTTTATACCATGCTCAACTCTCATTTGTAATTTTGATGATTGTGAGAAGTCTATATCTATTTCTCCAGTAACTGGATCTGCCTTAGTAACATCGAATTCAGATGTATCCCAATAATTTTTTGATATAGGCCACGATGTCGAGGGGAGTGTTTCAATGTAAATCCACATCAGTTCACCCAATCTTCTAAGTTGAACAGAACTGTCTCCAGATGAAGAGAAAATTTGTCTTGGTTTAGGTACTTCCAATACATTTTCTAAATTCGATGGATCTCCAACTGGATAGTGATTTTCAGCATCAAGTGAATTTAAATCGGCAGGTATAACAATATTTTCTTCAATCTCTTCTTTTAAAAAATCATATTTTTTCTCTGGGAAGTAACCATCTGGTCCTCCTATAATTGAGCAAGATGCTACAAAAAAAACTATTGTTAATAAAGTTATTAAATGCTTCATAATAATTGTAATTTTAACATCTCATTAATTACTTTTTCATGATATTTCTTATCAAGTTCAATTAATGGAAGTCTTATTGAGTTTTTTATTAGTCCCATCTTATACATCATCCACTTCACAGGAATTGGGTTTGATTCAACAAATAGTAATTTATATAAATGTTTATACTGCTTGTTTAGGTCAATTGCGCGATTTTTATCATCAGCGTAATGCATACAAATTTTAGATATTGCTTTTGGAATTACATTTGCAGCAACTGAAATTACCCCGCTTCCACCAATAGATAATAAGTCTATAAATGTTTCATCATCTCCTGAGAAAACTAAAAAATCTTTATTTAAGTCAGAAATATTTTTTAATTTTTTCATTCTCTCTTTTGTATTAACTGACTCCTTTATTCCAATAATATTTTCATGTCTTGAAAGTATTTCAACAGTATCAGGTCTTAAGTCACAAGAAGTTCTTGAGGGAACGTTATATAAAATTTGTTTAATGTCACAAGAATCGGCTATCTTTAAATAATGTTCTAATAATCCTTTCTGACTAGGCTTATTATAATAAGGAGTTACTAGAAGAGAATAATCTGCTCCAATTTTGTATGATTCAGAAGTTGTTTTAATAGCTTGTGCTGTCGAATTAGAGCCAGATCCAGCAATTATGGGAATTCTTCCATCAGCATATTTAACTACACTTTTAATTACCTCAAGATGTTCATCAATTTCTAAAGTAGCTGATTCTCCGGAAGTTCCAACTGCAACAATTCCACTGGTGCCCTCTTTTACGTGCCAATCAACTAATTTTTTTATAGCATTGAAATCAACTGAACCATCTTCATTCATTGGAGTCACTAAAGCTACAATACTTCCACTTAACACTTGCATCATTCCAAAAATTAGTAAAAATATGACTATACACTATTTTAAAAATTAATTTATAAGGAAAATTATGGGTAAGATATTAGAAGGGAAAAAATGTCCTAGTTTCAGTGGCGAATGCACGAGCAACAAAACTTTATGTGAAAAAGATTTTATTGGTAAAAATCTTGTTATCTATTTTTACCCCAAAGATAGTACACCTGGCTGCACAACTGAAGGTCAAGATTTTAGGGATAAATATAAACTTTTCAAAAATCTCAATACAGAAATTATAGGAGTATCTAGAGATTCAATTAAGTCTCATGAAAATTTCAAAGATAAGCAATCTTTTCCATTTGAACTTCTCTCAGATCCTGACGAAAAAATGTGCAAAGCATTTGATGTTATTAAAATAAAATCGATGTATGGCAAAGAATATCTTGGAATTGATCGTTCAACTTTCTTGATTTCCTCAGATGGAAAAGTGGTTAAAGAATGGAGATCAGTAAAAGTAAAAGGACACGTTAATGAAGTCTTAAGCGAAGTAGAAAAACTTTAAGACTCTAATAGCTTGATATTTTTAAGATAATCCTGGCCATGCATTCCAAACAGCTTTTATAAATGTTGCCAATGGTATTGAGAAGAATACTCCCCAAAAACCAAAAATACTTCCAAATATAAATACAGCAAGAATAATAACGATTGGATGTAATTTAACTGCTTCAGAAAAAATAATTGGCACTAAAAGGTTACCATCAAGAAATTGAAGCAATAGATATAGTCCGATTAATAGATAAAATTGAGTGCCAAGACCAAACTGCAATAATCCAATAATCACAATTGGAATAGTTATTGAAAATGCCCCTACATATGGTATTAGTACTGATAATCCAACAAGAACGGCTAATAAAGCTCCATAATTAAGACCGAATGAAGCAAAAAGTATTGCAGCAGCAATACCCACAATAAATATTTCAAGGACCTTTCCTCTTACATAATTACTAAGCTGAACATCCATTTCAGACCAAACTTGTGAGAGCATTGCCCTGTCACCAGGAATAATCCTGAGACAGCCCTCAATAATGTTTTTTCTATCAAATAGGAAAAAATAAACAAGTATTGGAAATAAAATAATATATAAAAGCAATGTAATAGTACTCTGAATCCCAGAAATAGAAGATTTAACAATGTTTTGTGTTATAGAAGAAAGTTCTGAAGATACTGCTTGGAAAAATACAGAAATTTGATCAGAATTAACTAAATCTGGAAATGCCGCAGGTATTGTAGACACAAAATTTAAAAATTCATTAAATAATCTTGGTATATCAAGCACAAAGGATTGTAATTGAACATATAGTAAAGGAATGAGCCAAGTAAACATGGCTGCTCCGACAATAATAAATACTGAGAATGCGATTATTGTTGAAACAGGTTGAGCAACTCCATATGTTTCTATCTTTTTTTGAAGACCTAATAGTAAATATGCAACAACAATACTTATAATAAAAGGAGTCAAAACCTCAATAAATAAACTAAATAAAATTAAGGTTGATAGAATTATTAAAAAAAATATAACTGTTTCCTCATTACTAAAAATGCGTCTGAATATATTTTTAAAATGTTCAATCATATAGATTCAATGGACATTATATATAAGAAATTGCTAAAAAATATTAAACTTTTCTTCTATATACTGTTCTAACTATAAATTTTAGTTATTATTTTTGTAATGAAAATTGTTGTAACGTACATTTTAACAATATTAATTTCGATAAATCTTGAATCATTAGAAGATATTAATGAAATAAATTTACCCGAACTTGGTGATCGTGTCTCAGGAGCTGTTTCTTCTGATGAAGAAAAAGCTATTGGTGAAATGTTTCTTCAACAAGTTTACTCAAATGCGCCTTTGATATCAGACCCAATTATTTTTGATTATACGGAACATCTAATTTACAGACTTTCAGAATATAGCCAAGTTAAAGATAGGTATTTCAAAATTTTACTAATTGATGACGATTCCCTAAATGCATTTGCCGCTCCTGGTGGAATAATTGGTGTGAATGGAGGATTATTTTTATATTCAGACAATGAAGGGCAATTTTCATCGGTTCTTGCTCACGAATTGGCTCACCTAAGTCAAAGGCATTTTGCAAGAAATGTTCTCAAGTCTCAGGACAGTAATCTTGCCTCAGCACTTGTAATGGTCTCTTCAATCGCTATTGCACTAATTAGTAATAATCCAAATGCTATGGCGGTGGGTCCAGCAATACTTCAATCTCAGAGCCTTAGATATAGTCGATTATTTGAAAAGGAGGCCGATAGAGTTGGTTTTGCAAATCTTGTTAAAGCAGGATATCACCCAGAATCAATGGGAGAAATGTTTGAGAATATGAACGAAATAAGAAGGCTTTCTGGTGATCTTCCACCTGAATTTTTGCTTACTCATCCACTTTCCTCTTCAAGGATAAGTGATGCCTTTAATGCTGCAGAAAATTTACCAAAAGAAGGTACAAAAAAAAATTCACTAGAATTTTCTTTAATTAAGGTTAGATTAGAAATTTATTATGAGAATATTTCTCAAAATTCTTTAAGAAAATTTAGGGAGCGTGTGAATCAAGATCCTACAGAATCTAACTTATATGGTTTAGCACTTGCTCATCAAAAAAATAATAATTATGAGGAGAGTCTTGAGTTAATTAATAAACTAATAACTGTATATCCCAAAAATTTAATCTTGAACAATACTAAAGTAGATTTTCTTTTTGAATCTGGAAAATATAAAGATGCACTAGTTCATGTAAATAAATTTTTGGAAATATCTCCAAGAAACTATCCCCTTTCAATATCTAAATCAAAAATATTGTTGTCAATGGAGAGATACTTTGAATCCGAAGAAATAATAAGAGATCAACTTCTAAGAAAAAATAATAATCCTGACTTGTGGCTTTTGCTCTCTGAAATTCAAAGAAGTAGCAAAAACATTATTGGTTACCATCAAAGTCGAGCCGAATATTTTTTACTTCTAGGGCAAAATGAAAGAGCGTTGAATCAATTAGAATTTGCGTTAAAGCTAACACAAAATAATTTTCAGGTATCTGAGAGAATAATGACTAAAATAATTGAAATTAAAAAAGAAATTAACGAATCTAGAGGTCTTTAGTATTAATATTTCTAGATATCCTAATACCTAACATAGAAAGAAAACCTGCTATTGGAATTGCTATTAATGGCAAGCTATTTGCAGCAATGCTTGTTAATTTTCCAATAGCAATAAAACCACTTCCGGATAAGTCGCCAAACCTTGATATAAAAGTATCAATAAATACTGTTGACTTATATCTATCATTTTTTTTGAGGGTACTAAATATAGTTTCTCTAGTTGGCTTGTTTATTCCATATTCAAAAACTCTTAAAAAGACAGTAACAACACCTACTGAAATTATTGAGGGAATTAGACCATACAGTATGAATGCTATACAGAACAATATTCCATAGCTTAATAAAATATTTTTTATGCCAATTTTTTTAATAATTAAATTCGTAAAAAAGAGTTGAATGATTAAAGTTAATGGAGATATTACTTGCTCCATTATTGCAAAAAATCGTAATCTTTGTTCTGAGTTTTGTGACCAGTCTTCAACAATATTTATTGCTGTAATCCATTGAACTGTCATTAAAGCTGTCCAAATCCAAACATAAGAAGCAATATTTCTTACTTCATTAATTTGTAATGAATTTTTGATTGCATCAAAGCTACCACCACCTGCATTATCAGTGTCAATAGTTTGATCGTTGTTCGAAATTGAAAGCATATATAAAGCAAGGAGCATGGCTAAAAAAAGAAATAATGCTGCAGATAAAGAAAATAACTCTAGGCCAAGCTCATCAAAAGATCCTGAAAACCTCTTTGAAATCTCAGAACCAAATATTGCTCCAAGTGATCCTCCAGCCATTATGACACCATAAAAAGATCTCTTCCTTGAGTCTCTATATAAATTTATGATTACAACCCAAAATAATGAAACTACAAAAAAAGAATATACATTGCACCAAACATAAAAAATTCTTCCTAACCATATTGAATCGCCAAGACCAAATGTTCTCCAACTCAAAAGAAATAATATTAAATTCAATATTAAAAACGAATAGCAATATAGTATTATTTTTTTTAGATTTGATCTTGATGCTATCCAGGAATAAATAGGATTAATTATTAGCATTGCTAATGCGCCTGCTGCTAAAAGATATGGTAATTCGTCAACATTAGCTACTGCCATTTCATTTCTAACTGGTCTTAGCGTATACCAAGATGAAAGAACTAAAAAAAATAATAAGGAACCAAAAAAAGAATCCTTTGATATAGAATTCTTAATAGAATTAATCAAAAAAAATCCCCATAAATGGTGGGTCGCACAGGATTCGAACCTGTGACCAATTGGTTAAAAGCCAACTGCTCTACCAGCTGAGCTAGCGACCCACAATGATAGTAATACATACTAGAAGATGGTGATTATTCCATATTTTTCAATAACTGCAAGGCTAAGGAAGAGGCAGTATTATTTGGATACTCTCTTACCACAAAATTATACTTATCTTTTGCACTTTTCATATCGTCAGATTGTAAATAAATATCACCAATCTTCTTATGTGATAAAGGAACTCTATAATGATTTGGGTATGAACTTATTAATTCCATAAAAAAGGCCATGGCGTTTTCAAGATCATTTTTAATCAAACTAATTTCACCTAACCAAAAATATGACAAAGGTGTTTTTTCTTCATCAGAGAAACTTTCAACAAAATAATTAAATAAATTAAATGATTTATCAAAGTTTTGATCTTCAAGTGCTTCTATTGCAGCATTATAAATCTGATCCTTACTTTTAGGATCCTCAATACCTGCAAACCTTATATCTGCATTCAAGGTTAAATTCTCTAAATTTTCTGACTCATTTTCATCAACGTCAGTTGACTCTGCAATAAGCTTTTCAATTAGGTAGTTTTGGGATTCAAGCCTATTTCTTAATTCAGCAATTTCTAATTCAAGTTCTTGAATCTTCAAAAACAAGATATCAGTTTTCGCATCATCATTTACGTTAGCAAAAACTAAAATTGGTAAAAATAAAAATACAATTAAATATTTATAAAAAAGAAATCTAAAACTCATTAATTAATTTCGACTCTTCTGTTCTTAGCATAACTCATTTCATCTTGACCAATTACAGCAGGTCTTTCTTCACCAAAACTTTTAACGGTAATTCTATTCTTACTTATTCCATTAAGAACAAAATAGTCACTAACTGTCTCAGCTCTTCTTTGTCCCAAAGCAAGGTTATATTCTCTTGTTCCTCTCTCGTCAGCGTGACCTGCAAGAGTAATTTGAATTGAAGAATTTTCATTTAATGCATTTACAGCGCTCTTAAGAGTTTGAATTGACTTACTTGTTAAAGTAGATTTATCAAATTCAAAATAAATTGTTGCACTTGCAAAAACTGCCTTACTATCGTATCGGATATTATCGTCAGCCGATGATAATGCTTGAACCGTTTTTACATCACCAGAATATACTCTTTCTTCAGTAACGTTCATACTTGAGCAAGAAGAAAGAAAAGCAATAGCAATAATAAAATTAAACTTATTTTTTAGTATAAACATATTCACTCCACATAATTATCTTAAAAAACCTGACCATGCAGGCTCTCTTACAAAACCCATTTTGGCTGGCAATCTAAACTTGGCACCACTTAAAGTTACTCCAGCTAGCAAGCTCATACCATCGTCTTTAATTGCATAAACTATAACATTTCCATTAGGTGAAATACTAGGAGATTCATCTAATTGTGCATTAGTTAATGGTCTTATAAAATTCTCGTTAAAGTATTTTATTGCTATTTGGAAATTTTTATTTTCTCTATGAACAAATATAAATCCTTCATTATTTGGTAAGTAAGAACCTTTAGCGTTGTAATTTCCATCAAATGTTATTCTTTTGGGTTTTGCATTAAATCGTCTCAAGTCAATTTCATATAATTGAGGAGATCCTGATCTTCCTGATGTAAACATTATTTTTGATCCCTTTGGAGACCAAGATGATTCAGTATCAATTGAAAAATGATTAGTTAATCTCGTTAAGTTTCTATTTTTTAAATTAAGTATATAGATTTCTGCATTTCCATCTTGGTACATAGTCAATGAAAGAAATTTGCCATCAGGCGACCAAGAAGGTGAACTAATTTGAGATGAATTTTCTATTGCGAGTTCTCTTTCGCCAGTTGCTATGTCTTGAATATAGACCTTTGCCATTCCTGTTTCAAATGATACGTATGCTACCTTTTTTGAATCTGGAGACCATGCTGGAGAAATAATAGGGTCATTACTCTTTAAGAGTATTTGTTCATTGCTTCCATCGGCATCTGCAACCATAAGATTAAAATTCTTATTCTCAGTTACATAAAGGATTTTTGTTGACGATATCCCCTTCATGCCAGTTATTTCCTCATAAATACCGTCACTCACATAATGGCCTAGCTGTCTATTTTTATTTGGTATGCCGTAAACAGTTGAAGTCCTTATTTTTTTACCTTTATTGATATCAAATATGTCATAAACAACAGATATGCTAATACCGTCTTTTACAATTTTTCCAATAACTAAATAATCAATATTTAAAATTTTAAAATCATTAAATATAACTTCGGTCTCATTAGTTGGTAAAGAGAGTAAATCTTCGTTTGCAAATAAATTAAACTCTCCGGACCTCTTTAAATTATTTCTTATAATTTTATCAATGTCGTTTGAAACCTTTTGATCGCCCTCAAATTTTAAAATAGCTACTCTGTAAGGATCCTCAGTGCCTTGAGTAATTTCTAAAATAAGTTCTGAAGTGAGCGTATTAGAAAATGCTAATATGAATAATATTTTTTTCATGTTGGATTGAATGTAATCACTACACTTTTAAAATTACTATTGTATAAACTATATGGAATATCCTTAAAGAAACTAAAAGTCTCAGCTCGTTGTACAGCCTTTAAAGCTGAATTATCAAATCTTAAATTCCCACTGCTTCTAATCAAATTAACATTAACAATTCTCCCATTTTTATTTATTGACAATCTTAGGTCGCAAACCAAGCCGTCCTGAATATTAATTGGCTTTCGCCAGGCTGACTGTATGCTCTTTATGATAAGAGAGCTGTATAGTTCTACTTGACTATGTTGAGATTCTTTAGATATTAATTTATCTTCAGCAATTAAGTCATCAAAGCTAACAGATGGTATGAGAGAATCGAATGAAATAGTTTCATCAGGAATTATCTCATTCATTGAATTATCATTAATAATTTCTTTTGGTTCTAATTTTTGATTGATTTGCTTTTTAGCTTCAATCTTTTCTTCAAAAATTAAATTTACCTCAATTGGCTTACTCAATACTGAGGTTTGTTGAGATTCATAATAAAAAAAACCAAGAAGATATAGAATAATTGATGCATGAATTAAAAAAGATATAAAAGAAGCCTCTAAATATATTTGATTAATTTTCATAGCCGCTTGTTACAATTCCGACTTTAGTAATACCTACGCTTTGAACAGATGCCATGGCTTTTGCTACAAAATCAAATGCAACATTTCTGTCACTTTGAAAAACTACTTCAATCTCTGGATTTGCTTTAAAGATTACTTCAGACTTTCTCTTTAATTCATTTAAATCAATAGGCAATGACTCCTCTCCGACGTTTATGAAATAATTTCCATTTTTATCAATTGATATTACAAGTGGTTCATTTTGAACACTCATTTTAGTTGTATCAGTTTGAGGTAAATCAACCTCCACACCTTGAATCAACAAAGGTGACAAAACCATAAAAATAATCAACAAAACCAGCATAACATCGATATATGGAACTACATTTATTTCTGCTTTAAGATTTTTCTTTTTTGCTAATCTATATATCATTATTTTTTATCAATTGACTGTTTATAAAAAATACTTGCTAGCTCCTCTGCAAAAATTAATGTACCTTGACTGATAGTTTCTGATTCAGAGGTAAATTTATTAAAAGCTACTACTGCTGGTATAGCAGCAAATAGTCCCATGCCAGTTGCAATCAATGCCTCTGAGATTCCTGGTGCTACAGCATTTATAGTAGCTTGAGTAGCATCTGAAAGTCCCATAAATGATGTCATTATCCCCCATACCGTCCCAAGCAAGCCTATGTATGGGCTAACAGATCCAACATTTGCTAAAAAAGATAAATGCTTGTTCATTTCTTCTTCATCAGAAGCTATAGAAACCCTCATAGAGCGATTAATACTCTCAAGATCTAATTCAGAAATACTGTCTCCAACCTTAATTGAATTAAATTCGCTAAAAGAATTTTTAAATAAGTTTCTTGCCCCATATAAATTATCATCTTTCAATACCTCGTTATACAAAGCGTCTAAATCTTTTCCACTCCAAAAAATTCTTAAAAATTCATCATTGGCGCTTTTTACTTTTCTAAAAAAATTATATCTTTCAACAATTATTATCCAGGAGAGTATTGAGGCAATAAAAAGAATTAACATTACCATCTTGACTACAATTCCTGCCTCTAAAATAAGATTTAATACTGAAATATCATCCATAACACTATCCTAGTCAAAAATTAACAATAAATCATCAGGAAACTTTTTTGGTTTCTTCGATGATAGATTTATAAAACAAACCTCTACCTCACCATTAACAAATTCTTCTCCAGAAATTTTATCAACTACTTTTTGATAAAAAATCATCCTTGCATCAGATTTTTTTTCTACAATTGACTGAACAACTATTTGATTACCAAGCTCAGCAGCTTTTAAGTAATTAATTTTGATGCTTTTAACTATAAATGCTAGATCTTTTTCTCTTAATTTATTTTGAGAAATATTTGCATAAGATAGAAATTCAGATCTTGATCTTTCGAAATACTTTAAGTAATTCGAATGATATACAACTCCTTGAAAATCTGTATCTTCAATATATATTTGAAATTCTATATCTTCACACTTGATAATTTTTTTCATGCAGCTCAATGTCCTCCTGAAATAACTCAAGTATTATCTGAATAAAATCTGGCCATAAAAGGTCTACAGTAACAAGATCGTTCTTAATATTGTGATTTATGGAGTTTGCTAATATTCGAACTTTAATAGGTCTATTGTTAAATTTATATACAAGTGCAGGTCTTAAACCCTCTTGATTCGATGATGCGAGAACTTGCTCCCACCAATCAGGTCTAGGTTCTGCACCAGCTCCATATGCCTTACACTCAATACACCATCTTCCAAGCATGAGATCAGGTAACTCCTTAGTCCGAGTCTGCTCTAAGATTCTTTTGACTGGATTCTTTAAGTTAAGATCATTTATCAATGCATTAGCAATTTGTCGTTCAAATGCAGCACCTTTATTTCTTGAATTGATTGACAAAATTTATTCCTTAATCTCAAAATTTTCCGGGAATTCTGCATTAGTGTGAACTTCTTGGACATCATCAAGATCATCCATAAACTCCATAATATTTAAGACTTTTTCAGACATATCTTGATCAAGGTCCACAAGTGTATCAGCTCGCAAGGTTAGTTCGGCATTAATATATTGGATATCATTCTCTTTAAAGAAATCAATAACCTTATTAAATTGATTTGGATCTGTTGTTACTTCAAAGAAATCATCTTCTTCTGAAAAATCTTGTGCTCCAGATTCAATAACATTCTCCATAAGAATTTCTTCTGAGTAATCCTTATTTATGTGGATTACTCCAAGTTTTTTAAATAAATATGAAACAGATCCATCAGTTCCAAGATTACCTCCAAACTTTGAGAATGCATGCCTAACATCTGAAACAGTCCTATTTCTATTATCTGTCATAGTTTCTACAAGGATAGCAACTCCTCCTGGACCATATCCTTCAAATATTATTTCTTCTAATTCTCCAGTTTCTCCTGTCCCCGAACCTTTTTCTATAGCTCTTTTAATAGTGTCTTTAGGCATATTTGCAGCATTTGCCTTTTCAAGAGCTAGTCTCAATCTTGGATTATCATTTGGATCAGGGCCATCCTTCGCTGCAACAGTAATTTCTCTTATGACCTTGGTCCAAACCTTTCCTCGTGATGCGTCTTGTCTGGCTTTCCTATGTTTTATGTTTGCCCATTTTGAATGACCAGCCATTAACTATTCTTCCTTATGTGTACTAATTATTTTAAGTTCATCAAGCTGATCTTTATCAACCTTACTTGGAGCATCCGTTAATAGACATGTCGCGCTTTGAGTTTTAGGGAATGCAATCACATCTCTTATGTTTGTAGTATCTGTTACAAGCATGACAATTCTATCTAATCCGAATGCGATTCCACCATGAGGTGGACAACCTGAGGACAAAGCCTTTAGAAGGAAACCAAACTTACTCTCAGCTTCTTTCTTTGAAATGTTAAGAATTTCAAAAATTGCTTCTTGCATATTTTTATCATAAATTCTTAAAGATCCTCCACCTATTTCATATCCGTTCAAAACAACATCATATGCATATGCAAGAACATCGTTTGGATTTTCTAAAAGCTCTTTCTTTGATGCTTTAGGTAAAGTAAATGGATGATGAAGCGGTGTTAGACTTCCCTCGGCATTTAATTCAAACATTGGAAAATTCACTATCCAACAAGGAGCCCATTTTGAAACATATAAATCTAAATCATGTCCTAATTTTTTAATAAGACTACTCATTGATAAGTTAACAACAGATTCACTTCCAGCTCCAAAAAAGATTAAATCATCTGTTTTCACTTCAAGAGTTTTAAAAATATTTTGAATTGTTTTTTTATTTAAAAACTTCAGTATGGGAGACTGAATGCCATTCTCAAGATCTTTAACATCATTAATCTTTATGTAAGCAAGCCCTTTTGCACCCAACTTAGATACAAATTTTGTATAGTCATCAATTTGACCTCTTGACATTGTATTTCCGTTAGGAACTTTTAAAGCAACCACTCTTGATCCTTCCTTTTTAGCAGGATCAGAGAATACTTTGAATTCCTCATTAATAACAAGATCTGATATTTCTTTGAGCTTTAAAGGAATCCTTAAATCTGGTTTATCACAACCATATTCCTCCATAGCATCATGCCAATCAATCACCTCAAATTTACCAAGTTTTTCTCCACAGAATTCTTTAATTACATCTTTAATCATCTTTTCGCTAAGCTTCATGATTTCTTCCTGATTAATGAAAGATGCCTCAATATCAATTTGAGTAAATTCTGGTTGTCTATCTGCCCTCAAATCCTCATCTCTAAAACATCGGGCAATTTGATAATATTTATCTAAGCCGCCAATCATCAAGAGTTGTTTGAATAATTGAGGTGATTGAGGTAATGCATAAAAACTACCTGGTTGAACTCTGCTTGGTAAAATATAATCTCTGGCGCCTTCTGGAGTAGCTTTAGTTAAAATTGGCGTTTCAATCTCATGAAATTCATTTTTATCAAGGTAGTTTCTAATTAAAGAAGTAATTTTTGATCTTTTAATAATTCGATCATTCATTTCTGGGCGTCTAAGATCAAGCACCCTATTCTTTAATCTTACATCTTCATTAACTTCCTGATATTCGTCTATTGGAAAAACTGGAGTGTTTGCCTTGCTGAGGATATTGATATTAGCGACCTCTATCTCAATTTCACCAGTTTGCATATTTTTATTTATTGTTCCTTCAAGTCTATTTCTTACAACACCTTCTATCTGAACAACAAATTCGTTTCTTATTGATTCTGCTAATTGGAATGATTCTTTATTATCAGGATTTACAACAGCTTGGCATATACCTTTTATATCCCTCACATCTAAAAAAATTACTCCTCCATGATCTCTTCTTCTATGTATCCATCCACAGATAGTAACCTTCTCTTTGAGATTAGATGATGTAATTTCACCACAATAATGAGATTTCATGATATTTCCCTATTCACTTCTTAATTTTATCTTGTTTAGACCCTTTCTTGGAGTCTGTTTTGGAAGTTTCTTTTGTTTTGTCATTTTTTGCACCATCACTTGAAGCTATATTCTTTTTTTTGCCTGTTTTAAAGTCTGTTTCATACCACCCACCACCTTTGAGCCTAAAAGAAGGTGCTGAGATTTGCTTCTTAAGGCCTTTCTTGTTGCATTTTGGGCAAACCTCTTTTGGTTTATCATTAATTTTTTGAATTATCTCAATTTCATGTTCACATTTAGAACATTTGTAGTCATAAATCGGCATAAGTCCTCAAAAAAAGATAAAATTATAAACTATGTTATTTTCAAAGCTACTATTACCTACTCTTAAGGATGCTCCTCAAGAAGCAGAAGTTGTGAGTCACAAATTAATGCTTCGTTCAGGCATGATACGTAAAGTTGCTTCAGGTATCTATACTTGGCTTCCACTAGGCTTAAAAGTTCTTAAAAAAGTAGAAAAAATTGTAAGAGAAGAAATGGATAATTCTGGTGCTCAAGAGGTGTTTATGCCAATGGTTCAGCCAAGGGAATTATGGGAAGAAACAAAAAGATGGGAAAAAATGGGTCCTGAATTACTTAGAATCAAAGATAGGCATGATAGAGATTTTTGTTTAGGTCCCACACATGAAGAAGTTATCACTGATATTATTAGGGATAATGTCAAAAGCTACCGAGAACTTCCATTAAATATTTATCAGATTCAAACTAAATTTAGAGACGAGGTAAGACCTAGATATGGAATTATGCGGGGAAGAGAGTTTTTAATGAAAGATTCTTACAGCTTTAATATCGATGAGGAGTCGTTACAGGAAACATATTTAATTATGAGAGAAACTTATAAAAAAGTTCTTGAAAGAATAGGACTTGAATACAAAATTTCTGCTGCCGACTCTGGAGCCATTGGTGGAGATAGTTCTGAGGAATTTCATGTGCTTGCTGAAAATGGTGAAGATACCATTGCCATAAGTGATTCATCTGAGTTTGCAATCAATACTGAGCTTCTTTTAAAAGATGGAGAAGATATAAGCACACTTGAAGGCAAACCTTCTCCAGATGGCAATGGAACAATTCAAATAAAGAAAGGGATAGAGGTTGGTCATATTTTTAAACTTGGAAAGTTATATGCGGAATCAATGAAAGCAAGTGTTCTAAATTCTGATGGAAATGCTTCAACATTATTTATGGGTTGTTATGGAATTGGGGTTTCAAGACTTGTTGCAGCAGCAATTGAACAAAATCATGATGAAAAAGGTATTGTTTGGCCGCATAGTATTGCACCCTTTGACATAAATATTATTTCTATTGGATATGATAAGAATAAAGATATTGCTAAAGCATCAACAGATTTATACAGAGAACTTTCAGAAATGAATTATTCTGTACTGCTAGATGATAGAAAAGATGGATATGGAGTGAAAATAAAAGATTCAGAACTTATAGGAATACCTCTAAATATTGTAATAGGTAAAAAATTTACAGAAGATAATGAAGTTGAGCTCATAGGAAGAAATGGTGAAACTTCCACGAACCCCATTACAGAAATAAAAACTATTTTAGATTTTTTTAAGAATAAATAATTTCTTAGCTAACTCTTTTAATAATAGTTGCATTAGCGGTTCCCCCGCCCTCGCATATTGCTTGTAATGCGTATTTACCCTTTCTTCTCTCTAACTCATGAAGCATAGTAGTCATTAGCTTTGCCCCTGTTGCGCCAAGAGGATGTCCGAGCGCCATTGCACCACCATTAACATTTAATTTGCTTCTATCTGCCTTTAATTCTTCAGCCCATGCAAGAGGTACTGGAGCAAATGCTTCATTGACTTCATATATATCCATATCATCAATGCTTAATTTAGCAATGTCTAAAGCCTTATGTGATGCGGGTATTGGTCCAGTCAACATAAATACAGGATCATCTCCAACAACAGAAATAGATACTATTTCTGCCCTTGGGTTAGATTTGATCTTTTTTAGTCCTGCGTCATTGCAAATAAGAACAGCTGCAGCTCCATCTGTGATTTGACTGGCATTACCAGCGGTAATTTTGCCACCTTCAGTTACTGGGTTCAATCCTGCTAATTTATCAAGACTAGCATCAAATCTAATACCTTCATCTGCCATTACTAAATCGTTAATGCCTTCAGCATTTTTACCTTCGACAGGTAGAATTTCTTTATCAAAATATTTTGATTCTGTTGCTTGAGCTGCCTTTTGATGACTTTCCAAAGCAAATTGATCTAGATCTTCACGAGAAAGATTCCATTTATCAGCTACTAGTTCTGCGCCTGTAAATTGAGAGAAAAATATATCTGGGTATCTTTCTTTCATTCCTTCAGAATCAAACGGTAGCCCGTGTCCTGCATTATATCCATCTGTAACTGCTGCACCGATAGGTACCATAGACATTACTTCAACACCTCCACCAATAACAATATCTTGAGTACCAGACATTACAGCCTGAATTGCGAAGTGAATTGCTTGTTGAGATGAACCACATTGTCTATCAACAGAAGTTCCAGGAACAGATTCAGGAAAAGACGAAGACAAGACTGCATTTCTAGCTACGTTTCCTGATTGTGCCCCAACCTGATCAACACAGCCAAAAATTACATCGTCTACAAGCACAGGATCAATATCTAATCTCGTTACTAATTCATCTAGAACCTTTGCTCCAAGATCAGCCGGGTGCCATAGACTCAATCTTCCATCTCTTTTACCACCAGCTGTTCTTACTGCTTCAACAATATATGCTTTCTCTGCCATAAAAAAATCCTACTAAAGTTAATTAATAGGATTTATTGTATCAAAAATTTATTTAGATTTACTTGAAATGTAAGAAGATCTTATTTCTTTTACAAGTTTGTCTCTAACTTTTGCATTTTCTTTTAGGAAAGTACTAGCTTTTACCTTACCTTGTCCAATACTCTCACCATCTAATTTATAAAAAGCACCTGATTTATCAACCAAACCAAGTTTGTGACCAAAGTCTAATATTTCACCTTCCTGGTTGATTCCTTGTCCATACATAATCTGGAACTCTGCTTGTTTAAAAGGAGGAGATACTTTATTTTTGACAACTTTAACTCTTGTTTCGTTACCCATTACTTCGTCTCCCTCTTTTACAGAACCAATTCTTCTAATATCTAATCTTACTGAAGAATAGAACTTTAAAGCATTACCACCAGTAGTTGTTTCAGGACTGCCAAACATAACACCAATTTTCATTCTTATTTGATTAATAAAAACAACAGTGGCGCCAGACCTTTGAATGTTACCTGTAATTTTTCTAAGGGCTTGTGACATTAATCTAGCTTGAAGGCCAACATGATGGTCTCCCATCTCTCCTTCAATTTCTGCTCTTGGAACCAATGCGGCAACGGAATCGATAATTACCAAATCTACGCTCTTAGATTTGACTAACATATCTGCAACTTCTAATGCCTGTTCTCCAGTATCAGGTTGTGATAATAGCAATTCATCTACATTGACACCTAATTTTTCAGCATATTGTGGGTCTAAAGCATGTTCAGCATCAATAAAGGCACAAGTTCCTCCTTCTTTTTGACATTGAGCAATTATTTGAAGTGTCAGGGTAGTTTTACCAGAAGACTCAGGTCCATAAATTTCTGTAACTCTCCCTTTTGGAATTCCTCCTATTCCAAGTGCAATATCAAGACCAAGTGATCCTGTTGAAATTGAGGGGATATCAAGATTTTCTCGATCGCCCATTCTCATTACTGTTCCTTTACCAAAATGATCGTCAATACTTGCAATAGTATCTTTTAATGATTTTGAAGTAGTATCTTTCGATTTAGGCATAATTAACTCCTTAATTTACTGTATATTTATACAGTATATAGTATTTTTCTATTTTTTTAAACAGTTTTGTGTAAATTTAAAAATTAGTAAGCTAAAATTCAGTCTTCTCAACTAATTATGACATACGTAGTAACAGAATCATGCATTAAATGTAAATACACTGATTGTGTTGAAGTATGTCCTGTTGATTGCTTTTACGAAGGTCCAGAATTCCTTGTCATACATCCAGATGAATGCATTGACTGTGGTTTATGCGAGCCTGAATGCCCTATTGAAGCTATTTATGCAGATGACGAATTACCGTCAGATCAAATAGAATTCATAGAGATCAATCTCAGGCTTTCTGAAGTTTATGAAAATATAACTGAAGCGAAAGAACCATTACCAGAGGCTGAGAAATATAAAGATATTAAAGGTAAAAAGGAATTTTTATAAAAGAAAATTAACTATTTCTGCAAGATCCAATAACCCAGCAGAAAAAATTAATCCACCAAAAAATATTAGTATTGATTTTCCATATTTCTCATATGCTTTATTAATAATCCTGGGCATAATTATTAAAGCTATTAACATTCCAATAGCAAAAGGAAGTAATACATCAATATTAAGATTCGATATGCTGCCAATAATATAAGGATAAATACCAACGGCTAACAAAAATGCGCTGCCAGATATTCCTGGAAAAAGTAAAAATGTGCATGCAAAAAAACCAAATATAATTAGCGCACCTTCAGAGGGTGTAAATGGACCATCAGGTGGATATGATCCGGTTATGTAAAAGCCACTTAGCAAAAAACCAATAAAAATTGCAAGAAAAACATTTAAGTAAAAAGTTTTGCCTTTATTAATATTTTCTTTCAAGTAAGTATTTATTAACAAAAAAATGCCGTATCCAATCATTATAAAAGCTATAAAAATGTTAAATGCTTGAGTAAAGTTCGTGTATAAAAAGTTAACAAGAGAAGAAAATAAAAATACACTTAATACCATCCCAACAAATAATGGAATAATTAAATTTAAATCTCTAAATTTCGTCAAAAAATTTAGAATCTTTTCATAGACTCCAAACATTAATGCTACAGTCGCACCAGATATACCTGGTAACAATTCAGATATGCCTATGAAGACACCTGCTGTAAAGTATTTAAGTTGATCTTTCATACATCATTTCCATCTTCTGATTTTCCTGCAAGCATTGGAACAAATGATACATCATCAAATTCTTCTTCATTTATTTCATCATTATTGATTTTAGTTATAACATTCAATTTCTGAGAAGCTCCACCAACGGGAATTACAAGCTTTGCATCATTATTTAAAACAGAAACTAAATCATTAGGATACTCTCTTGGAGCAGCAGCACATAAAATACCATCATATTTTTTTTCTTTTTCCCAGTCTTGATATCCATCACCATGCCTAAATAACACATTATTAATTTTTAATTGAGATAAATTCTCTTTTGATTTTTGAACAAGTGGTTTTATTCGCTCAATTGCATCAACATTTTCACTAAAAAAAGATAGTACTGCTGATTGATATCCACAACCTGATCCAAGTTCAAGTAGATTTTCAAATATTTTGCCTCTCGAATTTGTATGAGAAATTAATAATTCAGTCATTCTTGCAACTATATATGGCTGAGAAATTGTTTGCTTATAACCAATAGTCAATGATCTATTTTCATAGGCTCTCGACCAAAGAGCTTCGTCAAGAAAAATATGTCTTGGCACTTGTGAAATCGCATCGAGAACTCTGAAATCTTTTATCCCTAAATCCAGAAGTGTTTCAATCATTTCCTCTCTAACCCTTCTAAAAGTAAATCCAGAGTTACTCATTTATTATTTCAGAAAGATTATCAATAAATTCAGATGAGCCTAGACTATAGTCGAGTACAGATATAGAAACATATCCATCCATAACAGCTTCTGCATCAGTAACATAATCACCTTTAATAGGCTCGCCTGATAGGTTATATCGATATCTGTAAGTTTCTTTTGGTAGGGATTTATCTTCTATCTTTATAGGTTTGGCTGGAACGTCTCTTTTAGATAATCCTGTTGCCTTAACTCCTTTATATTCATCTTCAGAAATATCTGGAAAGTTTATGTTGATTACTTTTCCAGAATAAGTTTCACTAAATTTAATAATTTTATTAATTAACTCAAGCGATTTTTTTGTTATAAAGCTTATATCCTTAGCATCATAAGAAGCAACAGATATAGCAATTGGTGGATACTTTAAATTCCTTCCTCCAACAGCAGCTCCAACTGTTCCTGAATATAAAACGTCATTACCAATATTGGCTCCATGATTAATACCTGATATAACAATATCAAATTCAAAATCTACTATACTTAATAATCCTAAATATGTGCAATCAGCCGGGGTTCCATCTACTGCATAGATCTTATCATCAACTTTCATAACCTCAATCTCACTTAGGTAAGAAATAGCAGCACTCATACCACTGCAATTATTTTTTGGAGCGACTATCCACACATCATGATCTTTTGATAGTTCGTCATACATGCACTGAATATTATGGGCTTTATATCCATCATCATTTGTAAGCAATATTTTCATGATAGGTCCTTTAAATTTACTATACTTTGAACTGATATAGCTTCATTATTTCCAATAATTCCAATTTTTTCTGATGTGGTAGCTTTTAAGCCAATTTTTTTCATAGGAACTTTTAATATTGCAGACAAATTTTCTAAAATTTTTTCTCTGTGCGGATTAATTTTAGGATTTTCACAAATAATTGTTGTATCAATATTATAAATTTCTAAATCCATTTTATTTAATTCATTTAGGCAGTGTTCAATGATAAGCGTACTATCTAAATTCTTATTTTTATTATCTTGATCTGAAAAAAACATCCCAATGTCACCCAATCCGGCAGCACCCAATATTGAATCAGCAATTGAATGGAGTAATACGTCTCCATCAGAATGAGCTACAATCTTGTAATTACATGTAATTTTATATCCGCCCAAAATAATCCCATCTCCTGGTTCATATTTGTGAAGGTCATAACCAATACCACTTCTTGTAAGAAAATTATTGAGAATTTCTATATCAGCTTTCTCTGTTACTTTTATATTCGATCTATCTCCAAGAATCTTAGATAATTTAAGATTTGAATATTCAATGGCAAATGATTCATCAGGACAATCTAAATTATTATCGATACAGCTTTGTATAGATTTTTTTAAGTCTTTGAAATTACATATTTGAGGAGTTTGAACTAAATTAAATTTAGACTTATCTAATGTTCTATCGTCTTCCCTAATTGAATCATAAACAGGAGTATATAGATATGAACAACTCGACTTTGAATGAACAATATCTTCAAAAAGTCTTGCAATATCATTTTCGGAAACATTTGGTCGAGCTGCATCATGCGTAATTACAAATTCATAATCATCTTCAATCGAGTTAAGAGCATTAAAAATTGATTCTTGTCGAGTCAATCCTCCAATAATATATTCAATTTTTTTGCAATTATAAAAGTTCTGGCTTTTTATATGCTCATCTCCATCAGAAATTGCGATTACTATCTTAGAAATATATTTTGAATCTATAAAAGGCTTTACAGCATTTTCAATAATAGATCTTCCGTTAATTTTGACATACTGCTTGGGCAAATCACCATCAAATCTTTTTCCAATTCCTGCAGCCGCAATTATTGCCAATAAACTATTTTCTTTCATCGTCTTTTTTTTCTTCTTCAAAAGATATAAATTCTTCCTCAGGATAAGTTAAGTTTAGCTTCTCTCTAGCAAAATTCTCCACATGATCATTTGAATTTTGGGCATTCTTAATCTCAAATTCAAGAATTTCATTTTCTTTTTTAATGGCTTCATTTTTTAATCTTTGTGCAGTATTTTCTATTACAAGAGCATCTCTATTGGAGTAATTATTCTCACCAAAAAAATTGCTGTTTAATAACAAGATAATTATTAAAACCAACAATAAATAGAATAAATAATTTAGTTTATTCATTTAACAAAATATCGTTGCTTTTATTTTCAATCCAAAGCAATCTATTATATTTTGCAATTCTGTCAGACCTGCAAGGTGCTCCAGTTTTAATTTGTGATGCTCCTAATCCAACAGCTAAATCTGAAATAGTTGTATCCTCAGTTTCTCCAGACCTGTGAGATATAATACATTTATAGCCGTTTTCTCTTGCACATTCAATTGTCCCAATTGTTTCCGATATAGTCCCAACCTGATTAAATTTAATCAAAATTGAATTAGCGAGTTTGTGATTGATGCCTTCTAAAAAAACTTTTTTATTAGTTACAAATAAGTCATCGCCGACAAGCTGACATTTTTCCCCCAATTTATCAGTAACTAGCTTCCAACCCTCTACATCATTTTCATCCATTGCGTCCTCAATAGATGAAATTGGGTATTGTGTAATTAGGTTATCAAGATAATTTGTAAATTCTGCATATGTATATTTTTTATTTTCACCTTTTAAAAAATAATTATTACCATCAAAAAACTCACTTGCAGCACAATCAAGAGCAATGCTCACATCATCTCCTGGGTTAAGTTTTGATGCTTTAATTGATTCAATGATTAATTCTATTGCTTCTTCATTTGAGTTTAGATTTGGTGCAAATCCGCCCTCATCACCTACTGCTGTGGAATAATTTTTAGATAATAAAATTTCTTTTAAATTATGATAAATTTCCGTTGACCATTTCATTATCTGGGTAAAATCCTTAGCACCACTCGGTACGATCATGAATTCTTGAATATCAACATTATTATCAGCATGCTCTCCTCCGTTCAAAATATTAAACATTGGCATTGGTATTGAGTATTTATTTGCTTTGCCTGTTATATCTTTGTAGATGCTCGAAAAATGCTCATATAGGTTAACTTTTTTATTTTTAGCTGCAACATGAGAGCTTGCTAGGGATATAGCCAATATAGCATTTGCACCCATGGATGATTTATCATCTGTACCATCATAATCAATTAATATTCTGTCAATATCAATTTGATCTTCAGATTCTTTTCCAATTAATAAAGGACCTAATTTATTATTAATATTTGAAATAGCATTAATAACTCCTTTTCCATGATAATTTGAATCACTGTCTCTGAGCTCTAGTGCTTCCTTCGAACCTGTCGATGCTCCACTTGGAACCATTGCTGATGCACATATCCCGTTATCAAGACTTATTTCGCAAGCAATTGTAGGAATGCCTCTAGAATCAAAAACTTGAATAGCGTTTACATTCGATATTTTTGACATTGTTATTTGATCTCTAAATTATTTTGACCTTTAACAAAATCATCCAAATCTTTTATTTGATTTAAAAATTCATCTACATAAGAGAGAGGTAATGCACAAGGTCCGTCACATTTAGCCTCATCAGGGTTTGGATGTGCTTCAAGAAAAAGTCCAGCTATTGATTGCGACATACCAGCTTTTGCAAGACTTAAAACATATTCTCTTCTACCACCAGTTGAACTTCCTAAGCCTCCTGGTAATTGAAGTGAATGTGTTACATCAAAAATTACAGGCTTTGATAATTTTTTTAAAATTTGAAAATTTAAGGTATCAACAACCAAATTGTTATATCCATATGAGTTACCTCTTTCACATAAAGTAATATTTTTATTTCCAGCAGCTTCACATTTTTCAACGACGTTTGACATCTCTTGAGCTGATAAAAATTGAGGTTTCTTAAATTGTATTATTGAAGAAGTTTTTGCAGCTGCGCTAACAAGATCAGTTTGTCTTGCAAGGAAAGCAGGTATTTGAATAACCTCACAAATTTCACTTACTGATTTTGCTTGATTAGTCTCGTGAATGTCGGTGATTACAGGAATATCATAAGTTTTTGAAATTTCCTCTAATATTTTTAGGCCTTCATCTAAACCGGGCCCCCTATATGAATTAATAGAGCTTCTGTTAGCTTTATCAAAAGAGCCTTTAAAAATATAATTAATATCATTTTTATCAGTTACATTCTTAAATTTTTCTGCTACTTCCATTGCCAAATCTCTTGATTCAAGAACATTCATACCACCCATGAGGGTCATTTTTTTATTATTATCAATTGTAAAGTCTCTTAATTTCATTTTTACATTCTTAACGTACTTTTGATATAACTGTTGAAAATAGGATGTCCATCTCTTGGATTGGAGGTAAATTCAGGATGAAATTGGCATGCTAAAAACCATTTATGTTTAGGAATCTCAATCATTTCTACTAGCTTACCATCAATGGATGTCCCTACAACATCTAATCCTTTTTTGATCATATCTTCTTTGTATTTTGGATTTACCTCATATCGATGTCTATGTCTTTCAATAATTTCTGAATTTTTATACATTCTTAATGAATTAGACCCCTTTTTGAGTTTGCATAGCTGGCCACCTAAACGCATTGTTCCACCCAAGTCTGAATTTTTATCTCTTTTTTCTTTTTTGCCAGAAATATCATTCCATTCTGTAATAAGGCCAATAACAGGATGCTTTGTATTTTGATCAAACTCAGTGCTGTTTGCACCTTTAAGATTAAGAACATTTCTTGCATATTCTATAATCGCTACTTGCATGCCAAGGCAAATTCCTAAATATGGAATGTTATTTTCTCTAGCATATTTGCAAGCTAAGATCATTCCCTCAATACCTCTTTCACCAAATCCACCAGGAACTAAGACTGCATCTGCATTCTTAAGAGTTTTTTTGATGTTTTTTGAAGAAATGTTTTCGGCTTCAACAAAATTAATATTTACTTTTGCTTTATTTTTTATTCCGGCATGTTCAAGAGCTTCATTAATTGACTTATAAGAATCTTTTAACTCCGTATATTTTCCAACAAATGAAACATTTACTTCCTTCTCTGGCATTAATTTAGCTTTAACAACTCTTTTCCAGTCATTTAGATTTGGCTGTTTAGCCTTAATTTTTAGTTTTTCAATAATGGTTTTATCAACTTTTTGCTTATTTAGTAAAATCGGTACTGAATATACTGTGTCAACATCATGCATTGATATAACGCTTTCATTGGGTACAGAGCAAAAAAGTGCGATCTTCTTTTTTTCATCTTTTGGTAACTCCTGTTCAGATCTACAAACTAATACGTCAGGACTGATTCCTAATGATCTGAGTTCTTTAACAGAATGTTGGGTAGGTTTTGTTTTAAGTTCTCCAGAAGCATTAATAAAAGGAACTAAAGTAAGATGTACAAAAGCCCAAGAAGAATTTGGAAGCTCTAAGGCCATCTGCCTTATTGCCTCTACAAAAGGCTGGCTTTCAATATCTCCAACAGTTCCACCAATTTCAACAATGGCAACGTCTTTATTCTGACCGCCCTCTTTTATTCTTTTTTTTATTTCATTTGTTATATGAGGAATTACTTGAACAGTCCCTCCAAGATATTTACCTTTTCTTTCATTACGAATAACGGCTTCATATACTTTACCTGCGGTAAAATTGTTTTTCTTTGAGGCTTGGAATCTCACAAATCTCTCATAATGACCAAGGTCTAAATCAGTTTCAGTTCCATCATTTGTTACAAAAACCTCTCCGTGTTGAAAAGGACTCATCGTTCCAGGATCAACGTTTATATAAGGATCAACTTTTATAAGTGATACTGATAAGCCTCTTGCTTCAAGAAGAGCACCAATTGATGCTGCTGCGATACCCTTTCCGAGTGATGAAACCACTCCCCCAGTAATGAAAATGTACTTAGTTTTGGCCATCATTAAAATTGGTCATGATGGGATATTAGAATAACAGATTAATCTAATGTTTTATATACTTTTTTTACTCGTGATTTCACACTTGTCATCAGATAATAAGAAATTAGATCATTTGAACTAGCTATATTTGTAATTGGTAACTCTGGTGAAAAAAATTCGCACCAATCGCCAACAGAACATTTTTCTATGTTGCTGATATCAATTGTAGTTAAATCCATACTAACTTTTCCAAAAACAGAAGCTATTTCATTATTAATCATTACAGAAGTGCCATCTTTTATATTTACTGGTAACCCATCTGCATATCCAAGGTAGACTGATGCTATTGTCATATCTTTCTTTGCAACAGCCCTTCCGTCATAGCCAACTTTATCTCCTTTATTGATATTTCTTATGTTCACAATTGGAGATCTTAATGTCATGGCAGTTTTAAGGTCATGGTTTCCAATGTATCCTCCATAAATTCCAATACCACACCTGGCCCAATCATATGTTTTGTTAGGATAGTTCAAAATACATCCCGTGTTAGCAATACTCCTTTCAATTGAATTGTGTAATCTAGAGGAAATATTCTCAAAAATTTTAAATTGATTTTCATTAGAGGGATTTGATGTATCATTAGACGATGCTAGATGGGACATTAGAGTAAAATTTTTATCATATAAATATTCTTCATATATTTTCAAAAATTCATCTATACCAAAACCAAGTCTATTCATGCCTGTATTGAGCTTTAACCATAACCCTTCATAATGATTGCCTTCTTTAAGAATTTGAAATTGATCTAGATTATGAACAACTAGATCAAATTTATTTTTTATCGAAATATCAAGATCCTCTTTTGAATAAACTCCCTGCATAAGAAGTATTTTTTTATTTGAAAGCTCCCTTATTTTCAAAGCTTCATCAATTCTTACAACTCCAAACCCATCTGAGAGATCCTCAATATCTTTAACTATATGTTCAAGGTGATGGCCATAAGCATCAGATTTGATAACAGCCATAAATTTAGAGGAATTGTTGAGTTTATTTTTCAATAATGAAATATTTTCTCTAAATATTTTAGGATCGATTATTAATTCAGAGTTTATTGAGGTCATTCAAATGATTCGTAAAAACTGTCGCTAGAAAAGTTTTCAAATCTTGTGAATTCTTTTAAGAAAGTTAAATTAACTGTACCGATTGGTCCATTTCTTTGTTTGCCAATAATTATTTCCGCTTTATTACCCTGCTCAGAATCCTCATTGTAAACTTCGTCCCTGTATATAAATAAGATTACATCTGCATCTTGTTCAATAGCACCTGAATCTCTAAGATCAGCCATTATGGGCCTTTTGTTTGGTCTTTGTTCTACAGCCCTGTTTAATTGAGATAATGCAATAACTGGGACATTTAGCTCTTTTGCTAGAGATTTTAATGATCTAGAAATTTCAGATATTTGATTAACTCTATTTTCAATTGATAGTGGAAGTTGCATTAACTGAAGATAATCTACTACTATCAAAGAAAGGCCATCTTTTTCTGTTCTTGCAAGCCTTCTAGCCTTTGCTCTGAGTTCCATTGGAGATAATATTGAGCTGTCATCTATCCACAGAGGCATATTTTTTAACTTTTCACTTTGTTGTAAAAGGATTCTTAATTCGTCATCTTTCAACATTCCAGATCTTACATTTTGCTGATTTAATTTAGTCATCCCAGAAAGTAGTCTTGTAGTAAGAGATTCACCTGGCATCTCTAAACTAAAAATAAGAACAGCTCCATTTGAATCGTCATCTAGCAGGACATTTTCTGCAATGTTCATTGCAAATGATGTTTTACCCATACTAGGTCTACCAGCAACAACAACAAGATCGCCTTTCTGTAATCCTTGAAGTTTATTATCTAAGTCTTTAAAGCCAGTTGATGATCCTATTAAACCGTCAGATTTGTTTGATAATTCATGAAGTCTGTCCATTGTAGATGGAATTAATTCTCTCATTGACTGAAGATTTTGATCATTTAGATTTGTTTCATCATTCAAAGCAAAAATCATACTTTCCGCTTTATCTAATAATGATGCTCCATCCTGACCTTGGGGATTAGATATAAGTTCACTAATATCAGAATTTGCTTTCATTAGTTTTCTAGTAATTGATCTTTGCCTAATTATTTCTGCATATGCTTCTAGATTTGCAGCAGATGGAGTTGATGTGGCTAATTCAATTAAATAATCTTTTCCACCAACTTTATTAAGTGAGTTTTTATTATCTAATTTTTCAGATACGGTTAATGGATCGAGAGGTTTATTCTCTTCAACAAGTTCTGACATTGACTGAAATATGATTTGATGATCTTTGCCATCAAAATCATTTTCTTTTATTACTTGTATCACAGTATCAAATCTATGAGTTTCCAACATCAAGCCGCCTAAAACAGCTCTTTCTGCTTCTCTTGCTTGTTCGTTTTGATTGATATTTATATCTGACATTGGAATATGATTTTTACATCATATTTCAAAATATACAACTACTCTGGAGATACTTTTACTAAAACTTGTATTGAGACCTCTGGATGAACGCTAATCATTATATTGTGTTCGCCTATTTCTTTTATAGGTCCATCAGGAAGCTGAACTTCACTTTTATCAATTTCAATGTCTTTTGATGTAAATGCCTCAGAGATCTCTCGAGTACCAACAGATCCATATAAAGCTCCTTCTTCAGTTACAGGTACCAATATTTCACACTCAGAACCTTCAATATCTTTTCCTCTTGATTGAGCTTTTGTAAGAATATCTGCTGACATTGCAGCTAACTCATCTTTCTTTGCTTCAACTTCAGCAATATTTTTTTCGCTTGCAAAAGCTGCTTTTTTTTGAGGAATTAAAAAGTTCCTTGCATACCCACTGTTAACCTCGACCACATCACCGATCTCTCCTAAGCGCTGTATTTTGTCTAATAATATAATTTTCATAATTATTTATGCATGTCAGTATATGGAATCAAAGCTAAAAACCTAGCAATTTTAATATATCTAGTAAGTTTTCTTTGATTAGATGCAGATACACCTGTTACTCTAGCTGGGATAATTTTACCAGTCTCTGTTATGAATTGTTTCAGAAGACTTACATTTTTATAATCAAACTTTTTTGGTAATTCATATTTACTCATCTTTGCTATCCTCTTCAATTGAATCAGATGAAACATCCTCAATAGATTCTTCCTTTGAAACTACTTCTTCCTCATTCTTCTTTTCATCATCATCTGCAGGTTTTTCTTTAACTTCATTTTTAACATTACTCTCTTCATCTTCAGATTCAGACTTCTTATTTCTCGAATCAATTAACAATTGAGAATCTTCTCCGTCATGCTCCTTAACTGAAATAAAGAGGTGCCTAATAATAGATTCGTTATATTTAATTTTATTTTCAATATCAATTAAATTTGCTGCGTTACCTTCAATGTTAAAAATTAAATAATGTCCTTTATTGTGATTATTAATAGAATATGAAAGTTGTCTTCTACCAATATCTTCCATTTTTTTAATGCTAAAGGTATTAGCTTTTAGAAGTTTTTCAAAATCTTTTATAAATGAGTCTACCTTAGAGGAAAGGTTGGGATTTAAAATAATTACTGCTTCGTACTTTTTCATATTTTCCTTATGGTTATAGATTTTTACTTACTGTAAAAACCAAGGAATGCGAATTCTAAATGAATTAATTTTTATTATCAATACTCACTTTTAACTATTCTAAGAAGCTTGGAGAAAAACCCTTGATTTTGTTCAGCAAGCATTTCATGATTAATCTGCTTATAACCATGTTCTATAAGTCCAATTGAGGTTGAATATATTGGATTTTGAAGTATGGTCTCCATCCCTTTAAACTTAGACGGAATTCCCATTCTTACTGATGTTTGAAAAATTGATTCAGCTAATTCAACAACTCCCTCCATCTTAGAGGTACCACCAGTAAATACAATTCCAGCAGAAATTTTGTCTTCAAATCCATTTCTTGAAATTTCAGCTTTAATTAAATCAAATAGTTCAGAATATCGAGGCTGTATTATGTCGGCTAACGAGCTTCTGGATAGTTCTCTTGGCGGCCTTCCGCCAACACCAAGGACTTCAACAGTTTCGTCATCTTTTGTAAATTCGGTGACTGCGCATCCATGTTTTTGTTTTATGTCTTCTGCTTGAGGTGTAGGCGTTCTTAAAGCTTGAGCAATATCACTTGTTACTTGATCACCAGCAATTGGAATCACCCCAGTGAATACAATCGAGCCTGTATTAAAAATTGCAATATCCGTCGTCCCTCCTCCAATATCAACCAAACATACTCCAAGATCCTTTTCATCTTCAGAAAGAATAGAATGTGAGCTAGCTAACTGCTCTAAAACAAAACCGTCTACACTTAGTCCACAATTTTTTATGCATTTTTCGATGTTTTTAATTGCACTGCTTGCGCATGTTACAAGGTGAACTTTAGCCTCAAGCCTTACTCCAGACATTCCAAGAGGATCAAGACTTACTTCTTGATCATCAATTACAAAAGACTGAGGTAAAACATGAAGAACTCTCTGATCTGATGGTATTGAAACTGCTTGAGCTGACTCAATGACTCTATCAATATCGAATGCCGACACCTCATTATCTTTGATGCCAACAGCACCTTGTGAATTAAGACTTTTGATGTGATTTCCAGCAATTCCTACATAGACCGATTTAATTTTTTCCTCAATCATCGATTGAGCTTGTTCTACTGCTTTGCTTATTGCATCGGTGGTAGCATCAATATTTACAACTACGCCTTTTTTTAATCCGCTCGATGGATAAGCACCCAATGCAACAATTTCAAGTTTAGCTTCGCTATTATATCTTCCAACAATACAAACAACTTTTGACGTACCTATATCCAAACCAACTATCAAATTAGAATTTTTATTATTATTTGCCATAATTTAATGCAACTCCATCTCTATATCTAATATCTATGATACTAGGATTTTTTCCATTCTCGAACAAATAATTTGCTGTATATTCAAAATTTTTGAATTTTGTTTCTGTTAAATCGTTACCAAACCTGATTAAAGTTTTTTCTGTAATAACATCCCAACCATTAACATAACTGTAATTGATTTCATTCAGATTAAAGTTTATGCTTGAAATAGAGTCAATTCTAGAAATTATTTCTAAAATGTCTTCTTCATTTTTTACAGGTCCCTGCACGATTACCAAATCTCTCTTTGAATTATCAAACTTAAATTTATGTAAATTAATATCATAAAAAAATTGATTGTTAAGAACAAAAATAGGCTCTCTATTTTTAATACTTATATAAACTTCCTTTTTGAAAGGTTTGAAGACTATTGAGAAATCTTTAATCCAATCTTGTCTTTTGAGAATTTTCTCAATTTGTTTTTTTGATTTAGAGTTTTTTAGATCACTTATTAATATTTTTTGCGATTCAAATTCAAATCCTGATTCAAAATTAATATTGATTTCATATTCTGCAAATAAATTTGTAGGAATTAAGATTACAATTATTAGCAATAGTTTTTTATATAGATGCATCTATGATTTTTTGGACAACCTCATTATAAGTTAAGCCTAATAGACTTCCAGACTTTGGAACATTGCTGTGGCTTGTCATTCCAGGAACTGTATTAATTTCTATTACATAAAAATTACCTTTTTTATCTTGAATCAAATCAACTCTTGCCCATGCTTTGCAATTAAGTGCTTCAAATGCATCTAAAGATACTGATTTAATATCAACTAATTCACTTTGCGTTAATTTTGCTTCAATATGCAAGGTATCATCTGAAATATACTTTGCATCATAATCATAAAATTCATTTTTTGTAATTATTTCAATAGGCGGGAAGCATTCTTTATCAATTACGGTCACCGTTAGCTCTCTTCCATCAATATATTCTTCAAATAAAAAACCTCTTTTACAATTAGTGCATTTTTTATATGCATTTTTAAGGCTTTCTTCATCACTTATTTTGAAAATATCAATACTAGAGCCATCTTCCTCAGGTTTTAAAAATAAATAATTAAATGGTCTAAATCGATCAAATGATGATGTATTTAAACCTTTATTTGCATCTTCAAGAGAAAACTCAGAAATACTCAGGGAAACAGGAGTATTTATATTATTTTCTTTTAAAATTTCTTTTGTGACTTTTTTGTTCCATGTTTTCATGCAAGCTTCAGGGCCTGATCCAGAATATAAAATATTTAAATCATCTAAATCTCTTTGAAGTTTACCGGCTTCGCCTTCAAAACCATGAAGAGCAATAAATATAAAGTCATAAGCCTTTAATTCATTCAAATTGTTAAGATCTTTAAAATCAATTAGATCTGATTCATAGCCTAAGTCGCAGATTGCATTATGAACACCCTTTCCACTTTGAATAGAAACTTCTCTTTCAGAGGAGGAGCCTCCATATAGAACTGCAATTTTATTTATTTTTCCCATTGATTTTTAATTATTTGACAAATATTCGAAACACTACCAGCACCTTGGGTAACTAAAATATCGAAATAATCCTTTTTCTTTTTAATCAAATCTATTACATCATCATGTTTTTTCAAATAAGTTACATCTTTATGACCATTTTGTTTTAAAGTTTCTACAATTCTCCCTGAGTTTATGCCTTTAATTGGCTTCTCGCTTGCAGAATAAATATCTAACATTATTAATGAATCCGTTTGCTTTAATACCTTTATAAAATTATCAAAGAGCTGTGCTGTCCTTGAAAACCTATGTGGTTGAAAAATCATACATACTTTTTTATTTTTATATTCTTCTTTATACGCCTTTATATTTGATTCAATTTCTAACGGATGATGACCATAATCATCAATTAAGGTTAATGATTTATCATCAATTTTAATATCATGCTTCTCATATCTTCTTCCAACCCCTGTAAATTGTTTAATGCCATTCCTTATTGAGCTAATTGAAATACCTTCCTCTAACGCAACAGCGATTGCAGCTGTTGCATTAAATACATTGTGCTTACCAGGAAGATTAATTTTAAATTTATGAATCTTTTTTGTTTTTTTATCAAAAATTTGAAAATCTTGCTTACCATTTTTTGAAATGATTTTGATAATTTTATAATCGCAGTCTTTTGACTCTCCAAACGTAACTTGTGATCTAGATATTCTTTTTGAAATTTTTTTTATGTTCTTATCATCGCCATTGATTATCAGATATCCATAAAAAGGTACGTTTTCTGAAAATAAAACAAATGAATCTAAAAGATTTTCAAAAATGTTATTAAAATGAGCCAGATGATCATCATCTATATTTGTTAAAACAGCGACATCAGGTTGAAGGTGAACAAATGAACCATCACTCTCATCTGCTTCTGCGACAATATATTTTCCTTTACCTAAATCTGAATTCTCGTCTGTACTTAAAACTTTTCCTCCAACAACATATGTTGGGCTTAAATTTGCAACACTTAGTATTTTTGCAATCATGCTTGTTGTTGTGGTTTTGCCATGACTCCCAGCAACAGCAATACTTTCATATCCAATCATTATACTACCAAGCATTTCGGCCCTTGGTATTGATGTAATAGAATCTTTTTTTGCCTGGACTAATTCAGGATTTCTGGAACTAATTGCAGATGATATAACTAACAAATCTGCACCCTTAATATTTATAGATGAATGACCAATAAATACCTTTGCACCTTGTTTTTCTAATTTTCTTAATTCATTAGAGTCTGATATGTCAGAACCTGATATTTTATATCCCTTTTTCAGCAATACTTTAGCAATGCCTATCATTCCTGCGCCACCAATTCCTACAAAATGGATATGTTTTACTTTTTTAAAAAATTTCATTTATTGAGATATTCTTCAATGTGTTTCACTATTTCATTTGATGCGTTTACATGATTTGTAAGTTCATTTTTATTCCAATTAATATATTTTTTATCTTTAATAATTTCATTTATTTTATCAGTTAGATAACTAATATCTTCATCTTCTTCATGCAAAATACCCATACCCATTTCCTCAATTTTTTTTGCATTTTCGTATTGATGATTATCAATAGAATTTGGCAGAGGAATCATTAAGGCACCTTTCTTCATTGAAGTTATTTCAGATAAACTAAGTGCTCCTGCTCTTGAGACAACAAAATCTGACCATTTTATCTGTTCTTCAGGATTATTGAAAAATTCTAAAACCTCTGCTTCAATATTTCTCGATTCATATTCACTTTTTACTTTTTCAAGATTGTCTAAACCACATTGATGTTTTATAAATAAATATTCTGATAATGGCTCCAATGCATGAGGCATGTTTAAATTGATATATTTAGATCCTTGGCTTCCACCAGTAATATAAACTTTAATCTTTTCTTCTAATTCTTCGGTTTTATCTTTACTAAAATCTCTGAAAGTGTCTCTAATTGGATTTCCAGAAAATATAGAATTATTTATATTTAAAATCTCAAATCCTAGAAAATTTATCACAGCAAATTTTGAGAGTAACTTATTTGCTGAACCCATTACAGAGTTTTGCTCATGAGTAAAAACTGGAATTCCTTTTATAAAGCATGCTATGCCTGCTGGAACGCTAATAAAACCGCCAAAGCCAATCATGGCATCTATTCTTTCTTTTTTAATTACCTTTATTAAATAAAATATATTGGTAATGATTTGAAATAACACCTTAATTTTTATGAAAACATTTTTTCCTCTAAAGCCATCTATATTAAGTTTATATTGCTTAGAATTTAGGTCCTTATATGCATTTATTTCAATTTTGTTTCCAGTTCCAATCAATATAATTTTGTGATCATTATTAATAAGTTTTTTGCTGACTGTTGCAGCAGGAAATACATGACCTCCAGTCTTAGCAGCAACAATTAAGAATTTCATTTAAAGAACTTTGTTTTCATTATTTATTCTCAGGACAATCCCCATTAAAGATAACATTATAATGATACTTGTTCCTCCGTAGCTGATAAAAGGTAATGTAAGACCCTTAGTAGGCAAAAGACCAATATTTACTGCTATATTAAACAAGGCTTGGATTGATATTAAAAGAAACACCCCAAACACTAAATATCCCTGAAATAATCTATCTTTTTTGAAAGAATCAAAAGATATAAAAATCAGTCCAATCAACATAGTTATATATAAAAAAATTAACAACATGCCTCCAATTATTCCAAGCTCCTCAACTAAAATTGCAAATATAAAATCTGTATGAGCTTCAGGTAAAAAAAAGCTTTTTTGAAAACTATTTCCTAGGCCTAGACCAAACCATCCACCTTGACCAATGCTTATTAAAGAATTGGACAATTGCCATCCTGCGTTTTGCACAACATCTAATGCAAAAGGATCTGTGAATGCCAAAACCCTAGCTAGTCTCATTGGTGAAGAAGTTATAGCTAAATAACCCAACAACATGATTAATAAAACTAGCAAACAAATTTGATAGAAAGATATGCCTGCATAAAAAAGAATACCAACAACTAAAAAGCAAATGATGGCTGTAGAACCAAGATCAGGTTGGCCCATTACTAGTAAAGATATTATGAATAACAGAAATAATGGTTTTAAGAAACTTCTAAGCGAATTCATTTCTGACATTCTTCTAACGGAGTATCCAGAAATATATAGAATTAAACTAAATTTACAAATCTCGGAGGGTTGGATATTAATTGGTCCAATTCTTATCCATCTAATACTCCCATTTACACTTGTACCAACTTCAGGAATAAAAAGAATAATTAAAAGAGTTATGCTCAACAACATAAATATCCAATCGGACCTTAAAAGAAAATCTGATGGTAATATTAAAAAAAATATCATTGAAAATAGTCCGACTGATATAAATAATGCTTGTCTTTTAGCAAAATGAAAGGGATCAGAGGTCATATCATCAGCAATGTATATGCTCGATGAAGTTACCATTACCAAACCTATAACAAGCAATAAACCCAATGGCAAAATTACCAAAATGTCACTCCTACTAATATTCATTTATTTATTAAATGCGTGAATGTTAAAGATCTCACCTCTTTCGTTAAAATCTTTGAAGTCATCACCGCTTGGATAACCAGGAGAAAAAAGTATATTACATCTACTTTTTTTAGTATGAACAAAGTCAAATAATTCTTTAATATTCTTAAATAATTTCTTTTTAGGATGTTCAATACATTTATTTATTTGATTAGAATGCTTTCCAAAAATATAAACTTCGCTTGGATCTTTAAGATGAATTTCTTTATATTTTTCTTTTTTAGGATTTCCACACACAATCAAAATATATTCACTATTGAAGCATTTTTTTGCTTTTTTCATTGCGTATTTCAAAGAATGATAATTCGTTGACTTTGAATCATTAATAATTTTTTCAGATATATGTTCAAATCTATATGGAAGATTTTTTAATTGTATTTTTTTAGCTTCTTTGCCAGTAATCCATTTAAATAGATTATACGGGTCTATCTCAAAAGAAATGCTTTCATTAGCTGAGAGAATTTTTTCTTTTGCTAGTTTATAAGATTTAAAATCGCCATGATAATCAAGATGATCTTCTTCAATGTTAAGCAAAATGCCAAAATCAAGCCGATTTTGATTCATCTTATCTAATTGAAAACTTGATAATTCAATTATTGAGAACTCTTTTCCATTATTGATAAAGTCCAACATTGTATTTCCAATATTGCCAACTAGATTTGAAGGTTTATATTTATTTAATAATTGATGTAAATGAAATGCTGTCGTGCTTTTCCTGTTAGTTCCGGTAATGCCAATTTTTACAGATTTGTCTTCATTAAAAAAGATGTCAACATCTGTAAGTGTATTAATATTTTGGCTCTTAATATTCTCAAAAATGTCTTTTGGTACTCCAGGGCTGCACAAAATTTGATCAAAGTCTTCAAGGTTATAATTTTGATTATGTTCAGTAATATTTGAATCAAAAATATCAAAATCAATTTTTTTATCATTTAAGTATCTTTCAAAAGATTTACCTGTATCCCCGTAGCCATATATTAGAGATCTCACTTAAGCTCACCTTAACTTTAATGTTGATAATGCAATTAGAATTAAAACAAGTGTGATTATCCAAAATCTAACGATAATCTTAGGCTCAGCCCAGCCCTTAAGTTCAAAATGATGATGAATTGGTGCCATTAAAAAAACTCTCTTACCTCTTGTTTTAAAAGAAATTACTTGAATTGCTACACTTAGAGTCTCCATTACGAATACTCCGGCCATAATTGCAAAAACTAATTCGTGTCTTAAAATAATTGCAATTATTCCTAATATAGCTCCGAGACTTAGTGACCCAATATCTCCCATGAATACTTGAGCTGGATATGTGTTATACCATAGAAAACCAATACCTGATCCAATTAGTGCCCCACAGAACACTATTAACTCACCAGATAATGGAAGATGCGGAAGATATAAATAATCTGCTATATTTTGATTCCCCATAGCATAAGCAATCAAGCCAAGTGCTCCTCCAATCAAGACTGAGGGAAGAATTGCAAGACCGTCAAGCCCATCAGTCAAATTGACAGCATTCGAAGAGCCAACTAATACAAACACTCCAATAAAAATAAAAACAAACGGAGACATGGGGATTATTAAATCTTTAAAAAAAGGAACAATAAAGGACTGTTCAGGAATAATCTCAGCTGAATAATATAGATATGTTATTGATATAAGAGCAATTATGGATTGAAAAAAAATCTTTTGTTTTGAAGATAGTCCATCGGGGCTTTTATTCTTAATTTTTAAATAATCATCAAAGAAACCAATTATTGAAAAACCTATGGTTACTCCTAATACAACCCAAATATATCTGTTTCCAAGATCAGCCCATAAAAGAGTTGAAATTATTAAAGAAGATAATATAAGTAATCCTCCCATTGTGGGCGTACCCGTTTTTTTGTAATGGGATTGTGGTCCATCTTTTCTGACAAACTGCTCAAATTGCATTGATTTGAGAGAATTAATGATTAATGGGCCCATCAAAATTGAAAGCAAAAGCGCTGTTACCGTTCCGCCAATTGTTCTCACAGTTAAGTATCTTAGAACATCAAAACCAGGATCAACAGATACTAAAACTGTACCCAAATACTCAAACATCTATAAATCGCTCCATTTTCATACCTCTTGAACCTTTTATTAAGATAACATTTTTTGACGTTATATTTTTCCTTAAATAGTTTTTTAACTTAGTCTCATTATTAAAAAAAATCCCATTTTTTCCAAAGCCATCAATTGAATGTCTTGTTAGATTGCCAAATCCAATCAATTTACTGATTCCCTTAGATTTTGCATATTCCCCAACTTCTTTATGAAGGTTATTTTTATACCTACCCAACTCCAACATGTCTCCTAATAATAAGACAGTTTTTTTGTTGTAATTACTTAATAAATCGATAGATTTTTTTGTTGAATCTGGGTTTGCATTATAACTATCATCAATTAAGGTAGATCCTTTTAGCCATTTATATTTTACCTGCCTTAAATTGTCCAGTTTTGATAAGCTAATTGATTTTGAAAAATCCTTTGGGTTTTGACCCAAACAATAATGCACTGCACAAGCTGAAAGAATATTTTTAACATTATGCAATCCTTCCAGTGAAGATGATATTTTTATAGATTTTTCAAGCAGTCTCGAGGCGACTAAAAAACTTAGTCCATTTTGCTTTATTTTTACGTCAATAGGATAAAAATCAGAATCATTCCTCATACCAAAAGAAATTGTTGTTATGTCTGATCTCATTTTTTTCCATTTATTAAGATGCTTCTTATTATCATTAGGTACAACTAAAAAGCCATTTTTCTTGATATTTTTAACTATTTCAGACTTTACTTTAAAAACACCATCAATATTCTTTAGGGACTCTAAATGTGAATTTCCAATATTTGTTATTAGTCCAACATTAGGTCGTAAGATTTTACTTAGATAATCAATGTCATTTAATTTAGAGGCACCGATTTCAAAAATTAAATTCTTTGATTTAGAAGAAGCATTCATCAAGCTCAGAGGCATACCGATTTCGTTATTAAAATTTTTTAAAGTTTTTGAGTTATTCTTTAGGGTTTTACCAATTATATTTGTTGTTGTTGTTTTTCCATTGCTGCCAGTTATCGCAATTACGTTACCACTATAATCTTTGATAATGTTATTAGATATTGTTTTAAGTGCTTTTATCGAATCATTCACCCATATAATTCTTTTATCTTTATTGTTTTTAAAACGTTTATTATCAGCAATAATGATATTTGAACCTTTTGAGAGTGCCTCATCAACAAAATCATTTCCATCAAAATTTTTACCTTTTATAGCTATAAATAATGAATTCTTTTTTAACGATCTTGTATCAGTTGAAATTGATTTTATTAATGCATTAAATTTTATTTTCTTATTAAGAAATTTTGCTAAATCTGAAGTATTAGTTATAAATTTCATCAACTACCTCGTGGTCACTAAAATGATAAATTTTTCCATCAATTTCTTGAGTTTGTTCATGTCCTTTACCAAGAATTAACAAACAACTATTTTTATCCAAAAATTTATTTGCATTGATTATTGCCTCTTTTCTATCTTCTATGATTGTTATATCACTCTGATTATTTCCTTTCATGACATCTTTTATAATATTTTCAAATTTCTCACTCCTGGAATTATCTGATGTTAAAAAAATTTTAGACGAATTGTCTAAAGCAATTTGTAACATCTTTGCTCGTTTGGATTTGTCTCTATCGCCTCCAAAACCAAAAACTAAAATCAAATTATCGAAATATTTTTTGATTGAACATAATAGCACTTCAAATGAGTGAGAATTATGGGCATAGTCAATGATTATATTTTTAGAAATATTATTAATAACTTCAGTCCTACCTTTTGGTAACTTAATAAAAGATAGATCATTAACATACTTATCAGAGAATTCATCAAATCCTATTGAACAAATTGCAAATACAAGATTTGTGATATTAAACTCTGGGAAAAGAGCGCATTTGAATTTATATTTCTTTTTTTTATGTATTTCTTGTCCGCTTGGTGGATTATTAAGAAATATTTTAAATTCGCAATTCTTAAAATTAGCTCTTGTGATCTTATAATAAATATCAGAAAAATTATTTTTACTACTTATAGATGTCAACTTTGTTTCGTTTAAAAAATCATAATCTTTTACAAAATTATTGGATTCATCAATAATAAGTTTTATTGGAGAATTCATTTTAAAAATACTAAATTTTGAATCTCTATAAGATGAAATATCCTTATGATAATCCAAATGATCCTCACCAATATTTAATATTGATGCAGAATTCAGCCATTGAATGCCATCAAGCCTATTTTGATCAAGTGCATGAGATGATACCTCCAGACATACACTCATAGAGTCTAAACCGAAATTAAGTGAACTAATTATTTCGTATAATTCAAATATATCTGGAGTCGTTTTATTTGAAAATTTTGTTTGGATTTTTTCATCATTATGTTTTATGCCAAGGGTACCAACGTATAAAGATTCATAATCCATATTTCGAAGTAATTGATGACAAATGTAGGCAGTTGAAGACTTGCCATTAGTTCCTGTAAATGCGAAAAAATTATTACTATTGATATCAATTGAATAAAAGGAATCTAAAAATTTAATAATATTTTTTTTAAGATCTTTTGAGTAAATTATCTTTTCATTATTTTTTATAAACAAAGGGTCGTCGTGAATAACTAACGATGCTCCGTTCTTAATAGCATCTTCAGCATAGTTGCTCCCATGAACTTTAGTTCCTTGGAATCCAAAAAAAATTGAATCCTTTATTACCCTCTTTGATGAATTGGTTACAGCTTTAATTTTAGTATTTTCAGGAATTTTTATACCTAATATTTCTTCATATTCACTCATCTTCAAAATATCCTAAGTGATTTAGAGAATTTTCTGCAATCTTTGCAAAAGCAGGTGCTGCCACACTGCCACCAGAGTATGAATCTAGACTAGGATCATCTATGGAAACAAATATTGTCAGAGAATTTTCGTTTAAAGGTGTTATTCCTATGAATGAAGCTCTATACATATCTTCCGCATAACCCGATCCAGATCTTATTTGATGAACAGTTCCAGTCTTACCTCCTTGAGAAAATCCATTAACATTTGCAGATTTTCCTGTACCTTCTTTTGTAACCATTTCTAAAGCTTTCAAAATATTTGATGCAGTTGATTCAGAAATAACTCTTCTCGACGAAACGTCTTCATTTTTGAGCAGCTTAAAATCTTTAAAAATCCCATTATTAGCAAATACTGAATAAGCTGATGCTATTTGAAAAGGACTAATTGTTAAGCCATAACCATAACCTAAACTTGCAAGTTCTTTGTCAACAATTTTATCCTTAATGGCCATATAGCCAAATGCTGATGATGGAAAGTTAATTGAAATTGGTTTTGTAAAACCAAAATCATAATAGTTTGATTTTAGATCATCATATCCCAGCTCTAAAGCAATTTTAGACGCTCCAATTTGACTAGAATATGTAATTATTTCTGCTGGTGTTAGTTTCTCATATTGCTTTGAATCGACAATAATCTTGTCATTGAGATACAGTCTTCTTGGTATATCTATATACTCATCGATATTCACAATTTTTTGTTCAAGAGCTTTTGACAAAACTATGGGTTTTAAGACTGAGCCCAACTCGTATGCATCCACCAAAGCCCTGTTTTTTTGTATCTTTCTTTGAGGGTGATTTGGGTTGTATGATGGAAAGCTTGCCATTGCCAGTATTTCACCATCTATATTATTTAAAATTATAGCTGTTCCAGATTTTGCTTTGTTGCTTTTTATGGCCTCAACTAAGAATTTGTATGCATAAAATTGTAAAGTACTATCAATAGTTAGATGTATGTCACTTCCTTGTATCGTTCTAGAAACTTCGATAGGTTTTGAAATAATTTCTTGCTTAGCATTCTTAAAGTATTTTTGCCTCCCCTTTTTACCTGATAAAACCTTGTCATAACTTTTTTCAAGTCCCTCTTGTGCCCCATCTTTACCGTAGAATCCAATTAAAGGTGCAATTTGATCGCCCAGCGGATAATGTCTACTGTGACGAACCTCCACCTCTATATTTTTAAATCTTGAATTTCTGATTTCTATTAAAGCTTCATTTGAAATGCTTTTCTTTAAAAGCGTTTTCTTATTGAAAACTTCAATTCCAGGATCAATATCCAAATCAACTTTTTCTGATATATTAAGCAACTGAGATTTTGTAAATCCTTTTAAAGCATAAAGATCATAATTAATGACAGATACTGCTAATGGAAAATTGTTTCTGTCGTATATAGTTCCCCTTACTGGCACAACGTCTTTGTATTTAACATACCTCTTGTTACCTTCATTCTGAAGGAAACTACTGTCAAAAAATTGTATTGAGAAAATCTTATAGATTATTGCTATCAAGCAAACAAAAATAACAACAGCTATTAATATAAATCTCCAATTTAAGTAATTGAGTTTATTATTCATAATTAATTTTTTTAGGTCTCTTTTTTGTCATTCCTAAATCCTCTTTAGCAATTTTTTCAATAATTGCTGGGGAATTTTCTAAATGGTACTGTGTTGTTAATTTAAGATTGAGATCTTTAATTTTTTCAAGCTCAACTTTTATATTTTCACCATTGTTATAAAGAGTACTTATTTCCCATGATAATTTTATTTTTTCAATACTTAGAATAAAGATTAAAACTAATAAAAATAGATATTGAAATATTATTTTCTTTTTAATCATATTTTTTGAAAGACCCTCATTATTGCACTTCTTGATCTTGGGTTAATATTTGTTTCATCTTTAGAAGCCCTGACTTTTTTTGCAATACATCTAAATTTCTTTTCTTCTTTATTGTTTATAGGAATATCTTTAGGAAAAGATACCAAGGATGGTTTAAAAAAATTTTTTATAATATTATCTTCTAATGAATGAAAGGCTATTGTTACTATATAACCACCTAACTTTAAAAGTTTTTCTGCTGCTTTAAGAGATTCAGCAAATTCTTCAAGTTCGTTGTTTATAAAAATACGAAAAGCCTGAAAAGATTTCGTTGCTGGATGAATTTTTTTATTTTTTTCAGGATGTATGTCTTTTATAACATTTGAAAGTTGAGTCGTTGTTTTAATCTTATTCTTAATCTTGCTTTTAACAATTGCATTACTAATTAATTTTGCATGTTTTTCATCACCGTATTTATAAAGAATATCTCTGATTTGTTCCTCTGACGCATTTTCTAACCATACAGAAAGTGGTATACCTATTTTGTTATTGAAGCGCATATCAAGTGGGCCATCTTTATTAAAGCTAAACCCTCTCTCAGGTTGATCAAGATGAGTCGAGCATGTGCCAAGATCATAGAGAATTCCGTTTATGCTTTCTTCTTGAAAATATTTCTCAATGTTATTAAATGAATCATTAATAATCTTGAAATTATCATTTTGAAATTTCATAGCATATTCACATGCATCAGGATCTTTATCGATGCCTGTTAAAAGTCCATCTTTTGACAATTTCTCTAAAATTAACTTTGAATGCCCACCTCTACCAAAGGTACAGTCAATATAATGACCGTTTACGTCATTTATTAAAAAATCAACGGATTCTTCCAGTAAAACTGGAAAATGAAGCATTTTAATCTACTTGTTTTCTCATAAAAGTCGGCACATCAAGGAAATCAATTTCCTCTGCAGACGACGTGCCAACTTTTTGACTGGTTTTATCTTTATCCAAACCAACAGGATTTAATTTCATTGATGGTTCGTTATCAATCACAAGAGATGGCGCTCTTTGGTCCACTCCTGTTGCAACGATTGTTACTTTAATTTCATCTTTATAACTTTTGTCAAAAACAAGACCATAAATAATATTTGCATCCTCACTAACAATCTCATCAATAATATCTGCTACCTCAGCTTGATCCCTAAGAGTAGGCTCTTTACCTGTGATATTCACCAAAACACCTCTAGCATTTTTAAGATTAATATCATCTAACAATTCACTTTTAACAGCCATTGTTGCTGCAGCTTCAGCTCTATTCTTCCCACTTGCAATACCTGTACCCATCATGGCAATGCCTTTTTCTGACATAACGGCTTTTACATCAGCAAAGTCAACATTTACATGACCTCTTTGCATAATAATGTCTGAAATTCCTTGAACAGCGCCCTTTAAAACATCATCAGATTTAGCAAAAGCATCTTGCATGGAAGTATCCAATCCTAATATTTCAAAAAGTTTCTCATTTGGGATAGTTACAAGGCTATCTACCTCTTCAACTAATGACGCAAGGCCTTTTTCGGCGGCTCCCATTCTCTTTTTTCCTTCAAATTTAAAGGGTTTTGTTACTACAGCAACAGTTAGTGCTCCTAATTCTTTTGCGATTGATGCAATTACAGGCGCAGCTCCAGTACCTGTTCCTCCTCCCATTCCAGCAGTAATGAAAACCATATCTGCACCGGATAATAGTTCTTCTATTGCCATTCTGTCACTTTCAGCAGCTCTTCTACCAATATCAGGATCGGCTCCAGCACCCAATCCTTTAGTCAAGCCATTGCCTAGTTTTATTGTAGTTGCGCTTTTTACAGATTTTAAAGCTTGAGTGTCAGTATTTGCACAAATAAAGTCTACGCCTTTGATATCATGATTAATCATATGAAGTATTGCATTTCCTCCACCGCCGCCAACTCCAACAACTTTTATTTTTGCGTTTTCTTGTTTTGTTTCAACTACCTCAAAATTCATCATACTCCCCTTTAAAATGACATTTCTTTAATACTTTCAGGTAGCACAACATCCAAAATCTCTGTTGAAAGAGACCCTCCTGTTTGTCGCATTTCCCAATTTTCAATATTCCAAATTTCAAATTTGTTACCCATTCCAACTAATGCAACTTGTTTCTGTTCATTTATTTCAGCATAACTTTGCAAATCTGAGGGGATTCTAACTAGCATTCTGCCCTCGATATCAATATCTGTTTGATAAGCATTACCAAGTATTGTCCATTGTAAATTTCTAACGATAGGATCTAAGCCCTGAAGTGATTGAAGTTTTGTTGAAATCCTTTGCCATTCTGAGTGATGATAAAGTTTCAAAGATGGATATTGAGGATCTTTTGTTATTACAATTTCGTTATGATTTTGTGTTTTAAAGTCAATTCTATACCTAGCAGGAATAGCTATTCTGCCCTTACTATCAATAGATGGCGTATTAAATCCAAACATTCTCAAAATATAAAGACTTTTTACACACTTTGCAACACTTTTGCACACTTTTTCACACATTTATTTGAGGCAAAAAATGTACAAAAATAAAGTTGAGTTGGTTTATAAGCCGGATTCTGTTGAAGATGATCATCTATCTCGATATTATGTTGCCATAATACTCTAGCAACCTACCCAAATCCAAAGCGAGCAACTTTATTGGATTTCTATTTGGTTTTGCTTCAGGCTGGGGTTTGCAATGCCTTAAATGTTACCACTTAAGCGGTAAGCTCTTACCTTACCTTTTCACCCTTACCAATAAATGGCGGTATATTTTCTGTTGCACTTTCCGTAAGCTCACGCCTCCCAGGTGTTACCTGGCGCCCTGCTCTTTGAAGTCCGGACTTTCCTCTAAATAAATTTAGCGATCATCCAACCAACTCACAAGCCATTATAAGCATTTTTTATTTTTCTATAAGCTTTTTATAGATATCTCTTTTATTTTTCCCAGTTAACATAGAGATTAACTTGGCCGAATCAGAGGCTGATAGCTTTGATAAAAATTCCTTTCTAATTTGCATATTAATATTTAGATCAACTTTATTATTTGCTCCCTCAATTACTAAAACTAACTCTCCTTTGAGATTAATTTGATCATTCTCAATATCTTTTATGATTTCAGAAATTTTTCCTCTAAAAACATCTTCATAAATTTTAGTCATTTCTTTGCACAAAGAAATTTTTCTATTTTTACCTACAAATTTTTGTAAGTTATTAAGAGTTTTTTTAATTCTCTTTGGTGATTCATATACAATTGATGTTTTTACATCATTAGATAAAGTTTCAAAAAGTCTATTTTGGTCACCAGCTTTTCTTGGAATAAATCCGTAAAAAGAGAATCTATCAGGTGAAAGACCAGACATTACTAAAGAGCTAATAACTGAAGAAGGACCTGGGATTAAAGTATATTTAATATTTTCCTTCAAACATATTTGTATTAGCTTATATCCAGGATCTGATACAACTGGAGTTCCTGCATCTGAAACTATTGAGACAATTTTTCCTTCTTTTAAATTTTCAATTATTTCTAGTGAAGCTTTATGTTCATTGTGCTCATGAAAACTTTTTGATTTGACTTTTAAATTTATGAACTTTAGTAGTTTTTTTGTATTTCTTGTATCTTCTGCATACAAATAATCAGACGATCTTATAACATCTATGGCCCTAAGTGATATATCATTTAAATTACCAATTGGAGTAGAAATAAAATATAACATTTTAAGATAATAAATTTATGAAATTTAGCTTAACATTAATTTTAACTTGTTTAATTGTTTTTATTTCATCTTGCTCAATCTCACCAAGACAAGATTTTGTTAAACCTGATATAAATTTAAAAATTGAAACAAGTAATAAAAATAAAGAAATAATTATTCAATCGTTATTAAGGGATGAAAATATATTTTCAATAGACTTTAATGATGAAGATTCATATTTTCTTGAAGATAATATACTCACTTCAAATCTAAAGTATTTTTGTAAAAGTCTTATCGAGGAAGAAAGAGAAGTTCTAGAAGAAAAAATTTTTAAAAATAAAAAGGAAGTAAGCAAAAAAGTTATCGTTATTTATTCTAAAAATTATATGGACATTGCTTCAATGTTAAGAAATAAATATCCTGAAGAAGAATATTTCATGATCAAGTCTGGAGATTTTGATTCACAAATAAAAGAAATTCTTAATGTTAACTTAAGCACAAAAAATTATAACGATTTAGCTAAATTTGATAAGGATATAGACATATCACATACTCCAAGAATAAGGAATGATATTGCAAGTATTTACTATATTACTAATTATGATATTGGAAAAACAATCGTACCTATATTTAGAAGTTATGCTCTTTATATAAAAACATTTTCATCTAGTGAAATATTTCATGATGCAAATGATATAAAAAAATTAGTAGATTTTGAAAATACATATATTCCAATTACAAATAAGATGATTGAAAATATTAAAAAAAAACAAGATCCCTTAATTAAAAATGAGATTGAGAATACTTTGATTAGAGACTTTCTAATTATTGAGAAAATCTACCAAAATAACTTATTTCGAGAAAATCTATTGCCAGATTCAGGAAATATAAAGGTAAAAAGAAATGGTTGTATTAATCGTAGTTTGAACTTGTGGAAAGTTTCAACAGCAACTTTTACTAATTAGATTGAAGATCTCTTTCAATAGATGAAAGACTATCTAAAAACCCAGATCTTTCAAAAACAGAATTCTGATAATCAATTAGAGGTTTTAAATGTCTATTTACAGGCAGCTTTATTCCTACTGATGCAAGCCTCCACAGTATTGGTGCGAAACAACAATCCACAAGGGTAAACTCATCATTCATAAAGAATTTGAACTCTTTAAATGTTGGTGCAATTGATGAAATCTCATGCAAAAGTTCCTCTCTAATTTTCATCATTTCTTTTTCAGATCTTTCACCTTGAATGAGTATATCTAAAAGCGGGCACCATTCTCTATCTATTCTTAGCATTAATGTTCTGCAATTTGCTCTTGCCACTGGATAAACTGGAAGAAGAGGAGGATGAGGAAATCTTTCATCTAAGTACTCCATCATTACAGATGGGTCATGAATAGCTAAATCTCTATCAACTAGAATTGGAAGTTTATGATAGGGGCTGATTGAGAGTATTTCATCTGATGTTTCTTCTGGTTTGGCTTCACTAATTTCAGCTGAAATATCCTTCTCAGCAAGGACAATTCTGACTCTTTGGCTGTAGTGATCATCTCTGTCAGAATATAAAATCATTTTCAATCCCCTTTTTACTTATAAATTACTTATTATAGTCTTTATGATACTCTCTATACAGCAATGAGGATAATGCTGTAAAAATTAAGAAATAAAAAACAACATACCAACCAATCCTTTCTCTCGTAGCTTTACTTGGCTCACCTACGTAAACTAAAAAGTTTGTTAGATCATATATTAATGTATCGAATTCTTCTCTTGATAAGATTCCTGTTCCATCCTGAACTTCAAGAAATCCACATTTTTCTTTAAAAATTGTATTTCCAAAATCATCCCTTTTTTCTCCTCCATTTCTTGCAAGCACAGGAACATCTTTGCAAACTAATCTCTGATTTCCTTGAAGTGACATCAAAACATTTGGCATTGCAGTTCCTGGATAAACTAAATTATTTACACCATATTGTTTAGAGGAATCCTCATAATAGGCTCTTAAGTATGAGTAAATCCAATCATCACCTTTATATCTAGAAACTAAAGTAAGGTCTGGAGGTTCCACTCCAAACCAATTTGCAGAGTCTTCAGGCATAGCGCCAACCATTAAATCACCAGGCTTAATAGATTTATCAAAAACAAGATTCTCAAAAAAGATGTCTTCTGGTATTTGTAAGTCTTTAGCTACTCTTCCCCATCTTGAATATTTAAGAGAATGGCATCCATAGCAATAGTTGATATAAGTTGAAGCCCCTCTTTGAAGAGATTCGATATCATTGAGTGAGTATTGAAATTTGTCGCACTCTCCGTAATCCTTGCAAGGACCCCCCTCAGCTGCATAAATTTCATTTAAATAAAATAATAAAATAAATAGAACTATGCCTTTTGAAAAAATTTGAAAGTAGTTAGCCAAAGAAATCATAATCTTTCAGGGACTTCCTGAGTGGTTTCGTACTTTGTGTATATTGGCATTAACAAGAAATAAGCAAAATAAATTATTGTACAAATAACACTCATTGTCTTTCTTACTTCCGTTACTCCAACAGTTCCTAAATATCCAAGCGTTAAGAAGCTAACTCCGAACATAGTGATAGCGATCTTACTATAAATTCCTTTATACCTAATTGACGCAACTTTGCTTCTATCTAGCCACGGAACTATAAAGAAAATTGCCACTGCAGAAGCCATAACAATCAAACCACCAAGTGGATCTGGAATTGCTCTTAGCATTGTATAAAAAGGAGCGTAATACCAAACTGGTGCAATATGATCTGGAGTTACTAGCGGATTAGCTTCTTGAAAATTAGCCATTTCAATAAAATAACCGCCTCCTTCAGGAAAAAAGAACATTATTATTGAAAATACTGTCATGAAAACACCAATTGCTACTAAAGCATTCAATACCTTGTATGGAAAAAATGGCACACTATCAAGGGGTACACCATCTTCATCAAGATGTTCTTCAATATCAACTCCTTCTGGATTACCCGCGCCGACCTCATGAAGAGCAACTAAATGAAGAAAAACTAGCGCAATCAAAACCAAAGGAAGTGCTACCACATGTAAAGCAAAAAATCTTGAAACTGTTATGCCAGAAATGTAATAGTCTCCTCTTACCCATAATTCAAGTGATTCTCCAATATATGGAATTGCTCCGAATAGTGAAATAATGACTTGGGCTCCCCAATATGACATCTGACCATATGGAAGCACATAACCAAGAAAGCCTTCCGCCATCATAGCAAGATAAATTGTGCACCCAAAAATCCAAACTAACTCTTTGGGTTTTTGATATGATCCATACAAAAGCCCTCTAAACATATGAAGATAAACTACTGCAAAAAATAATGATGCACCTGTAGTGTGCATGTATCTAATAATCCATCCATAATCAACGTCTCTCATAATATATTCAATTGAAGAAAAGGCTTGCTCCTCAGTGTTGGAGTAAGGCATTATCAACCATATCCCAGTAACAACCTGAATAATAAGAGTAACCGCAGCCAATGCGCCAAATAAATACCAAAAGTTTACCTTTGAAGGAACCGGATGTTTTGAAAGATGTCTCTCAAAAGTATTAACTATTGGAAGTCTTGTATTTATCCATGTAAATAATTTTCCAGCTATTTCAGTCATTTTATAACTCCTTATCCTCTCCAATTGTTAATATACTTCCATCGAACATATGAGGTGGTACTATAAGATTTGTTGGTGCAGGAACTCCTTTAAAAACTCTTCCAACAATATCAAACATTGAACCATGGCAAGGACAAAAAAATCCTCCATTCCACGTAGCATCCCATGGCTTAGGTTCAATTTCTGGGAAATACTTTGGTGCGCAACCTAGGTGAGTACATACACCTGAAAATACTGAATATTCTGGACTTTTAGATCTAGATGGATTGAGACCTCTGTAGGGTTCTTCAATCTTATCACTATTTGGATCTGCTAATTTTGGTAAAGCCAAATCTAAGCTAGCGATACTTTCTTCAGTGTGTCGAACAATAAAAACAGGTTGTTTTCTCCATGAAACTTGTATTTGTTGTCCGTATTGCATCTTAGAAACATCCAATTTAACTGCGGCACCTGCAGCTTTTGCCTTTGCACTTGGGTTCCATGCAGCAATAAATGGAGTTGCAGCAAATGGTAAACCTGACAAACCAACTGCACTTGTTAGGCCAATTAATACTTTCCTTCTAGTTTTATCTTTATCTTGCATTAAGGGTGTGTGCTACTCAAATAACAGCAAAAATTATACCATAAATATGTAATATAAAATCTGCTTATAATTAAAAATAAGTATGGCTATAAAGCTATATTTATCTCTTAGAAAATTGCTTACTTTTTCTAGCTTTTACTAGTCCAGGTTTCTTTCTTTCAACTCTTCTTGGATCTCTTGTAAGCAAACCTGCTTTTTTAAGTTGTGGTCTTAATTCTTCATCAAAAGATGTAAGAGCTCTTGATATTCCATGTCTAATTGCACCAGCTTGTCCAAAACTTCCTCCACCCTTTACTTTGATATTGATGTCTAATTTTTCAGATAAATCAAGAAGTTCAAGTGGCTGCATTACCAACATCTGAGCAACTTTTCTACCAAAATACTCTTCAAGCTTTCTGTCATTTACAGATATATCGCCTTTTCCTTTTTTTAAATAAACTCTTGCTGAGGAAGTTTTTCTTCTTCCCGTTGCATAAAAAATTTCAGCGCTCATTAGCTAGGATTCCACTCAGTTGGTTGTTGAGATTCGTGATCATGATTTGGGCCTTGAAAAACTTTTAGTTTCTTAATTATAGATTTCCCAAGTTTATTTTTAGGAAGCATTCCTTTAACAGCTTCTTCAATAACTCTTTCAGGGTTTTTTTCATTAAGTTCCTTAAAAGTTTGTGATTTTAAGCCACCAGGATATAAGGAATGGCGATAGTACATTTTGTTATTAAATTTAGAGCCGGTAACTTTGATTTTTTCAGCATTAATAACAATAACATAGTCACCGCCGTCAGTGTGTGGAGTGAATGTTGGTTTATCTTTGCCTCTAATTTTATCAGCAATTTTAGTAGCAACTCGACCTAATACCCTATCGGTTGCGTCAACAACAAACCAGCTTCTTTGTACTTCTTCCTTTTTTAAAGAGTATGTTTTCATAATCATTTAATTTGAGTAGCGAATATTAATGTTTAGAGCTAAATATAGCAATATTTATGTTAATTTTTATTAAACTAATTATTAGTTAAATATTCTTGTGTTCTCATTTCAGATAGTCTACTTTTGCATCTAACCCAAAGATTCTCAATCTTTGTGCCTGTATAAATACTTTCAATAGTAATGTCATTAAAGAAAAACTTAATTTTGGTTTTATTTGTGTATGTTATATCTATAAATGATATAAATCTTCTTACAATATCAATCGTATCATCGTTATTTTTTTTAAAATTACTTACGAATATCCAATCGAATTTATTTGAAATGTAAGTATAATCCTTGGATCCTGTAGCTTCCCTAAAAAAGTCGTTGAATTCAATCCAAAGAATATTATTGGAAACAAGTTTACAGGTAAATTTTCTATCATTAATTGATATTTGATCTGATTTTTGTTGATCTAAACCAAAATTATCTATTATGAACTTAAATATTTCATCATCTGGAATAATTTTATTACTATCATGCTCATCAAATTTGATTATGTTTCTTGTTCTGTAATCTATGTCTCCGTCAAGTTTATGAATATTTACATTTTTTAAAAATATCTTTAAAGAGACTAAAAATTTTTGTCTTTGAAGTCCATCAAGATACAAATCATTAGGATGTGCATTGGAAGTCAATATTATTTTTGTTCCATGTCCTGAAATTAGTTTCAACAGGTCTCCTATTATCATTGCATCAGCAACATCTTCAACCTGAAATTCATCTATAAATATTATGCTAGTGTCTTTAGTTAAAGTTTTAGCTATTTTTGATAGCGGATTTTTTACTCCAAAATTTTTATTTAGTTGGTCATGTATATAGCTCATCAAATCTATGTAATGAAAGCTTTTTATGTCATCTCTTTTTAGTTCTCTAAGATATGTTTTTGTTATTAGGGTCTTCCCTCTTCCAACATCACCCCAAATATATGTTCCTAGTAAGTTATCTTTGAAGAAGACTTTTTTAAATGAAAATTTCTTTGAAATGTTCATCTTGCAAAGCTTTTCAATTAGATTTATTTGAGACAAATCTGGGTTGGCTCCTTGGTTTTTAAGAGTATCGATGATATTTTTAACGTTAGACATTATGAAATCTTTTCAAATTAATCTTCTAAATTATCTTTTGGTAATTATTATTACATTTGCAGGCACATGGTACTTTATATCTAATGATAAAAACAAATTGGTTTCAGCATCAGAGAAATCAATACCCTCAGTTGTAACAGTTATATCAAATCAAAATAAGACTTTTTCTAATAATAGAAATGGCATTGGATCTGGAGTAATTTTTTCTGAAGATGGTTATGTTGTTACAAACTTACATATTATTTCAGGAGATGAAATATATATTAAGCTTCAGGATGGCAATAACTATCCTGCAAGCATAATTGGTGTTGATCAAAATACTGACATAGCAGTTCTTAAAATAATACCGGATGAAAAACTAAAACCCATAAATTTTGCAGATTCTGATGAATTAAAAATAGGTGACGATGTTCTTGCAATTGGTAATCCATATGGAATTGGAATTTCAGTCTCTAATGGAATTATTAGTGCGACCGGGAGAGATTATGGAAATCCTTATTTACAATTAATCCAAACAGATGCTGCAATAAATCCAGGAAATTCTGGCGGAGCATTAATAAATGCAAATGGTAATTTGGTTGGTATTAACTCTAAAATTTTTTCAAGAACTGGAGCATATCAAGGTATCGGGTTTGCAATACCATCAAACCTGGTTGTTCAAATTGCAACTCAGCTAATTAGATTTGGTGAGCTTCAAAGTCTTTGGATAGGCAATTTTAGAGTCACAAAAATTAGGATAAATAAAGGTGGTTTTATCAGTAGTGGATTGAGAATTATTGAAATGCAAAATAAAGGTCCTTTGTTTGAAAAAGGTGTAAGAATAAATGATGTAATACTCAGCATAAATGGTGAAACAGCAAGTTGGAGTAATCTAACGAGTTCTTTAAAATTTGCCACACTTGGTGAAAATTTAAGCATGGAAATCTTAAATCAAAAAAATGAAATAGTATCTATAGATTTTGACTCTTACAAAGAAAAATCTAACTAGGAAGTCTTACTATATTTGCACCTAAATAATTTAATTTTTCCTCGATTCTCTCATATCCACGATCTATATGATAAATTCTATCGACGACTGTCTCACCTTTAGCACATAGCCCAGCAAGTATTAAGCTTGCAGATGCTCTTAAGTCTGTTGCCATAACTTCAGCACCATATAATGACTTCACTCCTTTAATTATTGCATGATTACCATTAACCGAAATATCACATCCCATTCTGTTTAGTTCAAGAATATGCATAAATCTATTTTCAAAAATAGTCTCATAAATATTAGCAGTACCGCTTGAAATTGCATTTATAACAGAAAATTGAGCTTGCATATCTGTTGGAAATTCAGGAAATGGTGCTGTTGTGATATCTACTGGATCAGGAATATCATCTGTCATGCTAAATGAAATGGAATCTTCATCATAGTCAACTTTTGCACCAGTATTAATTAATTTATCAATAACTTTCATAAGCCTATTTGGGTTAATACCTTCAATTTTTATGTCTCCTTTAGTTACTGCTGCAGCTGCAAGATAAGTTCCAGCTTCTATTCTGTCAGCAGGTATTTCAAAAGAGGTTCCAATTAGTTTTTCGACGCCTTGGATAGTGATCTTATCTGATCCTGCTCCATTAATTTTTGCTCCCATCGAATTTAACATATCTGCTAAATCAATAATCTCGGGTTCTCTGGCAACATTTGATAAAGTTGTTTTACCCTTTGCAAGAGTTGCAGCCATCATTAAATTTTCAGTGCCTGTAACAGTAATTCCATCGAATCTAATATCCGCACCTTTTAAATTTTTTGCAGATGCTTCAATGTAACCATTTTTTAAGACTATCTCAGCTCCCATTTGCTTAAGAGAATCAAGATGATAATTTACAGGTCGTGACCCAATAGCACAGCCTCCAGGAAGTGCTATTCTTGCTTTACCATATTTAGCAAGTAAAGGACCTAAAACCAATATTGAAGCTCTCATTGTTTTTACTAGTTCATACCTTGCTTCAATGTCTTTAAGATTATTAGATTGTATTGTGAAATTCATATCTTCATCCAATAAAATATCAGCACCCATTGAACCCAAAAGCTCAAACATTGTAGTTATGTCTTGAAGATATGGAAGATTTTTTAAAGTAACCTTTTCATTAGACAAAATTGTTGACGCTATCATCGGCAAGGCAGCATTTTTTGCTCCTGAGCATGCAATTGTACCAGAGAGTGTACTTCCTCCTTTGATTAATAACTTCTCCATTTTAGAAAGTCTTCGTCTCTAAACTTAAAGCATGTAATTCGCCTGATTGGAATTTATCTTCCAAAAGCCTCATAACTGTTTTGTGTTGATCTATAAGTGACATACCTGAAAAAATGCTAGAGGTAACAACTAACCTTAAATTACATGAATCTCCTTCAAAGCTACACTTTGCATCATCAATGTTGGTAGTAATAATATTCTGAATTATGTCTTCCATATTATGAAATACCTGCATCGCCAGCATCGGAGACCCAATTTCTTAACGTTAATTCAATACTCTCATTATGAGAAATAGCAAGTGCTTGAAATTGATTTCTAAAAGTAAGGCCAAGATTTACACCATTTATAATAATATTTACAATTTTCCATCCATTATCAGTTTTTCTAAGCTTATATGATATTGGATATTTACTAGTACCTGTATTTAAGATTTGTTTTACCTCAATATTTTTTTCAAAACTTTCAAATTTTTTTGATAAAGATTCATCTTTTGGCACTTCAGTTGAAATAGTTGAATCTCCCCATTGAGCAAGTGTTTCTGCATATGTATCTAAAAGAGAATCTTTGAATATTTCAATAAATTCAACTCTTTGCTCTTTTGTTGCAAGAAGATAGTATTTTTTTCCCATTACACTTGCGGAGACCCTTCTAAAATCAATCATAGGCTCAAAAATTTCTTTGATCTTGTTTTCGTAAGCTTCTCTGTCTGATTCAAATAGATTTGAGTTTGATGTAAGTACTTCAACCATATCTTGCGCATTGGAATCTATAAAAATATATGGATTATCTACAGCGTAAATTTTATTTATGTTTAAAAATAATAAAAAAAGAAATAAATATTTTTTGAGTGTATGCAACATTAGACTATTATAACATTAGGGATTAAATAAATTTTCAAGTTTGATATGAAAAAATATAACTATATAGCATCAGCAAAAAGAACCTTAAAAATTGAATCAGATTCGATTAAATCAATATCTAATCAGTTAGATAATTCATTTGAAGAACTTTGCGATAAAGTAATAAATTCTAACGGTAAATTTATCATTATGGGCGTTGGTAAGTCAGGTCACATTGCTCAAAAAATTTCTGCAACTTTATCCAGCACCGGTACTCCATCCATATTTATTCATCCAACTGAGGCTGCTCATGGAGATATGGGATTAATAAACAAAAAAGATATTGTTATGTTGATTTCCAATTCAGGTGAAACAGACGAGATTATAAATATACTATCTTCATTAAAAAGACATGCAAAAGAAATAGTTTCACTAACTAGTAATAATAAATCAGCGATAGCAAGGTTTGCTGATATAAAAATTCAAATTAAGTCAAAAAAAGAAGCCTGTCCTCTTGATTTGGCGCCAACATCTTCCACTACAAATGCATTAGCTTTTGGAGATGCTTTGGCAATAGCTCTTCTAGAAGCAAAAGGTTTTACAAAAAAAGACTTCGCATCATCTCATCCTGCAGGAAAGTTAGGAAAAAAACTTATTACACAAGTTCAAGATCTTATGCACAAAGGTAACAAAGTTCCAAAAGTTAATCTAAATACTATTCTTGACAAAGCATTAATTGAAATAACGAAAAAAAATCTTGGCATTACTTTGGTTACTAATAAATCAAAAATAGTTGGAATTTTTACTGACGGTGACTTAAGAAGATGTATTAATAAAAAAATAGATATTCAAAAAACAAAAATTAAAGACGTTATGACAAAAACTTTTAAGACAATCGATTCAAATGCGCTAGCTGTAGACGCTGCAAAAATAATGGAAGAGAATAAAATTTTTACTTTAGTTGTTCTTGAAAAAAATAAATATATTGGAGTTTTATCAATGCATGATTTAATTGAAGCAAGGATACTGTAGTTGAAAAATAAACACCTAATTATAATTTCATTATTTTTACTTACGCTTGATCTAAGTTCAAAGAATCTCGTAAATCATGTAAAAATTGAATCTGATAAAGTTGAGTTTATAAACAATTTAGACAAAGTAAGCTTTTTCTCTAACGTAAATATAAATTCTAGTTATGTCGAAATTTCTGCTAACTCAGCAGTTTTTGATCAAAAAGAAGAAGTAATTTCAATATCTGGTAACCCAAGTTCAATAAAATCGAACAAAGAAAAAACCTTTTTTAATGGAGAAGCAGAAACGATACTTTTTTTTAGTGATGAAAAAGTACACCTAATTGGAAATGCCTTAATTAAATTTGATAATTTTTCTATCAACTCAAATTTAATCATCTTTAATCCAAAAACTGGCAAGATAACTTCGGATAATTAAAAATGTTAGAAATAATTAATGTATTCAAATCGATTAAAGAAAAAAAAATTATTTCAGATATATCTTTTAATGTAAATTATGGAGAAATTTTCGGTTTATTGGGGCCTAATGGTGCAGGTAAAACCACAACCTTTTACATAATTGCTGGCCTAATAAATGCTGATAATGGAAAAGTACTTCTTGAAAAAGAAGATATAACAACAATGCCAATGCATATGAGATCAAATCTTGGTTTAAAGTATTTACCTCAAGAACCCTCTATATTTCTTAACCTTACTGTTAAAGAAAACTTATATGGACTTGCCGAACTTTCATTTAAAAGCATGAGAGACATTAAAAAATTTATAGACACATCAATTGAGGAATTTGATCTATCAGATATCTTAAATTTAAAAGGTAGGCAGTTGTCTGGCGGTCAAAGAAGAAAAGTCGAAATTGCAAGAACTCTCGCGTCTAAACCTAAAATTATCTTGTTGGATGAGCCATTTGCAGGCATTGATCCAATAGCAATAGAAGATATTAAAAGTGTCCTTGCAAAGTTATCAAAAAAGAATATTGGAATTTTAATTACAGATCATAATGTTAGAGAAACTCTAGAAATATGTAATCAAGCTGCGATTATTAATAATGGTGAACTAATTGCAGAAGGTGATACAAAAAGTTTGATTAATAATGATTTAGTTAAAAAAGTCTATCTTGGAGACATGTATACATAAATGAGTATTATTCTTTCAAAAAACTTAAAACAAAAGCAAAGTGTAAAACTTACACCATCCTTAAAAAAATCAATAGATTTGCTTCAACTTTCAAGATTTGAATTAATTAAAAAAATTGATAAAGAAATAATAGAAAACCCATTTTTAGAAAAAAATGATGGCAATAATGACTATGAAGATTTTAATCATTCTGATTTCAGCTTTGATATAGAGTCCAAGTTAAATTTAAGAGAATCTTTAATTGCTCAATTAGATGATTTCCATTTAAATGAAAAAGAAATCAAAATTGCAAAATTAATTATTGGATGCATTGATGAATCTGGTGAACTTTCTGAAAGTACAGAGCAGATTGAGGAGATATCTAATTTTATTTATTCAGAAGAAGAGATCGAAAATATTCTTTTAAATACAATTCATAGATTAAATCCCAGTGGAATTGGTTATAGAAATCATAAAGAATGTATAAAAATTCAAATTGACAATAAAAAAAATATCTCTAAAACCAAGAGAGCTTTAATTGAAGATATACTTCTTAATGATAAGCTTGATAACCTTCCTGAAATAAAAAAGATTGCTTATCAAAATGGTTACACAGATAAAGAATTTAAATCAGCTTTAAATGAGATAAAGAATTGTGATTTGAGTCCTGGCTTAAACTTTGAGAAAACTGAGTTTATTGAAGCTGACTTAAAGGTGTCCTTTGTAGATAAAAATTTTAAAGTTGTATTTAATGATAATAATTTTCCCCTTATAAAATTAGACAACGACCTAATTAGCGATGTAAAAAAAGAATTAAAGAAAAAGAAAAATGAAGAAATATTGCAAAAAATTAATGATGCCAAATGGCTTTTAACATCTGTAAAAAAAAGAAATGATACAGTAAAAAATGTTGGTGAATATATCTGTACGAAACAAATTGCATTTTTTGAAGATAATCCACTTAAACTGAATACTCTTAGCAATAAAGAGATTGCAGATGAGATTGGGGTTCATCCCTCAACTGTGTCAAGGATTTTAAGGAACAAGTATATTGATACCCCTAAAGGAGTAATGCCACTCAAATCTTTATTATTATCTTCAGTTTCTAAAACCAGAGACATTTCTGCAATTCAACTTATGAAGCTAATAAAAGACATTGTTAATTCTGAAAACAAGCCAAAAAGTGATAAAAAAATTGCAATAGAGCTCAATAAGAGAGGTTTTAGTTTGGCTAGGAGAACAATTACAAAGTATAGAAAAAAAAATAATATTCCATCATCTAGATATAGATAATTTTTTTCAGGTTAGAATTAATGAATGAGTGAAAGTAATATTAATGATAATCTCAAGACAATATTAGATGATGCGTCTAATCTGTCTTTAAATCAGATTAGAAGGCTTTTAAGCAAAATGACTGCACCTGAAATTGCTCATGCTCTTGAATCTTCACCCCCTAAACAAAGAAACCTTTTATTTTCATTATTAAAAACAGAAGAAGAAGGCGACGTTCTCTCTGAATTAGGTGAAGAAATTCAACAAGATTTGGTTTCAAATATATCTAATGAGGAATTAATTGAAGCAGTTAAAGAGCTTGAGTTAGACGAGATTGTAGATATCTTACAAAATCTCCCAGAAGAAAGAATGAACAAGATCTTATCAAATATGTCTTTGGTAGATAGAAAAAGAATCGAAATTGGTCTTACATTTCCAGATAATACTGCTGGGGGATTGCTAAATACAGATGTAATAAGTGTTAGGCCAAACAACTCAATTAATGAAGTAATAAGTTACTTAAGGGATCAAGTAGATCTTCCTGAAAATACTGACAAGATATTTGTAGTCAATAACGAAAATGAGTATTTAGGCGAACTTTTCATAAGCAAAATAATAACCTCCAAGCCTACGATGCTTGTAAGAGAAATAATGGAGACAGAGTTTCCTCCAATAGATGCAGGTCTTGATGATAAAGAGGTTGCAACTTTATTTGAAAGAAACGATTTGATTTCTTCACCAGTGATAGATAAGGATGATAAGTTAATTGGTAGAATAACTATTGATGATGTTGTTGATGTGATAAGAGAAGATGCTGATCAAAATCTATTAGGCATGGCGGGTGTTGCTGAAGATACTTTTGCTCCTCCAGGGAGAGCAGCAAAAAGTAGAGTATTTTGGTTAAGCATGAATTTGGTTACAGCTTTCATTGCTGCGAGCACAATAAATTTATTTCAAGACGTAATTGATAAAATAGTTTATCTAGCAGTTCTAATGCCTATAGTTGCAAGCATGGGAGGTGTTGCAGCCACTCAAACACTGACAATTGTATTAAGAGGCTTAACTTTGGAGCAAATAAACACATCAAATATTCGCTGGCTTTTCAAAAGAGAGCTGTCAGTATCAATATTAAATGGAATAGTTTTATCAATTTTAGTTGGATTTGTTACCTTTAGTTGGTTCAAAGATATTACTATAGCTATTTTAATATCTTGTGCGTTGGTAATTAATCTCATTAGTTCGGTTATTGCTGGAATTCTAGTTCCTCTCATTTTACGAAAATTAAATCAAGATCCTGCAATTGGAGGAAGCGTCGTAGTAACTACGGTAACTGACGTTGTTGGATTTTTGTCATTTTTAGGTTTGGCAACTATTTACTTAATTTAGTCTAATGATTTTTGGATCATCTATCGATCCAGTGATATTAAATTTGAAAGTTGAAGCATCATCAACTCTCTCATCAATAATATTTTCTAAAACAAAGCCTCCAGCAAGAGCAGGGATACCTCCAAAGACCGCAGCATACCATGGAATATTTTCAGATACTTTCAATCTCATATCTAAGTTTAAATCTAGCTGATCTATGAGACCTTTATCATTCTTTAAAATCTCGCCAGTCCAAGACATTTTTGCTTCAGCTGTCTCTAATTTAATTGGATTAGTTAACAAAGCTCTATTTTGTCCTATATAAAAGTCTCCCTCTGCCCTACTAATAATTAATTTTGAAGAAATAAAACTTGTCTCATCGCTAAGATTGGATACCAATGCATTTAAATTAAATACCTTTAGAGCATTAAACAATGCTGAGTCTGGAAGAGATGTATTAGATTCAAGATCTTTTATCTTAAATTTTATTCTTCCTTCCAAATTTTTTAATTGAGAAGCACTTACCCATTGAACATTTAAATCCGAAAAAAGGTACTCAAAATCGTAGTTAATTAATTTTCCAAGTAAATCTTTTTGATTATCAAACTCAAATGAACCTCTAATTTTATATAAGTCATCTTGATTGTTATAGCTTATGTATGCTTTTTCGTTTTTAGAAGATGGTCCAATATTAAAGTTCTTACTTGAGATTTTTATATTATCAATAGTTGTTATTGTCTTATTTTTTAAAAAGTAAAAATCAATGTTTTGAAATACATCGTCAAAGGTCTGGATATTTTTTCCAATAAATCTAAGATTTACATCATTAAGTTTAAAAGAATCACTTGAGTCAAAAATATTTACTCCTTTAAATTCAAATTTAGTATCAAAAACATCAATTCTTGTAAATCCTGAGGAATCAATTCTTAGTGTGCCATTTAGATTGTTGCCATAAAAAAATGATTCAGTTACATCGCTACTAAAATTAATTTCAAAAATTTGATCAAAATAAATGTTATTAAAAAAATCTAGCTTTTTAATTTTAAGTTTTATCAATTTAAGATTTGAATCATCATTTAATTGATTCTCTATTACTAAATTTCCAATCTTAAGGTCATCTAATTCAAGAAATATATAAAATCCATCAATGAAATTTAATTTTTTTATATCTTCATCAAATGATGATCCAAGTACAAAAAATCCATTATTATCTTCAATAAAGGCACTGAACTTATTATTCTCGATCTTATATGTTGGTTGTGATAAATCAGATATTAAAATCTTTGTTTTTAAATTATCAGAAGGTCTTTTATTTAATTCATCAATATTAGATGAAAAAGTTGTGTTGCTTAAATTACTAATTAACTCAAGAGAGGCATTCTTATCAATTGATAATTTTGCTGTAAATATTTCAGTGCCACTTAGTTTTAAATAATCTCCAAAATTTACAAGATCATCCATTTTTATTGAAATATCTGATCTCAGCGTTAATTTATTATTAAAAGCTGAGATGGATCCTTTTATAATTTGATCAGGAATTTTTGCAGAAAATTTTCCACTTAACTTTTGATCTGTGTTTGTATATATAACAGCATCAATTTTCTTAACTTCATATTTTGTTCCTGTAACAATGTATGAATCATTCAACATGAACTTGTTAAGAGCTGAAATTTGATTTCTCTTGGAGTCGAAGTATCCTTTGCTATAGACTTCAAGATTAATTTTTTTATCAAAAAATTCACTCAAGTTTACTAAATTCTCATCCTCAATTATTTTTTCGTCCAATTCAAGAAAAGTGGAATATAAATATTTATTTGAATCATTTTTTTTATATATTTTTAGATCATTAAAAGGAATATTATTTATCTCTCCAACTTTATTTGATATAGATAAATTACCCTCTTTGCTTAAAATTTGAGTTTCGTTAGAGGAAAAAGTGAATTGTTTAGATGATATGTAAATGTTATTAATTTTTAATTTGTATGTTTCATAATTGCCCTGAGAATCAGATTCATTTTGAAAATCTATGTTAATTAAAGATAGTGTACTCAAATTTATATGTCCATCTAGAATAGATTTTATTATTTTTAATCCTATCTTGAGTTCGTCAGCTTTAAAAATTTCATTATCGTTAATGTCTCTCATGAAAAAATCATTTAAAACAACTATAGGTGATAAAAAATTTGTATCAGATTTAGCTTTTTTAAATTCTATTGAATAATCTTCATTTAATAACTTATTAGTGAGGAAAATTATGCTTTCTGGTTTGGTTATTACAAGAAGGTAGATTGTACCTATTAATATAAAAATAAAAGTTATTAATATTACAAAGGATTTTATGAAACTATTAAGAACTGACATTTCAAAGTTTGATGCTTAACTTTTTTGGAAAGTATGATGCAACTAAAGCAACAAAAAAACAAAATATTATGTTCGCAAATAAGCTTAGTAAGAGAGTTTTATATGAGAAATCATATAAATTGATAATTAGCTGGCTAAATCCAACATATGTCGAAGCAGATAATCCAAAAAATAAACATATTTGCAGATAACTAAATAACTTAAATGAATTAGCATTTTGATTTATAAGGTATGTTGTTAAACAAAAAATAATTGTATTTAAACCAAAATAAGAATCTGAAATCAAATCAACAAACAAACCAAAAGAAAAAGCCTCTAACGGGCTTATATTTTTATCTGATTTATATACGTAAAAGGAAAATGCCAAAAAAGTTAAAGGAATAATTATGAATATTTTTGAAAATAAAAAGGCAATATTTTGATCAATAAAATTAATAAAGACGATTAAAAATAATCTTTTTAATAAACTTTTCATCAGTACTTTAACACTCCAAACATATTTCCATTAAGAGGATTGGCTAGTAATTTAATTTTGATTTTGGTTTGTGTTGAATCAATGTTTTCAATTGAGCTGACATATCCAACTTCAATATCCTTTGGATAAATGCCACCAAGGCCAGATGTATAAAAAATTTGGTTTTTTTTAATCTCTTCGGTCCATACAAGAGGATTATAAGAACAAATAATATATTCAGATCTACCACTTCCTTTTGCATTACAAAAGAATTCACTTGAATTCAATTTTATTGGTAAAGAATGAGAAATATCTGTCAGAAGTAGCACTTCATAAAATTTGTTTTCATCAATAATTTGTCCTACTAACCCTTCGGTATTAAAAACAATACTTTCAACATATAAATTATCAGAATTCTGTTTAATCTCTATAAACATTCTGTGTTTATCACAGCATTTATACATATTAGGATCAATACTTCTTAGATATGCAATATCGTATTCAAATTTATAATTATTCTCATTGTGTGTTTTTTTAATAATTTCTTGGTCTTTAAAAAAAATGTTTTCTTTAGAAACTAAATAATTATTTAAATAGCTTATCTCTAAGGCCTCCTTTAAATCTTTATTTTCTTCAACTAACTTAATTTTTGACTTTGAAAGATTGACTATTGATTTAAGAGGTTCTATTGAAATTTCTTTAGCAATATAAAAAGACGAAATTTTGAATGATTTAAATCCATTTTTGATACTTTGAAAATTATTTGAAGTTATATCAATATATAAAAATAATGAGCCTAATATAATAAAAAAAATAAAGCTTAACTTTTGACCAGGAGTTGGGGCTGCCCTAGCCATTCGACTTACTCAGATGATAAAAGGTCAATATTATATTTATCCATTATCTCTAATGCTTGGCCGCCTCCTCTAGCAACACAAGTTAATGGATCTTCAGCAACAATTACAGGAATGCCCGTAGAATTTGATATTAATTTATCAAGATCTCTAAGTAATGCTCCGCCACCAGTTAACACTATTCCTCTTTCAGCGATGTCAGCAGCAAGTTCGGGCGGTGATAACTCTAATGCATTTCTAATGGCTCTTACTATGCCATATAAGGGATCCTTCATTGCTTCAAAAATTTGTTCGCTATTAATATTAAAAGTCTCAGGGATACCTTCAGCTAGATTTCTTCCCGTGATAGACATTTCTAATTTTTCTGATTCATCAGTAGCACAACCGATTGTATATTTTATTTTTTCTGCAGTTGAATCCCCTATAACGCAACCATAATTTCTTCTTATCCATGAAGTAATAGATTCATCCATTTTATCTCCGCCAATTTTTACGGATTCAGAGTAGACAACACCATTTAAAGATAAAATTGCTATCTCTGAAGTTCCTCCTCCAATATCAACAACCATATTTCCTGAAGCCTCTTCAACAGGAAGTCCTGCTCCAATTGCAGCAGCCATAGGTTCCTCAATGAGTTTCACATCCCTTGCTCCTGCTCCAAGAACTGATTCTCTTATAGCTCTTCTTTCAACCTGAGTTGATCTACATGGCACACATACAAGCACTCTTGGGCTTGGTTTTATAAATAATTTTTCATGAACTTTTGCTATAAAGTGTTGTAACATTTTTTCAGTTACTTGGAAATCAGCAATAACACCCTCTGATAAGGGCCTAATTGCTTTAATATTTCCAGGAGTTCTTCCAAGCATCTTTTTTGCTTCAGTGCCAACTGCAACTACAGTTTTTTGTCCTCTACTTTCTCGAATAGCAACCACAGATGGCTCATTAAGAACTATTCCAACATCTTTGGTATAAATTAATGTGTTTGCAGTACCTAAATCTATAGATAAATCATTAGAGAAGTATCCTCCAACCATTTTGAATAAGTTAAATTTCACAAGCTATCCTCTAATAAAACAATTTAAATAATTTGCGAGTTAGGTTAATATCCCCCCACTAAACTATAATAATATCCTATATATGGACAAGAAAACAGTAACAACTATATCTTACTTATCAAGACTAAAAATCGATGATGAAAAAGAAGAAAAAATTATTAACGATTTAGGTAACATTATCGAATTTGTCGATCAGCTAAATGATGTTGATACATCTGAGATAGCTCCTTTAGCAAATCCTCTCGAAAAAACAGCTAAGACAAGAAAAGACATAGTAACAGCTAAAAATCTAAAAAAAGAGCTATTAGATGTTGCACCTTCAGCAAATGAAGACTACTTTTTAGTGCCAAGGGTTGTTGAGTGACAATAAAATATAAGTCAATTAAAGAAATCAAAAATATGATTTCAAACAAAGAAATTTCTAATAAAGAAGTTATTCAAGAGGTATTTTCTCTAATAAATGAGTTTCAAGACTTAAATGCATTCATCACTCTTAATGAAGAAAATTCAATAAAAAAAGCTGAAGAGTTAGATAATAATCCTTCTGATTTGCCTCTTGCAGGCATACCTATTGCTCAAAAAGATCTTTTTTGCACAAAAGGTCTTAGAACAACTTGCGGTTCAAATATATTAAATAATTTCATACCTCCATATTCAGCTACTGTTATTGAAAATCTTGAAAATGCAGGATGTATTTCAGTTGGTAAAACTAATATGGACGAATTTGCCATGGGCTCTTCAAATGAAACAAGTTTCTTTGGAAATGTTAAAAATCCATGGGGTAAAAATTTAGTTCCAGGCGGCAGTTCAGGCGGAGCAGCTTCTGCTGTAGCTGCTGGATTAGTCCCCGCTGCTACAGGAACAGATACAGGAGGCTCAATTAGACAGCCAGCTTCTCTTTGTGGAATAACTGGTATAAAGCCAACTTATGGCAGAGTTTCTAGATGGGGAATGATTGCTTTTGCATCTAGCCTTGATCAAGCTGGTCCAATGGCAAGAACTGCAGAAGACTGTGCTTTTATGTTAAATGAAATGTGCTCCCATGACGAAAAAGATACAACCTCTTTAGATAATGAAATACCTGATTTTCAAGAAAATTTAAATAGCTCTTTAAAGGGAAGAAAAATAGGAATTGTAAAAGATTTAGACCTATCTAGTCTTAATGATGATGTCGTGGAAATATATCAAAATTCATTGAAAGAATTTGAATCCATGGGAGCTGAATTGGTTGATATTTCTTTACCGCATTTATCATTATCAGTTCCAGCTTATTATGTCGTTGCGCCAGCAGAGTGTTCTTCAAATTTATCAAGATTTGATGGAGTTAAATTTGGTATGAGATCAGAAGATGCAAAAGATCTTGAGGAATTATATGTAAAAACTCGTTCTGAGGGATTTGGAGATGAAGTTAAAAGAAGGATTTTGATTGGTTCTTACGTTCTTTCTGCTGGTTATTACGATGCTTATTACAAAAAAGCTCAACAAGTAAGAAGATTAATAAAAAATGATTTTGAGAATGTATTTAAAAATATTGACGTAATAATGACGCCCACTACTAGAGGGCCAGCATTCAAAATAGGATCCAAAGGTGATGATCCTATTCAAATGTATTTAGAGGACTTGTTCACAATATCTGCAAATCTTGCAGGATTACCAGCTATGTCTCTTCCAAATGGAAATATTGAAAATAAACCAATTGGACTCCAAATAATTGGAAACTTTTTAGATGAAAACACCATTCTTAACTTCGCTCACATGTTTCAAAACGAAACCAATTGGCATATGTATACACCCGAAGGAATAATACAATGAGCTGGGAGACAGTAATTGGACTTGAAATACACGTTCAACTATCAACTAAGTCAAAATTATTTTCTGGTGGCTCAACAGAATTCGGAGCGGAATCTAATACGCATGTTGACTTGATAGATATGGGATTACCTGGAGTTCTCCCAGTTGCAAACAAAGAAGCATTTTATAAAGCCATACGATTTGGTCTAGCTACAGGAGCTAATATTAATCAAACATCATCATTTGATCGAAAAAATTACTTTTACCCTGACTTACCAAAGGGCTATCAAATAACTCAAATGGCTCAACCCATAGTAGAAAAAGGTTCAATTAAAATTGCTGTCGATGATTATGAGAAGGAAATAAACATAACAAGAGCACATCTTGAGGAAGATGCAGGAAAATCAATTCATGACATGTTCGAAGGAGAAACTGGAGTAGACTTAAATAGAGCTGGCACTCCACTACTTGAAATCGTATCAGAGCCTGAAATTTCAAGTGCTAAAGAAGCGGTTGCATACTTTAAAGCCATTAGACAATTAGTTACATTTTTAGATATCTGTGATGGAAATATGGCACAAGGTTCAATGAGATGCGATGTTAATGTTTCAATAAAGAAAAGTGGGGACAAGGAACTTGGAACAAGAGCTGAATTAAAAAATATTAACTCTTTTAAATTTATTGAAAAAGCTATTAACTTTGAAATTGATAGGCAAATAAAACTAATCGAAAATGGCGAAAGCATTGTTCAAGAAACAAGACTTTATGATAGTGAGAAAAATGAAACAAGATCAATGCGATCTAAAGAAGAGGCAAATGATTATAGATATTTCCCATGCCCCGACCTTTTACCTGTAATAATCTCAGACAAAGAGTTAAAAGAAATAAAGGAAAATCTTCCTGAACTTCCTGAAGAGAAAGAAATTAGATACATTAATGAGATAGGCCTTGATGAATCAGAAGCAAAAATTATTTCTTCGTCGAAAACTATGGCAAATATGTTTGAAGAAGCTTCCTCCAAAACAGATGATGCTAAATTAATTGCAAAATGGTTAGTAGGTGATATCAGTGCGTTATTAAATAAAGATAATATTGATATTGATGAATCAAATCTCTCCGCTGAAAATTTTGGAAAACTAATTGAACGTATATCGGATGGAACTATTTCTGGAAAGATTGCAAAGTCGGTTCTTGAAGAGGTATGGGAAACAGCATCTGATGTTGATGAAATTATTCAATCAAAAGGCTTAGTCCAAATTCAAGATGAAAGCATACTTGAGGATATAGCTAAAAAGGTTATAGAGTCTAATCCTGATCAGGTATCAGCTTATAAAGCAGGTAAAGATAAGCTTTTTGGATTTTTTGTTGGTCAAATAATGAAAGAAACTCAGGGTAAAGCTAATCCTAAAGCCGTCAATGAAATTTTAAAAGATCTTTTAAAATAGAATTTAAACTACAAACATGCTTAATGTTTCTGCCACAAAAGCAGGCTTTTCAACACCTTTAATCTCCATCGTGACTTCAGTTTTAGCTAAATATTGTCCAGGATTCTTTTCAGTTATATCTAGACATTTCATATGAATTCTAACTTCTGAATTTACTGGGACTGGGCTTAGAAACCTTACCTTGTCTAAACCATAATTAAGACCCATTTTTGTTCCTTCCAGAACCATTCCGATTTCTTGAGAAAATGGAATGCCAGCTACTAATGAAAGAGATAAAAATCCATGTGCAATTGTTGAACCAAATACAGGAGTAGCTTGATCAGGATCAACATGAATAAATTGATGATCCATGGTTGCATCAGCAAATTTGTTTATTCTTTCTTGATCGATTGTTACCCACTCAGATGTTCCTATCTCAGTGCCTATTACCGAGTCAATTTCAGAAGGTTTCACAACTTTTAACATATTATTTCTCCATATAATAATTGTTATATTCTTCCCTTAATTCAAATTTTTGAAGTTTTCCAGTAGCACCATGAGGCAACTCTTTTAAAAAAATTATTTCATCAGGAAGCCACCATTTGGCGACTTTGTCACTTAAAAATTCAATAATGCTATCTTTTTCAATTGGATCTCCAGAATTTGTGACAATAAATAACATTGGCCTTTCATCCCATTTAGGATGAGGAATACCAACAACACATGCCTCCGCAACCTCTGGATGTCCAAATGCAGCATTTTCAAGATCAATAGAGCTGATCCATTCACCACCAGATTTAATAACATCTTTTGCTCTATCTTTTATAGTCATATATCCATCTTCATCAAGAACAGATATGTCTCCAGTGTCAAACCATCCATCTGCATCCACTGCATCTTCATCTGATTTAAAGTATTTTTGAAGAATCCAAGGCCCTCTTACCATTAGATGTCCCTGTGACTCTCCATCTTTTGGTAATTCATTACCTTTATCATCAACAACTTTTAATTCAACACCGTATATTGGCCTACCCTGTTTTAATTGAACAGAATATTTTTCATCTTTAGACATATTTTTCATTGCCGGAGTTGGTATATTTGTAGTACCCATCGGACTCATCTCAGTCATCCCCCAGGCATGTATTACATTTACATCATGAACTTCATCAAACTCTTGCAATGTTGATAAAGATAATGCTGACCCTCCAATAATTGTATTCTTTACTGAATTTAAAATCTTATTATTATCTCTACAGTATGCTAATAAGCCCATCCATATGGTAGGCACACCGAAAGCAAGCGTTACATCTTCATTGTCTATGAGTTCGTAAAGAGGCTCTCCTTCCATTTGCATGCCTGGCATAACCAGTTTATTTCCATTCATCGGGCCAAAATATGGTATCCCCCATGCCAGAACGTGAAACAATGGAACTACCATTAATATTGAATCATCTGCTTGAATTGTCATTGCAGTTAACGCAACTTGAGCATGGAGAATATTTGATTTGTGGCTATACAATACACCTTTTGGATTACCCGTTGTTCCAGATGTATAACATAGCGCACAGGCTGCATCATCATCCATTTCAGGCCATGAATAATTTTCATCACCATTTTTAATGTATTCTTCATAAGATAAAGCATTCTTTAATGAGGTTTCCGGCATTTCGTCTTCATTGCATAAGACAACGTATTTTTCCACAGTACTAAGATTATCTTGAAGTCCTTCTAGGATAGGTACAAAAGGCAATTCAACAAAAATCATCTTATCTTCAGCATGATTAATGATGTAGACAGCTTGCTCTGGATGTAATCTAAAATTTAAAGTATGAGTAATTGCTCCCATTCCTGAAATTCCATAGTACATTTCAAGATGTCTATAAGTATTTAATGCCAATGTCGCAACTACATCACCTTTTTTAATGCCGTCTTTTTCAAGTGCTGAAGCTAATTTCCTAGATCTTATACATACCTCTTCATAATTTGTTTTATGTATTTCACCGGATACAAGTCTGCTAACAACTTCAGTATTTGGGTGCATTGACCTTGCATGCTCGATAATACCAGCTACATTAGGCCTCCAATTTTGCATATCTCCAATCATATAAATTGCTCCCTTAAGATGTTTGTTATAAATTATATAAGAACCGACAAAATTTGATAACAAAATAATGAATATAAAAGAAGGTATTGAAAAACGATTTTCTGTGAGAGCTTTTACAAAAGAAGTTCCTGATATGAAATTGATAAGTGAAATTCTAAAAACTGCGAATGCAGCACCCTCTGGAGGAAATATACAGCCTTGGAAAGTTTATGTGCTTAATGAGCAAGCAAAAAATAATTTAGCAAAAGAAACGCTTCAAAATTTTGATACTGGAGTTCAAGAAGAAGTTGAATATGACATTTATCCAAAACCACTTGCAGATGAATACAAAAAAAGAAGATATGAATGTGGTGCGGATATGTACAATGCTTTATCAATTGAAAAGGATGATCTTGATTCTCGTTTTAAACAAATTAGAGAAAACTACAATTTTTTTGGAGCTCCTATTGGAATGATAATAACAATAGATAGATCATTTGGAAGTAATGGATGGGGGCATGTTGGTATGTTCCTAGAAAATCTATGGTTAAGTGCTATTCATTTTGGCTTAGGTATTTGTCTTCAAGAATCTTGGTCAATTTATCCTAAAACTGTAAAAAAACATATTGACCATCCAGACAATGAAATTGTTTGGTGTGGTGTTGCTATTGGTTATGAAGATGAAAATCATCCAATCAATAAATACAGAACAAGAAGAGAAAATTTAGATTCTTTTGTGAAATTTATCGACTAAGATAAAGTGAAAAATATCAAAAATCTAAATATTATGAATTCTTATGCCGAAGAACTTCATGAAATTTCAGAAAAATGTCCTCCAGAAGGTTTTAAACAAGCTGAGATGATTTTAAAAAATTATTCTCTTGCCGAAGAACTAGGTTTTGATAAAGATTATGTGGACTCCAGTGACTGTCTAGATGTATTTGCTGGGAATAAACTACTGCAAAACTCAATACCAATTGCTCAAGGCTACTCTGGTCATCAATTTGGTCACTTTAATCCTCAGCTTGGTGATGGAAGAGCAATTTTATTAGGTGAAATTAATAAGATGGATATTCAATTAAAAGGAATTGGTCAAACGCCATATTCTAGAAGAGGCGATGGCAGGTCAGCTTTAAGTCCAGTGTTGAGAGAGTATGTAATAAGTGAATTTATGCATGCATTAAAAATACCAACAACAAGATCTCTTTTTGCATTAAAAACAAATGAAGATGTCTTAAGAGAAACAGTACTTCCAGGTGGAATTTTAACTAGGGTCGCAAAAAGTCATATCAGAATTGGTACATTTGAATATGCAAGAACAAAAAATAATAAAGTACTTAAAACACTTGCCGATTACTCTATCGATAGGCACTACCCAGATTTAGAGCAGACCGATAACAAATATCTAAGTTTTTTCGCAGCTGTTTGTGATAAGCAGGCTTCATTGATATCAAAATGGATGGGTCTTGGATTTGTTCATGGAGTTATGAATACTGATAACATGACGATTTCTGGTGAAACTATTGACTATGGTCCCTGTGCATTCATGAATGCTTATGATCCAAAAACAGTATTTAGCTCGATTGATCATAACGGAAGATACTCATATCAAAACCAACCAGCAATAGTAGTATGGAATCTGGCAAAATTTGCTGAAACACTCTTACCATTAGTTGATGAGGATGAAGAGATTTCAGTAAAAAAACTCTCAGAAGTTCTTCAACTTGCAATGCCGTCATATCAAGAATATTTCTACAAAGAATTTGGTGAAAAATTAGGCCTTCAAAATATTGATAATGATAATTCAAAAATAATTGATGACTATTTAAAAATATTACATTCTGAATCAATAGACTTTACGTTGTCATTTAGAAATCTTGCAAAAATTATTGATCAATCACTTACTATAGAAGATTCAGTTTTTAATAAATCTAAAGATTTTTCAGTATGGTACAGATCCTGGAAAAAAGAGATTAATGTTGCAAATGTTTCTATCCAAATGAATTTAAAAAATCCTTGTTACATACCTAGAAATCATATTGTTGAAGATGCGCTTATAAATGCTGTTAATGGAGACATGAAAGAAATTAATTTGATTGGTGAGTTACTAAAAGAACCTTTTACTGAAAAAAATGGATTTGAAAAATATACTTTAGCCCCATCCTCTAATGAACCATACATTACTTATTGCGGAACTTAACTTATTTTTCAAGAGTCCCAATAGTTATTCTTGGAAGTGATTGTAAATCTTTTAAATTTATTATCTTTGAGAACTTATTTCTTTTAAATATTGCTTCGACATCATTTTGCTGTTGATATCCATGTTCAATAATTAAAGTTCCGCCATTTTTTAGGATTTTATTAGATTGTTCAACAATTTTTTTAATACAAAGAAGTCCATTCTCTTTTGAGACTAAAGCAATTTTTGGCTCATGAATAAGTTTCTCTAAATGAGAATCTCCCTCTGCAATATATGGAGGATTGCTTACGATCAAGTCAAAACATTTTGTTTTAAAGCAGGATAGCCAATCTGCAAGAATTGGTGAAAAATTTTTTACATCAAGGTTATTTTTATTTCTAAATGCAATATCTATGGCATCCTCTGAGTAATCTGAACCATACACTTTAAAACTTGGATTCTGAAGCGCAATTGAGATACCAATACATCCAGAGCCTGTGCCAGCATCTAGAACGTTAATAGAAGATGGGAAATGATTATTTACATAATCAACTATCATTTCTGTCTCTGGTCTTGGAATTAAAACCCGTGAATCAACAAAAAATTCATATTCATAGAATTTAGAAGAATTTAAAATATAGTCTAACGGAATACCCTCTTCTTTTTGTTTTAAGAACTTCTCAATTAAAATTTTATCTTTATTTTTAATAACTATGTTTGGATTTGTATAAATCTCGTTATCAGTGAAGCCTAATTTTTCTTTAAGAAAAAAAATAAAATCTTTTTTAATAGCTTTGCTATCAAGCATATCAATGTAATGACTTAAATGTTTTTTCAATTACTCTGATTCAAGTTGTGAAAGCATAGCTAGTTGATTTTCAGCCAAAAGCGCATCACAGATTTCTTTTATGTCACCATCCATAATTTGATCAAGATTATGTTGAGTTAACTTTATTCTATGATCTGTCATCCTTCCTTGAGGAAAATTATATGTTCTTATTTTTTCACTTCTGTCTCCAGTACCTACTAATATTTTCCTTTCACTTGCAATGCTTTCTTGTTGATTATCAATTTCTTGCTGTTTTAACTTTGCGGCAAGAAGTGATAGTGCTTTCTCTTTATTTTTGTGTTGAGATCTTCCATCTTGGCACTCAACAACTAATCCTGTTGGAATATGTGTAAGCCTGACAGCTGAATCAGTTTTATTAACATGCTGTCCTCCAGCACCAGAAGCTCTAAATGTGTCTACTCTTAAATCATTTTTATCAATATTTATATCCTGAACCTCCTCTACTTCTGGTAAAACCGCTACTGTGCAAGTAGATGTATGTACCCTACCTTGTGATTCAGTTTCAGGAACTCTTTGAACTCTGTGCACTCCGGATTCAAATTTAAGAACCTTGAAAACACTTTTTCCATTTAATTTAGCTACAACCTCTTTAAGCCCTCCTTGTTCAGATGGTTTTATATCAATAACTTCCAAATCCCAACCCTGTCTTTCTGACAACCTTGAATACATTCTGAACAAATCACCTGCAAAGATGCTTGCTTCGTCACCACCAGCCCCAGATCTTATTTCTAGATATGCTGAGCCATCATCAGCAGAATCTTTAGGCAACAGCATAAATTTTAGTTCTTGTTCAAGTTTTTCAGGTATATCTTGATAACTTTTTAGATCGTCTTCGGCTAAAACTTTCAAATCATCATCACCTGATTCAATTATTTCATTAGCATCTTTAATACTTTTTAGTACGTTATTGTATTCATCAAATTTTTCAACAATTGGTTTCAGCTCAGAAAACTCTTTATTTAATAATGTATATTTATCTATATCTTCAATTGTCTTAGAGTCTAATAGAAGATCTTGGATTTCATTAATTCTGTTTTGAAGCTGTTCAAGCTTCTTCAGCATCGAATCATGCATTACTAAAAAACCTTTTGATCATAGATTTAATTACATGATCATCTAAATTTTTTAAATCTTGAAAATCGTTTAAATTTTTATTAGCTATATTCATGCTTTTAATTGAATCAACTAGGTTTGAATAATTTCCATTTGTCTTAAATTGTTGGATCTCATGGCTAGATAAACTATTTAAAAATTGGTCTAATTGAAGACTAGCTAGATCTTTGGAAGATTTCATAGAAAAAGCCTCCAATTTTGATTTGGATTCTAGAGCAATTATGTTCATAGCTTTTTCAGCCTCAATAGAACGTTGCCCAAAATTTTCTTGAGTAATTTTTTCAATATCATCGATTGAATATAAATAAGCCTGTTCAATTCCTCTTATTTCATCTTCAATGTTTCTTGGAACTCCCAAGTCTATCAATAAAATAGGTTTATTTTTTCTGAATTTCAAAGCATTTTCAATTGCTCCTTTACCGATAAGAGGAACTTCAGTTATTGATGAAGAAATAACAATATCAGCCAATTCAAGTTGATCATAAAGTGAATCAAGTGAAGAAGACAAAATTTCAAAGTTTTTACCTAAATTAATTTTTTTAACAGTTCTATTAACTAATTTAATATTGCGAATTCCTTTATCGTATAAATTTTCAATAACACTCTTTGAAAGTGAGCCAGCTCCAATAACTAATATATTCTGATTTTCTGGTGCCTCAAATATATTTTTAATCAATTTCATGGCAAGTCCACTAACTGAAAGAGAATTAAGTCCAATTTCAGTATCAGTCCTCGCTTTTTTTGCAATCTCAATGACCTTATCAGCAAAATAAGATAACTTATTGCCAATTATTTTGTATTCTTTTGCATTTCTTAAAGCGGTTTTGAATTGACCAAAGATTTCTTGCTCGCCTAATACCTGTGAATCAATCCCAGAAGCTACTTTGCACATATGAGCAAGAGCATCATGATTAGATAGAAAATAAAAACTATCACTTGAGATATCTTTAACATTTAATAATTTAAGTACTTCTTTAAAAATATGTTTTGAGATACCAGGTCTTCCAACAAGGTATATTTCTGTCCTATTGCAGGTAGAAATTCCAAAAAATGATTCAAAATCATTACCGAATAGTTTTTTTAAATGACTATCGAGTAAAATTTGGTTAGACTCATTTATAATGAACTTTTCCCTCTCAGCAACATTTGAGGTCTTGTGATTAATGCCAAATAACTGTAGTTCCATAGCAAAAAAGGTCTCTATTACATTGTGTTTTATTTTATTAGCATCCTGTGCTGGTATTAACAATTATAACAATTCAGCTGTGTATAAAGGAAAAGTAGTTGTAAATTCACTTAATTATGACCAATTGTCATTTAATATTTTGTTAACTAGCAATGAAAACGACACTATTATACAGATTCATAAGCCATTTTATGGAAATTTATTACAAATTAAATATGATAACTCTTCAAATTTGATGAAATATATTTCTAAGGATAGCAGTTATGAGATTAATGCTGGTATACCAAGAAATATTGGAGACATTGTTAATAATTGTCTATTAAGGGAAAGTTATGCAGATGAGGTATTTGAGGATGGTCAAAGTCTCAATATTGAATGTTATAAAAATATGGATAAAACAAATTTTTATATGCAATATAAGGGTTCATCTTTTAAGGGCTTTTTAATTAAAAATGAATGAAATAGTCACAAAATGTCCTGCAAAAATTAATCTTAATCTAAGAATACTAGATAAAAGAGAAGACGGTTATCACAACATACAAACAGAATACCAACTTATTGATATTTATGATCATTTAAAATTTAAATCAAATAAAGATCAAAATATCACCATTGAATCGAAGGAAACTTATCTTAATGATAAGTTTAATACTATTTATCAATCTGCAGAGAAATTGCAAAAACTTATGAATGAAAATGCTGGAGTGGTCATTGAAGTAAAAAAAAATATACCTACTGGGTCTGGTCTTGGAGGGGCTAGCTCAAATGCAGCTTCAACTTTAGTTGCTTTAAATAAACTTTGGAGATTAAATTTAAATAAACATGATTTAATAAAAATTGCTTCATCCATTGGAGCAGATGTGCCATTTTTTGTGTATGGTAAAAATGCATCAGGAGAAGGTATTGGAGATAAATTAGAAGAGATTAAAACTAATTCAAAAAAAATATTGGTTATTAACCCCAACATCCATTCTTCTACAAAAAAAATGTTCAATCTTTATGATAAATCAAAGAATTTTGTAAAAAATATTGCTTTGAATAAACAAAATAGCTTTTGGGATGTTTTTTTAAATCAAAATCCCAATATTGAAGAGTTTATTTTCAGTAACAACTTAGAAAACAAAATCAATCTAAGTGGAAGTGGTTCCTCTTTATTTATTTACTATGAAGAAGAGAGTGATATTGATAAAATTATAAAAAAAATACCACGTAATTGGAGACTCTTTTTCTGTAAACCATTACAATATTCGCCGATATGCAATATCAACTAACATTGGGGTGTCGCCAAGCGGTAAGGCAACGGGTTTTGATCCCGTCATGCGTAGGTTCGAATCCTACCACCCCAGCCATGTTTTATAATATATTTAAGGGGATATATGAATAAAATAAATAAGGGTCTAGATATTTTTACAGGTACTGCTAATCCTGAATTTGCATCAGAGGTATCAGAAATACTAGGAATCAAAATCTCAAAATCAGATGTTGGTTATTTTTCTGATGGAGAGTTAAAGGTAGAAATCGAAGAAAATGTTAGAGGTCATGATACTTTCATAATTCAATCTACTTGTTCTCCAACTAATAAAAATGTAATGGAAATAATGTTAATTGCTGATGCATTAAAGAGATCATCGGCTTCAAGAATTACTGCAGTTGTTCCATATTATGGATATGCGAGACAAGATAGAAGAGTTAGATCTGCAAGAGTTCCAATTAGTGCAAAGGTCGTTGCTGATATGTTTGCATCTGTTGGTATTGATAGAGTTTTAACTATTGACCTTCACTCAGAGACAATTCAAGGCTTTTTTGACATGCCTGCTGACAATGTTTATGCAACAAAATTTATGGTCGACGATATTAAAGATAATAATGATAGAAATGAAGTTGTTGTTGTGTCTCCAGATGTTGGTGGAGTTGTAAGATCAAGAGCGCTTGCAAAATTATTAGATGATACAGATTTAGCTATTATTGATAAAAGAAGAGCAGTAGCAAATGAATCTGAGGTTATGAACATCATTGGTGAAGTCGAAGGAAAGGTTTGTATAGTTCCTGATGACATAATTGATACTGCTGGAACACTTTGTAATGCAGCAAAAGCATTAAAAGATAAAGGTGCAAAAGCTGTAAAAGCATATATTACTCATCCAGTTCTATCTGGACCAGCAATAGAAAGATTGAATAAATCTGAAATTGACGAATTAATTGTTACAAATTCAATACCTTTGAACAAAGACGCTAAAAAATGCAGTAAAATACGCGTCATTTCAATTGCTAACATTATTGCTGAGTGTATAACACGTCTAAGTAATGAAGAGTCGTTGAGTGAAATGTTTTTATAGAGGAAATTATGACAGATCAAATTACATTAAATGCTGACCTAAGAGAAAGAACAGGTACAAATAAAGCTCGTGAAATTAGAAATGTCGATGGAATGGTTCCAGCTATAGTTTATGGTGATGAAAAAGAAACACTAAATATTAAATTAAAATTAAATGAATTAACCAAAGCATCTGAAAATGAACTTTTCTATACTCAAGTACTTTTAATTAAAACTGAAGGTAAAGAGGAGAAAGTTGTTTTAAAAGAGCTCCAAAGAGACCCTGCAAAGGGTAAATTTCTTCATGCAGACTTTCAAAGAGTTTCTAGTAAAACTAAACTAAAGGTTATTATCCCAGTCAACTTTGTTAATGAAGAAGAATGTGCAGGTGTCAAGGTAGATGGCGGAGTTGTTGCTAAGGCGATTAGAGAAATTGAAATCATGTGTCTTGCTGGCAATATTCCTGAATCTATAGATGTTGATATTGAAAATCTAAATTTAGGAGATTCAATTCGCCTCACAGAAATATCTTTACCAGAAGGATCAGAAATTCCAGGACTGACTGATGAAACTGATCAGATGGTTGTTTCTGTTAATGCTCCTAAAGCAGTGGAAGAAGATCCAATTGTTGAAGAAGACCTTGAAGATGGCGAAGTTGCTGAAGGTGAAGAAGCTTCTGATAGTGGTAGCGAAGAGACTACATCATCAGATGAAACAAGCTCAGAAGAAAATTCAGAAGAGTCATAATCAAATGTACAATCTCTGTATTATTGGATTAGGTAATCCTAGTCCAAAATATGATAACTCTCGACATAATATTGGAAAAGACTGGATAATTAATGTATCCAAAAAATTCTTTAAAGAATTTAAAGAAAAGTCAAAACTTGAAGCACTGATTGGAGAATCACATGATAATAAAGTTTTATGGGTTGTCCCTACAAATTACATGAATGATTCTGGAAAGACAATTTCAAAGGTATTAAGGTCAACTAATATAGAAATTCAAAATTGTATTGTTGTTCATGATGACTTAGACCTAAGTCTAGGCTCAATCAGGCTTAAAGAAGGTGGAGGACATGGTGGTCATAAAGGCCTCAAGGATATTATAGAAAAAACTGGAAAAAACAATTTCAATAGAATTAGGATAGGTATAAGCCACCCGGGTATAAAAGAAGAAGTAACAAATTGGGTTTTAAATAAATTCTCGCCAGAAGAAAAAATCGCAATCAACAACGCCTATGTTGCTTTTGAGCAAGTATTTGAACTGCTTATTGAAAAAAAATATCAAGATGTACAAAAAATCCTTCATACCAAATAAAAATGGGTTTTAAATGCGGGATCATAGGACTTCCAAATGTTGGAAAATCAACTCTATTTAATGCTCTCACAAAATCTCAAATTCCTGCAGAAAATTTTCCTTTTTGTACCATAGATCCTAACATTGGCAAGGTACCTCTTCCTGATAAAAGACTCTATGAGATTAATAAAATAGTAAATTCAAATAAGGTTATTCATGCTGCTTTAGATTTAGTAGATATAGCAGGTTTGGTTAAAGGAGCATCCAGCGGAGAGGGACTTGGAAATTCTTTTTTATCAAATATTAGAGAAATGACTGCTTTGGCACATGTCGTTCGTTGTTTTGATGATGAAAATATTGCGCATGTAGATGGTTCAATAAATCCAGCAAGAGACGTTGAAGTAATTAACTTAGAATTAATAATGGCTGATCTTGAATCTGTTGAAAAAAGAATATCAAGATGTGAAAAACTACTTAAAACTAATGATAAAGATAATAAACATAATTATGAAATTTTAAAATTCATAAAAAGCAAACTATCAGAAGGCGAATTAATCAATCTAAAAGAATTTAGTAAAGATGAACAAAAAATTGTTAGGAACTTTCAACTTTTATCATCTAAACCAACTTTTTATATTGCTAATATAAATGAGTCAAAAACATCTCTTGATAATCTAAATAATTTAAAAGATATTGCATCAAAATTAGGTTCTTTTGTGATACCAACATCAGTAAAAATTGAACAGGAAATATCACTACTCAACGATGAAGAAAAAAAGGAATACCTTGAATTAATGGATATGGAAGAACCGGTTCTAAATAAAATTATTTTTGAAGGTTACAAAATGCTTGGTCTTGAGACTTTTTTCACTGCTGGTCCAAACGAAATAAAGGCTTGGACCATCAAGAGTGGCTCTTTAGCACCTAATGCTGCAGGAGTAATTCATACAGATTTTGAAAGAGGATTCATTAAAGCTGAAGTTATTGATTTCGATGACTTTATTGAGTGTTCTGGTGAACAGGGCGCCAAAGAAAAAGGCAAGTTAAGGCTTGAAGGAAAAGAATATGTTGTTAAAGACGGAGACATTATCCACTTTAAATTTAATGTATAAAAATAATTGACTCTTTATTTTTAAAGATTATCATTCAACGATTGGCTATGTAGCTCAGATGGTTAGAGCACAGCACTCATAACGCTGGGGTCGGTGGTTCAATTCCACCCATAGCCACCATATCTACTTTTTAAGATATGCCAGAATAATAATAATAGCTACGAGCCCAAGAAGACCATCAGACCCAATAAGATTTAATAAGTCAGATATATTTTTGTATACATCTCCAACAAATGGCGCTTCAGGTCCAAATATTATTCCAAGTAATAATGCTACAGAAACTACCGGAACAAGAACATCCGTTAGTCTTAATAAGAAATCCTTTATAGAATTTAAAATTGTTTTATATTTCATTGCTAAAGTAAGAAGGGCCTAAAGGCCCTTCTTATTTTAAGTAAGCTTACTTATTAAGTAAACCGATCAGAATAGCAGCTACTAAAAGCCCTACTAATCCGTTTTCGCCAAGCACTGTGACTACTCCAAGAAGTCCATCAAGAACGTCATTGAAGAATGCAACATTGCCGCCAAATACAATACCAGCAACAACACCTAATCCAACAACACCAATTAATAGTGAAGTTAAGTCAGATACTATGCCTTTAAGTGTATCAATTGCTTTCATAATTACTCCCCCCTATTAGGTTTATTTATGTACGCAGGTGTAATGGAACCACAAATTAATACATGAATCAAATTATGTGAAAAAAATTAGGACACAATATTTGACTTTTTAAAATTAATAGAATAATGGTGGAAATTGTTAAGATTCTCTAGTCTTTTCTGATAAAGCTTTCATTGAGAGCTTCATTTTACCTCTGTCAAAACCAATTAACTTTACATCTACTTCTTGTCCCTCTTCAAGAACGTCTTCAACGTTTTCAGTTCTTTCTTCAGAAATTTCAGATATGTGCAGTAATCCATCTTTACCTGGCAGAATATTTACAAAAGCACCAAATTCTACAATCTTTACAACTTTTCCTTTATAAACCTTATTTAATTCAGGTTCCTCAAGAATTTCTTCAATAATTGCTAGGCATGCTTTCATTGATGATTGATTTTGTCCAAATACAGAAACAACTCCGTCATCATTTACGTCTACAGTCGCGCCAGTTTGTTCTTGCATAGATTTAATAGTAGCGCCACCTTTACCAATAATTTCTTTAATCTTATCTTTATCCACCATGAATGATTTCATAGCAGGCGCATTTTCAGATAATTCTTTAGGCTTTGATATAGCTTCATTCATAATTCCAAGAATATGATCTCTTGCAGCTTTGGCTTTTGTGAGAGCGGTATCCATAATAGATTCATTAATACCTGATATCTTTATATCCATTTGAAGAGCTGTTATACCTGATTCTGTACCAGCAACTTTGAAGTCCATGTCCCCAAGATGATCTTCATCACCTAATATATCTGTTAAAACAGCAAAATCATCACCTTCTTTTATTAATCCCATTGCAATACCAGCAACTGGACTTGAAAGGGGAACTCCAGCATCCATAAGTGATAAAGAAGTTCCGCAAACTGATGCCATTGAACTTGATCCGTTAGATTCTGTAATTTCAGAAACTACTCTCATCGTATATCCAAATTCATCAACATCTGGTAAAACTGCTTTTATAGCTCTTTTAGCTAAGTTGCCATGACCAATTTCTCGTCTCTTTGGCCCCATTGGCATTCCTATTTCTCCAACACTATAAGCGGGAAAATTATAATGCAGCATGAAATTGTCAGTACCCTCACCCTCAATTGACTCAATTCTTTGAGCATCTCTTGAGGATCCGAGAGTAGCTACAACTATTGCTTGAGTTTCGCCTCTTGTAAAAAGAGCTGATCCATGAGCTCCAGGTAATACATCAGTTTCAACAAAAATTGGTCTTACAGTGTCAAGATCTCTTCCATCAATTCGTGGCTGATTATTTAAGATATTTCCTCTAACAATATCTTTTTCTAATTTCTTGAAATCACCCATTAATTTACCCATTTCCATTTCATCTAAATCTTCATGCTGTTCTTGAATTTGATTTCTTATTTCTCTTAAAGCATCATTTCGATCTGATTTTATGGAAATTTTAAAAGCTTCACTAATTTGTGATTTAAAGTTTGTCTCTAACTCTTGATAATAATTATTTTGATCTTCAGGAACTTCAATATTCCAGATTTCATTACCAGCTTTTTCTTTCAATTCATTACATGCTTCAATAACTGCTTTCATTTCTTGATGTCCAAATAAAACAGCTCCTAGCATTAAATCTTCATTTAATTCTTTAGCTTCTGATTCAACCATAAGAACAGCTTCATCAGTGCCAGCAACTACCATGTCTAAGTATGAATCTTCTAATTCTTCAAAGCTAGGATTTAGAACATATTCACCATTTATAAATCCAACTCGAGCTGCTCCCATTGGTCCATCAAATGGAACACCCGAAATGGTTAAAGCAGCTGATGCTCCAATCATTGCTGCAATATCAGGATTCTGTTTTTTATCTGAGGACATTACTGTACAGAAAACTTGTATTTCATTTGTAAAATGATCAGGAAACATTGGTCTAATTGGGCGATCAATAAGTCTTGATGTAAGAGTCTCTCTTTCTGTTGGCCTAGCCTCTCTTTTAAAAAATCCTCCAGGAATTCTGCCTGTTGCATAAAACTTTTCTTGATAAAAGACTGCTAACGGAAAGAAATCCTTACTTGGATCTGCTTCTTTTTTTGCAACAACAGTAGTAAGAACTACTAAGTCACCGATCGTAACAATTACTGCTGCTGTTGCCTGTCTGGCAACTTTATTTGTTTCTAATTTTACTTCCTGATTTCCATACTGAAATACTACACTTGTAGATTCTAATTTATTATTTTCCACGATTTTCCTTCTTTTTGTTATATATGATATTAACCTCTTAAGTTAAGCTTTTTTACTATATCAGCATAACTATTGGCATCTTTTCTTTTTAGATATGCCAATAATTTCCTTCTTAGGTTAACCATCCTGATTAGACCAGATCTTGAGTGATGGTCTTTGTTATGATTTTTAAAATGACTTTGAAGTTTATTAATATTTTCTGTTAAAAGTGCGATCTGCACTTCAGGTGACCCAGTATCACCATCATTTCTTTTATATTTCTCGACTATACTAGCTTTTTCTTCTGTTAATAATGCCATATTTATATCCTCGTAATGTTATTAAAGAAATTGCAAACCTCACATTACTAAAGTAAGCGTGCGAATATTATAACTTATTCGAATATTAAACAAGTTGTTTATGTTTGAGATAGCTATTCTCTAGACGTCCCAATCCAATAAAGTCATTATCTTCACTATATATTCTTAGATCTTTAGAAATATCTTTGTTTAAAAAAACTCTTCCTCCGTTTAAAAAAATTTTTAAACTTTCTTCGTTCAAAGATAGTTTTTCATAATCTTTAAAAAAATCATCAATCTTAATAGTTCTTTCCAATGAGAGTTCTTCAATTGTATGCGCATCAAGAAGATTAAATTTATGCTGAGATAGGCGTTTGAGATAAAACATATGTCCACCACATCCTAAATTTTTACCAAGATCTCTAGCTATGGATCTTATATATGTTCCTTTTGAGCAAATTATCTGGAATGAACAAATTTTATCCTTATAAGATATATTTTTGATTTCTTTAATTTCAATTTCTCTAGGTTCTTTATTTATAAATTCACCTTTTCTTGCATATTTATATAAAGGCTTACCTTTATATTTAAGAGCAGAGAAAAAAGGTGGTTTTTGGAGAGATTTTCCTAAAAAATTATTTATTTCTTTTTTTACTTCGTCTTCAGAGCATTTAACCTCAAATTCTTCAATGATTTCTCCTGACACATCATCTGTAGTAGTAGATTTTCCAAGCTTTATTTCAACATAATATGATTTATCAGAATTTAAGAAATAATTTGAAAATTTAGTAGCTCTATTTATTGCAATAATTAATAGTCCTTCAGCATCAGGATCTAAAGTCCCCAAGTGGCCAACCTTATTTAAAGAAAACTTTTTTTTAATCTTTTGAACGATTTCATTGGATGAATAACCTTTTTCTTTATTAACCAACAAAAAACCATTCATACTACTTTAGATTGTTTAATAATTTTTCTATATTTTCACTATATTCGATACTTTCATCAAACTTAAATATGATTTTAGGGACTCTCCTAATTTCAATTATCTTTGAGAGCTTAGATCTTATCATTCCAGAAAGTTTTAAAAGAATTGTATTGTCTATTTTGCTCTCATCCTTTTTTATAGACTTGCCAATAATTGTATAGAAGATGTAAGCGATTCCAATATCATCAGTAACCTTTACAGCAGTAATATTAATATTCTGAAGCCTTGGGTCTTTAACTTCTTGATTAAGTATTTTTGAAACTTCCCTTTTGAGTAAATCTGCAATTTTCTCAGGTCTATTTGATGACATAAATTGTTATATTTCCTGCGCTTCTTCCTTTCTATCAAAGACTTCTATTTTGTCACCAGGTTTAATATCTTTATAGTTTTTGATGCCCATTCCGCATTCATTTCCATTTTTTACTTCATTAACATCTTCTTTAAATCTTCTTAAAGAATTTAGTTCGCCTTCAAAAATTACGATTTCGTCTCTAAGAACTCTAACAGGTTTGTTTCTTAGCACATTACCTTCAACAACATTACAACCAGCAACCTGACCAAATTTTGGTGAGTTAAAGACTTCTAACACTTCAGCAGTACCAACAATTTCCTCTCTAACAATTGGATCTAAGAGACCACTCATTCTCGCCTTAACATCATCCAAAAGTTCATAAATTATACTGTGATAACTTAACTTAATTGATTCTGATTCTATGATCTTTTTAGCAGTGCTATCAGCCCTTACATTAAAGCCTAGAATAATTGAATCTACCGCTACCGCTAAGTTTGCATCAGATTCGCTAATACCTCCAACACCACTAGAGACAATCTTAACTTTAGCTTTATCAGTACCTAAATCATTTAATGCAGCAGTAATTGCTTCACATGTGCCACCAACATCTGTCTTAATGATTACGTTGAGAACTTTTTTTGCTTCTTGGCCCAGCGTTTCAAAAAGATCTCCGGCAGATTCATCTTTTTGTTTAAGTAACTTCCTCTCTTTCTCTTTAGTTAACCTGTACTCAGCAATTTCTCTAGCTTGCTTTTCATTTTTAACAACCATGAATTGATCACCTGCATTTGGGACTAAATTTAAACCAAGAATCTCAACAGCTGCAGAAGGAAGCGCTGATTTTATCTTATTACCATCACTATTTATAATACTTTTTACTTTACCGATTGCATTACCTGAAACTACTAAATCTCCAACATTCAATGTCCCATTTTGCACCAAAAATGTTGCCACTGAACCTCTGAATTTATCAAGTTCAGATTCGATAACTACTCCTTGAGCCGCTCCGTCATGATGAGCTTTAAGTTCAAGTATTTCTGCTTCAAGTGCAATTCTCTCTAACAGCTCATCTACTCCATCGCCTTTAAGAGCTGATATTGGAACCATTTGTATATTGCCACCCCAATCTTCAGGAGTTAAATCTTTGGCAGCGAGATCTCCTTTTACCTTATCTATATCCGCTCCATCTAAGTCTACCTTATTAATTGCAACTACTATTGAAACATCAGCAGCTTTAGCATGGTTAATGGCTTCTTCTGTTTGAGGTTTAATTCCGTCGTTAGCCGCAACCACTAGAACTACAATATCTGTAGTGTTTGCTCCTCGCGCTCTCATTGATGAAAAGGCAGCATGACCTGGAGTATCAATAAAAGTAAGTCTTCCTTTTGAAGTATCTACTTCATATGCACCGATATGTTGAGTAATACCGCCAGCCTCACCGTCAACAACTTTTGTTTTTCTAATAAAATCTAGAAGAGTTGTTTTTCCATGATCAACATGACCCATGACAGTAATTACAGCAGGTCTTGTTTTTGGCTCATCATTATATTTAATTAGATTTGCAAGGTCCTCCTCTAAATTTTCTTGCTCAATTGCAATTCCATTATGTCCGATTTCCTCAACTACCAAAATTGCAGTTTCTTGATCAATTACATCATTTATTGTTGCAACCACCCCTAATGACATGAGATTCTTAACAACTTCACCACCTTTAACTGCCATCATCTTTGCTAATTCTCCAACATTAATGGTTTCTGGAACTTCTATATCTTTTTTTATGAATTCAGTTGGAGCCTCAAACTGATGTTGATCATCAAAAATATTTTCTTCTTTTTTCTTAAATGCATTGACTGCGCTTGATAGCTGATCTTTTACATCTACTTTTTCCTGTTGAGGTTCTTGTTTGGTTTTTATTGTTTTCTTTTTCTTTTGAGCTTGCTTTTCTTTTACAGCTTCTTTTAGCTGTTCTTGTCTTTTAATCTGTTGCTCTTTTAATTGTTCTGAGGCAGCAGCTCTCTTTGCCTCAATATTATCTGAATAACTTTTATTTGAGGATTGAATGGAGGAAGCCTTACCTCTGGAGGTTACTTTTACACCAGATTCTGAAGTTACAGATTTAGAAGAAGCTGTTTTGGAGCCTTTAAGAAATTTTAAGAGTGCTTGTTTGTCACTTGGAGTGATTTCATCAGAACTCTTTGAATGACTTAAGCCTGCTTTTTGCATTCTTTCTATCAGAGCTTTATCTGGAATCTTTAAAGTTTTAGCAAAATCTTTTACTGTTGTAGCCAAAATATCAACCTATTCGTTAAACCAATGTTCTCTTGCCTTCATAATCATCTTTGAAGCGTCATCTGAAGAAATCTCAATTATTTCTTGCAGTTCATCTACTGAAAGCTCTGCTAAATCATCTTTATTTTTAATACCCTTATTAGATAATTTAGCTATGTTATCTTCATCAAGATTTAAATCTGATAATGATTCAACATTCTCTTCTTCTTCAGTCACTGCGCCCATTGCTTCAAGAAGTGCTGCATCCTCTGAGGCTGTCTTAATTCTTAAAATTTCCTCATCTGATTCAATAAACTCTTTTAATTTTGAATCTTCTGCATAAGCAATTTCATCAAAAGACAAAAAGCCAGAAGATATTATTTTTTCTGCAACTTCTTCTTTTACTTCAAGGGTATCGATGACCTTAGCTAAAAATTCTGTTTCATCAACCTTAACTTTTGCTTCAGCTTCTTCATTACTAATAATGTTGAGATCCCATCCAACTAATCTTGATGCAAGTCTTATATTTTGACCTCTAGAACCAATTGCTAAAGCTAAATTATCCTCATTAACAGCAATATCCATTGATCTAGAATCTTCATCCATTACTATAGATTCAACTTTTGCTGGAGAAAGTGCATTTATAACAAGCTGAGCAGGATTATCGTCATAAATAATAATGTCAATCCTTTCATTGCCTAACTCTGATGATACAGCTTGAACCCTAGACCCTCTCATACCAACGCAAGCACCTACAGGATCAATCCGACCATCATTTGTTTTTACTGCAATCTTTGATCTTGATCCAGCATCTCTTGCTATTCCTCTTATTTCAATAACATCTTCATTTATTTCTGGAACCTCGATGTTAAAAAGTTCAGTTACCATTTCAGGACATGATCTATTCAACATGAGTTGTGGTCCACGACCTTCGATTTCAACAATCTGAAGAACTGCTCTGATTCTGTCATTAATTTTATAAATTTCACCAGGCATTAATTTATCTCTTGGTAAAAGTGCTTCAGCCTCATGAGTAATATCCACGATTATATTATCTCTAGTGACTCTTTTAACCGAACCAGATACAAGCTTATTGTTTTGAGATCTAAATTGTTCGACAATCTTTTCTCTTTCAGCTTCTCTTACTTTTTGAAGCATAACTTGTCTAGCAGCTTGAGTCTCAATCCTTCCAAACTCAATATTATCTTGTTGTTTAGTGTAAACTTCTCCGACTGATAATTTTGATTCATCTGCAGATACATGTGTCTCATGATGATATTCCTCATTTGACTCATCAAAAACAATCCAATTTCTGTATGTTGTATATTCCCCAGTGTCTCTATTTATTGAAACATACAAATCTGCATCTTCATGAAAATGTCTTTGCGAAGCTGATGCAATTGCAACTTCAATTGCTTTAAAAATTACATCTTTTTCAAGGCCCTTTTCTGTTGAGACTGAATCAACAACTGCCAAAATTTCATTACTCTCCATAAGAATATTCCTTTAATAAATTATTATAATCTGGTTTTAGCCTACATAAGTCGATATCAGAAAACTTAAATATTATTTCCTCAGAATTATCAGACTTAACAATAGTCAGCTTTGAATCGTCACTTTCAATTAATTTGCCAATAAACTTTCTCCTACCTTCGTAAATGCTTTTTGTTTTAATATCCAGTTCTTGGCCAACATAATCTTTTAATTGCTTAATATCAAAAAATTTTCTGTCTATACCTGGTGTTGAAACCTCAAGAATATAGTCTTCACCTAAATTCAAATCAATTTGAGGCTCATAATTAAGGTCTCTAGAGATACTCTCGCAATCGTTGATATCAACATTATTATTTGAGTCAATAAAAACTCTTAGAGTGTTTTTTTTCTTGCCTCTTAAAATTTCAATTCCCCACAATAAGCAATTATTTCTATTTATTACCGGTTCAATAATATTTTTAAAATCATCTATATTCATGTTTTTTTATACAAAAAAAGGGCATATGCCCCACAAAAAATTATTTAACTGTGGTAGCGGGGGCTGGATTTGAACCAACGACCTTCGGGTTATGAGCCCGACGAGCTACCAGACTGCTCCACCCCGCAACGCAGCGAACATGAAGTTTATGAAAGTAACTCTAATTGGTCAAGTTAATTTTGTATTAGATAAGAGATAATATTGCTATAATTTCGCTCTTTTATGCCGAAGTGGTGGAATTGGTAGACACGCTAGCTTGAGGGGCTAGTGAGTGAAAACTCGTGCGGGTTCAAGTCCCGCCTTCGGCACCATAGTATTATTCGATGGGTATTTCGTCAGATAAACCTTCGTTTATTGCCTCTTCGATTAGAGGAGTGTCAAAAATAACCTCCGTATTCTCATTTTTTAATAAGTAAGCTAACAAGAAAGATAAGATTAGCCATATTGCAACAATTATGTATGTAAGCCTTCCTAAAAAACCCGATGGACCTAACGCACCAAACATTGAGTTAGAAGATCCTCCTCCAAATGCTGAGCCAAGATCAGAACCTTTACCTTGTTGAAGAAGAACTATAGCAACAATTACTATTGCTAGAAGAACACATAGTACTGTTAAAAAAGTAATCATTTTAAGTTTATTCCATTAAAAATATTAATAATATTAGCAAACTGTCTACCATCTAAAGAAGCACCTCCGATCAAAGCACCATCAACAGATTCTTCTTTAAAAAAGTTTTCAGCATTCTCCTGGTTCACACTTCCGCCGTATAGAACCATGGGAATCGTAGAATCATCTGTGAAGGATTGTACAACATCTTTGATGAATTTATGAATTTCATTTATTTTATCTGAGGTTGGTGTATTTCCAGTACCTATTGCCCAAACCGGCTCATAAGCTATAACCAACGAATCATTAAATTCAATATCCTTAATTACTTCTAATTGTCTGTTTAACACCTCTTTAGTTTGATTATTCTTGTTTTCTTCTTCGGTTTCACCAACACACAAAATCGTTAGTGTTTTATTAGCAATTTTTAATATCTTTTGTTTTATTTCATTATTTTTTTCGTTAAAAAATTGTCTTCTCTCTGAATGACCAATAATTGAAAATTTACAATCAAAATCTAAAATCATCTCAGAAGAAATTGCTCCTGTTCTTGCGCCAGATGAAATATCAATATCTTGAGATCCTATATTTATTTCTTTTAACTTACTTAGCTCAGTTTTAAGAACGCTTTCTATATATATTGAGGGAGGTGCAATGCCAATAAATGTTTTCTTGGTCTCAACATAATTTGTTAAAAAATTATTAGTCCATTCATTTATCATGACTTTGCTTCCATTACATTTCCAATTAGCAATAATCATTTAACTTTTTGATTCAATAATTTTTTTAATATCATTTGCAAACTTTTTAGCAACCTTTTCCTCAGAAGCCTCTATCATAATTCTTATCTTCGGCTCTGTACCTGATGGCCTTACAAGAACTCTACCTACAGTTAAATCAGAATCAATTTCTGATATTAATGATTTAAGTTCTTTATCATTGATAATATCTTTATTTTTAACAGTTACAGCAACGTTAATTTGAGGTATTTTTGTATAATTCAGTAAGACCTCACTTGGTTTCTTTTCAAGAAGCAATAATGAAGAAATTACCTTTAAAGCAGCAATAGTACCATCTCCAGTACTAACAAGATCTTTACATATAATATGTCCTGAAGCTTCACCTCCAAGTAGCCAACCCTTGCTTGATAACATTTCGCTGACATATTTGTCACCAACATCAGCTCTTACAAACTTATAACCAAGTTTTTTTATACCTTCTTCAAAACCTAGGTTACTCATATGAGTACCAACAACACCTGACCATGGTCCAGCCTTATTTGGATTGGCAAAAGCTAATATATAGAGAAGGTCATCACCATCAAGAATATTACCCTTTTCATCTACAAGAATGACTCTGTCCCCATCGCCATCCAAAGATATTCCATAATCAGCTCTATGCTCAATTACAGCTTCTTGAATTACTTCTGGATGAGTAGAGCCACAGTTTTGATTGATGTTGTAACCATCTGGTTCATTGCCAATTGCAATTACTTCAGCTCCTAATTCTTCGAATATTTCTGGACTTACTTTATAACAAGCCCCGTTCGCACAATCAACAACTATCCTGAGTGAAGAAAAGGAAATTTCAGAGGGGACAGTTGATTTACAAAATTCGATATATCTTGGTCCAGACTCATCAAATCTATATGCTTTTCCTATTTTGGATGTTTCAACTGGAGATAAGTTTGAAGAAAGGTATTTTTCAATTCTTTTTTCAATGTCTCTTGAAATCTTTTCTCCATCTTCATTAAAAATTTTAATTCCATTATCTAAAAAATCATTATGTGAGGCGCTTATAACAACTCCAAACTTATTTCTTAGTGTTTTAGTTAGATAGGCAACTCCAGGTGTTGGAATTGGGCCGAGTAGATTTACATTAACACCAGCAGCTATAAAACCTGCCTGAAGTGCAGACTCTAACATATAACCAGAGACTCTAGTGTCCTTGCCAATAACAACAGTATTCCAACCAAGATCTTTCATTACTAGGCCTGTTGCGTGACCTATTTTCAAACAAGCTTCGGGTGTTATTATGCTCTCAACGGGTCCCCTAATACCGTCGGTGCCAAACTTTAGGTTCATCAGAAAGAATTATAGCTCTTTAGCAGCACCTTTGATTGAAGTTTTTTTAGAAGACTTGCCTTTGGGTTGATCATCATCTGACCATCCCTTTGGTTCTCTTGGAGTGGCACCAGCCATAATGTCATCAATTTGATCAGCATCTATTGTTTCATATTTTAATAGCGCATCAGCCATTACATTTAGCTTGTCTAAATTTTGTTTTAACAATTTTTCAGCTTTTTTGTAGCATGAATCAATAATAGCTTTGACCTCTGAATCAATTAATTTTGATGTTTGATCACTTCTCATTGGTGGAGGATTTGAAACAGATCTTCCTAAGAAAGGACTACCCTCATCCTCTCCATATTTAATAGTACCGAGTGCATCAGAGAAACCCCATTTAGTAACCATATTTGTAGCAATACCTGTTGCTACTTCAATATCATTTGATGCTCCAGTTGTAATACCCTGATTGCCGTTAATAATACTCTCAGCAATTCTTCCACCGAATAAAGTAGCTATTCTTCCGAGAAGATACTCTTTGCTTTGCATATATGTATCTTCTTCGGGTAAAAACATTGTTACTCCCAATGCTCTCCCTCTTGGTATGATGGTGACTTTGTAGACTGGATCATGAGTCGGACATAATCTACCAACGATAGCATGCCCAGCTTCGTGATATGCGGTAATTCTCTTTTGCTCCTCACTTAGTATCATTGATTTTCTTTCAGCACCCATCATTATTTTATCTTTAGCTAAATCAAGATGGGACTGATCAATTTTTTTATCAGAATATCTAGCAGCAAAAAGTGCTGCTTCATTAATTAAATTTGCAAGATCTGCTCCCGAGAATCCAGGAGTACCTCTAGCAATTACAAGTGGATCAACATCAGAAGCAAGAGGAACCTTTCTCATATGAACTTTTAAGATTGCTTCTCTGCCACGAATGTCTGGTAGATCAACAACTACTTGCCTGTCAAACCTTCCAGGTCTCAAAAGTGCTGGATCGAGAACATCTGGTCTATTGGTTGCAGCTATTACAATAACGCCATCATTACCTTCAAAGCCGTCCATTTCAACAAGTAATTGGTTAAGCGTTTGTTCTCTTTCGTCATGACCACCACCAAGACCAGCACCTCTGTGCCTACCAACAGCATCAATTTCATCAATAAAAACAATACAAGGAGATTGTTTTTTTGCCTGATCAAACATATCTCTTACTCTAGATGCACCAACACCAACAAACATTTCAACAAAATCAGAACCAGAGATAGTAAAGAATGGCACTTTAGCCTCTCCAGCAACTGCCCTAGCAATTAAAGTTTTTCCAGTACCTGGAGGACCAACCATCAAAACACCCCTTGGAATCTTGCCGCCAAGTTTCTGAAATTTAGTTGGATCTTTAAGAAAGTCTACGAGTTCTTGAACATCTTGTTTAGCTTCTTCACAACCTGCAACGTCTTTAAATGTAGTTTTGACTTTTCCACCTTCCATTAATTTAGCTTTACTTCGACCAAAAGACATAGGTCCACCCTTTCCAGAAATGCCACCTTGCATTTGACGCATAAAAAAGAAAAATATGGCTAACAAAAGAATTATCGGAAATGCACCAACAAGTAATTGAGAAAATAATGAGGGTTGTTCTATTTTTTCATAAACAGCAATAATGCCGTTTTCTTCAATAGCATTTTCGACTGCTTCATCTCTCTTAAAAATAGGATGAGTAGTTTCAAATTTTGAACCATCTAGGCGATCACCGACAATAGTCATTTGATCGCCTTTATAAACTACTTTAGCAACTCTATCTGATAAAACTTCTTGTTTAAACTGGCTATAACTGATCTGTTCTCTAGCTGATGAATTCTCAATGTTATTAAAAACATAAACCATGAGAGATCCTAGGACCACCCATACAACTAAATTTCTCATAAAACTATTCATAACTTATTTTACTCCATACAGGTAAATTTCACCTGATTGTTTTTTTGAAGCAGCAGGCTTGTAAGTTTGAACTAACTTAAAAGATAATTCCATATTTTTTCGCAAAGTTTTTAAGTTACTATTTTGAAAAGTTTTTATTATCATTGAGCCGCTTGAATCTAAAAAATCATTAGCGATCTTAACAGTAATCATATTCAAATTAAAAATATTTTCACTATCAACTGCACTTATGCCACTTAAGTTTGGGGCTATATCTGAAATTACAAGTTTAAAACAACCTTTTAATTCTAATATTTCTTCTAAATTATATAAATTTTCAATACTATCTTTAAAAAAGGTGACACCGTCTATTGGTTCCATATCTAAGATATCAATTGCATATACTTTTGAAGATGGATATTTTTTGATTATGTACTCTGACCATCCTCCTGGAGAGGACCCAAGATCAAGAACATATGAGTAATTCATTATTTTTGTTTTTTTTAAAATTTCTTCTAATTTGAATACAGCTCTTGAACGATAGCCCTTTTCTTTTGCCTTTTGGGCCCAATTGTCTGTTTGCATAAAGTTAGATGTGTTTAACTTCTATGATTTCGTAGTGTAGGTCGCCTGATGGAGTATTAATCTTAATTTCGTCATCAACAAACTTACCTACCAATCCTTTTGCAATTGGGGTATCAATTGATATGTGTCCTTTTTCAGGATCAGACTCAAGATTTCCAACAATTTTATAAATGACTTCATTATCTTTCTCGATGTCATAAACTTTTATTGTTGAACCAAAAATAACTCTGCCAGTTTCAGGAATTTCTTTTACATCAATTACCTGGGCATTAGATAATGCGCTTTCCATCTCACTTATCTTGGCCTCTACTAAACCTTGTAATTCTTTTGCAGCATGATACTCAGCATTCTCTTTAAGATCTCCATGTGCTCTTGCTTCAGCTATAGCTTGAGATATCTGAGGTCTTTCAACAAACTTTAGATTTGAAAGCTTTTCTTTTATAGAAATCTCTCCATCTTTGGTGATAGGTACTCTGCTCATGCAAGCATTATATCAATTTTAATGAATCAATTATTTATTTCTTGTAAAGTGCTGTAAGTCCAATTCTCTTCTTTGCTTTTGAATGCATCGATAATTGCAAATGCGCCGAACATTGTTGTTGTACAGAAAATTTTGTTTCTTAAAGCACTTTGTCTAATTGATGCTGAGTCTTCAATTGATTGTGAGCCTTCTGTTGTGTTGATCACCAAGTCGATATCATTATTAAGCAAGCTATCTACAATGTGAGGTCTTCCCTCAGTTACCTTATTGATCGTTTTTACATTAAAACCAAGTTTTTGAATATATTTGGAAGTTCCAGATGTTGCTACAATTTCAAATCCAGCATTAATTATTTCAGGTACAAATTTATCAAGATATTTTTTATCTGATGCCTTAACACTTATAAATACCACACCAGATCGTCTAAGAATCTTGTTAGCTCCTTTTTGAGCTTTTGCATATGCCTCACCAAAATTTGGACCAATGCCCATAACTTCACCTGTTGATTTCATCTCAGGACCTAGAATAGGATCGACAAGAGGGAATTTATCAAATGGCATAACAGCTTCTTTTACAAAAGAAAGATCTTTTGGAAGTTTTGAGGAAAATTTTTGTTGTATTAAACTTTTACCTATCATTGCTTTGGAGGCTACTTTTGCAAGAGATTGACCTATTGCTTTAGAAATAAAGGGAACGGTCCTTGATGCCCGAGGATTAACTTCAATAATAAAGACATTTTCGTCCTTAACAGCGTATTGAATATTCATTAAGCCTATAACTTTTAATTCTTTTGCTATATCAATGGCTTGTTCTTTCATGATGTCCTGTACTTTGCTTGATAAACTATATGGCGGTAGAGAACATGCAGAATCTCCAGAGTGAATTCCAGCTTGTTCAATATGTTGCAATATCCCACCAATTTCAATATTTTTTCCATCTGATACAACATCTACGTCAACTTCAATAGCATCTGTAAGATAACTATCTAAAAGAATAGGTTTACTATTAGAAACTTCTACTGCTTCATTTAAATACTGATTTAGCTCTTTTAAATTATTAACGAGTTGCATTGCTCTTCCACCCAATACATAAGATGGCCTTACAACAATTGGAAATCCAATTTCGTCAGCTTTTGCAAGTGCTTCTTCAACATTTTTTGCAGTAGCATTTGAGGGCTGTTTTAAATTTAATTTATTTACTAATTCTTGAAATCTTTCTCTATCTTCAGACCTATCAATTGCGTCCACATTTGTGCCTAAAATATTAACTCCATTTTCAGATAAAATATCTGCAAGTTTTAAAGGTGTTTGACCTCCAAACTGAATAACAACCCCTTCTGGTTTTTCAATATCAATGATATCCAAGATCTTTTCTGCGGTGATTGGTTCAAAATAAAGCCTATTAGAAACATCATAGTCAGTTGATACAGTTTCAGGATTACAATTCACCATTATTGATTCATATCCCTCCTCCTGCATCGCCATAGATGCATGAACGCAACAATAATCAAACTCAATTCCTTGACCAATTCTATTGGGGCCACTTCCGAGGACAAGAATTTTCTTATTTTTAGTAGGGTTACTTTCACAACTTCCTCCATAAGACGAATACATATAGCATGTTGATGTAGCAAATTCTGCTGCACAAGTATCAACTCTTCTAAAAATGGGCATTACATTATTTTTTTTCCTGATTTGCCTTATTTTAGATTCATTTGTATTAAGCAACTCAGCTATTCTATTATCAGAAAATCCTTTCTCTTTAATGTTTTGTAAATACTCTTTGGAAAGATTTGAAATATTAGTTTCTTTTAGCTCATCTTCAATATCAATTAATTCCTTAATTTGATCTAAGAACCAATAATCGATTTTTGTCAGTGAATATATTTTGTTTAGATCCCACCCTTTACGCATTGCATCAGCCACATAAAAAATTCTTTTTGGACCTGGAATTGTTAACTCACTTTTTATTTCGTCATCTGATGGAAAAGATCCATTATTTTGTAATGAGTTTAATCCGTTTAATCCTTCCTCCATACTACATAGAGCTTTTTGAAATGATTCTTGAAAGTTTGATCCAATAGACATCACCTCTCCAACCGACTTCATTTGTGTTGTAAGTTTTGGACTTGCTTGAGGAAACTTTTCAAAAGCAAATTTAGGTATTTTTGTAACGATGTAGTCAATACTTGGTTCAAAAGACGCTGGAGTTAATCCTCCTGTAATATCATTCTTTAGTTCATCAAGGGTATAACCTACAGATAAAAGCGCTGCAACTTTTGCGATTGGAAATCCAGTTGCTTTTGATGCAAGAGCAGAAGACCTACTCACTCTAGGATTCATCTCGATTACAACCATTTTTCCATTATCTGGATTAATTGCAAATTGAACATTTGATCCACCAGTATCTACACCAATTTCTCTTAAAATTTTAAAAGATGCATTCCTCATGATTTGATATTCTTTATCAGTAAGAGTCTGAGCAGGAGCTATGGTTGTTGAGTCTCCAGTATGAATTCCCATAGGATCTAAGTTTTCGATTGAGCAAACGATTATACAATTATCCTCACAATCTCTGACAACTTCCATTTCGTACTCTTTCCATCCAATTAAAGACTCATCAATTAAAAGTTCATTTGTTGGTGATAATTCGAGCCCTTTCTCACATATAGATTTAAACTCTGAGATGTTATAAGCAATCCCCCCGCCAGTTCCTCCCATAGTAAATGAAGGTCTTATAATGCATGGAAATCCTATTTTTTCTTGAACTTCCAATGCATCACTCATTGAATGAGCAATACCTGATACGGGTGTTTCCAAATTAATTGACTGCATAGTTTCATCAAAAAGCTGTCTATCTTCAGCTTTATCAATTGCAGTTCTATTCGCTCCAATTAAGACAACATTATGTTTCTTGAGCACACCTTTTTTATCTAAAGTTAAGGCAGTGTTTAAAGCAGTTTGTCCTCCCATAGTTGGTAAGATTGCATCTGGTTTTTCCTTCTCAATTATTTTTTCAACAGATTCCCAATGAATTGGTTCAATGTATGTTGCATCAGCTAAGAGTGGATCAGTCATTATAGTTGCGGGATTAGAATTTACTAAAATTACTCTGAATCCTTCTTCTTTAAGCGCTTTGCATGCTTGTGCACCAGAATAATCAAATTCACATGCTTGCCCAATAATGATTGGACCCGCACCTATTATTAAAATTGAAGAAATATCTTTACGTTTTGGCATACTCTTTTACCATAGAACTAAATTTTTCAAAAAGTATCTTTATCTCTTGAGGGCCAGGACTCGCCTCAGGATGTCCTTGGAAACTAAATGCCGGCCTATCGATAAATTCAATGCCTTGAAGTGATTTGTCAAATAAAGATACATGTGTAACTTTAATATTATTGGGTAAAGTGTTTTCATCTACTGCGAAGCCATGATTTTGGCTAGTAATAAAAACATCTTTGGAAGCCATGTCTTGAACAGGGTGATTTGCTCCATGATGACCAAATTTCATTTTGTAAGTATTAGCCCCACCAGCAAGAGCTAATAATTGGTGACCAAGACAGATACCAAAAATTGGAATCTTATTTTCAAGAAATTTTTTAATGTTTTGTATAGCATAATCACAAGGCTCAGGATCTCCCGGACCATTAGATAAAAATATACCTTTTGGATTATATTTAATAATTTCTTCGAATGGAGTTTTGGCATTTACAACTTTTACAGATCCAACGTGCTCACTTAAAAGTCTTAATATATTCTCTTTAATGCCATAGTCATAAGCTATTACAGGATATTCATCATTAAATTTACCATTCTCAGGCCAAACTCCCTCATTCCATTTATATTCTTTATCTGTGGAGACAACTTGTGCTAAATCCATTCCTTTTAGACCTTCAAATGCCTTTGCTTTTGCAACAGCTTCTTTATCAGAAATTACTGAAAGCGATGCAATACAACAATTCATTGCTCCTTTTTCTCTTAAAATTGTTGTTATTTCCCTTGTATCAACGTCTGCTATCCCAATAACTTCATTTTTTTTTAAAAATTCGCCTAAAGTGGCTTTTGACCTCCAATTACTTGGTTTGTCACAAAAGTTTTTAACTACCATTCCTGAGGCATGAATAGTTTTTGATTCATTATCTTCATTATTTACGCCAGTATTTCCAATATGTGGATGTGTGAAAGTAATTATTTGTTTTTTGTATGAGGGATCTGTAACAATCTCTTGGTAGCCTGTCATAGATGTATTAAATACAAGCTCACCAACATCATATTTTTCTTTCCCAAACCCCTTTCCATAGAATACACTACCGTCTTCAAATGCTAATATGGCTTTGAATGACATTAGAATTGCACCTTAAAAAGATTAAATTTAGAGAAAATTTTAGGGAGACTATTAAAAGAATTTTTTTGTTTTAATGAGCTAAAATTATAGGCTGACATTAAAATTGTACTTTATAGATTAAGTTAACTAATGTCTATACAAAAATGAAAAAAAATGAATATTTCGATAAAAAATTTTGAGGACATTGAAAAAATGAGAATAGCTGGCAAATTAGCAGCTGAAGTTCTTGAAATGATTACCCCCTTCGTCAAACCTGGAGTTTCTACTGGTGAGCTTGATAAGCTTTGTTATGATCACATTGTTAATGTTCAAAACGCCATACCAGCAAATGTTGGGTACAAAGGATATGAGAAAACTATTTGCTCAAGCATAAATCAGGTTATTTGTCATGGCATACCTAACAATGAAAAATTCCTTAAAGATGGAGATATTCTAAATATTGATGTAACAGTTATAAAAGATGGGTGGCATGGAGATACATCAAAAATGTTTCTTGTTGGTAAGTGTGCTCCACATAACCAACGATTAGTTCAAATCACTCAAGAATGTCTTTACAAAGGCATCGAGGCTGTAAAGCCAGGCGCATATCTTGGAGATATTGGAAATGCCATCCAAAAACATGCTGAAAGAAATTACTATAGTGTTGTTGAGGACTACTGCGGTCATGGTATCGGAAAAATTTATCATGAAGAACCCCAGATCCTTCACTATGGAAAGCCTGGAACAGGTATACAGCTAAAAGAAGGTATGTGTTTCACTATAGAACCAATGATTAATCAAGGTACAAAATATTGCAAAACTCTTAATGACGGATGGACAGTGGAAACTAAAGACGGAAGAAACTCTGCTCAATGGGAGCATACTATAGCAGTAACTAAAACTGGGTCAGAAATTTTAACAAAAAGAAATGACGAATTTTAATGAAAGATAAGGTTTCAATAATTAATACTGAATTCTATAAAAACTTTCCAAAAATTTATTTAAAACCATCGATGGTTAATAAATTTCTTAAGAAATATACCAACGAAGTTGAAAAAGAAATTAAAAATAAATTTTTAAATCTAGAACTTGATAAAAATTTCGTTATATATGCCAACGGGGGTTTTGGTAGAAAAGAAATTTTTCCAATATCTGATATTGACATATCAATTGTTGAAAAAAATAAACCAAAAGATTTTAAAAACCTTGAAGAATTTATTTCTTTTTTATGGGATCAAGGATATAAGGTTGGTCATTCCGTTAGGACAATTTCAGATATTAAAAAAATATCAAAATCAGATTTAAAAGAATATACATCATATTTAACAAGGCGCCCTATCATTTCAACAAATGAAATGGATAAAAAAATAAATTATGCTTTATCAACACTTTGGACTAAAAATAACTTCTATAATGCAAAATATGTTGAGCAACAACAGCGACATACTGAATTTTTTTCTACAGCTTATAATTTAGAGCCTGATTTAAAAGAATCTCCTGGAACTCTGAGAGATTTTCAATCTGCATTATGGATTCTTCAGCATTGTTTTGATTTGAAAACAGTTAATGAAATTTCAAAGTCGAGAATATTCAATGGAGAACTCAATAAAGCAATTGATGCATATAACTTTATAAAATCTTTAAGATTTGCTACTAACATATCTACAAATAAAAATAGATTAGACTTTGAAGCTCAGATTGAAATTTCAAAAAAAGCAAAGCTTGGCAAAAGAACTACAAAGAAGTCCGTAGAAATGATGATGAAAAAATTTTATGAAATGGCTTCTTCACTTTCATATTTCAATGAAATTGTTTACGAAAAATATAATGAAAAGTATCCCATAAAGAGTTTTTTTAAAAAAATTGAAGGTATTCACAAATATAAAAATAAAATTGGTATTCAAAATATCAACCTCAAAAATAATAAAAGCTTGATATTTGAAATATTTATTGAAATTGGCAAGAGCAAAATTATAAATTCAATTGATACTGAAACTAAGTCTCTGATTAGAAAAAATATAAGTTTAATTGATAAAGAGTTCAGAAGAAACGAGGACTATGCCAATCAATTTTTAGAAATACTCAAATCTAAATACAATCTTTCATCAATACTAAGAACAATGAAATCGTTAGGAGTGTTGCAAAAGTATATACCTGAGTTTGATAGTGTTATAGGTCAAATGCAATTTGATTTATTTCATGTTTACACAGTGGATGAACATACATTGAAAGTTGTCAGAAACATGAGACAAATGAAATTAAACAAGCAACCTGGATTTGAGTTAGAGCATGAATTAATAAATAAATTACCAAAAATAGAAATTCTATATATTGCAGGTTTATTTCATGATCTTGGCAAAGGCAAAGGAGGAAATCACTCAGAAATTGGTGCAAAATCAAGTTTCAGATTTGCAAAAAGAATAGGAATGTCTATTACAGATGCAAGTTTAATATCTTGGCTGGTTGAAAAACATCTAATAATGTCATCCATATCTCAAAAAAAAGATATTGACGATCCAAATACAGTTAGTGAATTTTTAGCAGAGGTTAAGCAAGATGAAAAACTAAACTATTTATATCTGCTTACAATCAATGATATTAGAGCAACAAATCCTGCCTTATGGAATGGTTGGAAGCATCAATTATTGCGGGATCTTTATTTACTTACAAGATCAAAGATTAATAAGGAGCCAGTAAAGGCATCTTCTCAAATGTCTCTTGATAGAAAAAAAAATGTTATTAATAATTTTAAAAATAAAGATGAAAGGCTGTTAATAAAAAAATATTTTAAAAATTTTGAAGACAGTTACTTCAATAAACATTCATCAGAATCTCTTATATGGCAGTCAGAGTTAATTATAAAAAATAAAAAAAATAAGCTTATTGTTGGGTGTAGAAGAAAATTTGATGATCTTATTGAAATATTTATTAAGGTTGATGATTCACCAGGACTTTTCTACAAATCAGTAAAGATACTTGAGCATAGCGGTCTTGAAATAATAGATGCGAATATTTTTTCATCTGAAAATAATAAACTTGCAGCAAATACTTTTATTACAAAATATTCTCGACAAGATAGAATCCTAAATAAATCTGAGTTAACTGAGCTTTGTTCAAAGATTGAAAAAAATTTCAATAAAGAAGATGGTATCTCTAAGATGAAATCATTAAAGAAAAAAAATACAAGATTTGAAAAAAATATAAAAATTAATGAATCTATTAATTTTGACAAAAAGAGAAATTTAATAACTATTGAAACAGTTGACAGTTCCGGCTTGCTAGCTAATATTGCTAAGGTATTTCTTAAAAATAAGGTTTCGATTTACTCTGCAAGAATTAATACTCTAGGTGAGAGAGTTGAAGATACTTTTGAAATTGAAAATTCTAACCAAAAATTGGTTCCAAGTTACAAGATTAAGAAAATTATTTCAGAATTAAAAAAAGTGGTTTAAAAAATGAAGATCTATGGGGAAGGTATTGCAACTATTTCGGAATCAGGTCAAATGCTTGACGTATATTTTCCAAACATAGAATTTGGTGAACAAAAAACCAATTATAAAACCCTTCAAATTACTTCAGGTAATCAAGAAATAATAAAATTTGAATGGACAAAGAATGATCTTGATAAACCAATAAATAAAATTTCTGATGCGTATTTTAAACTGCATTTAATATCAAATAAGTTTGTTTTGCCAAATACCATTAATTTAGATGGATTATTTGAATGCTTGCCAAATGTGGTATGGACAAACAAGGGACCTATTTCAATTAATGAAATAGAAGGTAAGTTAAATGAGTCAAAATGTGGAAATAATGATTTATTTATCAGGTCACTAGATAAATTTCCGTGTCTAACGGATTATATTATTCCTAAGAAAGTTAGAATTGCTGATGCAAGTAGAGTAAGGCTTGGAGCATACTTAAGTGAGGGGACAACAATAATGCATGAAGGTTTTGTAAACTTTAATGCGGGAACTCTAGGTAAAGCTATGATCGAAGGAAGGATATCTGCAGGAGTAGTTATAGGCGATAATTCTGATCTTGGTGGAGGCTCAAGCACAATGGGAACTTTGTCAGGAGGAAATGATACTAAAATTTCTGTCGGTAAAAATTGTCTTTTAGGTGCAAATTCTGGAATTGGGATTTCCTTGGGTGATAACTGCATAGTTGAGGCTGGATTATATGTTACTGCTGGCACTAAGATAAATGTAATTGATAAGGATAATAATAAAGAGATCATTCTTAAGGCTATAGAACTATCTGGTAAATCAAACTTTCTATACATGCGTGATTCATTATCTGGAAAAGTAGTTGCAAAAATAAACAAATCTAAATCTTCTTTAAATAAAATACTTCATAAAAATGATTGAACTTCTTCAAAAACTAATACGAATCAAGTCCATATCTCCATCTGATATGGGTTGCTTTGATCTTATTGAGAATGAATTAAAGAAACTTAATTTCAAATGCGAAAGAATAAATTATCAAAATGTTGAAAATCTTTATGCAACTATAGGAAGTTCTGGAAAACTTTTTTGTTACTTAGGCCATACTGATGTTGTTCCTAGTGGGCCTGAAGAAAAATGGAGCTATCCCCCCTTTTCAGCCACAATTGAAGGAGATGTGCTTTATGGTAGAGGCGCTGCAGATATGAAATCCTCAGTAGCTGCTTTCGTTGAGGCAGCAAAAGATTTTATTAATACAAATGAAAAACTAAATTTTAAATTAGCTATCTTGCTCACCTCAAATGAAGAAGGTACATCAAAAGATGGATTTATTGACAAAATTATTGAAAAAATGATTGAAGATAATGAAATTATTGATTTTTGTTTAGTTGGTGAGCCTACTTCAAGTGAAAAAGTCGCAGATTGTGCAAGAATTGGCAGACGAGGCTCCTTAGGTGGTTGCCTAAAAATTTTCGGCAAACAAGGACATGTTGCTTATCCTGAAAAAGTTATTAACCCAATATTATTATCGGGCGATTTAATTTCAAAATTAAAAAACAAGGTTTGGGATGATGGAAACGAAGCTTTTGATCCCACAAGTTTTCAGATATCTAATATAAGTTCAGGTACTGGAGCCCATAACGTAGTGCCGGGTGAACTCGAGTTAACATTTAATTTTAGATTTTCAACTGAGTCAACTGAAGATAGTCTAAAATTTGAGTTTGAATCAATATTAAAAGATCTTGAGTTAGATTATGAATTAAGCTGGGACTTAAATGGTAATCCTTATTATACGAAAGATAATTTTTTCAAAGATATTGTATGTGCTTCATCAGAAGAAATAACTGGATATAAACCTGAATTAAATGCTAAAGGCGGTACATCTGATGGTCGTTTTGTTGCAGCAATGAATACCGAAATTGTTGAACTTGGGCCTGTAAATAAATCTATTCATCAAATTGATGAACATGTAAGTGTTACTGATTTGTGGAAATTAAAAGATATTTACGAAAAGATATTAGTTAATTTGAATCAAAGTCTTTAGATTTTTTCTTTCTATCATATTTTGTTTTATCTTTATGGGTTTTTGGTTTGTGGAACTTATCCATATTCTTTTTAACAGGATCTTTTTTTCCTTTAGTTGGCGCCATGCGTTAATTTTTTGAGAATAGGAGTTAATATAGCTAGAAATATCCCACAACCAATTGCCATCAATCCAACATCGGTATAAACATCCATAAATGATTGTTTTTGAGTAAGATCAAATACATCATTTGATATTCCGGACGACTCTGATGCTGTTGCTCTAGCAATTAATCCAGCAACATAATTGCCAGCTGCTGATGCAAAAAACCACATTCCCATCATAAATCCAACAATTCTTTGAGGTGATAATTTAGTCACTGAAGACAATCCAACCGGAGATAAACATAACTCTCCTAAGGTATGTAGCAGATAAATCAATATTATCCAAAAGACTCCTGTTTGAAGACCCTCAGATGATCTCATACCATAAACCAAAGCTAAAAAACCTAGTCCAACAAAAATAATACCGATTGAAAATTTAATTGGTGTGGATGGTTCCATGTTTCTTTTTGCAAGTGCTATCCAAAGCATTGCAAATAGTGGCGCTATAGTAAAAATAAAGCCAGCATTCAAAGATTGAAACATCGATGCGGGTACTTCCCAACCAAATATTACTCTGTTTACACCTCTATCTGTAAGAATATTTAAAGATGAGCCTGCTTGTTCAAAAAGCGCCCAAAAAATTAAAGAGAATAATATTAATATCCCAACAACAATTAATCGATCTCTCTCATCAGGAGCACATCTAAATAGTGCATACAATAACCATGCTCCAATAAAAATAGCTCCAAAACCACCCAAAAGTTGACCAACTAGTTGTGAGTTTTGAACTAAAAACCAAGTAACCAAAACCATAAAAATACCTGAAATATAGGCCCAAGACTCATAGCTTATTCCATTCATCTTTTGAAGATATTTATTTGATGGTGGCTCAGCAAGACCTTCCAGATATTTTTGGCCCCACAAGAAAATAATTAGCCCAAATAGCATTCCAATTCCTGCTGCACCAAATCCATACGCCCATCCCACTTGCTCTCCTAAATAACCGCATAAAAGAGTTGCAGTAAAAGCTCCTATATTTATACCCATATAAAAAATAGTAAAGCCTGAATCTCTTCTAGGATCACCCTCTTCATACAATGCCCCAACCATGGTAGATATATTTGGTTTTAAAAATCCTACGCCAGATACTATTAAAGCAAGTGATAAGTAAAATATTTGCTCATTACTCTCAACTGTCATTCCTAAATGACCAAACACCAATAGTATCGCACCATAAGTGACTGCTTTTTTTGAACCTAAAATTTGATCAGCCAGCATGCCACCAAAGACTGGCATGATATATACCAGAGAAGTATACGCTCCATAAATTAGATAACTTGTAGCGTCTGTAAACTCCCAATGCTTTGTTAAATACAATATCAGGAGAGCTCTCATGCCATAGTAAGAGAACCTCTCCCACATCTCTGTAGCAAAACATACAAACAAACCCTTTGGATGTCCTAAAAAATCAGTTGTTGTATTCATATCAATTTATTTTTTTTAATAATTTAGTACTATACCAAAATGAATGATAAATCATACATCGTATATCCAATCAAAAGAATCGCTGCATCTGTATACGATTTATTTTTATTGTTAGGAGTTTGGTTTGCTGTTGGATCATTTGCTGTATGGATCAATGGAGGCATTATTCAGACAAAATGGGTTGGACCATTACTTGTTATTTTGAGTACATGGATTTTTTATGGTTATTTTTGGATGAATGGTGGTAAGACATTAGGTATGGCTGTTTGGAATTTTGAGATATATAGTACAGATGGTGGCGAAATAACATTGAAAAAAGTAAGTATTAGGTTTTTTTCTAATATTTTTACAATTTTATTGGCAGGACTGCCTCTAGCATTAATATATTTCTCAAAAGATAATTTATCTTTGAGTGATTATTTATCTAAAACTTCTTATAAAAAAATTTAAATCTTTTTGTAAGAAATCATACTTGCTACTATTAGTAAAATTGAGGGAAGAATAATTCCTAAGATTATCGTTAATCCATAAGAAATAAATATACCTGATGATAAGTCTTGAATTAATTGATATATAAAAGCTCCTACTACAGATACAACCACCCTATTTCCAATTGTAGAGTCTTTGAGTGAAGTGAATATAAATGACCCAAAAAATAATATTAAGATTAAAGATGAAATTGGTAAGAAAATTTTATTATAAAAGGACTTATCTATATGAGACTTAAATAAAATATCTTTCTTAATTGTGCTGCCATCAAATATCTGTCTATAAAAATTTAGTTCAAATAATCCAAGATGTTTAATATTGCTAAAAGTAATTTTTGATTGAATTGGAATCTCAAAAAATTCAATATCCTTTTTATCAACATTATCTATGAAACTTTTATATGTAGACTCCTTGTCAAAAATAATTTTATTGTTACTGATAGTTGCAACATCAGATTTTACAGAATAAATAACTTCTTTATCTTGAAGCTTAATAAAGTTAACTTTAAAAATTTTTTCATCTACGATGTTTTCAAAACCCAAAAATGAGTTTCCTGATTTAATCCAATTAATTTCATCTCCATAATTTATTTCTTTATTTAATAGAATATTTCTTTCAGCTTCTTCGTTTACATATAATTTCCTAAACGCTATTTCGTCTAGTGCTAGCATTGATAAAACAAGAATTAGGGCTCCTATTGAACTTGTAAATACTATTTCAAGTGGAGACTTGCCTGCAGACCTCAATACATTAAGATTTCCTTCCTCATGAGACATTCCAAGCGAAAGCATTACTCCTAATAAACAAGCACCTTGAACAAAATCAAGTAAATTATGAGGCATTGAAAAAATTACATACTTCAATATGTGAAGGAAGGTGTAATCTGATGAATTTTTTTCTAGTTCAGAAATAAGAATAAATATTGAGTCCAATAATCCAAAAATCAATAAAATACTCAGTGAAAAATAAAATGATCTTTTTATTAAATATTTATTAAATATCTTTATCATCCTAGCACCCATAAAAAAATTAAAAATATTAATAAAGATATAAAAACTCTTACAAAATTATTATTAAAGAATGTATAAATAGTTCGAATATTAGTATTTAAATTTTTTCTAATTACTAAAAATATTGCAAATAACAAAAAGGTCAGGTGGACATACCAGATATTGTTTTGAGAAGAGGTTAAGCTTCCATCAAAAGAGTCTCTAGCCAAAATCAATAAGCTTAAATATAGTATGTATATAAAAATAGATGGTACTAATACTGAAAGTCTTCCTTGCCGTGGTTCTACTTTGGAAAAATTTACAGCAAAAATTAATAGAATAAAAATTGTTAATGGTATGGATAAATTCCACTGGTTTTGAGATTTTGAAGACTTGATTGAAAAATCAAATAATTTACTAAATGATAGCCCTGAAATAGAGTTTTTAGAATTATCAACTGGAATAGATAACTCTCCAAAATATGAAACTAAAGATGAACTTTGATTAAAAATATCTTGATATAAAACTCCATCTTTAAAATCTAAGTCCATCTTTGAAGACAAATCTTCGTATTCAAGTTTTTCTGAGATAATTAAAGACGAGTAGTTATCATTTGGCATAAAAATAACTACGTCCTCTAAAATATTACTTTTTTTGTCTTCGATATAAATAAATCCTTCATTTTCATTAAAAGAAAATAATTCATTTGGTTTGACTGATTCAAACTGCTCTTGAATTGTGTCTTGAGTAAGAATCTCTTTGGATAATTCTTTCGTATAAGGCGCTATATATACACTTAGGGATAATGTTATAAAAAAGAAAACAATTGATTGTGGAAGTAAATATCTTATTAGGTCATTATTAGAAAGACCTCCTGCAAAGTAGCCATAAATTTCTCTATCTGAATATAATCTACTAATTGTAATTACAACTCCTAGAAAAAAAGATAATGGTAATAATAATGTTACAAAGTCTGGGAACCTTAGTATTACTACTTTTAAGATAAGGCTAGGATCGATTAGGCCCTCGGATGCTTGCTCAAAATAACCAACAAACCTTGAGCTAACAACCAAAAAAAAGAAAATTAAAAAAACTCCAGTTGAAGACAGCAGAACTTCAAGATTTAAGCTTTTTAAAAGAATATTCTTTTTATATATGCCTTGCGAACTCTGATGCATTACAATAAACATCTTACCAGTATTGAATGAAAAAGGAGATATTAAAATGACATATAAAGTTCTTAACAATATAACTCTAAAAAATGTTAGCGATGGAGTTTTGTCTAATGTATTAACCGAGTTGCTTGTTATACCAGTTAATAAAAAGATATTGGCTTCTCCTGAGTTTAAAGAATTAGATAAAAAATCTAATGGTTATATCTCTAGATCAATTAAAGATTCAATTAGTCCCTCTAACCAAAATCATCTTATCTCTTCATTGGGAGGGGTTAAAGCAAAAAAAATTCTTCTTATAAATGACCTCAATGAAAAAGATGACATATACCTTTGGTTGAACAAGTATAAATACATTGCAAAAATTGCAAATTCAATTGGTTGTAAAAATCTTGCGGTTCTTGATGGTCAAAATTATCCAAAAGGTAAAGATAAATTTTGGTTTCTAGAAACAATCTCAAGATCTATTGAATCAGGAGCTTATATTTTTTCTACTACAAAAAATAAAACAGCTAAAACTGAAAAAATAGGTAAAGACATAATTTCAAGCCAAGTTTCGTTAAGAAATGTCACCATAATTACTGCAAAGCTATCTTCATCTGATACCAAAAAAGCAAAAATTGCTGTTGCACGAGGATTTTCAGTTGGCGAAGGAGTAAATACTGCTAAACATCTTGGTGATTTGCCTGCAAATCATGCAACACCAAAACTTATAGAAAAGATAGTAAAAAATACTGTTAAAAATTACTCAGGTTTAAAAGTTAAATCTCTTAATGAGAAAGATCTTGCTAGATTAAAAATGGGCTCTTATCTAAGCGTATCGAAGGGAAGTGATGAGCCTCCTCGAATGATAATCATTGAATATAACGGCGGCAAAAAAAATGAAAAGCCAGTAGCCTTAGTTGGAAAAGGTATTACTTTTGATACAGGTGGTATTTCGTTAAAACCAAGTTCTGGTATGGATGAAATGAAATGGGATATGTGTGGAGCAGGAACGGTTTTTGGTGTTATGTGTTCGCTCGCAAGAATTAAAGCTGACGTAAATGTGGTTGGTATTATGGCATGTGCTGAAAATATGCCTTCTGCTAGAGCAACAAAACCAGGAGATGTGGTAACTTCTATGTCAGGTCAAACAATTGAAATTCTTAATACTGATGCAGAAGGAAGATTGGTTTTGGCAGATGCGTTGACATATGTTGGAAGATATAAGCCTTCCTATGTAATTGATATGGCAACACTTACTGGTGCTGTAGTTATTGCCTTAGGAAGTCATGCTAGCGGGATTATGGCAAATGACCAGTTTCTTGCTGATAAAATAATTGAGTCGGGAGAGGAAACTGGTGACAGAGCATGGCAATTACCATTATGGAATGAGTATAAGTCATGCACAAAAACTAATTTTGCTGATTTAGCAAATATTGGCGGTGGTAGAGAAGCAGGTACAATTCATGCTGCTGCATTTTTATCAAAGTTTGCAGAAGACTATAAATGGGCGCACATGGACATTGCAGCCTCTGCATGGTCAAGTTCTCCAAAAGGTGGAACTGGAAGACCTGTTCCTTTGATATGTGACTTAATATTAAATAAAAAACTTAAATAATAAATAAGTAATGGACAAAAGGTACAACCCTACTGAAGTTGAGGAAAAGTGGGTTGAAATTTGGTCGAATGAGGTAGTATCAAATGAAAGTTCAAAAGAATCTTTTTCACAGGTAATACCTCCGCCAAATGTTACGGGAACTCTCCATATGGGCCACAGTTTCCAATATGCGATTATGGACTTTTACACCAGATATAATCACATGTCAGGTAAGAAAGCTCATTGGCAAGTTGGAACTGATCATGCTGGAATTGCAACTCAGATGGTTGTGGAAAATAATCTCTCCAAAAAAAATATTGATAGAAAAGATCTTGGCAGGGAAAAATTTCTTCAAGAGGTATGGAAATGGAAAGATTTTTCAGAAGATAAAATACAATCTCAAATCAAAAGATTAGGCTCAACTGTAAATTGGAACAAATATAGATTTACTCTTGATGATAAATTTTCTAAGGCTGTTAACAAAGCATTTGTTGATCTTTATAGAAATAAAAAGATTTACAGGGGATATAGATTAGTAAATTGGGATCCATCTCTTAAAACTGCTGTTTCAGACCTTGAAGTAGTGAGACAAGAAAAAAAAGGAACTATATGGTACATAAAATATCCCATAGATAGTTCTGATAAATTTATTACAGTAGCAACAACAAGGCCTGAAACTCTTTTTGGCGATATGGCCATTGCAGTAAATCCAAATGATAAGAGATATAAAGATCTCATTGGCAAATATGCTCTATTACCCTTTGTTGAAAGAAAATTACCAATTATTGGTGATGATTATGTTGATATGGAATTTGGTACTGGTTGTTTAAAAATAACACCGGCTCATGACTTTAATGATTATGAAATAGGCAAAAAATATTGTTTACATGAGAAAGATAACAAAGTTTATATGTCCAAAAATATTGACGACTTCGAGCCAATTAATATTTTTAATCAAGATGCGTGGACAAATAATAATGTACCGGAATTATTTGAAAATTTAGATAGATTTAAAGTTAGAAAATTAGTCATAAAAGAATTAACTGAGTTAAAACTCCTTGAAAAGGAAGAGGAATATGACGTGAGCATACCCAGAGGTGAGCGTTCAAATATTGTAATTGAGCCCAGATTGAGTCATCAATGGTATGTAAAGACTTCTGAAATGGCAGAGAAAGCTAATATGGAAGTTAAAAAAGGAAACATTAAATTTCATCCAAATAACTGGATAAAGACCTATTTTAATTGGATGGATAATATTGAGGATTGGTGTATAAGTAGACAAATTTGGTGGGGTCACAGAATTCCAGCTTGGTACGATGATAATGGAAATATTTACGTTGGTGAAAATGAACAGGATGTAAGAAATTATTATAAACTTGACGCAATAGATCTTAAGCAAGATGAGGATGTTTTAGATACATGGTTCTCATCAAGTCTCTGGCCATTCGGATCTCTTGGTTGGCCAGAGAAAACAGAAGATTTTAAAAGTTTCTTTCCAACTTCTCTTTTAGTGACAGGTTTTGACATTATATTTTTCTGGGTAGCAAGAATGATAATGATGAGTATTGAATTTACTGGAAAAATACCTTTCAAAGATGTGTATGTTACCGGTCTTATCAGAGATGAAAATGGTCAAAAAATGTCAAAATCTAAAGGAAATATTATTGATCCAATTGACTTAATATATGGTATTTCAATTGAAGATCTTGTTGAAAAAAGAACATCAAATTTGATGCAGGAAGGTATCGCTGAAAAAATTGAAAGAAAGACAAGAAAACAATTTCCTAACGGAATAGAATCATATGGCACAGATGCACTAAGAATGACATTTTTTTCTTTGGCTACTCATACAAAAGATATTAGTTTTGAATTTGGAAGACTAAAAGGATTTAGAAATTTTTGTACCAAAATGTGGAATGCTGCAAGATTTATTGACGGATATCCAAATGAAAAAGATAAGTTTAAAGCAGAAAACGATCATGATAAATGGATATATGACGAGTTTAGTAAAACCAAAAAACAAATAAATAAAAATATTTCCGATTACAGACTGGATTTTGCTGTTAATGAAATATATGAATTCTTTTGGAATAAGTTTTGTGATGTTTATATCGAACAATGTAAGAAAAGTGGAGAAACATCAAATTTAAGACCACTCCTAAAAGAAATTCTTCAGTTGGTGCATCCATTTGCTCCATTTATTACTGAGGAAATTAATACTATATTATTTGATGAAAGGATAATTACTTAGAGAGCATATACATTTGTATATGATCAATGTCATCTTCTAAGTAGACCTCTCCTCTTGCAATAAAGCCTAATCCTTCATAAAACTTTTGAAGCCTATGTTGTGCAGAAATAATAATTTCATGATTTGGATATTTTTCACTTAAAAACCTAATTCCAATATTTGTTATTTCTTTTCCAATAGACTTATTTCTCATGCCCTCCTCAACAACAATTCTTCCCATTGAGGCTCCTTTATATTTGATGTTTGGCGAAAAGGCTCTTAAGTAAGCTTTTAGTATATTTTTTTCATCATATCCAAGAAGATGAAATGCTTCTTGATCTGAATAATCTGCATCAATATATGGGCAATCTTGCTCCATTACAAAAACTTTTTGCCTTAAGTTAAGAATTGCATATAAATCATCGGTAGATAATTCTTTAAATGTCTTCCATAAATATTTAATCTTCATTTCTAGTAGTTAAAAAACTTTTTTATTGCATATATAATACCCAAACATTTTCGCACACATATAAAGCAATTATGGAAACAATATACAATTTTTCAGTCAAAGATGCTGAGTTAAACGATGTTCAATTATCAGACTTTAAGAATCAAATTGTTTTAATAGTAAATGTTGCAAGTTATTGCGGCCTTACCTATCAATATAAAGGCCTAGAGAAACTTTATAAAAAATATCAAAACAAAGGATTTGAGATTCTAGGTTTCCCCTGTAATCAATTTGCATTTCAAGAGCCAGGAACAAATGAAGAGATTCAAGAGTTTTGTGACACAAATTATGGAATAAGTTTCAAAATAATGAATAAAATTAATGTCAATGGTAGAAAAACAGATCCTTTTTATAAATTTTTAAAAAAACAAAAACCGGGTATAGCTGGCACATCTCAAATCAAATGGAATTTTACAAAATTTCTTGTTAATAGAAGCGGTCAAGTAATAGAACGTTTTGGTCCTCAAGTTGAGGCAAGTGAAATAGAAAAAAGTATAGAAAAAAATCTTTAGATTAAATATCTAAACTCATCATCACCGCATCATCTGGATTGTTTCCAGCATAATAATTTATTCTCAAGGCGTCTTGAACAAATTTATATTTTTTATAAAAAGATATCGCATTAAAATTTTTTGATCTGACTTCTAAAAAAACTTTCTTTGCTCCCAGTACTTTCGATTGTTTTATTAGGGTATTCATCAAAAGACTTCCAGCACCCTTTCTATGCCAACTTTTTGTGACTGCTATGTTTAAGAGATGACATTCTTCTTTAACAAATGAAAAGATTGCAAACCCAATAAGATTATTTTCATGTTTGCATACAATAGAATTGTGGCCTACCTCAAATGACGAAAAAAAATTTTTTTTTGACCACGGGGTTGGGTTAACTTCTTTCTCAATTTCATATGCGAACTCTAAATCAGACTGATCCATTAAAGAAATTTTGAGCATAATTAACTATATATTTAATTTTTGTTTGATTTGAAGCCAAAGCTCCTTTTTTGAATCTTTGTTTGCAAGTAATAAACTTAATTTGGGAGCTATTATTTGTTCATTTTTGAAATCAAAATCACAAGAGATATTTCCAAAAATAATTATCATTTTTAGATCACTCATCTCTTCAAATTCACCACTTAAATCATTGTTTGATGAGTACCTAATTGTTTTAAAAACTTCCTCGCCACTATCAATTTTTGTTGAGCTGAATATTGCAATCAATAAGTCTTGTTGTTCTCTAACAAAATTTTCGTAAGGTTTATCAAGTAATGCTAGAATGTGCCCCTTTTTATAGAAATGTAAGCTTTTTTTATGAGATTGATCATTGCTTGATCTTAATGAATATCTTTTGATACCAATCTCTTTTAAGATAAGATTAGTTTTTATTTCTGGAGTGAGCATAAATAACATAATAACATTAACTTTATAAAGAATGGATAACCCAACAGATAAATACTCAGCTTATAAGCCAGTTGATTTGGTTAATCGCGAATGGCCTAGCAACACGATAAAAAAAGCCCCTATTTGGTGCTCTGTAGATCTTAGAGATGGCAATCAAGCTCTCATTGAGCCAATGGGTTCTGAGAGAAAGAATAGAATGTTTAGCTTATTGTGTAAGCTTGGCTTCAAAGAGATCGAGGTAGGTTTTCCATCAGCCTCAAAAACTGACTATGATTTTGTGAGAGATCTCATTGAAAATAAAAAAATTCCTTTAGATGTAAATATTCAGGTGCTTACTCAGGCTAGAGAAGAATTAATAATTAAAACATTTCAATCACTTAAAGGAGCATCTAAAGGAATTATTCATTTTTACAATTCAACTTCTACACTTCAAAGAAAAGTTGTTTTTAATCAAGACAAGGATGGTGTTAAAAAAATTGCAACTGATGCCGCTGAGTTAATTAAAAAATTGGCGCTTGAAAATTCTGAGACTGAATGGACATTTGAATATTCTCCAGAAAGTTTTACAGGAACAGAACTAGAATATGCAAGAGAAGTTTGTGATAACGTTGTAGAAATTCTAAAGCCTGTCTCAAAAAACAAAATTATTATAAATCTTCCTGCTACTGTAGAAATGTCAACTCCAAATATTTATGGCGATCAAATTGAATGGATGAGCAAAAATTTAAAAAATAGAAATGACATATGCCTGAGCCTGCATCCTCACAATGACAGAGGCACAGCTGTTGCAGCTTCTGAGTTTGGAATCATGGCTGGTGCTGATAGAGTTGAAGGAACACTATTTGGAAATGGAGAGAGAACTGGTAATGTAGATATAGTGACGATTGCTTTAAATATGCTCACTCAGGGCGTTGAACCAAATTTAGATTTTTCTAATATCAATTCTGTTATGAGAGAAGTGGAGTACTGCAATCAACTGCCAGTTCATCCAAGACATCCTTATGCAGGAGATCTGGTTTTTACAGCCTTTTCAGGCTCTCACCAAGATGCAATTAAAAAAGGTTTTCAAGCTATTAAAAAATCTAATGATCCAAAGTGGGAAGTGCCCTATCTTCCAATCGATCCAGCTGATCTAGGTAGAAATTACGAAGCAGTAGTAAGAATTAATTCTCAGTCTGGTAAAGGTGGGGTTGCATTTTTATTAGAAAAAGATCATGGGGTCTCTTTGCCAAGAAGACTTCAGATAAGCCTAAGTCAAAGAATTCAAAAGTTAGCAGATGATACTGGTAAAGAGATTAGTAGCTCACAAATATGGGATATTTTTGAAAAAAAATACCTTCAACCTGTTAATAATTACTCGTACATAAAACACTCGTCATCATCTAAAGACGATCTTCATAAATTAGAACTAACAATGAATATGAATAATGAGGAAACAACAATAAAGGGCTCAGGAAATGGTCCAATTGACTCATTTGTGAACGGTCTTTCAGAAAAAATTGGAGTTGAAATAAAAGTTGCTGATTATCATCAAACAGCTATCTCCTCTGGATCTGATGCAAAAGCAGCAGCATATATAGAACTTGAGAAGGATGGAAAAACATTTTGGGGAGTTGGCATACATCCAAACACTACTAGAGCATCATTTGATGCAATTATTGTTGGACTTAGTAAATTATTAGAAAGCTAATCGAAATTAGGTTCTCTCTTTTCAAGAAATGCTTTTACGGCTTCTCTATTTTGGTCGCTAACTGTTAATTCATTTTGAATTTCTGCTTCATTTTGGAAGGTGTTCCAATAACCTACTTCTAGTGACTCTCTCATCAATCTTTTTGTATGATTCAAAGATTGTGATGATCTCTTAGACAGTTTATGCGCCCATTCTAAAGTAATTGTTTCAAGCTCGTCTCTTGATACTACCTTATTTGCAATCCCATACTTTAAACAATCTTGGGCTGATATTTTTTTTGCTTCAATTGCATGCTCATATGCTTTTGCAAAACCCATAAATTTCGGAAGATACCATGAGAGCCCGCCATCTGGCACCAAAGCAATATTACTAAATACTGACAGAATATAACTATCATCAGACATAACTCTTAGATCGCAAGACATAGCTATTGCAGCACCAATGCCCGCTGCTGGTCCTGCTATAGCTCCAATAACAGGCTTAGGCATGCTTGTTATATTTTCAAAAAAGGGTTTATACCCCCTCATAAGAGCATCTTTAGAACCCTTCCAACTTGCCTTTCTTTCGCTAAGATCAGCACCTGCTGAAAATCCTCTCCCCGATCCAGTAATAATTACAACTCTTATAGATTCATCATTTTTGACACTCTCTGTAGCTTTTTGAAAATCCCAAACAAGCTGCTCATTGACGGCATTTAATAGTTCAGGCCTATTTAATTTAATAATTGCAACTTTTTCAATTTTTTCTACATTTATTGTTTCTAGATCCATTTAAATCTCCTTTTATCTCTTAGAAATAATTAAGTTGCCTTCTTCATATTTGATCATGCCAGAGAAATCTTCTTTATCTGCTCTAGACCACGTTACGCACGACTTTGGACCAGGTCTTGAGGCAACAAAAGTTTTGTATATTTCTTCCATTATTTTACTGTTAGGTATTGCTAAATTACATTCTTTTATAGAATATCTTATAACATCGATAGCCAAAGATTTAGGAATTTTTTTTAGATCTTTAAGAATAATTTTACTCCCAATTAATTGTTCAAATTTTTCATAAACTAAAATTTTATAATTTTCGTTTCTATCTTTTGAAATTGAAGACAATGAATTTATTCTTTTAGGAAAATCTTTCCATCTATCTTCGAGCAATGGAAATATTTTATGCCTAAGAAAATTTCTATCAAATCTTATATCCTCATTTGTATCATCTTCAATAAAATTTAATTTGTTATCTCTTAAATAGTTCATTATCTCTATCTTAGGAACTCTTATTAAAGGTCTTATGAGTTTTCCTTTTCCAATATTTCTTTTGCGGGCAGGCCCCTCAATTCCATCTAAGCCAGTACCCCTTAAAATTCTCATAAAAATGGTTTCGGCAACATCATCACTGTGGTGCCCAAGAACAATTTGTTCATTTTCTTTTAGAATATTTTCAAAAATCTTGTATCTGGCTTGTCTTGCTGCAGACTCAAGCCCCCCGCCTTCAGAGTTTATTTGGACTGATTCAATAATTAAATTTACATTTAATCTTTTGCACTCATTAATGCAATGATTTTCCCAATCAATACTTTTTTTAGATAAATTATGGTTTACGTGAATTGCAGACAAGTTGATGTTGCTTGTATCCCTTAATTTTACACAAAGATCAAGTAATACAGATGAATCCGGCCCGCCGCTGTAAGCTACGAAGAGATGATTTTGAAGATTCAGATTTTCTTTAATTAAGTCTAATGTTAACAATTCTTATATCTCTAAAATATTTTTACCAAAAATATCTTCAAGGTAAAATAAATTTTCAAGCGTAGGATTGAATTTAAAATTATCTCCAATGTCTACCACTGCCTCAGATTGATTTGAGTTAACTTTTACATTCAATCTACAATTTCCATTCTCCCAAAAACTCTTATCTATGGTATCTAGAAGTCTTGAAAATTCTTGAAGTGAAATTGCTTGTGAATCTACTATGTTAATTAATACTTCACTAACTTTTTTGTCTAATTCAGTATCTAGCAAACTGATCTCTTTAACACGCATTCTGAACATAAGAGACCCTAGATCATTAGTTCTATAATCATCAACTTCAACAGTACCTTTTAAATTTAATATTTCTCCCTCTTTTAAGAAATTATGGCAATTTTCAAGCACATCACTTGTAACTATTCCATCCATAGTGCCAGTTCCATCATCGAAATTAATAAAAGTAAGTGGTTTGCCGCTTCTATCTTTTATCTGTCTAACACTATTTATTAGACATACTAGAGAAGCTTTTTTTGTATCATTATTTAATTTATTTATTGTATTGGATCTTATTTTCTTTATTTTATTCTCTATTGCTAACACCGGATGCCCTGAAAGATAGTATCCAAGCGATTTTTTCTCCAATTCAAGCTTTTCACTCAATGTAAGCTCATTAATATTTTTATATTTCTCGTAAGGATCAAAACTCTCTTCCATTTCAGAAAAAAGATCACCACTTTTTAAGTTGGAGTTTCCATTTAGTTGCCTCCCATCATTTAACATATCTTTAGTGCATTCAATTGCAACACTTCTTGTTGGAGCTAAAGAATCAAAAGCACCTGATTGGGACAAGGCTTCTAATGATTTTTTTCCACCCAGTCTTATATCAATTTTTTTGGAAAAATCCCACAAGTCTTTAAAATGAGTTTTTTCTCTCTTCGAACAAAGATGATCAATAAATGCATCAGCAACTCCTTTGATAGCACCCAATCCATATTCAATTTTAGATTCAATATTTACTTCAAATTTTTTATTGCTTGTTTGAACATTTGGTTTTAATACTTCTATGCCCATTCTTGAACATTCTTGAGTTAATGCGTAGATTTTGTCAGTATTTCCAAGCTCAGAAGAAAGAACAGCCGCCATAAAATGTTCAGGATAATATGTTTTTAAGTATGCTGTTTGGTATGAAATTAATGCATATGCAGCTGAGTGTGATTTATTGAATCCATATTCTGCAAACTGATTAATTAAATCAAATATCTGTTCTGCATTTTTTTCTTTTATATCATTTTTAAGGCATCCTTTAACGAATATTTCGCGTTGCTCTTCCATTTCCTCTTTTTTCTTTTTACCCATGGCCCTTCTCAAGATATCAGCTTGGCCAAGTGAGAAACCTGCTAAAACTCGGGCAGCTTCCATAACTTGCTCTTGATAGACAATAACGCCATATGTTTCTTCCAAAACCTTCTCAAGCAACTGGTGAGGGTATGTGACTGGACTCTTACCGTGCTTTCTGTCAACAAATTCGTCATGCATTCCTGAGTTTAATGGTCCAGGCCTATATAGCGCTAGCAAAGCAGTTATTTCTTCAAATTTCGTTGGTTTGAGTCTTTTTATTAAATCTCTCATTCCAGAAGATTCAAGCTGAAAAACCGCCATTGTTTTTCCAGAAGAAAGCAACTTAAACACATTTTCATCATTGAGCGGGATATTATTTAAATCAACTTTTTTTGATTCATCTAAATTCTTGTTAATAGATTTAACTGCTCTGTCAATAACTGTTAATGTTCTTAATCCAAGGAAATCAAATTTAACAAGACCTATTTTTTCAACATCATCTTTATCATACTGAGTCATAACTGAGTCAGATTGACGATCAACATATACAGGACAAAAATCTGATATGCTCCCAGGAGCAATTACTACGCCACCAGCATGTTTTCCAACATTTCTAGCAATACCTTCAAGCCTGTAGGATAAATCAACTATTTCTCTTACCTCTGTGTCACTTTTGATACTTTGAGCAAAAATTGGTTGTTCTTCTTGAGCTTTATCTAAAGTCATCCCGGGTGCAAAAGGGATCATTTTGGATATTCTGTCTCCTAATGCATATGGTTTTCCCAGTGCTCTTGCAACGTCACGTACAACTGCTCTAGCTGCCATCGTTCCGAAGGTTGCAATTTGTGATACTGATTCAGAACCATATTTTTTACTAACATAATCTATAACCATATCTCTTTTTTCCATGCAAAAATCTACATCAAAGTCAGGCATAGAAAGTCTCTCAGGATTAAGAAATCTTTCAAATAAAAGACCATGTAAAATTGGATCTAAAGTAGTAATTCCTAAAGCAAAAGCAACTAACGAACCTGCTCCTGAACCACGACCTGGACCAACGGGTACATCATTATTTTTAGACCACTCTATAAAATCATAAACGATAAGAAAGTAACTTGAGAATCCCATGGTTTTAATTTGTTCTAATTCATAATTTAGTCTATCTAAATATTCACTATGTTTTTCATCATCAAAATCTTTGATATATGATTCAATCCTTTGAGTTGAAATTTCTTCTAAAAATGAATCAAAATTATGTTTTTTTGGAACAGGATATTCAGGCAGAAAATAACCTTTCGTCTCAAGAGAGACATTACATTTTTTTGATATCTCATTTGTGTTATCAATAAGTGAATCATAATCCTTAAAAAGCTCCGTCATCTCCTGTGGTGATTTAAAGTACTGATGTTCAGAAAATACTCTCTCTCTATTTGGATCATTGAGGGTTTTTCCAGTATTTATACATACCTTTGTTTCGTGAATTTCATAATCATCTTGTTCTGCAAATAAAACATCGTTAGTTGCTATTAATGGAATGCCTTTATCTTTTGCAATAGGTAAAACATTTTTTAAATACTCTATTTCATCAATTCTGTTTGTAAGTTGAACGTCAAGAACGAAATTATCACCAAAATTATTTCTAAAATCCTCAATTCTTTTAGTTGCATCTGAGATATTATTCGATTTGAGATATTCAAATATATGACTGTCCTTGCCACCTGAAATCACAATAATGTCGTCTTTTAATTCTATTAAGTCATTAAATCTTATGATTGGGGAGTTGAATGAACTATTATTGTGTGCATTAGAAATTATCTTCATTAAATTTTTATGGCCATTATTAGTTTTTGCCAAACACAGTAATTCATATGAAGTTTCATCATCATCAAAAATTAGTCTTATTGAGGACCCAGATATCGGTTTAATGCCAGCTGACTCACATTTATTAAAAAACTTTACGAGTCCAAACATATTTGATTTGTCTGTTAGCGCAACGGAGGGTACAGAATTACGAATTGCATTATCTACTATTTGATCAACTGTAAGGAGTCCTTGAGAGATACTGTACTCAGATGACACCCTTAGATGTGAGAATAACTGAGTCATTTATTCAAAACACCCTTGAAAGATTTTCTATGAATTGTGCAAATCCCCTTTTGTTGAATTGCAAAAAAATGCTCCTTAGTTCCATATCCTTTATTTTTTTTAAAGTTATAATCAGGATATTTTTTATTGTATTCAATCATAAGGTTATCTCTGTATACTTTAGCAATTATTGAAGCTGCACTAATTGCATCCTCAATAGAATCCCCTCCAATAATAGTCTTCATTGGAATATTTAAATCAGGTTTATATATGCCATCGACTAAAACCAAAGCAGGTTTTATTGGTAAGTTTAGTATAGCTCTTTTCATTGCCAATAAAGAAGCATTCAGAATATTAATTTTATCAATTTCATTATTGGAAACTATCCCAAACCCATAGTAAGAATTTTCAAGAACTTTTTTTGATAATAAATCTCTTTTTTTCGTAGATAATTTTTTTGAATCATCTAGATTATCTAATTTATTTTTCAAGATGACTGCTGCAGCAACAACAGGTCCTGCTAGACAACCTCTACCAACTTCATCAGTGCCTGCAATAAGATTTTTTTTCAAAGGGCTTCAATGGCTTTTATTGCTTCTGAATATCCATTTCCTTTTAATAATTCTCTTATCATTGAAGCATGTTCTGAACTGTGAGGAATTAAATCTTCAGTTGCTTTTACTGCATCAATTAAATTCTTAACATTACATTCGTTTTGGATAAGTTCTATATAATGTCTTTTCCCAAGCAATAAATTAGGAAGTCCAACGTTATCTATCCTTAGCATTCTTGAAATGATTGAATAATTGAAAGTGTTTGTTTTATAACAAATAATTGGAGGAGACTCTAATATGGAGGCTTCAAGTGTTGCAGTTCCTGATGTAACAATTGAGAGACTTGAGATGGATAAAAAATCTTTCATGGATTGTTCAGCTATCTTTATTGGGAGATCCTCTCCATCAAAATGTTTGTTTATAATTGGTAACAATTCTTTATCAGCAACGGGTATTAAATAAAAATAATCTCTAAACTTTCCATAATGTTTTTTAATAAAGTCTGAATATACAGGCATCATATTGATAACTTCAGATTTCCTACTACCTGGAAGAACAGATAAGAATTTTTTTGAGCTATTTAAGTTATACTTTTTTAAAATCTTTTCCTTATTTTCTTTATTTAAATTAAAAAAAGGGTGTCCAAGATGAAAGCTATTATGTCCAACTTTTTTGTAATAATTATGCTCAAAATTAAATAAACACAATGTCAAATCAATATATGCTTGGATTGATTTAACTCTTCCTTGTCGCCAACCCCAAACAGAAGGACTTACAACTTGAATGTTTTTATTTAAACATTTCTTTTTCAATGCTTTGTGGATTCCCATATTAAAGTCTGGCGAATCAATACCAATAAATAAATTAATATTATTTTTAATAAAAAGTTTAATTAAATTTTTTCTCAGTCTTGTAAGCTTAAAGATGCTCAGTAATGGATCTAAAAGGCCCATAATATTTATCTCTGAATAATGAAAAGAGGATTTGAGTCCTAATTCTTCTAATTTTGGTCCACCTACTCCGTATAAATTAACATCGTAATGTTTTTTTAGCTCCTCTATTAGACCTGCTCCAAGTCTGTCACCGGAATGCTCACCACAAACTATTCCAATGTTTAGAACATCCTTCTTAGACACTTATCTTAAAATTCCTCTTTCAGATATCTCTAAAGATTTTATAAATATATCTAAAAAAGAATCATTTTGATCTTTATTGAGTTCCTTTGATTTTTTAATTGCTTCATCAATTTTTAAACCCTTTCTGTAAACAAGCTTATAAGCTTTTTTAATTAAGGAAATAGATTCAGAGCTGATGTCATTTCTACTCATACCAACTGAATTAAGCCCAATTATTCTAGCGGGGTCGGCAGCAACTTTAACAAATGCAGGAATGTCCATGTTAATTGATGTATTCATTCCAATAAATGAATAATCACCTATGTTACAAAATTGATGAATAGTCGTAAGAGCTCCTATTGTAATATTATTACCAACATTAACATGTCCTGCTATGCCAGCATTGTTTGCAAAAACATTTCCATTCCCAACAACACAATCGTGAGCAACATGAGAATATGCCATCAAAAGATTATCAGATCCAATGGAAGTTATGCTTTTATCTTGGATAGTGCCTCTATGAACAGTAACCCCCTCTCTGAAGATATTTCTATTTCCTATTTCAAGTTTAGTCTTCTCGCCTTTAAATTTTTTATCAGGGGTATCCTCTCCTATAGTAGAAAATTGATAAAAAATATTGTCCTCACCAATTATTGTTGGGCCCCTGAGAACAACATGACTTAATAACTTTGTTCCTTTTTTAATCTCAACATCTTCATCAATAATGCAGAAAGGGCCGATTTCTACAGAGTCATCTATTTTAGATTTTTCGTGAATAATTGCTGTCGAATGTATTTTCATGTTGCCTTCCTATCTGCACACAAAATAATTGCAGAACATACTAAGTCATTATTTAATTCTGCCCTACAATCAAATTTCCAAATTCCTTTTTTTTCTCCGAGAACTTTACTATAAATATCTATGGTATCACCTGGTCTAACTCTTTTTCTAAATCTTACTTTATCAACTCCGGCAAGCACATATATTGAGCCCTCTTCAGGAGTTTTGTCCATAGTAACAAATCCAAGAATGCCTGATGCCTGACCGAGAGCTTCAATAATTATTACGCCAGGAAAGATAGGATTTCCTGGAAAATGGCCTTCAAGAAAATACTCATTACTGGTAATTATCTTTCTTGCATGTATCTTGTTATTTTTATCAATATTTACAACTTCGTCGATAAAAAGAAATGGCTCTCTGTGTGGAAGATATTTTTTAATATCATCTTTTGATATTTTCATTTTACTTGCTAAGTTTTTTAATAAAAACAGATGATTTAGCCCAATCATTATGCTCTTGAGCTGGCATAATACCAATATAGTTTCCAGGTTTTGTTATATTTTTTGTAATTAAAGTATGCGCCCCAACGGTGACATTATCACATACATCTAGATGACCAAGAACTCCTGAAAGACCACCCATTTGAAAATTTTTGCCGATTTTTGTTGATCCTGCAATTGCACATGAAGCAGCTATAGCTGAATTTTGACCCAGAATAACATTATGAGCTATATGAACCAAATTATCTAAAATTACTCCATCATGGATTTCTGTATCATCTATTGCGCCTCTGTCTATTGTACAATTTGCACCAATTTCAACATTTTTACCTATTTTAAGCTTACCTAACTGTTTAATTTTTACATAACCATCTTTTGTTGGTGCAAATCCAAATCCGTCAGACCCTAAAACAGTTCCATTTTGAATTATAGTACCTGAATCAATGCTTACGTCTTTTACAAGAGAGCAATTTGAGTGAATTATCACATTTTGTTCTATTGTGCAATTTGGTCCTATACAAACATTTGGTCCAATATATACATCATTATGAACTGTTGCTTTATCTGAAATCACAGCAGACTCATGGATAAAAGGAATTTTTATTTCATCATCCCTTTCAAATAAATTTGAAATCTTTGCATATGTTAGATAGGGATCATCTGTTTTGAGATAATTGAAGCTATTGTTATTTTCAAAATCTTTATGAACTATTACTGCAGCAGCTTTTGAAAATTCTAAGGAAGAAGCATATTTTTTATTTGATAAAAAAGTGATTGAAGATTTAGATGAATTTTCAATAGAAGACAAATTATCAACTATGCAGTTTTCATCTCCAACTAAAATTGAATCAGTAACTTTTGCTAATTCTTTAAGAGTAAAGCTTTTCTGCTTTGACACTACTAATCAGACTGCGATGAGGCCTCAGAAGCTGCAACATCAAGCATTGATGTAACATCGTCAGTAAGATCTAATGCAGGATCGCTAAAAAGTAAGCTTTCATTTTTAGAAAGTAGGACCTTAATTTGTTTTGCAGCAATCAATTCACCAATAATTTTTTGCATAGCTGGGCCTGTTTCATTAAAAATTTTTGCAGCTGTCTCTTCTTGTGCTTGTTGGATTTTTCCTGCTAAAAATTCTAAATCTTGTCCTTTTTCTTGAATATCTCTTTGCATTTCAGCAATCTGTTCTTGAGATAAAGTTTCAAAATCTTTTTGTAACTTTTCAGCCATAGCTTGCCTGTCAGCTTGTAGAGATTTTGCCTCTTCAAGGTTTGAAGAGTAATCAGGATCCTCTTCTAAAGCTTTAAATGCATCTGCAGCTGCTTGAGTCGATAATACTGCTGTTCTCATATCAATAACAGCAACACCATCCATTGCTATCATTGGTGATGCAATGAAAATTAAGGATAGTAAGTATAGTTTCATTATATTTTTCATAAGTACCCCTTCGTGGATTTGACCATTTTATATTAACTAGAATACATTTCCTACTGTAAATTGGAATTCTTCGGTTCTCTCCTGAGGTCCAGCATTGGTTGGCTTTGATATTGCAAGACTCAAAGGTCCAAATCCTGTTATCCAAGTAACACCGACACCATAAGAGTATCTTAAGTCTTCAAGTGCAGGTTTGTAACAATTAGTTTGATAATCTTTACAATTATCTGAAAAAACGTTTCCAAAATCAAAGAAAAAAGCTGATCGTAGAGATCTTTGATCTTCAATGAATGGAAGTCTAAATATTAACTGTAAGCTGCCCTCAACCTTAATATTTCCTCCAATTGGTCTATCCCTGTATCTTGATGTAGAACCAGCATATGGATTTAAGTATGGTGCATCTAATTCACCATCTCCGTCTGTATCAAGAAGGTTTGGGCATGTTTTTTCTTCATAATTAAATTGATAACAAGGTGCGTCCGTACTTCTTGGACCAAGTGTATTTGATTCAAATCCTCTCAAAGATCTTGGTCCACCAGCATAAAAATTTTGAAAAAAGGGTGTTTCTTCAGTATCACCGTAAGCATCTAAATATCCAAGCTCACCATTAAACCCAAAAACAAAGTTTGAAGATAATGGTCTGTAGTATCTTTGTCTAATGCTTGATCTATAATAACTTAAATCACTTCCTGGAACTGTGGTACTTAAACTTATTACAGTTGATGAACCAGCGGTTGGAAATAAGCCTCTATTTAAAGTAACTCTTTGCCAAGTAAATTGAGCAGAAAGTGTTTCAAAAATATTTCCTTCAGCAGAAACAAAATCATATATTTCTAAAGCAGGTAAGGTTCCAACATCTATATCAGTTTTATCATATGTGAGATTAAATCCTAATCTTGTTATATCTGAAGTTGGATAACCAAATTGCGCCCCAAGACCATTAGAATTTGTTAAATAGTTAGCTACGTTAAACTCTCCATAATCAGTTTCTCTAAAATAAACGTTATAACCAAGACTAACACCATCTTTTGTGGCATATGGATTCATAAATGATAAGTTATACATCTCACTATAAATATTTTTGTTAATTCCAATACCAACAGTATTGCCAGTGCCTAAAAAATTTTGTTCCTGCAAATTAAAACCTAGCATTAGACCAAAATCGCTATAGCCAATATTGCCTCCAACGCTTCCGGTAGTCTCTTCTTCAACACTGTAGACAATATCAATTTGATCTTCTGTTCCAACTACTGGAATTGTCTCAACATTTACTTCTTTAAAATATCCTAGCCTTTCTAGCCTTACTTTACCTGCCTCAATACTATTATCTGAGGTCCATGCTCCTTCAAACTGTCTCATTTCTCTTCTAAGAACATAGTCTTGAGTTACATTATTGCCAGTAAAAATAATTTTTCTTGTATATGTTTTACTTCCCGGAACAACTGTAAAAGTAAGATTAACTTTATTTGAATCATCAATAATTTCAGTATCTCCGCTTACTTCTGCAAATGCGTAACCTCTATTTCCTAAGACATTAATAAAAAATTCCTCTATTGATGTTATTTGTGCCTGAGAATAGATTTGGTCTTTTAAACTATTTACAATATCAATATATACTTCCTCATCAAAAGGTATCTCTCCCATTACATCCACGTTATCAATTGTATATTTATCACCTTCATTAACGTTATAAGTAATAAAAATTGATTTTTTGTCCCTGGATAGACTTATCTGTGACGATTCGATGGAAAATTTTAAATATCCTCTATCCCTATAATAGGATTCCAAAGTTTCTAAATCTCCAACAAGCTTTTCTCTTGAGTACTGATTATTACTAGATAAGAAAGAAAAAAATGACCCCTCAGACAATTCAAAGCTGTCAAGCAGTTCTTCATCATTAAATGTCTCGTTGCCAATTATTGAGATTTTTTTAATTTTTGCACTATTCCCCTCATCAACCTCAATGCTGATTTCAAGTCTATTTCTTGGTTGAAGAATCTCATTAATTTCCACATCTGCTCCGTATCTTCCGTTTGAAGCATATGATCTAACAAGTTCAGATTTTACTTTTTCAAGAGTTGATCTTTTGTAAACCTCTCCCTCTTTTATACCTACTCCGTCTAAACTCTCTAGAAGTTGTTCAGTTTTAAGAGCTTTATTTCCAGAAATTTCAATTGATGATATTGAAGGCCTTTCAAGAACTGTAATTACAAGAGTATTTCCATCTTTTCCAATTTGGATATCATCAAATTGTTCAGTTGAAAAAAGAGATCTTACAATATCATTAGATTTTCTTACATCAATTCTATCTCCAACACTTATTGGTATTACATTAAAAATGCTTCCTGTAGAAACTCTCTGAAGTCCAATTATTCTGATATCGCTAACTAAAAATTCATCAAAAGCATGAAGATTTAGGCTTAGTAATAATGATAAAAAAATAATTTTTAAATTCTTCATTTACAAAGCCTATAGAAACCTTGATATGTCATTAAAAATTGCAAAAACCATAAGCATAACGACAATTGCTGCGCCACCAGTATAAATTATATTTTCTGCCTTTTCAGGTAATGGTTTTCCTCTTATTGCCTCAATTCCAAGTAAAGTAAGTTGTCCTCCGTCCAAAACTGGAATTGGTAATAAATTAAGCACTGCAAGACTGATACTTAAGAGTGCCATCAAATACATGAATGGTAAAAATCCTGCTTGAGCGGTATCTCCAGCCATTTGAGCAATGCCAATTGGACCACTTAAATTTTCGGTGCCCATATTTCCACTGATCATTTTTCCTATAAACTGAAGAGTCTTCACACTTAAGTTATATGTTTCATAAACACCTTTTAAAAGTGACTGATATAAACCTCTTGATGTTCCAAAAGATACTCCGAGCATCCCAACAATCTTATCTTCTCTGCTCTGAGACCCAATATCTACCGGTAAATAAATAATTTTGCCATCTCTTTCAATCTTAAACTCAACGTTATTATTTGGATTTTCTGAAACCTGCTTTTGAATATCTGAAGCAAAATTAATATTGGCATCTCCTATCTTCAATATCCTATCATTGGATTTGATTCCAGCATTATCTGCAGACTCACCTGGAATTACTTTACCAATTATTGGCTGCATTAAATATGAAATATCAACTCCGAGATATTCAGTTGGATTACTTTGAGATTCAGAGGTTGGTAAAAAATTACTTACTTTAACTAAAACATTTGTAGGATTTTGAAGTCCGTCTCTAATCACTTCAAAACGTAAATCACCTGTATATCCCGCATAAGTTAGTAATTCCAAATTAACATCTTTTGCTTCTTTAACAGACGTATTATTTATTGATAATATTTGGTCATTAATCTCAAACGACTCACCGGAAGAGTATGTTATTTGCTGACTAGCTGAATTTACTACAGGTACAATTTTAGGATCTGCAGTGTTTAAGAAAATAGCAGTAAATATAAAAATTGATAAAAGAAAGTTAGCTAATGGTCCTGCAAACATGATAGAGGCTCTTTGCCATTTTGGCTTTGAATCAAATGTATTTTTTAATTGTTCCTCAGTTAGTTGATTTGATATCTCAGGCTCAAGTTCAATTAATTTATTTGTAATCATTGAAACATATCCACCAAGAGGTATTGCTGATAGGGCAAATTCAGTTCCATGTTTATCTAGTTTCTTATAAAAAACTGGGCCCATACCTATGGAAAATCTTTGAACATGAACTTTGCACATCCTTGCAACAATAAAATGTCCAAATTCATGGATAGTAACAAGAACTCCTAAAAGAACTGCGAAAGCTAGTATGTATATTAAATACGTCATATTTAATTTATTTTAAGCAAACGATTTTACCACCTTCTGAGCATGAATGCGTGTTTGAGCATCAACCTCATTTATTGATTCTATCGTTACCTCATTAGACACAATATTTTTATCAAAAGTTCGATATATAACTTCATAAATCTCATTAAATTTTATTTTTTTATCTAAAAAACTTTCCACAGCAATTTCATTAGCAGCATTAAATACAGTTCCTAGAAACCCACCTTTATTACATACTTCTCTTGCAATATCTTGAATCTTCGATCTGTCGGACGGAAACTCTTGAAAAGATAAATTTAGGTTACTAAAGTCTAAGTCTTTAAAATCTATTGGTATTCTATTCTCTTCAGAAAGAGCATGCGCAATTGGAACCCTCATATCAGGAGAGCTCATCTGACATATACTTGAGCCATCTATATACGTGACTATTGAGTGAATTATGCTTTGTGGATGAATGACTAAATCAAAATATTTTTCATCTAAATTAAATAAATATCTAGCTTCGATAAGCTCTAAGCATTTATTAACTAAAGTAGCAGAATCGATCGTAACTTTGCTTCCCATTTTCCAATTAGGATGATTAAGTGCATCCTCTACAGTAACATGTTGTAACTCTTTAATAGAGGCATTAATAAATGGTCCACCAGACGCAGTAATGGTAATACTTTTTACGTCTTCAGTACCCTTCCCACCAGATAAACATTGAAAAATTGCATTGTGCTCGCTATCAATTGGGATAATTTTAGTATTATTCTCTTTTGCTAAGGATAAAATTAAATCTCCGCCTGCAACAATACTTTCTTTATTTGCTAATAAAATCTTTTTTCCTGTCTTGGATGCAATATATGCAGTTTTTAAGCCCGCAAATCCAGATGTAGCACATACAATAATATGGACATCATCTCTATTAATAAGTCTTTCCAGCTCCTCATCGCCATTTAAATATCTTTCCTTGTCTTTACTGCAAA